>MFNH01000072.1 GCA_001781995.1 Candidatus Levybacteria bacterium RBG_16_35_11 | reverse complement strand
TTTCCTTTAAAAGCTCATAAACCTCTCCGATTCTGTAATCAAGGTAAAAGAGTTCAGCATCATATAGGGCTCTGAGGACTTCAAAATCAGTCTTGGTCATGGGGACTATTTCTCCCATATATCCCCATGCATCTTGATTAACTGAAAGGGCATCTTTTTTGCTTATAGTTTTAGCAAGAAACATACCGAAGAAAGGCTCTGGTGCTCTATAAATCAGATGTGGTTCGAGATAGTTGATAAAAATAAAAAAGGGGGTTCTACTCTTTGTCAGCTCATCATGTAACAGCTTTCCCACTATCCTGTTAATCCTCCTTGCACCGTAGTCATATCTTCTCCAGAAATATTTGCCATACACACCGTTCGCAATATTTATAAAAGGATTGCCTTTGATGACTAAACCCATTGCCTTCTTGTATTTGTCCTTTCCTTTTGCTGATGCATCAGCCAGGTCAGTCTCATACTGAATTATCTGCCAGAGCTTGATAAATGTATCGAATCCATTATCGAACCCGAAATTCTTACTTATCCAGCTATTATTTGAGATGCCAATAGTTCTATAACCAATATTCATTAATATCTCTGGCAAAGTTGGTAGATTTCTATTCAAAAACTTGTGCTTTTCATGGCAGCCATGTCTCGATGGGTACATTCCTGTAAAAATGGAGGCATGGGCAGGAAGTGTCCAGGGAGATGGAGAAATAGTATTTTCAAACAAAACGCCTTCCTGTGCAATTCTATCAATATTAGGTGTAGTTTCCCTTTTATGTCCGTAACAGGAAAAGCTCTGGGCACGGGCGGTGTCGAGGATTATAAGTATTATATTAGGAGTATTCTTATTCATTTTTTAAAATCTATCTCAGCAGTTTTGAATGCCCCGCCTGAGACAAACAAAATTAAAAAAATAAAAAGCATAACCTCGACGATATAGAATTTTAGCGCATGTGTCAAATTGGCGCCGTAAAACCCGAAAAAGTAAGAGATATTAATTGAGTAAAACAATATCACAAATTTATTCCTAATATTTGCCTTTAAGTATTTGTATAAAGAACGCCAGAAGATTCCGAATATGGTCATCCCAAAGAGCCCTGCAATATGGAAATTCATGAACAGAACACCGTAGATAGAGATGGGGTAACTAACGCCTCTTTTAAATTCCTCTGGAAAAAAGGCGCCCATAAAAAGGTCATTCTCATCTTTAAAAGGAAGAGCCAACAAGCCAGTGTCTGGCAAAAAAGACGATAGAAATGCTGGGAGTGTCTTGCCCCATTGCAGATCCAGTTTATCGGGAATATTTTTCAGCAGGATGGCTATTAACGGAACCTTATCGTAAAACATCATCTTCTGAGACTCTAATATTGTGGCAACATCAACTTCTTTGCCAGCAAACCTGCTTTCAGCTATCATCGAAGCACTGTAAATTATATTTATCAGAGGAAACAGAAAGACAGCAGCGCCCAACAGGATTGTCCCTACAATAACCATTGTCTTAAGCCGTAAATTTTTTCTTGCATAATGGTATATGCAGGCAATTACGATTAATGTGGTGAAAGTCCTGGTTCTACTCCCAATCGAGCCAAAAACGAAAAGAACAAAACAGATAAAAAGGAACATCAAGAAAGTTTTTGCCCTGGATGAAGACCGAACCTGAAGATAATCCAGAAAAACAACATACAACGCCACCTTTAGTATTAGCAAGAGTCCGAGCATGTACTTTAAATTTGAACTGGCGATTTCGGTCCTCGAAAACCCGCTCAGCAAAGGAAGGCCATGAAAAGCTATCACGATTGCTGTAAGGCTTATTATCCCTGCTAAAACAGATGCGACTAATACGAGGATAAGTCTTGATTTGTTCCAATTAATACATATGTTTGGGATACTTTTTGCAATAGCTGAGGGAATATTCAAATAATAGCCGGCATAAAATAGTAACATGCCTGTAACTATAAATACCATGGTAGTATTCAAGACCCTTATTGATTCCTCTTTGTTAAGATATTCAAGGCCCACAATGTTATAATCCTTCAGAATTATGCTTGAAATAGGACCTAATACAAAGTAGAAAAAGCTCAAAGTAGAAAAAGCAATTACAGGCTCAAAAGGGTCTGTATCTCTCAACTTTCTACCAGCCATGGAGGAGACCAGCAGAGGGACACAGCAAAGAAATAAAACCATGGCTAACAACAAGAAAGTCAAAGCCTCTTCAGCATGATTAAGGTAGTTTACAAAGTATGCTACTGCAAGACCTATGAAGAGTCCTACACACAATGATATATTGTTTTTGATTCTATTTTTAAAAACTGATATGGATAATCTCATGCCTCTGAATTCGGTTTAAAAATTACTTTTTAAAGTAATTTTGCTGCCTTTCTAATTTTAATAACACCATATCCCATGGCCTTTAATGCTACCTCAAGTTGGTTTTTATTAATTTTGCATAACGTATCTGTAATAGGACTACAAATCCAATTATCACCATCTTTACCATTAACTGAAACAACTGCTCTTGTATCTTTAAGATCAAAATTTGAAATATATAGAACTGCTTCATCTTTCTTATCATTATAGTGATAACTTAATTTGGCATTATTATTTGGTGCTAACATTTTAAGAGGTCCTTTATTATTCCAATAAGGGTAAAATTCCCATTTCCCATTTTCCGACATATCAAGCCAATTTCTATAGATTTCCCAAATTATTTTGTCTTGGTCATCACATTTTTCAGGGCATGTAAGAGGAGGATATTGGAACCTTGGTAGGACGCCATGGATTAAAGAAATTGAGGATATTCTGTCTTTTGCTATCATAGGGCCGACTTTGGGTTTAGCTAAAAAAATAAGGGGAATCCCTAAGTTGTATCCTGCATAAATTCCTCTGAATTCCTCTAAAGGAAGGAGTTGTGTGATGGGTTTATTCTCGGAGGCTGAATATTGATTTCGCCACCTCCATACCAATCCCTCGCCAACCCATCGTAAATCAGCGAAACTCAAGGATGGCAGAAAAGGAGTCTCAGCATGAGCAATAATAATCCCATTTTGCTTATAAACATGGAAAAGCCAGTATAACCGCTTCATGAGTTCGCGTGTTTCTGATATGGGATATACAGGAATAACAGTTCCGTTAATCTTTGTGCCGTGTCCATGTCTTTGGTTTATACACGGCACGACCATATTATGCCCGTCAAGCATAATTCCATCTATATTGAACTCATCTATTAAAATTTTCACTTTATAAATTAAAAAATCATTATAAAATCTGTTTGCATCTGTAGTAAAAGATTTATATTTCCTTAAAGCCTTTCTTTTTCTTATATGAGAGGGTTCCTTGATAAACGATTTCATCATCTTTTTTCCTTCTGGTGAATCAACTGGCATATCTTTACCAATGTAAAGTATCACCTTTAGCCCTCTTTTATGTGCTTCGTTTACAACTTTTTTTAAAAGGGCCTTCTTTTTTTCATCAAAAGTACCTGGGTAGCCTGGGAATTCATTCCATAGCTGATGGATTAGTATACTTTTAAGTCCTGTTTTAGCAGCTTCGTCTAATTTTGAGTATTCTTTATCTATAGGAAATAACCACTTATTTATAATATGTTCGGCAGAGTCTTCCTGTGCAGTATATAGTTGAATATAGTTTTTAAGGTCAGGGAATGGTTTTACCGGCGTTGGCATAATGCCCCAATGAAAAACAAAAGCTTGTTTAAGAGATGTAGATTTGTAGATTAAATTTATCTTAAGTGTAGTGTTTTCCTTGCCTGCTATTATCTCAATTGCTTTTTCCTTATTCTCAAGAATCCATCCTGCATTGGTATCAGAAAACCATTCGATCCCCATTTCTTCATTGCCGATCCAGACAGCAGGACTGAATTCAAAGGCTATATCTTTATCTGGCATAAGATATCCTTTAAAATCATTCTTATTGCCAAAGACCTTTCTTACTTCAAGGGGGGTGCCCAAAAAATAGTGTGAATAAAGAGTAGCAAAGGACTTTTTAATAGGTATCTCTATAGACAAATGAGTTAATTCTATTTGTTTTTCAGGAATAATATTTGTCGTGACAGAGACAAAACCATCGTACTCTACTTTTACTGTATTTTCTAAAATAAAACCTTCATAAAAAGTCTTTTTTATAAAATGAAATGATGAAAGAGAATTCTTTCTCCATGTTTCGGATGATCTCAGCGGAGTTAATACTTTTTTATTGTAAGGTTTCACTTCAACTGGACCAGATAAAAATTGTTTGCCAAGGATATTTATATTGTCAAATACGGATGCCCTGGCAGATAGTAGAAATTCCTTCTTCCAGAGGCGTATTGATTTGTTAGATATTTCAATAGGGGCAAATGGTTCTGGAACATCATCAGTAATACCAATTTTATTGCCGAGCCATTCATTTTTGATAGCATCTTTCGCATAAGAGGATGTAGTTAACATCATCATTACAATGAATAAAAAAGGGAATCTTATAATGAATTTCTGCAAATGTTCACCACCTTTTGTGAAGGTTTAATCCATCTTTGTCATAAAAAGAGAATTGCTTATAACATATGTTAAAACATAATAAATGAACGGGACTCTATGTGCTCCGATAATGACGGATATGATATTCAGGTAACTAAGTACTCCTCTCAAAAATAATAAATCAGGAATCTACCGGTTCCAATTCTTTGCAGAATAGTTTTCAGTTTTCAATCGCTCTTTCAAAAATGAGACAATACCTCTAATATTTCCCAAAGCTGTATTGAGCCTCCCTGTTCCGATCATCCCAAGGATATGACCCGTCATTGCCCATCCAAAAAGGATGGTATTTTTGAGGGTCCTGTCACAATATTTTTTAAAGATACAGCATCTCTTAAAGGCTTGCTTAAATCCTGTGTTAAACATCGCCTCTCTGTGAGTAGATGAGTGATAGTGATATAGTCTCGCTGTTGGTGTAACTATCATTTTATATTTCTTAGACTTAAATACCTTCCAGCAAAATTCCACATCCTCAAGTGCATTTCTTCCACCTTCGAGCTCTTCAAAAAAAAATTCTTCGAGTACATCCCTCCTGAAGCATGCAGCACATGTGCTAACCCAATCCACTATTGTATCTTGGACTATGCCATTAAAAACGGTCTGGAAGCCCCATGGCAGGAGTCGACCGGGTTTTCCATTATCGAGAAGGAATAACCTTCTGTAAAGCATGTCAAACCAACTCTTCCTTTTTCTGTTTACAATAATACCGCCAACAATGCCTATTTCTTTATTTATATCCTTATTGAAAATCTTAAAGATATTTTTGATATACTCTTTATCTAATGCTGTATCGTCATCCACCATAAGAATAAGATTATTTGAAGTTAAAGACTTTGCAAGATTTCTTGACGCAGCTGTGCTTGGCTTATCTTTTTTAAAATAAATGAAGCGGGCATGTGGTTCTATTAACTGCCTATAAACTGCTTGGGATAGATTGCCATCGTCGATTATAACGATTTCAGCAGGTAGCTCACTCTGTTCAAGAATTGATTTTATACATGTTTTAAGTTCCTCTGGCCTGTCTTTTGTGGGTATACAAACAGAAATCGGAAGTTTTGCTTCAGAAGTTTCCATATTATAAATACCCCAATCCTTTCAATTGATTCTCTATCTCATCACTCTCTTTTGCTGTAAGACCATCAGTTTCTTTCGATTCTCCCGAAGGAGTAAAAGGTACATCCTGCAGCCTCATTATAATCTCAGGCACATCAAAGATGTTTTCTGAAAGTTTGTAATGTTTAAGGGTTTCATCGAATATTATGATTCCATCTCTATGGTGAACTCCAAGTTGTAGTTTTCCAAAAGGTTTTGGTGTTTCAAAAAATGGTTTGTCATCAGGTACCGTTCCAGAAGCAATAACGCCATCAGCAAAAACTATTTTATAGACATTATTTTTACCAATTTCTTTTTTAATTTTATTAATGACTTTATAACCGTTGAAAATTAAAGAGTCTAAATCATCAAGCACTTTTTGAATTACTCTCGCATCATCAGAGAAAAAATGTGCAAATGCAATATTTGTTACAGCATTTGTCTCCATAAAAACGATGGATTTCTCATAGTTGATTGCTGACTCAAGGAACTGGTTTGTTATATTTTCTTTAGTTTTACTCTGTTTGATCCTTGATCTGAACTTATAAAGGCGTGGAAGGTCAAATATTTTCTTTAATGTTGAAATTAGGTCACTTTTTATATTTTTATTAACAACAAGATACCCTTTCTGAAATAGCCAGCTATTAGCCTTGAAGCTACAATTGCAGGCCTGAAATCCATGGTCAGAGATTATAATTGTACTAAAACCTTTATTTCGTGCTTTCGCAATTATTTTAGATAGTTTATTATCCAGTGTTGAATAAAATTGAGCTACTTTAGGGAAATCTTCGGGTTTATGTTCAGGATGACTTTTATCAATACAGTGCCAGAGGTAATGTTGTAGTAAGTCTGTTTCTTGAAAATGAATCATAAATACATCCCATAACTCTTTATTCAAAAGGTAAAGGGTCAATTTTGTCTTTTGAGAAATTAATTTTATCCACCATCCCATAATATTTTCTATCTTCATTCCCTTTTGTTTAGCACCTATTCCAATCTGCATTACTTCAAAATCTGGTATTGTTCGTAATAATTCATCTTTGAAATCCTCAGGATAAGTAAAAGTACACCTTGTAGAAGGAACTGGGAAACCAGATACCAAAAAACCATTTATAGGAAAAGGAGGATATGTAAGGGGAATATTGAGCAAACATATCTTTCTGTTGTTTTCAGAAAGAATATCCCATATGCGTTTGGCAGAAACACTTGAGGAAGTTAAAATTCTGCTTTGAAGTCTCCCTTTTTTCAAAATGAAATTTCTGAAGCCCATGATTTTGTGGACTTCAGGAGGAAGTCCTGTTTGAAAACTCGTCCATGCAGTAGGAGTAATCGGAGGCTCTGTAGATTTTAGAATTCCGCTTTTACCTTTTTTAATGAAATCCTGTAGAAAAGGCATATATCCATTTTCAAGCATTGGATTGAGTACATTCCAGGATACACCATCTAACCCGATGATTAGAATCTTTTTAGACATTTACCTTTCTTAATTTTAAAGAAAATTTTTGTTTCAAAAGATTCAAAATATAGCTTTCTTCATCATCAAGCCCGGCAATCTTCATATATGTTATGAATGACAGGCTCACAATTAAAATATTTATTATGGCATTCCACATATACTGAACCCTTAATAAGTGAACACACAGTATCAATAAAACTGAAATTATCGCTGGGACTAAAATCTTTATGTAGCTTTTTGAATAAGGGTGTATCTGGTAAATTATATATACCTCAATCAATCTGAAAAGATTTATTGAAATCACAGATATTGCAGTTGCAATAGCTGCACCCACAGAGCCATATTTGGGTATCAAAACAATGTTTAGCACTATATTTACTATAACAAGTCCAACTGAATTAATTAACTCGAGCTTTTGTTTTCCTGTCATAGTAAGAGTATATCCAACCCCTCCGGTTACGCAGTTGACAAACTGTGCAACTGTTAGGATTATAAGAACCATAGCACCTTCTTCTATGTAGTCAGCTCCAAAGATAGATATTACACCCTTTGATGAGAATATTAGCACTAAAGATATAGGTAGAACTATCAGATAAATCCATCTTGTGGTTACTTTAAATATGCTTTCCATCCTCTTTTTTTCTCCATTGTAAAACATTTCAGAAACAAGCGGTGCGTAAATAGAACCTACCGCAGTAATGAAAATCGTCATCAGGTTTGTTACTTGTGAAGCTGCACGATAAATACCTACGTCTTTTGTTGAACCTAAAAAACCAAGCACCAGAATAACAGTCCATGAAAGAAAATAATGTAAGAAGCCCAAAAAAAGTAAGGGGATTGAATATGAAATAAGATTTTTAAATTCATAATCAGTGGTTACATATTTACTAAAAAATTCAGGAAATATTTTTTTTAGATATAAAATGCAAACAATGAATGCAACTACATGAGACAATATAAAGGCGTAAATCACACCATCCAATCTGAAACCATTAAAGTAAAAAAAGATAATTAAAAAGATGTATGTAACAGGTTGCACAAAATTTCTCGCATATACAGTATATTTGGTAGTATGAAATCCCAAAAATAATGAAGAGGCTACTCCCATGCTACTAACAAAAGGAATGCTCAGGGCAAACAGTTGGAGAGCTTCAGTCAAGTTTGTCTTATGAAAAATTTTCTGTGCTATAA
>MFNH01000071.1 GCA_001781995.1 Candidatus Levybacteria bacterium RBG_16_35_11 | reverse complement strand
GATTATCCAAAACCATTGAGGTCCGTAAACAAACTGCCCAGCCGAAGAAAATGGTCCGATAGCTGGGATTAGGCTGTTATGTAGCGCATAAGTTGAGACAAGTACGTCTCTTGCCTGATCATATGCCAATCCCCATCTGTTTGGGTAATTATAAAACCTTAATAGAAACGATAATCCTAAGATCAAATAAAGAATTAATTTATTGGATAAGTTAAATTTTTTCATTTACTAACGACAAACCACATATTTGCATAAAATTCAAAAAAACCGCTTTTGATTTTTTTTCGGTCAAAACCTGCTTCTTCAATCATGCTTTCTATTTTTTTTCTTTTATGGTTGTGTTTATGTTCATTAATTTCCTGTGAGCTTATGAGTCCCACTTTTCCCATTGCGTGAAGGAGATAGTCCGCCCAGGGTGAAGGTGTAGTGATGATAAATAAACCGTCTTTTTTTAAAACTCTTTTAACTTCATTTAATAGATAATTGATTTTCTTGCTGTCTATGTGTTCAAAAACCGCAAGCATTGTAACCACATCAAAAAAATCGTTTCCAAATTGAAGCTTTTTTTCAGCTTTTGCTCTTTCTAAATTAACCCCGTTTTGGACTGAGAGATTATG
Source organism: Candidatus Levybacteria bacterium RBG_16_35_11 (assembly GCA_001781995.1). Lineage (GTDB taxonomy): Bacteria > Patescibacteriota > Microgenomatia > Levybacterales > UBA12049 > MFNH01. Next base: position 60,119 of record MFNH01000071.1, on the reverse strand, counting down.
TATTGAGGGATCTATTCCAAATTTTTCTTTAAATTTTGTATTAAGAAGAAAATATGGATATGATCCGCATCCGATATCAAGTATTCTCCCTGATCTTAAATCTTCGGGTATTAAGAGGTCTGCTTTATCTGCTCTCTTTTTTGCCAGAAAATTTTCAAGCAAACCGTATCCTCGTGTTGCCCTTTTTTGTCTTTTCATTTTAGAGATACTAACTTAAAAGCTACAGTTCCATCCGGTCTATTTACTTCTGATATTAACCTTGCCTGTTTGGGGATCTTGCAGGTACCCTCATTTACATACAATATGCTCTTTTCTCCGACAAACAGATCTTCTTTTTTGCCGGTCGCTTTACTCACTGCCTTTTCGACTCTTACAGGACATTTTTCCTCTGTTATTTGGTATTTATCAAAAGAAATGCTTCCATATTTTGTAGTACTAAATACTTTTATTATTCGTTGAATCTTGAGTGGATCGTAACGATTGTAGAATAATAAAAAAATGGTTGGACTTGATCCGGATTCGGCTATTATTGCTTTATCATAATTTGATAAATTTGAATTAATTTTTGAAACTAATTCTTTATATCCCTCATTTCTATACCAAGGCCTATGAACTAGATTATTAAAATAATAATTATGGAGATAAAAAGAAAAATTATAACCAATAATTAGAAACGTTATAAAATAAATTGCTTTTAAAAAATAGTTACGCTTAATGCTTCTTTTTAGATAGTTAAAGGCAAAAATGAGACCGAGCGAAGATAATATTGAAATAGCCGGAAAGACAAGTAGTGTTCTTTGCAAATTAGGGATATCATCGAAAGTCAATGCGCTACCTATGGGAGCAACCAGAACCCAGCCAGTTATGAAAAAACCAATTTTTTTATCAGTCCTAAATAAAAACCACAATCCCAAAAGTAAAAGAGGAAGTTCAAAAATATAGAGAAGACCTGCCCCGGCTACCCTGTATCTATCGGGAAGACCGGAATCCGTAAATAAAAATTCAAAGGAAAAATGCTCAGAATAATTTTTAAAAAAAGTTTGTGAGTAGTTAATTAATTTATTGTGGTAAAAACGGGATTGGGAAGGACCTATTCCCAAAACCCCGTCCTCTCTTATTCGTTCATCAAGGACCAGTTGAGTAGAGGGGTTTTGAAAAATTGATAAAGTCTTCATTCTAAATGACAATTCCGGCGATCTAAGAATTAAAAAAACAGGTAGAATTATTAACAGAAAATATATTGTTAATGGTAACAAAAATTTTTTTGCTCTTAGTTTTTTTAAAAAAAGGCCATAAATAAAAAGCCAAGGTATAAAAATCGGTAAAAAACTTCTTGATGCCTGATAAATAAAAATAGTAATGAAAAAAGAAAACATTGAAAGCAAAACCAGATAAATTCTTTTCTCATTTAGCCATTTTAAAAAAAGAAAAGCACCAACCGTTACAAAAAAAACAACTAAAATGTTTTCCGTTGAAACCCTGGAAAGATTAATGTGCCAGGGGGTAATGGCAAAAATAAAAGACGATATCAAAGCCAGTGAGTCTTTGGAGCTAAAACGAGAGAACATCTTTTTAACAAGTAAAAATGCCATAGGTATTGTTGCAGTTCCAAAAAGTGCTGAAGCAAACCTTGTAGAAAATTCACTTAACCCGAATAAAGAGATAAAAGGGATGGAAAAATAAGAATATCCTGCGGGACTATATAGAAAGGATTTTAAATTAAGAGGTAGGAAATCTCCTGTAATCTCTTTTCCGGTTTTTAAAATTGAAAAAGCATTATAGCCCAAATATGCCTCATCTACATGAAAACCATTTGGAACTATTCCCAACTTGTAAAATCTTAGGAATGCACCCAAGATAATTATTAAAAGAAGGAATAAACAAGTTTGTTGCTTACGCAATAAATTCTTTTTTTTCAGCATTTTAATCGGTAAACCTATATTTCAAAAGGGACCAGAAAGCTTTAGCTCCATCTTTTGCAGTATTTAATTTTTTACCTTCATTATATCCTCGTGGATTCGCCGTAATTGGAATTTCTTTAATTTTATAACCAGCCTTTAATAGTTTAGATGTTATTTCTGGCTCAAATTCAAACCCCCTAGCATTCAATTTCATTTTTCTAACAGCTTTCTTTGGAAATAATTTGTATCCAGTCTCCATATCGGTAATCCACTGGCCGTATAGAACGCTTGTTGTGAAGCTTAAGAATCTGTTCCCAAGATAATGAGTTAGGAACTGAAGAGTTCTTTCTTCCTGTTTTAAATGAGGTAATCTCTTAAGCCGTGTTCCGTAAATTACGTTATTTCCCTCCCTGTTGATTTGCTTCAACAGTCTTTCTATATACCTTGGGTCATATTCCAAATCCGCATCCTGAATTATAATGTAGTCCCCAGTTGCCTTTTTAATTCCAGTTATTACCGCTGCACCCTTTCCCTGATTTTTTATATGTTTTAAGAAAAGGATTTTGTTTCTATTGGTTGCTAAAAAATTTTTTATCTCGTAAGAAGTGCTATCGGCAGACCCGTCATCGACAACAATAATTTCTTTAACAACGTTCTCTAACTTTAAATTATTTATCCTTTTTAGAACTGTTGCTATTGTTTTTTCTTCATTAAATACTGGAATTATTATGGATAATTTCATTCAGTTAGGTCTGCAATTACCGCAATATCGCTTTTTAGGAAAATTTGCTTATTTTGTTTTCTACATTTTAAGATTTTCGGAAGTAAAATTAAAGCCTTAAAAAATCCTGATAAGAAAAGGGGATCAGCTCTTAAAATGGCTTTTATTAAGTGGTATGGAATAAATATAAAGTGAGAAAACAATAGTTTTTTATCCGTAAGATTAAGCCAGGTAAATATAACTTGGTTTCTATATGCAATTTTTTTTACCTGTTCTTTTGAGTATTTACTTTTTATTGCCCCTTGCTCATGTTCATGTTTTACCAAACTGTCGGGTTCAAACAAAATTTTATACCCCGACTTAACTGCTCTGTAGGAAAGATCTATATCTTCCCAGTAAAAAGGGTCATAAAGAGAATTAAAGCCCCCTATTTTATCCCAGATCTCCTTTTTAAATGCCCCGCTTCCTCCGCTCACCCATAAGGTATCTTCCCTATTTACCTCACCTCTTTTATGCACTAAAAAGCCTCTCTTCCAAATCCCTACTCCTCTTCCTCTTAAGACTACGTTTCCGTCAGCTTCAATGCTTCTTTCCAAACAGCCGACTGCAAAAACATCTTTATTTCTAAAATGTTTTAAAAGTGGTTTTAAAAAGAGGGGGTCAGGAGAAACATCGGTATTTAATAAAATTAAAACTTCTCCGGTTGCTTTTTTTACTCCCCTGTTTATGTTTGAAGAAAATCCCTTATTTTCATTTGACTTAAGAAAAGTTATTTTTATATTCTTGTTTTGTTTTTTAACCTCCTCAACAATCTCTTTTGATGAATCGATAGATGAGTCATCAGTAATAATTATTTCTTTTTCATCATCGTGTTTTTCAATTGCTTCAATTACTTTCGGCAAATTCTTTCTCAGTAAACTCTCCCCGTTATAATTTGGTATAACTACACTTACTTTCATATAGAAAAATGTATCTCCATTTAGAAAAGGGTATTATAAAATTCTACTTTATGAGATCCTGCAGGAATAATTACTCCCCTAAAATTATAATCCGTCCTGTAAATCGAACCTTCATTCCCGTTAATCTTAACATGCCATGTCGGATAAAAGCTATCCGTTAAAACCAAAAATCCTTCTTTTCTATTTTCGGTTTCAATTATTATTTTATTTTCCTTATATTCCAATATCTTAGCCTCTCCTACTGTCCAATTCTTTAAATTTATATTACTTGCTCCCTCTACAATCGCTAACTTATTTAAACTTGCACTATTTTTAAATAAAAGATTAATTGCCTCTTGTTTGTTTTTAGCATTAATTGTTTGCTCTATAAAAAAAGCTCTTGGTAAAGCATTTTTATTTTCATAGACATTCGTTTTTCCTTCTGACAAAACTTTATTAAAGCCTTGGTCGAAAACTTCGTCAAAGGTAAGAAGATACTTTACTCCTAATAAATTAATTAATGGAGATTTATAATTATGAGGCGTAATGATTCTGTTAAATCCAAAGGGTGGGGAAATATCCGGTTTCCCCCTCTCCATGGCGGCAATAAGTTCTCCGTATCTAAGTAAATAAAGAGGATCATAGCCTTCTATGCTTTCTATTTTATAAACGCTTGAAAAATTAGGCGGTAAAATCCTTGAATCGGAAGACATAATTCTAAAAGGTTTTTCTGCTTTTTCCAGAAAGGTTGTTATCTTTGTATTTGGGAAAAGATAATTAGCCGAAGAAAAAGGAGTAAATTTCCAGCCAAAACGGAAGAGATCGAAAATTAAAACCAGAATAATTAAGCTATAAAAAATTTCCTTTTTTTTCTTAAAAACCGAAAGAAAAAGGATAAGAATACTTACTAAGAATATTAGTGTGGGAAGATAAAGATTATTTTTTGATACCAGCAAATCTGAAGAGGATATTTGTTTTAAAAGTAAATCTCCCTTTAGAACAAAAACCCAAAGCACTACTAAAATTAAACCCGTAAAAATAACCGGATAAAAAACATTCTTTTTTTTCTTATAAAAGTGACTATCCGTCTTTTGCTTCGCAAAATAATCAATTCCCATTGCTGCCAATACAGCCATAGAAAAATCGGTAATAAAGTTTAGGCGGGTTGGTTGAAAACCGGAAATTAAAGGAACCTTAAATAAATACGGAAGCTTTGCAAATATTGTAGGAAGGGAAAAAATAAGTGAAAGGAAAAAAGCAGTTCCAAAAAATAGTGTTTTTCTGTCTTTCCTATAAAAAAGACAAAAAACTCCAAAGATAAAAGGGAGAATTCCCAAATAATTAACAAGCTCTCCGTAATTCCAGATTCCCCAATAGTTTAATGTTGCGGGGTTTCCAAAAAAATCCGGGGCTATAAACTGAATTAAGTTTTGCCAAGGAATAAACCATCCTTCAATTTGCCAATTTTGGTCAATGGATCTTGCCGAAAGAAAATTAAATTGCAAAGATGGCAACCACTGAATAGAAGTTATTACCAAAAAAGGAATAACAGTATAGAAAAATATTAAGATAAACTCTTTCTTTCGTTGTTGTAGAAAACGGGAGAAAAAATAGGCTACAAAAAAAATTAAAACGTAAAAAGAAAGCTGAGGATGACCTGCAAAAAGAGAAAAGCAAAGTGAAAGAATTAATAATATTAAATAAAAAGTTTTTTTCTTAGAGAAAAAGACTTTGTCGATTGAATAAAGAATTAAGGGAAGCCACAGCGCTGTTTGGAGAATTGTTCCCCATTCAAGCCAGGCTATTGAAAACCCAGAAAAGGAAAAGGCAAGAGCGCCAAAGATGGAAGCACCGATACTTAATTTAAGATTTTTTAAATAAAGATATAGAAATAGGCAGGAGAGAAAAATCTGAGAGATTACCAAAAGTGACCAGCCGTATTTAAACGGCATAAAAAAAAGCATTATGTTTAAAATATAAAAGGGAGAAGATTGAAAATTTGCCAAAAGTGGTGTCCCTGAAAGGTTGAATGGATTCCAAAGGGGAAGCTCGTTTATCTTAAGCAGGGAGATTGACAATTCTTTCCAAGGATATTGCTGCCTAACAGGATCTGTTAAGAGGAAATTCTTAAAAGGTATTCCATTAGGAAATTGATTAGCAAAAAAATCCCTAAATGGATGATATAAACCAACTACTGTATCTGAAGGAATTGGCAATAATCCTTTTAAAAAAGTCGGGTAAAAGAAAATTATCGTTATTATTAAAAATAACGGAATAAAAACAAATTTCTTCATCCAATTATTTCTACAAGTTCTCTGCAAAAGCGTTCGCCTGAAAAAAACTTAGCTCTATTAATAGCATTTTGAGAAAGTTTAACTCTCTTTTTTTCATCTGCTGTTAAAAGCATTGTTTTTTCGATTAATTCGTCTTCCGTTATCCACAAAAGGCCATTTTCATTATCTTTAACAATTTCTTTTTGTCCCCCTGCATTAATTACAACCGGTACCGCCCCTGCTCCCATTGCTTCAACTGTTGAAATACCGAAATGTTCCGCATATTCGGGATGATCCTCTAAATTTTCTCCAAATCCAGAAGCATGCCAGTAAATTTTCGCTCTTGAATAGGCATCCCATAACTGATCATTGTTTTTACTTATTAAAAATTCTATTGGAAAACCTTTTGCTTTCTTAATAAGTTCTTCAAATAGCTCTTGCTCATTCTCTTTAACGCTAACTGCTAAAATAAATTTCCAGTTTTTAAGTCCGTTATTTACCATTTTTTTAAAGACTCCGATCATAAAATCTTGTTTTTTATAATCTATTGTCGCATTTCCAACATGTCTTACTCTGAATCGACCGACATGGAGAATAATATTTTCTTTTTTAAGATTTTTTGGTTTAAGTTCAACTGGTGGATACAGCACTTGTGAATTTATTCCAAATGATTTATCAACATAAGATTTGGTGAAATAAGAATTGCAAAAAAAACCTTTAACTCTTTTTATCTTAAGTTTGGTATTAAAATTAGCTTTAATATTAAGCGGTTGCTGAAAATGGATAAATAGTTTTTTAGCGGAAAGCAAGGGTATGCTCCCATCACTTAAAACAATAATAACATCGTATTTTCTGCTTTCCGAAAATCTTTTAAGACGGGTTATGTTTTTCGAAAAGATATTCTTAGTAATTTTTATTCTTGAAAGATCAAGAAGAAATCTTTCTTTTAGTCTTATAAGGTCTTTTTTTTCGTCCCAAAATACGTAAACATCGTTATTGTCGACAAGGCACTGACTAATTTTCATCATGTATTTTTCCCCGCCGCCTAAATCATCCAAATAAGGGTCAAAAATGCCTACTTTCACACACTTTATTTTATCAGTTTTTATACCTCTTGCAAACTTAATGTATTTGGTGTAATAATTATTTTATGGCTGGAGTCCCTGACCTTGGACAATTTTCACCTATTTCCCTATTTATAATTTTTATTTGGTCTCTTTTGTGGAAGGGACTTGCTTTATGGAGAGCGGCAACCCTTAACCAACGAATCTGGTTTATTGTAATGTTAATTTTTAACACCGTCGGCATTTTGGAGCTTGTTTACCTTTTTGGATTTGCTAAAAAGAGGTTCAAAATTTCCGAATTGAAGTTTTGGAAGTAAAAAAGATAATCCCCAGTCCCCCTATAATGGCCAGCAAATATCCTATCTTTAAACCCATCGGATAATACTCTAATTCAACTTTATGAAATCCCTTTTCTATTGGTATTGCCTGAAAAGTAAAATCGGCTCTATATACTTTTGCCTTTTTGCCATCTATCTTTGCATTCCATCCATTTGAGAAAGAGTTAGAAATAAATAAAAGTTTATTCACCTTTGATTCTGTTTGAATATTAATTTTATTAAAAGAACGGGTTAAAATTTCCACTTCACCCATTTGACTATCATTTTTTAAAGCAAAGTTATTAACGCCTTCCTCTAAAACGATTTCGTTTCTTAAGTCAAAGTCGTTAGATAGCATGATATTTAAAATATTTTGCGGATCTTTCTCAACAACGTAGCCATTAACGAGAAATGCAAAGGGATACGCTCTTGCATTTTGGTAAATTTCATATTTTTGGTCTTTAAAAACCAGTTTAAATTGATCAGGATATTTCCAGAAAGGAAACACCCAAGAATTATTTCCATCTGAAATCTTATGAACAATATAGTCAATGCTTAAAAGATTGGCTGCTTTTGATGCAAACAAAGAATCATTTGGGAAGGAAACAACCGACCTTGGAGAGTCAGACAGCTTACCGCTTTTCAATGATGCTATTAATTGACCATATCTTTTAGCATAAACAGCATCATAGCCCTCAATTGAAGGCAATTCATAATAGTTAGTTACCTCTGCTCCAAAGTTTCCTAAGATTCTTCCATTTTTTTGTATTTTTTCAAGCTTTTCAATAACCGGAGTTTTTCCAAAAACCAAATTTTTGGAATCAAAAGACTGCCATTTTATTGCAAAACGAAGAAGATCAAATGCAGTAAGAAAAACAAGTATAAGAAGAATCGCTTTTTTCCTAAAAAGAGCAGAAATTAGGATTAGAAAGATAGCTAAAAAAAGCATGCCAGAGGGAAGAATTAAGTTTTGCCTTGCAATAATTGCACCTTCAGTTGGCAAAAAAAACTTTAAAAGGACAATTACCCAAAGCGTTAGAAAAATTAAAAATATAAAAGAAAGCCAAAGAGTTATCTTTTTAATTTTTTTCTTACTAAAGTCTGTTAGTAGTTGATCATAGCCAATTCCGGCTAAAACGGCAAATGAAAAGCTAAAAAGAACAATAATTCTACTTGCCGCGCTAGTGCTAAGAACCGGAACTTTTAAGTATAAGATAAGATTAGTAAGCGGAGTATTATAGGCAATAAAAAAAGCAAAAAGACCAACAATGAGTAGAAAAAGTGTTTTGTTCTTTTTTATGTTCAATATTGAATAAATAGCAAGTATTAGTGGGATAAGTCCAATGTAACCGTTCCATTCAGCATAATGACCAAACCAGTCATTTCTTGTAACCGGATTGCCAAAAAAATCAGGCGCAAAGAGAGTAGTTATGTATTGCCAGGGAATTATCTCGATCCTTTGAAAAATCCCGCTTCTTCCCGATTGAAGATACGTCTCAATAGATGGCAATAACTGAGGCATAGTTAAGAGAAAACCAAAAATTACAAAAAGAAAAGCTTGGATCCCCAACTTTATTTTTCTACCTGAAATTGTTCTGTAGATAAGGAAAGAAATCATAAAAAAGGAAAAATAGATACTGATTTGAAAGTGTCCCGAGAAAAAAGACAGCGGGATAGAAAGTGAAAGTATTAAAGGGTAGATTTTTTTAGAAGTAGTAAAAAACTTTTCTATTGCAAAAAGAGAAAGAGGCAAAAATAAAATTGCGAAACCTAGCGTTGCATAGCCCATCCATGAAACAATAAATCCACAAAACATAAAAGATATGGCAGAGATAAGGCTCCCTGTTTTTGATACTAAAAGACTTCTTAATAAAAGATACATAAAAACTCCTGCTAGTAAAGGCTGAAGTAATACTAAGATTGACCATGCATCTATAAATGGGAAAATAAAAAATAATATATTAAAGGGGGAAAAGACACCTGATTGATAGTTTGCTAAAAGTGGGGTTCCGGAAAAACTGAAGGGATTCCAAAGAGGTATTTGAAATTGCGACCAGGCTGAGATAGCCAAGTGCTTCCAGGGATAAATTTGAGTAATAATATCCGGCATTGCGTTGTTTTTAATAGGACCTGGAAATTCAAAGTAATTATTCCAGGGAGAAAAAAAACTAACCAAGTATTTTGAAGGAAAAGGGGTTAATCCCTTAAGAAAATATGGATATGAAAATATTAGCCAAATTAAGAATAAGAAAATCTGCGGAAAAAATTTAAGGATTTTTTTCATTTTTCTGCTGCATTTCCCAGAGTCTTGCATAGGTGGTAAAAGCACTGTAGGCTTGAAAAATGCTTTCAATAACTCCAATTGTTCCTGCCTTGTATCCCCTCTTTTTAAAATAAGAGTCAAAAAAAGCAGTTATCATAACTCTTGGAAACCTCCACCACGTCATTTTAGGATGGTTCGATCTAAAACGAAGATCTGCTTCTATTTTTGACCACTCAATTGTTTTATTTAACATAGAGGTTAAATCTTTATGGGTATAGTGTAAAAGATATCCTTTTAACATGCCTTTTTCTCCTAAGACCATTGGGCTTTCGTGAATCCTACCTTGCCAACCCTTTAGAGCACTTTTTAGAAACAGTCTCTCGATTTTTTCCTCTTTTGGCCATTGGTAATTGCCAAAATAGAAGTTTTTTCTCATTACAAAGTAACTTGATTTTAGAAAATCCCCTTTTAGAATTTTTAATATTTCCATCCTTAGCGCTTCACTGATAATTTCATCAGAGTCAACATACAGCACAAAATCCCCTTCTGCTTTTTTGAGTCCGAAATTTCTAATCTCTGAAAAGTTATCGCCTGAATAGTCAAAAACTTCTGCTTTTTTATCCATTGCAATTTTTGCCGTATTGTCTTTTGAATCATTGTTAACAACGATTACCTGGTCACAGAATGAAACAGAGTCAAGTGTTTTTGCTATAGACTCAGCAGAATCTTTTGCAATTATGATTGCGCTAATTTTTCTCATTTATAACTTCCTTTCCCAAGTCTTCCTAAATAAAAATCCCTTACTCCTTTTTTCTGACTTGGCCTTCCCTTTGACAAAATCAACAAGCTTTCTTTAATAAGAGCTAGCTTTGTCCTAAGGGGGGCATATTTAAAGCCAAAAAGCATTCTATTTCTGCTTATAAAATAATCCTGAAGATTCGAACCAGAACCTCCGGTAGAGCCGGCATTTTCATGCCAGAGTATTGCCTTAGGTGTATAAACGATCTTATAGCCTGCTTTTTTAACTCTTTGGCTTAAATCGGCATCTTCAAAGTAAAGAAAATATTTTTCATCAAACATTCCTATTTTTTTAAATACTTCGGCTTTAACTAGCATGCAACATCCGGTTGCAAAATTTGTTTCTATTTGCTTTTCAAATTGTCCTTTATCAACCTCATCAACTCCCCTATGCGAGACAATCATATTTTTCCAGTCTATCTCTCCTCCCGCATACCAAAAGACATGTCCAAGTTCTCCTTCTTTATATCTATCTTTATGAAACTCATAACCTTTTGCAAAATATATTTTAGGGACAACTACTCCAGTTTTCTCGTCTGATTCGGCGTTTTTCAATAGTTCTAAAAGTAAATCTTTATCCAAAATTACGTCATTATTTATTATCAGAATATAATCTGCGGATTCTTTCAAACTTCGTTTAATCGCAATGTTGTTTCCGGCAGCAAATCCAGTATTTTCCATTGGATCAATAATCTTAAGATTAAGGTCCTTAAAATCATCCTCTTTAATATTTATTTTTGCCTTTGTTGAGTTATCGACTATAATTACATATAGTTTTAAACCATTTTTATTCAATTCCCTAAGGGAATTTAGGAATTTAAGAGTTATGTCAGAATTATTAAAATTCAGTGTATTTATAAAAATTTTCTGATTCATTTTGAAAGTTTTCTTTTTACTTTTAAGAGGCTTTTACTTATGGGGTTTTTATGTTGCTCGATTTTTTCCGTATCTATCCAATAATTGGTTTCCCTAACCATGTTTTTAAACTCATCCTTTGCTAAATTTAACATGCTCTCGTCGGTTTCTTTGAATTTTTGTTTCTCCCAGATATAAGCAAAAACCATGAAATGGTAAAACGCCATTAGAATAGCTAATATTAAACCGTGAAAACCATCTTTAAACCCCTTTTCTTTAAAAAAACGTTTCAAAAACTCGTTGAAGGGAAGTTTAATGGCATCCGAGAAAGAAAACTCATAACCTTGGGCTATTTTTTTCTCAGCTTCGTTTGGAGTATATAGATTTACAGCTCTATTTAAGAACTGATTTATGCTTTCATAGTTTTGGTGAAATAAATCATTTTCCAAAAGCCCAATTTCCCCATCCACTTCCAAAACTTGATGAACATAGTCTTGAGAAAATCTTCCTTTACCTTTTTTAAATAGGCGCAATTGGTAATCGGGATACCATCCTGTATGCTGTATCCATTTTCCAAAGGCAATGTTTTTTCTTGGAATACGAAATCCGCTAAATTTTGTTTCGCTATTTATTGTTTGTTTTATTTCTCTTGCCAATTCTTCTGTTATTCGCTCGTCAGCATCTAGTATAAAAACCCATTCGTTTGTGGCTTTTTCAATGCCCGCATTTTTTTGACGATCAATTCTGTTTGGATCATTTTTTTGATCTATAATTGTTTCTGTATATTTTTCGGCTATTTTCCTCGTCTGGTCAGTGGAAGAATTGTTAACAAAGACTATTTCATCGGCGAATTTTGCAGATTTTAGACAATCTTCTATTTTCCTCTCTTCATTAAATGCCGATATAATAACTGAAAGTTTTTTCATGCTCTAAGATTCTTAGTTATAAGATGAAAATTCGAAGTTATTTCCTGCTTAGCAAATATAAGCATCGTTAAAAAGTATATCACAATAGCAGCAATTATTATTATTAAAAGCCCAATCAGATCTACTATCAGAAAAGAACTTACTAAATAAATAAAAATTCCCATGACCAGCGAAGATAAAAGAGGATAGCGGATAATAAACGGATCAAATTTAACATATCTTCTCATTATTAAAACTACAGCTACCACCGATAAGGAAATTATAGCCGAAGCAATTGCTACCCCATTAAATCCTAAAGTAAGTATTAATATTGGGGTTAATACCCAAGTCGCAACTGTCCAAAAAATCATTAAATATAAAGTTTTTTTAATTTGTCCAATTGCATTTAAGGCATTTGTTAGGGGTGTTGAAATTGAAGAAAACACAACACTAATTCCAAAAAAAATCAGGGATAATATTGCCGGCTCCCATTTTTCGTATTTTGGAATAATTCTTATAAAATAAGGAAAAAGCGTAACCAGTCCTACTATTGAAGGAAAAATAAATAAAGATGAGGCAAAGAGTGCTTTTTCAACTGCTCTTGCTAAAACTTCTTTTTCATGCTGAAGTCTTGAGAAAGATGGAAAGGTAATTCTTATTACGTTGTCCATTATAAGTCTTAAGGGGGTAAATGCCCATTTTTGAGCAAATCCAATGTAACCAACTTGAGCAATTGGAAGAACTTTTCCCAAATAAACAATAAATAAATCATCCTTAAGTAAAGCAAGGACACTGTTTAGTTGGAAAGGAACGCCAAAGGACAAAAGTTTTCTTGCGGCACTTTTAGAAAGACCAAGACCTATTTTCCATGGCGCAACAACATACATTGTTATTAAACCAGATATACCCCTTGCTAAAACTGCATAAGTAAAACTTGCAATTCCATAACCTTTTATCGCTAAGGTAACTACAATAACGCTAAAAACAATTGTTTCTACAATTTGAGGAATGACCAATTTTTGAAAAAAGAGCTTTCTTTCTAAAATAATTGATGGAATTGTTTTTAAGGACGAAAGGAAAAAAGCAATAGCCAGCGCCTGAAATAAGATAACGCCATCGGAGTTTAATTTATAAAACGCACCAACCCAATTTGAAATAAGTAAAGCTATAATTACAATTGTTACTACCATTAGTTGTTGGATTGTAAATGTGGTTTTTAATTCTTCCCTGGTTATTTCTTCCTTCTTTTGAATTAGTGCCGCTGCCAGTCCAATATCGGAAAAATAGCCTAAGAAATTAATTGCCGCCGAAACTACAAAATAGACACCAAATGTTGCAGGGGTTAGAAAAATCGTGAGGATAAAATTAGTAACAAAAGCAATTAACTGAATAAAAAAGGTTCTTGATACAAGAGCGAAAACGCCATGGACTGACCTTTTTGTTATTGTGGCTATGTCAATTTCTTCCATTTTTTAACTCTTTCCAAAGATTAAAGCTTTCTCTTATTGCTCTGATAACGACCCTTAAGTTTCCTCCGCTTTGATCACCGTATTTTCTTGGTAAATGCGTTACTTTAACCTGAACTATTTTTAGCTTTGCTTTTTTTGCTTTTGCCAAAATCTCGGTGGTAATCATTGCTCCCTCGGAATAAAGGGGAAGAATTTTATTCAAAGCTTTTCTTTTAAACATCTTAAATCCGCAGTCAATATCTCTTTGGTAAATACCAAAAAAGACAAAATCCCAGATTTTTAAAAGCATCATTAAGACATGTCTGACAGGCTGATCCATTCTTTTTTCTCTGTAACCTATTACCATATCTGCTTTATCAATCTTGTCTAAGAATTTTGAAACTTCGGAAAAATCAAACTGCCTGTCCCCGTCTGTAAAAACAATAGTGTTATACTTTGCTTTAGCAAAACCCTCTTTTAGGGCTGCTCCGTAGCCTCTGTTTGGCTGGTGTGAGGCAACAGCAACATTTTTGTTTTCTTTTGCCAATCTTTCGGCAATTTTAAGAGTATTGTCCGAAGAACCGTCATCTACAATTATTATTTCCCACACCTTTGCAATTTTTTGGGCAATTGGGATTGCATTTTTTACAACTGTTTCTACGTTTTCTTGCTCATTCCAAAATGGGAAAAAAACGGAAAGCTCATCTATCTTTTTCATAATTTCTTTTTTAATAAAGGTTTTAATTCAAAAATTAAAAGAAACAATATTGTAAATCCGCTTACAATATTTCCAACTGTTCTTGGTAATGTATCGGAAAATAAAACTTCTACGTTATGGCGACCATTAGATAATCCTATCTCAATTAATTTTAATTTATTGGTGTCATTGTATTCTACTTTTTTTGAATCTACAAGCACCTTCCAGCCGGGAAATGAGAAAGTATTTATCCTAAATTGACCCGGAGAATCAACTAAAATTTCATATCTTTTATACTGTGGTTTATTTATTCTCTGATCTACCTTCATGTTTCCGGATAAAACCTGAAAAGATTGTTTTGGAAGATCGGTTTCAGATATGTCTAGCATAGTTGTTCCCCGGCTTGAAAGTTTTGTTGCAACTCCATTTGGAACATATTCATAAGAAAGTCCCGAAACCCTCCATTGGATATCTTGCTTTGATGTATAGAAAGAATCTGAAACATTTAAATAAGATTGCGGTTTAAAGTCATTCCTAGCAGAGCATATCGTTGCAATCATTAGAATAATTAAAATGGCATATACAATTAATCTATTAACATATTTTTGCAAAAAAGAAATAACAAAGCCTCCCAAAAAAGATGTAAAAACAGCTGTAAATAAAAGAAATCTCCATGGAAACTGGATATATGATAAAGGCGCAACTGCATTCCAAATAAGCTGAGAATATGAGGTTGCCATAAAAACAGAGAAGATAAAAAGAATAAACCCAACAACCGGAAGAAGAACATTTTTGACTTTAAAGATCTTTTTAAACGGGGCAAAAAAGATTAGCAAATAAAACGCCAGTAAAGATATAAAAAGAGGGATTTTTCCTATCTGAAAAGACATTCCGTCAATGCAACCGGGAGCGGATCCTCCATAGCCCCAGGGAGAATTTATAAATTGTGTTGGACAGACAAAATAAAGTTTATAACTGGCAAGTTCCCCGGTTAGAATTTTGTCCACCAATGTATATTGTTTCTCCAAAAGAGCAGGAAGAGTGAAATATAAAGTTAATCCAATGCTTGATATTATTGATACCGCAAACAAAGAAAGAACTTTTCCAATATTTTTTCTTTCAATGTAAATCAAATAGACAAGATAAATTACTAAGAATGGGACAAACTGAATAAAAACCAGATTATGGGTTAAAATTACAAACCCCAAGAAGATACCGGCAAGAAGGCTGCTTTGCAGATTCTTTTTTTCCGCTACTCTATCAAAGGACCAAAAAACTGCTGGAATAAAGACAAAAGAGAAAAATTCGGACATTGCCCCTCTTACATATAGATCAACTGCGTGGTATGGAACGTAAGTGTATAAAAAAGCGGAAAAAATACCAGCAAGAATTCCAAAGTGTTTTCTAACCCAGACAAACATGAAAAAAGAAGAAAGAATAAAACCCAAAAAAATGGCAATTTTTGTGGAATTAATAAATGAGAAGCCAAAAAAGTGAATTAAATAACCAAGGTAATAAAAAAGAGGCGGATAAAAATTAAATAGCGGAAAACCAAAACCAAAACCTAAATCCGGCACCCAGCGAGGAGGAATCTGAAAATTATTAATTACAAGCGTTAGTTGCTGGAGTCTTGCAATTTGCTCATCATCATGAATCGGAAAAAATCCAGGATGAAAAAGTGGCCAAATTGCAAAAAGAGAAAGAATTATAAGCAGTAAAAAGGGCCAAACCCGTTTTAACAAGGCCATATCCGTATTATACAAACAACAGCCTTAAATTAAAAGAAAACGAAGAAATTTTACTCGTGAACCAAAAATAAGAGAATATACAACAAAAACCAGAATGATTAGAGAGATAATATCGGCAAAAAGCCTTATAGGAGTTTCGGTGAAATAAACTGAAACCCTGTGGGAGCCTGGTTCTATATTGAATTGAATTAAGCCTGATTTTTCATAATCGATAGGGACTTTTGAGCTGTTAACCTTAACAATCCAGCCGGGAAAATAGATTGTATTTATTGAAATCAAACTTTTTTGTTCAGCTTCTATGTCAAATGTTATGTTCCCTTTATTAGTAAGGTTTGATATTTCTGCCTTTCCTTCTAAAATCTCCACCTTCTCTCTTGGCAAAGATTGGGGAACACTTCTTACCCATCTTGGCATGTATTCGTTTCTAACGGTGGTCGTGTCAAGGTTAGTTGAGTAAAAAGAGTCGGGATAGTATTGAAAAGATTTTGGGTAAATGAAATCTTTTGAGGAAGTAAAAATGAGAAATAGGAAAATAAGGCTAACAATTATCTTTAAGTTTTTCTTGAAAAAATCAACTTCATATCCAATTAAATAGGCACAGGAAAGACCAACAACTGACAAAAGCCTAAACGGAAATTGAATAACTCCCGTAAAAGGAATTAATCCCCAAACAAGTTGCGATAAGGAAAGAGAAAGAAAGCTAAAAACTATAAATACTAAAAAGAAATAGGTAAAATTTCTACTTCTTTTGAGAAACAAAATAGCAATAGCAAGCAATAAGGTCAGTAAGCTAATAAATCCAAACAAACTAAGATCATTAAAGCTAACAAAATATTTTGAATATTCAGAAACAGCAGTTTTACTAAAAATCGTGAACTGAGAATCATAAAGCGCCGGGAGCCAAAAGAAGATCGATAACCCAAGAGAGATTGCAAAGGAAAGAATTATTTTCTGAATTTTAATTTTTATCAAAAGCATATAGATAAAAATAATGGGGAGGAAAAGCAGTGCAACTGTATTATGTGACAGAATCAGAAGTCCTATTCCCAATGATGTGAGAGGAAGGTTTTTTCTTTCTATTTGCCAAAAAACAAAGGGAACAATCGCAAGAGCAAGGATTTCTCCAATTGATCCCCTTTTATACAAGTCAAATAAGTGATATGGAAAATATGTATAAGTAAGTGATCCAACTAAAGAGGCTAAAATTGTGAATTTTTTCCTAAGCCAAAGATAAGAAAAAACTGTTGAAAAAATCATTGAAATACCAAAGAGAATTTTTATGGAGCTAACAAAAGAAAAACCCAGAACATGTATGGGAACTGCCAAATACATAAATAGAGGGTAAAGAAAATCAGAAACAGGATAACCGTATGTGTTATTTAATCTAACAAGGAACCGGACAGGAAATTGACCCTCTCTTAATGCTTCATAGAAGGCGGAGAATCTAATTACCATCCAATTTCCGTCATCGCTTGGAAAAAAACCTGAATGAATCAATCCCCATATTGTTGGAATTGTTAATATCATTATTAATATTAGAACTAAATATTTAACTTTTCTTTTCATAAAACTTTATTCCTAAAGACATTAAAATGAGTAAAATTAAGCCAAAGGCACCGATTTTTAATCCAAAATTAAATAGTTGCGGGCTATAGTTCATTATAACTGCATGTTCACCTTCAGGCACAGGCACTGCTCTGAAGGTGTAATTAGCTCTTTGCAAGTGCCATTTTTTTCCATCCATTCTTACTTCCCATCCAGGGAAATAATTATCGGAAAGAAAAAGAAGTGAATTTCCATTACTTTTAGTTTTAAATTCAACTTGATTAGGCTTATATGAAATTAAAGAAACTGACCCTTTTGTTTCCTTGTTAATTGAAATTTTGGGTTCTTCTTCTAAAATAAGAGTTTTTCTTAGGTCTAAATTCTTATCGTAAATGGAATTTAAAATATCATTTTTATCCCTTTTAACTGCATAGTTATTTGCCAAAAAAAACCTTGGAAGCGCAGCTTTATTTTCATATATCTGAAAAGGGGATTTTTGCCAGACAAGACTATATGAAGCTTCTGGGAAGGTAGTTAAATCCGCCTTCATTTCAACGCTTTCATTTAAGATATATTTAACTCCTAATAAATCCAGGGTTCTTTTTCTAAAAAAATTAGATTTTAAGTCTTCCTTTCCAAAACCGCTTGCGACATTTGCATCCGGTCTTGGGAGAACTTCCGGCAATTTTCCATCCCTTGAGGAAGCTAAAAGCTCTCCGTATCGGACAATATGAAGCGGGTCATTTCCCTCAGGAGAGTAAGTTTTATCAACAGTTTGAAAATTAGGAGAAATATATGCGCTCCCATAACCCCAAAAACGGTTGATTCCTGCGTTTTTGTTTAAAAAATTTACAACAGGAGTTTGCGGATAAATTAACTCTTTTGGAGAAAACGGAGTAATTTTATTAAAAAAATAGGAGAGGTCTAAGATGATAATTAAAAAAAGCAAGGTTAAAGCAACTTTCTTGTTATATTTTTTAAAATAAAAGGTAAAAATGGTAAGTGCTGCAAGAGTAAAGGGTAAAATTGAGTTTCGAAGCGTTATTCTAAAATTTGCATTTGGGAAATATCCCAAAGCATAAGCAATAAACTCTCCAAGAATAATAAGGATAAAAAAGCCAAGAAAAAAGATCGGTAGTCTGCTTTTGTTTGGATTTTTCTGCCAAAAATTAACACCCATTGCCCCCAAAACTATTGTTGAGAAAATAAAAACAGAGAGCTCTCTTGTTGGGACAGTGGTAGAAATGACGGGAATTGGAATTAAGTATAGGTATTTTATAAGCGGGAAATTGGTCGCAACAATAAGAGATACTGCACCAAGGATTAAGAAAAAAAGTTTTTCTTTTGATCCTACCTTTTTAACCGCATAAAAAACAAAAAAAGAAAAAGCGACTCCAACATACATTACTCTTTCTATATATGTTCCATCTAACCAGTAATTTCTTGTTGCCTGGTTTCCAAAGAAATCGGAGAAGAAAAAAGTTATTAAATAATACGGCGGGAGAAGTAAGTTTGAAAACTGAGAAAGACTGTATGATCCGCGGGTAGATTGTTGAAAGATTTGGTAAGTTGAAAGTAATTGAAAAGAAGTAAGCATTAAAGAAACGATAAAAGATGAAAAAAATATAAAGATTGTTTTAAATCTGTTTTTTTTATCAGAGGTAAAAACAGTAAAAAGCAAAAACAAGAAAGATACCGCAAAAACATAGAAAAATCCCTGAATATAACCTGCCAATAAACTAAAGACAAATGAGAAAGTTAAAAGTATAAAGCTCAAAACGGAATTTTTAGCGGATATTTTCTTTATTAAATAAAGAATAAGGGGAAGCCACATGAAAGTATTGCCAATATTCCCATACTCAAGCCAAACCGTCATATAGGACGAGAGGCCAAAGGAAATTGCCCCAAGCACTGCTGATTCATTTGAAAGTTTTAAGCCCCGGTTTAAAAAAAGAAACATAAAAAACCCGGCAAGTAAAGGTTGGATCATAATTAAAATAGACCAAGAAAGGTCAAAGGGAACCAGAAAATAAAAAAAGTTTAAAGGATAAAAAGCAGCTGTTTGAAAATTTGCCGCTTGAGGATTTCCGGAAAAATTATAGGGATTCCAAAATGGTATCTCTCCAATTTTTAATTGATTAATGGAAAAATAACGCCAGGGATAAATTTCTTTTACAACATCTATCCCTTGACCTTTAGTTGGATACCCTGCCGGAGCATACCCAAGAAATGAACTTTTACCATAAGGATTTTGGTTTATAAGATAATCTCCGGGGAACGGAATTTGGCCTTTAAATACAGGGGCAAAAAAAGAAAGGACAATAATTAAAATTACGAGATAAGTCCAGGTTTTTTTAAATAAAGACATAATTCCCTATGGAATTACTTGATAAAATCTAAAATAAGAGTTGCTATTTCCTTCTCTTTTTTGAAAAATTAATTTTAATGGCCATTCATGAGGAATTACTTTATGTTCGGGTTGATAAAAAACAAAGTAGGTTTGCATCTTCTTTGAGCTATCAATCACCTCTTTTGGAAACTCGTCTATTGGCCAATAGCCTTTAATAGTTACGTTTTTGTTTTTAACAAGATAAAGCTCTAGTGATTCGGGCATTAGGCCAAAAGTTCCCTCCGTTGCAACATATACTTTCCCTTTTCTTGCCTCTTTTTCAATAAATTGTATGCTTTCTTTTACTCCCCATCCGGCAGCCCAACTGTTAAGATATTGGCTTTTATCTGTGTTTGGGATCATTGCGTTAATAGGGTTTGTTAAAAGCGTAAAAGATATAAAAGCAGGATAAGCAATAAAGACAGCTACTAGGATATAACCAAGCTTGTTAATTTTAAGTTTCGAACGAAGTTGGTCAATTAGAAAGACAAGTCCCCATCCTGCCAAGGGCAAAAGATACAAACTCATAAAGAAAATGAAACGGGCATAAATTAATTTTCCAAACACAGCCAAGGCAAAAAAAGGAATCGCAAAATACACAATAAGCAATAACTTTTCTTTAAATTCTTTAAAAATGAAAATAACTGAAATTAGGATTAATATTAAATAGGAAATTGCCAAATATCCGAAAAGCCAATCCCAGAGCGCACTTAAATTTCCGATTAAAAAAGTAAAAGGATGGTTAATCCATTCTGAAAATGGGTAAATAAATGTTCCATTTTTTGCCGCTATTGTTGAGAATAAAGGAGAAAGTCTAAGAATTGAATAAATAACCTGCGCAATCACTACCGCAAAAATAGCAAGTATCCCCCACTTTAAGAATCTTCTCAGTAATTGATTTTTACTAAAATTAAACAAAAGCAAAGTAAAAGGTAGACAATACATACTAAAAAAGTTTGAAGATTTTGTTAGCGCTCCTGCACCCAACGTAAAACCTAATGTATAAGCAATACTTAAGCTTGTTCTTCTAACCAGTAGAATGGAAAAATAGAAGGCCCAAATAGAAAAAGTTCCAACCATGCTATCCATTAATGCCATACGGTCATATACTTGGGCAAACGGAAAAAATACATAAATAATTGATGTCAAATGGGCAATTCTTTTGTCCTTGAATAGCTCGAAGGATAAGAACCAAAGCCCAAACATTGTAAATAATCCGGATATTACTGAAACCAATCTTGCGGCAACCAAAGGATCGTTAATTACTTTCATAAAAACCATTGCAAACCAAACAAAAAGAGGTTGCTTCCCATCTGTTAAGGAAATAAACCTCCAGCTAGAATCATTTAAGGCTATCTGCGCCCAACGGGTGTAAATTGCCTCATCAGTAAATATCGGCATTACTAACAGATTAGGTAGTCTTACTAAGAAATAGAGAGCGGCCACAAGCAGAAAAAGAAGTATTTGTAGCTTGTTTTTTCTAATGAAACCCATAGGAAGATTATACATAAAAAAATTAAAAAGAAGCAAATTAAGAAGCTTTTTTAAAATGTGCTTTTAGGGAAAAAATAATTAAGAGAATAACAACTGTAAGGAATCCGATTAATTCTATTTGCATAACAACGGCTGGATATGACTTGCTGTAATCTGTCAGCAATACATAGGGAACATAAATTGCAATGCCAAATATAGTTGCTGCAACAGTTGGAATAAAAACATATAGCTTCTTTGCGATTAAGGCAGCAAAAGGCAAAATATAAAGAAGGTACCAAGGCTGAAACGTTGATCTGACTGTGGCAATAACTACTGCCCCTGCCGATAAAACCACAAAGTACAAAAATATTTTATCCCAATTAATCTTTTTATTAGCTTGCTTAAGATAGAAAAGAAGAATAATTACAGGAAATAAAACTGCTGTTGCATACTTTACGCCGATAGAAAACAAATAAGATAATAATGAACCTGTAATTTTTTTGTTAATAAATAGGTAAATGAACAATAAGCCGAAAAAAGCCATTGGCATATCATTATGAGCTGACACCAGTCCCTCGATTAAAACAAGCGGATTAAGTCCCCAAAAAACTAAATTAAAGACAACATTTTGGGGAGAGAGTTTTTCCGAAATCTTGTAAATTAAGTAAGTGGTGCCAAAAAATGACAAAGCCATAAGAACTTTAAAGAGAAAAAAAGTTGGTAGAAAATAATTCATACCTATAAAAGACAAGGGAACGGTTAGAATTAACCAACTTGGTCCATAGGGATAAATTCTGTGCGTCCAGCGCATGAAGTTTAACCATGGATCACCTGTAAAATCAAGCGGCCTGTGAAGAAAGGGGTTTTGACCATATAAGGATAGTATCTTTGCGTCAAACATATAGTTAAATAGGTCATAAGAGAATGCATTGTAGGAAAAAGTCAAAATTACAATTGCCCCGATAATTAAAACCCAAGCATGTTTAGCTACGATCTTTTTCTTCCATGCCATAAAAAGAAAGGAAAAATAGAATAGGAACATTAAAACAGCTAATAAAACATAAATGGTTGTAGATAAAGGTCTGTTAAAAAAACCTATCTGTTGAAGAGATTTTTGGGCAGTCTGAAAGATTGAAATTTGTGAAAGAGTTAAATTTAAATCTACCTGAGTAAAAGAATAAATTAACAGTCCGAAAAGGGTAATAAAGTATCCGATTTTTAAATATTTAAACATCAACTAATTACTAGTTATATATTCCCTTAATTTTATTGAACCTAATTCTAAATAAATCAATTAATCCTTCAACTGAATCTTTTACGGGACTTACTCTTCTTGTTTCTACATATAGCCATTCAACGGGGACTTCTTTAATTTTGTAACCCAAATTTTCTGCAAGTAACAAAAGTTCTACGTCAAATCCTGCTTTTACCGCAGAGCCTGAAATTTGATGAAATCCTTTTTTAATTTCTTTGATTTTTTTAAAGATTTTTTTAGCCGGCTCTTTTCTAAATAACTTAAAACCACATTGAGTATCTTTTACCTGGGGAATTCCGACAATAATTCTTCTTAAAAGAATCATTCCGTTTGCCATTATTAATCTTGTTATAGGAGCTCCTTTTCGCTGTGAATTTCTTCCACCTATAACAATATCGTAATCTTTTATATAGGGAAGCAAATTGTTAATTTCTTCTATTGGGGTTGCCTGATCCATGTCTGTAAACAAGCGGTAATCCCCTTTCCCTTCCAACATTCCGGTTGTAACTGCCCCTGCTTTTCCCAAATGGGCATTTTTTAAAAGTCTAAAATGCGGATTTTCTTTAATGAATTTTTCTACAAATTCCACGCTTCCGTCATTTGATCCGTCGTCTGAGACAACTACTTCCCATGTGTAATCTTGCTTTTTTAAAAAACTTTCAATTTTATCCAAAACTCCTTTTTGAAGATTTATCATTTCGTTGTAACAAGGAATTATTATAGAGAGGTTAATTGAGCTCACAAAAAGATTATACAAGAAAAAAATAATCAAAACAAACCTAGATAAGCTTGTTTAGGATGCTAAATTGAGGTAAAATAAACATTGAGCCGCATTCGTCTAGTGGCCCAGGACGTCACGTTCTCAACGTGAAGATCAGGGGTTCGAATCCCCTATGCGGTACTTAGTCCCATAGTTGACAACACATTACCCATATGATATATTCTCCCCCATGACAGAAAGAACTTCTCATCAAGAACAAGAAAGAGGTCAAACCAGGTTTATTGCCCTCAGCGGACAAGAAACTATAAAAATTGTCGATGGAGAACAGCAAAGAGTCATCCCAATAGTCTATGGGGACAGAAATTGGTTAGGAGAGTTAGGCGTAGGATATCAATTACCAGATAAGAGTGGTGCATGCTACAGCTGGGGATTAATTATACCCCATAAAGCTGTTCAGACTTTGCGAGCGATGAAAATTCTAGAGCAACTTCCAGAAATCGATGGCTACACACTTTGTGCAACATATTATGCCGGAGACGCAGATCTTAAGCCAGATAATAGCAATTGGAAATATGTCGAACGTCTAGAAACCGTGATGGGAAAAGAGCAGTTTACAGCTTTAAGAAAAAGCGTGCTTGCTCAGGCTCCAACGGCAGAAGAGTTAAATACTTTGTTATTAACGTTAATAAATAGTGGCCTTGATGTAGGTGTTTGGGAATTAGAAAAAGAAATTTCAGCTGGAAGAATTACATCAAGTCCCCTAATTCAGGATCTTATAGAAAAAGAGGCTGAAGAAAGATTAAGAAATGAAGAGGAATCAGTTGAGGAAGAAATAAAGCCTTTTTCACCCATAAAGAGGGTTTATAATAAACTCTTCCACAAAAGTTAAAAAAGTGAATTGACCATCGCTTTTAACACTGTTTATTTATAATTTATTTTATATATATAGGCGTTGTTGATGTTTTTAAATTTTGCAATCTTTCCTTTTTTCTCCATATTTTTAACTGCGCTTTGGAAATTTTCATTTGATTCAAGCAGTTGAGTCACCCACTGATTGGGATGAAGATCAACAACTAGATACTCTGGTTTTCCGGCAAATTCAAGCCACCAGCAACCTTTGCAAATATTATCTTTAATTCTTGGGTAAACAAGATAGATCTCTTTCCTTTGTGATAAATGGGAAACTAAATTCTGGGAAGCAGCAACAGATGTTCCTTTTGGAAGTAGGGTAAATAATTTTCTATTATCATCCATCCATTGCTCATTTTGCCAGTAACTTAATTTTGAAATTTTATTAAGTGGAAAATGAAAAATGAATTGCTGACTTATTGAGCTTAAAACTAAAATTACAACGAGAATAGATATATTTATTTTCTTTTTTAAAAATAAAAGAACATCAAATAAACCCAATGTTATAAGTGGAGCAAGTATTGCCCTGTGATGTAAAAAGGGAGTAACCATATGCCCGAATTGTTTTTGGGGAATAAAATATTGGGAAAGATCCAAAAAAACAGCAAGGATTGTTCCTGGAGAAAGAATTGGCAAAAAAGTAAACCAGCTAAATGAATAGAGCCAGACTAACCTTTTTTCTGGTGAATCAAAAAAGTTAGAAAGCAATTGAATAGGGTTTAAACTAAGAGAAGGCCAGTATTGGTATCCTGTTTGAGACAACAAACCCACAATCTTTACAGATGTTAGACTGACTATCAACCCTCCAACAATAAATAATATTGCAGGTTTTCTATATTCTTTTTTAAAAAGGTAAATTAAACCAATTCCTGAAAGGGCAATTCCCATATTTTCCTGGGTTAAAAGTATTAAAGTTAAAAATATCCAAAACAGTTTTTTTCCCTGCCTGCCGGCAGGCAGGTTTTTTGCCTCAAAAAAATATATAAACCAGGTAAGGAGACCAACTCCTATAACAATTGGGTGAAAATCAAAAAAGACAGCAAATTGAATCCCAAAAAAAAGGCTATAAATAAAGGAGAGACATAATGAAACAAAAGGAGAAAATTTCCTTATTCTTGAAACTTTATAAATAGGAATTGCTGAAAAGGTTATAAAAAAAGCCTGGAAAATAAGTAAGAGTTTGACATCCTGCCAAACCCAATACAAGGGCGCAAGAAAAGGAAGAGTAAGATTTAAGTGATCGCCAAGAATAAACTTTTCTTTAATTGTGTTTATTGGAGATAGAAAATGAGCGTATTGCCAGATGGTCTGATCAAATATTCCAAGATCAAAAGCGCCTGATTGAAAATGGATGTGTCTTAAAAGAGAAAGAGATGAATAGGCAATTGAAAGAATAAAAACCCAGAAAAGAAGCAATCTAAAACAAACTTTATCCTTTACGAGGATTCTCTTCAAAAGCCGCATTTTGAAGATATTATACAACTATCTTAATTTGCTTTTTGGGAGATTGTGGCATGAAGAAGAGCCGGTTTTCTTGCGGTTGCCTGTTCTTCTGTCTTTTTCAACGGCCTTTTTAAAGCAATTGCCAAAACTTCATCCATATGAGACACATATTTAAATTTAAGGTCTTTCTGAACTTCTTTTGGCACATCTTCCAAATCTTTCTTATTTTCTTTTGGCATAACAACCGTTTGTATACCTGCTCTGTGGCCTGCGATAACTTTCTCTTTTACTCCACCAATTTCTAAGACTCTCCCCCTAAGAGTTACTTCTCCAGTCATGGCAATTTTTCGATCAACCGGAATTCTAGTTAAAGCAGAAACAATTGCTGCTGTTATGGGAATTCCCGCAGATGGTCCGTCCTTTGGAACGGCACCTTCTGGAACATGAACATGAACATCAATTTTCTGGTAAAACTTTTCTTCAAGTCCAAGTTGAACTGCCCTGGCCCGAATATATGACATTGCGGCGGTACATGATTCTTTCATTACGTCCCCTAATTGCCCTGTTAAGATTAAGTTTCCTTTTCCTGGCATTAGAGCAACTTCTATAAACAGCACATCTCCCCCTGCTTCTGTCCAGGCAAGACCAGTTGACATTCCTACCTCATCCTTTTTCTCAAGCATTGTCGAGCTGAATTTAATTGGCCCTAGAAGTTTTTGAGCCACTTTTTCATTAACAAGAACCTTTTTATTCCAGCCTTCAGCAACCATTTTTGCGATTTTTCTAAATACCGCCGAAATCTGCCTTTCCAAACCTCTTACCCCTGCTTCTCTTGTGTAATGCTGAGCAATAAAACTAATTGACTCATCCGCAACTTCTACCATTTTTGCTGTTAAACCATGGTTTTCCAATTGTTTTTTAAGTAGATGGTTTTTTGCGATGTGAAACTTTTCATCTTGGGTATATCCTGAAAAATTTATAACCTCAAGTCTATCTCTAAGTGCAGGTGGGATTGTGTCTAATACATTTGCAGTTGTTATAAACATAACGTCAGAAAGGTCAAAGGGAACTTCAAGATAGTGGTCTGAGAACATGTTGTTTTGTTCAGGGTCCAATGCTTCTAAAAGTGCCGATGAAGGATCTCCCCGAAAATCTGTCCCTACCTTATCAATTTCATCAAGCATAAAGACAGGGTTTTTCGTTCCGGCATCTTTTATTCCTTGAATAATTCTTCCCGGCATTGCCCCAACATAGGTTCGTCTGTGACCTCTAATTTCTGCCTCATCTCTAATTCCCCCTAAAGATACTTTTACAAATTTTCTATTCAGTGCCCTGGCAATAGATCTTCCAATTGATGTTTTACCAACTCCGGGGGGCCCTACAAAACAAAGAATCGGTCCTTTCATTTTTCCGGCTAGCTTATTAACTGCCAAATATTCAACAATTCGTTCTTTAACTTTTTTTAAACCGTAATGATCCTCGTCTAAAATTTTTTCCGCAGCTTTGATATTTACGTCATTTTTGCTCTCCATACTCCAAGGAAGACTTAAAATCCAGTCCACGTAATTTCTGATGTAACCTGCTTCAGGATTAAATTGGTTCATTTGAGAAAGCTTCTTTACTTCTTTTTTTATTTTTTCCTCTATGTCTTGGGGCATCTTTGCCTTTTTAATCGCTTCCATTAACTCTTTTATTTCGCTGTCCTCGTCTGTTTCTCCTAATTCTTTTTCTATTGTCTTAAGTCTTTCTCTAAGCATTACTTCACGAGCACCTTTTTCAAACCTTTCCTGG
This sequence comes from Candidatus Levybacteria bacterium RBG_16_35_11, assembly GCA_001781995.1. Taxonomy (GTDB): domain Bacteria; phylum Patescibacteriota; class Microgenomatia; order Levybacterales; family UBA12049; genus MFNH01. The sequence goes on along the minus strand of MFNH01000071.1, from coordinate 32,665 downwards.
GTTTTTGAGGCAATTTTTTTCTCAAGATCTAAAACTTTTATCTCTTTGGAGAGATAGTCATTTACTCTTTCAAGTCTTTTTTTAACATCGAGCATTTCCAAAAGCACCTGTCTTTCCGAAGGTTTTAGATCTAAAACAGAAGCAATAAGGTCAGCCAGTTGGGACGGTGTATTTTCCGACATAATATTCATAAATACCAAAAAGTCAACAAATTTTCCAAGGTTCATTGCTTTTCTGAATTCATTTATTAAATGGTTTGTTAAGGCTTTTATTTCGGGAGTTTCTGCAGTTTCCGATTCTATTTCTTCAACTTTAGCTATCAAATAAGGGTGGGTTTGTTCATAGGAGAGAATTTTTATTCTTGAAATCCCTTTAACCTGAGCGTTAATTTCTCCATCATTTTTAATCATTCGCTCAATTCTTGATAAAGTTCCGATTGTATAAAGTTCTGAAGGGATTGGATCATTTAGTCTTGCGTTTTTTTGAAGGACAAATCCGACAATTCTTTCATTTGAAAATGAAGATTCCAATGCGGTTAAGCTTTTAGGCCTGCCAAAAGTTAAAACAGAATCTGTATTTGGGAAAATTATTCCGTCCCTTATAGGGATTATTGGAACAGTTTTTATCATATTTTTAGCTTCAAGTATTAGCAGTCTACCATAACATCTGCTACTTGTCAATGCTTGTTGTTGACTAAACTTTCTAGTTGTGGAACACTGAAAATGTGGAAAAAGAAGCCAATAAAATAAGGCATAAGTTTAGCCGTTTCTTAAGAATATTGGGACCAGGTCTTGTAACAGGGGCTGCAGATGACGACCCATCGGGGATCGCAACCTACTCACAAACGGGAGCACAGTTTGGCTATGGCCTGCTTTGGACGTCACTTTTTATGCTTCCCTTCCAAACTGCAGTCCAAGAAGCATGCGCAAGAATTGGTGTTGTTACGGGAAAAGGGATTGTTGCAGTATGCAAACAATTTTATAGCAAAAAAATAGTATTATCTGCGGTTATTCTTGTTGTTATAGCAAATACAGTTAATATCGGAGCTGATATTGGCGCTGTTGCTGCAGCAGCACAGCTAATTGTTCCCATCCCATTTGTTATTCTAACCATACTATTTACGATTATTGTTCTTCTTTTGGAAATCTTTAGTTCCTACAGAGTTTATGCAAGGATTTTAAAGTGGCTTTCTCTTGCACTTGTCTCATATCTAATTACGGTTTTTATTATTAATGAACCGTGGATAGAGATATTAAAATCTACCTTAATTCCCCATTTTGAATTTTCTTTTGGCTTCTTTTTTATGATTACAGGAGTTTTAGGAACAACAATTTCTCCATACATGTTTTTCTGGCAAGCAAGTGAAGAGGTCGAAGAAGAAAAAGCCAAACACTTATCAACTATTAGTAGTCCTCCAAGAATTAGCTGGAATTTCATCCGTTTAATCCGGATAGACACCCTTATAGGAATGACTGCTTCAGAAATTACAATGTGGGCAATTATCGTTACAACCGCAGGCACTCTTTATGTAAGTGGCATTACAAATATTAATACCGCGGCTGATGCTGCTAAAGCGCTTGAACCGCTTGTTCAAACCTTTCCTAATTCGGGATTTTTAGCAAAATGCATTTTTTCCTTTGGAATAATTGGCTTAGGACTTTTGGCTGTTCCTGTTCTTGCGGGATCTGCGTCTTATGCCGTAGCTGAGGCGGTTAACTGGAATGAGGGTTTAAACTTAAAATTAAAACGGGCTCATGGCTTTTATGGTGTAATTATAATTGCAACTTTAATAGGACTAGCTATTAATTTTGTTGGTATTGATCCAATGAAAGCTTTAGTTGTAACAGCAGTAATTAACGGAGTTGTGGCAGTTCCGTTAATTTTCTTAATTGCCAAAATTGCCTCTAACGAAAAAATTATGGGTGAATACAAAAGCGGGAAAATTTCAAAAACACTTGTCTGGCTTACGTTTTTTGCGATGGCAGCAGCCGCGGTTTCAATGTTTTTACTCCTTTGATTAGTTCTAAAAAAAGCGTATTAATCCTTGACAGATCAACTGAGGCAAAACTAAAATTAAAATATGATTTATTTAAGTCAAATTGTCAATAAAAACGTTTATTTTCAGAAAAAAAAATACGGCAAAATTATTGATGCTTCCGTATTTGAAAATCATCCCCAACCTTCCCTTTCTAAGGTTGTAATAAAAATTGGATCGAGAAAAATAACCGTTCCTCCAAATTCAATCGAATTCCACACCAGAGGAGCTATTCTTAAAACAACCGATTTTCCTATCCTGCCCTATGACACTAAAGACTTTTATTTAAATGAGGATTTATTGGATAAACAAGTTATCGATATCGACGGAAAAAGATTAGTTCGAGTAAATGATGTGCTTTTAGAGCGAAATGGCGAAATTAAAGTAATTGGCATAGACATTGGACTTGCAGGACTTTTAAGAAGGCTTCATTTGGGAAAATTAATCAAAGCAGAGTCAAAAATTCTTCCCTGGCAAATGATAGAAGCCTTTGACTATGAAACCGGGAATATAAAAATTAAAGTAACTCAAACACGATTAAATACTTTCCATCCAAGTGAACTGGCAGATATTTTGGAAGAAGCAGGCACAAAAGAAAGGCTTGGAATCGTTGAAAGTTTAGACACAGAAAAGGCAGCTGAGGCAATCGAAGAAGCAGAAGAGCACACTCAAGAAGCAATATTGGAACAGTTGCCTCCCAGTTTTTTGGAAAAAGTAGTAAATAGAATGCGGGTTTCTGAAATCGCAGACATTTTCTATAAACTTAACCCTCTAAGATTAGCAGAAATTCTTAAATTATTAGGAGGAGAAAAAGCGGCAACTGTTGAAAGATTAGTTAAATTCCCCCAAGATACTGCCGGAGGTTTAATGATTTTAAACTTTCTTTCAATAGATGGAAATAAAACCGTTAAAGAACTAATGAGTGAGCTTTCAACGGAAGAAATAAAACCTGAGGCAATTATAATTACGAACGGCGCTGAAAGATTTGTTGGCGTAACTTACATAAAAGACCTAATAGATAAAGATCCTCTTGCTCAGCTTAAAGATATTGTTTCTGAGAGAAAATTTACTTACCCATATGTTGATTTTAAAAAGATCTTGGAAATTTTTACCCACTACAATTTAAGAGTCCTTCCAGTTGTAGATAGAGAGAAAAAACCTATCGGAATAATAACAATTGACTCAATCTTAGCAAGAATCGAAGAGGAAAGCGCTGAATATGAAGGAATTTAGAAGAAAATTATTTAAACGATTACTCCCTTTTCTAATCGTAATCGGTCCCGGTATAATTGCGGGAACTGCCGATAATGACGCAGGTGGAATTACAACATATTCGGTAGCCGGAGCAAACTTTGGATACTCTTTACTTTGGGTGCTTTTTTTAACAACTTTTTCGCTTGCAATAACTCAAGAAATCGGAGCAAGAATGGGACTTGTAACCGGTAAGGGACTTGCTTCACTAATACGAGAGAAGTTTGGAATTGGATGGACAACTTTTGTTATGGCAGTCCTTTTTATTGGTAACACAGGGGTAATTGCTGCGGAATTTGCAGGAATAGGAGCATCTTTAGAGATTCTTAATGTTCCTCGGTTTATTTCAATCCCGGTTGCAACTGTTTTTATATATTTTTTGGTAACAAGGGGGGGATTTAAAATGCTAGAGCGGGTCTTTCTTGGCTTATCTTTTTTCTATTTTGCCTATCTTATTTCTGCAGTTGTTGTTCATCCCGATTGGGGGCTTGCGGTAAAAAGCTTAGTTACTCCAACTTTTCAATTTAGCCATGGTTATTTTTTAATGATGATGGCAGTAATTGGAACAACCATTACACCTTGGGGACAATTCTTTATCCAAGGTTATGTTGTAGATAAGAAGCTTTCCAAAGAGGATTTAAAAATTGAAAGAGGAGATGTATTTTTCGGATCTTTCTTAACAAATTTTATTGCTTTTTTTATAATAGTTACTTCTGCAGCAGTCCTGTTTACAAAAGGAATTACAATTACTGATGCAAAACACGCAGCTTTGGCTCTTCAACCCCTTGCCGGACAATTTGCTTCTGTGCTATTTGCAATTGGCTTTCTAAATGCGTCAATTTTTGGAGCAGCCCTTGTTCCTTTTTCAACATCTTATGTTATTACCGAAGCGTTTGGTCTTGAATCAGGCCTTAATTATAAATTTCGGGAGGCCCCTTATTTTTACGGGATTTTTACGTTTTCCATAATCTTAGGAGCATTAATGGTAATTTTCCCCTTTGTCCCCCTTATTCCTGTCCTTATTATTACTCAGTCAATAAATGCGGTACTTCTTTTACCGGTCTTTATTTTCTTATACGTTCTTTCAAATGATAAAAAAATTCTTGGTGGTTATATTAACTCAAAAATAATGAATGCTGTTGTTATTTTGACTTTTGTGGGAATTGCTATTGCTATTATTCTTTACCTTTTCGCGACCTTCTTTCCTAACCTTTTTGGCTGATATCGCTTAGAAGCAATTATTCCTATGTTACCAGCTTTCAAATGTAGCATCATTTTCCCTATGCCTGTTGTCTTTAAAAAAGCTGAAATTGGTTTCTTTATTTTTAGCGGAAAAGGGGATGATATAAGCCAATCATAAAAGCTGTAACTATTCCTTATTTTAAAAGTCTTTATATTTCTAAATTCGTTTTTCAAAAAAAGCTTTTTTAGGGTATTTTCATTGAAAAGAAAAATGTGTTCAATGTCGAAAATTGGAGATTTTTCCCCAAACACTTTAACAGATAATCCCTTCACGTCATGTACGATAAAAAAAACTTGTCCTTTTGGTTTTAAATAATTAAAAACAGTTTTCATAAAATTATTAGGATCGATAACATGGTCCAAGGTATGAAAGCAGGTAATTAAATCGAAAGAATCGTTTCTATAAATATTTTTCTTAAGTGGAGTAAGTTTTATTCTGTCTTTTATATTTTTGCTTGCCTTTGATACTGCATCTTTGCTTAGTTCTACCCCATAAATATTTTTGTTTCCTTTTGCAAAAATTTCCTTGAGAAAAAAGCCGTTTCCGCATCCTATGTCCAAAATCCTTGATTTTTGTGAATATTTTGTCTTTTTTCTAAGATAGGTAAGATAAGTTTTTGAAAGTAGATGAGCCTTATCTTGATAATTAAATTTACTATTTTTATAAAGCTTAAGTATGTTTCCTGAGGAAATCACGGGAGAAGAAAAAACCATTCCGCATCTTTCGCATTTGTTAATTTGATAATGGACTGAATCGGGATTTCTCCTTGCGGAAAAAACTGTTTTATTTATATCTCTTCTGGAAAAACTTTTTTTAAATAATATTGAAGTTCTCTGTTTATCTCCACAAAGGATGCATTTTATTTCTATCATTCTTTTTTAGTTTTAAAATTATACCTACTAATTTCAGCTTGCACAATGCTTATTGCCTTTCGTTACAAAAATAGGCGTTAAACTGATACAATAAATCGTTATGAAAATTAAAAAAGAAAAGAGTGTTTCGGCATTTAATAGAGATGTGTCCTTAAAAGGAAGATACCTATACACCACTGAGGAAGCTTATTCTCTAAGAGTTTCGAGGGAAAGGCAAGTTAAGGAGATTATAGATACAATTTTAGAGAATTATAAAAGAAGACTAAAAGTTTTAGATATTGGCTGCGGAGACGGAACTTTTGCTCTTATTCTTATCAAAGCTATTAGCCCAAAATATATTCTAGGGTTTGATCCAGCCAAAAAAGGTGTAGAATCCGCAAAGAAAAGATTGCCTAAGAAGTATTCGGGTAAAATAGAATTTCAGAACTTCAGTATTTACGATGCGGATTCAAAAATTAAAAAAGATTTTTTTGATATTGGGGTTGCCTGGGGGGTCTTTCACCATCTTTACTATCCTCAGAAAGCGATTAAAAAAATCAGTAAAGTTTTGGATGAGATTATAATTTTGGAACCGAATGGTTTTAACCCCTTTCTAAAGATTATTGAGAAAACCTCTAAATATCACAAGGAACATGAAGAAAAATCATATTGGCCACCAACGTTTAGAAGTTGGTTTAAAAACAATGGTTATATATTAAAAAAAGAATCATTTCATTGTCTCGTTCCCTATTTTTGCAATGAAAAAATCGCCAAAATTTTAAAGATGATTGAACCCTTTATTGAAAAAACTCCAATAATTAACAAATTTTTTTGCGGTGCAGTTTTATTTTATTTTGTAAAAGAAAATTAATTTTTAAAATAAACGCTTCATTTACATTTAGTAGTTCTTGACATGAGCAATCTTATTGTCTTAATATTTTTTTAAAACGTAATTATTCATGCTAATAAGCCTTTGGGGTCATCTTGGATACTTTTTAAAGGATTTTTACCTTTATTTATTGACAATTTTGATAGCGTTTCTTGTCTGCGTTTTTCTTCTTCTAAAAATTAGTAAATCGACTGTTTCGGAAAATAAGAAGGGATTTTATGTTTTAATTATCTTTACTTTCTTTTTCATTATTCTTATTTATTCTGCGTTTGAGGGTTATTTTAGGTATAGCTTTGATGTTTCAGATAGTCTTGGATTTCTAAAGGTTTCTCACAAATGGGATCAAAGACACGTTATTTACAATAATTACCAATACCGAGATAAAGACTTTGCAGTTCAAAAAGAGGAAGGAACGGTGCGAATAGGGGTTATGGGTGACTCAATGGCTTTCGGATATGGAATTAAAGATACTAATAACAGATTTTCAAATTTACTTGAGGAAAAGCTTTTAAAAGACGGCTACAACGCTGAAGTCTATAATTTTGGAGTTCCTGGTTTTGATACCGAGCAAGAAGTCCAAGAATATGAAAGGGTAAAAAGGTTTAATTTTGATATTTTAATCTGGTCATATTTCTTAAACGATGCAGAGGAAGCTTCAAGGAGCGCGGGGGAGGCAATTCTTCAGAACGAGCAGAGAAAACAAACATCACCGATTATTGAATTCGTATTAAACAATTCTTTCTTTTTTGATTATGTTTACTGGAGAATAAATGCAAAATACGGCCGGGTTTTTGAGGGTATGGGAAAAGCAGATTTGTCCCAATACAATAATCCGGAAATATTTAACCACCATTACGATTTAATTAGCTCTTTTAATAAGGAGTTAACAGGTGAAGGGAAAAAAGTTGTAGCAATTATTTTTCCTTTCCTGTATTTTCTCCCCGATTACCCCAAGGATGCAATTAATATCCACAAAAAAATGGCAAATACATTTTTAGATAGTGGTGTCTCAAAAGTTGTTGATTTGCTACCCGAGTTAAAAGGAAAAAATCCCAACCAACTAACTGTTAGTAGATTTGACTATCACCCGAATGAATATGTTCATCGACTTGCTACGAATTTATTGTATAATTCGATAGCTCCTTTACTTGAGAGAAAAGGAGACAAAACATACCTTATAAAAGATGAGGAGTAAATTAAAAAGCGGTTGGGATAAATGGAAGAAATTCGGAAGAATCGTTGCCAATTTCCAAGCACAAATAATTTTTACCCTTTTTTACTTTTTAATTCTTTGGACTGTAGGAATTATTTTTCACTTTGCTTCCGATCCTCTTAACATTAAAAATAAATCAAAGAGATCAACCTTTTCAAACTGGGATTATTTAAACGACAATCTAGAAAAAGCTAAAAATCCCTACTAATGTACATTTTAGGAATATCATGTTTTTACCATGAATCTGCCGCTTGTCTAATTAATGACGGCAAAATTGTTGCCGCTTCTGCCGAGGAAAGATTTAGTAGAATTAAACACGATAGTGGGTTTCCCAAGCTTGCGATTGAATTTTGTTTAAAAGAGGCAAAAATTAATGCAAAAGATTTAGATTATGTTGTTTTCTATGAAAAGCCTTTTTGGAAGTTCCAACGTATTTTAGTATCAATCTTACAAACTTATCCAATTTCTTCGCGTCTTTTTGTAAAAGCAATGTTAAATTGGCTAACCGAAAAACTTTGGGTTAGATCAATAATATCTGGAAAGCTTGATGTTGATAGCAAAAAAGTTTTGTTTGTCCCCCATCATCTTTCTCATGCTGCCGCATGTTTTTATCCTTCCGGTTTTGAAAAAGCGGCAATTATGACATTTGACGCAGTAGGAGAATTTACAACTACCGCAATAGGATATGGTGTAGGAAATAAGATAACACTTGAAAAAGAAATAAGATTTCCACACAGCCTTGGCCTTTTATATTCAACTTTTACTGCTTTTTTGGGTTTTGAAGTAAATGACGGCGAATACAAGGTAATGGGAATGGCTCCTTATGGAAAGCCAAAATATCTAAATAAAGTGAAAAAGCTAATTAGAGTATTTCCCGACGGGTCATATGCTTTGAACATGGACTATTTCAGTTTTCATAAATCTGCTGATAAATCTTATACTAATAAATTTACCGATTTATTTGGAAAACCACGTCCTAAAGACTTGTATTTTTTCACTAAAAACTCAGGGTTTCCAACATATTTTGGAGAAAAACCTAAAAATTACAAGGAGCTTTGCGAATTAAATCAGCACTTTGCAGATATTGCCGTATCCATTCAGGCGCTAACCGAGGAGATATTGCTGATGTTTGCAAAAAAGCTTTATGAGAAAACAAAAATTGAAAACCTTTGCTTGGTTGGCGGGATAGGTTTAAATAGTGTTGCAAACGGAGTGCTTTTAAGAAAGTCTCCATTTAAACAAATCTTTGTTCAGCCGGCAGCAGGTGATGACGGAGGAGCAATGGGAGCTGCCTTATATATTTATCATGCAATTTTAGGCAAAAAGAGAATATTTACCCAGGACAATTCATACTTTGGGATTGGATTTTCGGAAAAAGAAATAGAAAAATTTTTAAAAAGAGGGAGAATAAAATATTCACACTTTAAATCAGAGACTAAGCTTATTGATTATTTATCTAATGAACTTATCAATAAAAAAATAATTGGATTTTTCCATGGAAGAGCGGAATGGGGACCAAGGGCTTTGGGGTCAAGATCAATTCTTGCCAATCCCACAACCGAGGAAATGAAAGATATTGTAAATGTAACCATAAAATTTCGGGAACCATACCGTCCTTTTGCGCCGGTAGTTCTTTCGGAAAAGGCAAAAGATTATTTTGAGGTGGGAGAAAAAGACCATTCAAAGCTTACTAACTTTATGTTAGGAGTATTTCAGGTTAAAAAAGATAAAAGAAAAGTAATTCCAGCTGTAACCCATATTGACGGATCTGCCAGACCGCAGATTATTTCCAAAAAACAAAACGCAAGATATTACAACATTATAAAAAGCTTTGGAGACAAAACAGGCGTATATGTTTTACTAAATACATCGTTTAATTTAAAGGGAGAACCAATTGTTAATTCTCCAAAAGATGCAATGAATACATTTAGAAAATCAGGCTTGGATATTTTAGTTTTGGAAAAATTTGTTGTATTGAAGAAAGATTTAAATTAGGCTATCATCAAAACAGTGAGTATAGTCAGAGGAGTTAAAAACAGGACTTCGGAGTTTTCGGATTTAATTAAATTTTTGTGGAAGGTAAAACTTTGGTTTTTAATCCCCTTTATAATTATCCTAATAATCTTTGGAATGATTCTTATCTTTGCCCAATCAACTGGAATAGCGCCTTTTATTTATACAATAATTTAAAACTTAACCAACTACCCCTGCTATTTCTTTAACAAATTTATCTTTCTTGAGAAAAAACCATATATGTCTTTCGTTTAAAGTCACTGTTTTCAAATCCTTTATCGACTTGTTTAAATCAAGTAATTTTTTATAAGGGAAAAATTCATCTTTCTTGGAAATAAATAAGGTTGTTGAAACGCAGGGTTTATTAGTTAAGCCACCTATTGGTATAAAAGCTTCGCTAATGAATTGCTTAGGATGGGTGCCAAGAAAGGAAAACGCATCGCGCAAAACAGGTAGGATCACCTTGATTTTTTCTAAGGTGGCAAAGTTAACCGCAAACATTTTTAAATATCCCTTAAATATGAAAAAAAATCTTTTCTCGGGAAATGCGGCTGAATTAAATGATGTGCTAAACAGAAGAACTTTAATTGGTTTATTTAAAGTTTGTTCAATAAAACTAGTAACTAGAAAACCACTTCCCGAAATCCCAATTAAAAAATATTTTGAAATTCTAAGTTTTATTAAAAATTCTTCTAAAGCATTTAAATAATCTGAAACATTTGTTGCTCTTTTTGTAAAAATTGATTTACCTTTATAAAGATCTGGGATGATTATATGGTATTTTTTGGAAAGTTTCTCTCCAATCTCCTCAAAGGGTCTACTGGTTATCCAAAGAGATGGTAAAAGAACGATGGTTTTCCCTTTACCTTTCTCCAAATAATGTAATTTTTGGCTTTCTAAATTACAAAAACTACTCTTCATAAATCACGAGTCTCTTCTTAGCTTATTGCAATTAAGACTACCCCTAAACCATAACTATTGTCCAATTAATAGGTGCTACCACTTTTACTCACACCGTCTAGAAGTCATTTACTTAATTATTAATCCTGCCGAAATTACGAGAAATATTCCAATTGTATTTAATATAAATGATGTTATTAGAAACTGATAGACTTTCATCTTAGATATCCCCATAAGGCTTACTCCTATTTCATCGGGAAGCGGAGATGCAATAATAATTGCCCCTATTACTGGTAATGTCCAACTGAAATATTTAGTATGGAGAATCTTTATAATGTGGTGATTTGTGTCAATTTTGTTATAAATTTCTTCTAGTTCCCCTGAAAGATTATTTTTTACAAATCGGAAAATGGTAAAATCTCCAACTACAGCTCCGATTCCCGCAATAATTCCTATCTCTAGTGGCGAAAGAGTATTTGCAAGTATCATAAGTACCAGCGCACCAATTGCTATCGTAAAAGTTGACACAAAGAGCATTCCTCCAATAAAGGCACCAAAATAACCAAAATTACCTAAGTTAAATAAAAATGATTGAACTTGTGGTATTTTAAAAAGAAAAATTGCAATTAGAAAAGAAATTAAGAAGAAAAAACAGTTCTTGTATTTAAATTTTTGCAAGCTGTTCATTTTTTAAGTATATCAAAGTTGTTTCAAGAGTAGTTTTCAAGAGAATCAGCTTATTGCAATTAAAACTACCCCCAAAACCATAACAATTGCTCCAATTAATCTTTCCTTAATCTTTTCTTCCTTAAAAAACAACTTTCCCCAAAAAACACTAAAAATTGCACTTGTCCTTTTTACAGAAATTACGTTAGGGACAATTGTTAAAGATAATGCAAAAAACTGAAAAAAAGTGGATAGTCCAGCTGACACTCCTATTGGCGCAAGAATACGGCTATTTCTAAAAATATTTTTAAAAGAGGTCTTATAGAAAATTAAAATTGCAGTTAGTAGAACAAGCATAACAAAAACAATAGAGACTGCATAAAGTAATGGATTGGAGTTCTTAATTGCGATCTTATCTAGGTTTGCGGAGATACTCCATAAAAAAGCAATAATTAACATTAACCTTGGCCCGCTTTCCTTGACAATGCTAATTAAGGGCTTGAAAAAGCCATACTTTCTCTGACTGAAATTTAGAACATATGCCCCCAATACTGTAAATACAATTCCGACAACTCCAATTGTTTTTGGAAATTCACCAAGTATTAAGGGAGATGTAAATAATAAAAATATAGGGGTTAATGTAATGATTGGTAAGACAAGAGAAAGATCTGAATCTTTTATTGCCTTTGCATAAAGAATTGCGGTAACTGTGTTAATGATCGAACTTCCAATCAATGCAGGCCAGAAATTAAAGGACACCGGTTTAAAAGAAGACGTTGCAATTGCCAATGGGATAAGTATCAAAATGCCAAAAAACCTATGTGACCAGACAACTGAAAGGTTGTCAATTTTTTGCAATCCCCTTTTTGCAAAAACATTTGTAAAGGAATCAAAGAAAGCATTAAGGAAACTAAAGGGCAACCACATTCAATTATTATATCAAGGTCTCGGATTAAGAGGGTTGTTATGTTGTGAGGAACCCTTGAGAATAGTTTCAAAATGTTGAGAATTCCCCGAAAGTTTACCTTCTGCTCTCATTCTTAATAGATCGGCTTTCGTAACCCAATTAAAATGCGTGTGTTTGTCTTCCGATAGTCCAGCAGGATTTAGTGTGCTATTAATTGATACTTCATTGTTTACTATTGGTAATCTAACAAAAAATAAGTGAACCATTCTTTCGTGCAAATGATTTCCCGCTGTAAATTGATAAGTAAACTCATCAGATTTTTGTGGGCTGCATCTTGAAATATCTATTCCGGTTTCTTCTTCAATCTCTTTTACAACAGCCTTTAATTGTTCGGCGTAAGTGGAAGAATCGCCTGCAATGCTATCTATTTTTCCGCCTGGAAATTCAAAAAGTCCTTTTGCTTTTGAATCTTTCGCTTTTTGAAGTAAAAGAATCTTTCCTTGACTGTCTTCAATAATACATCTAACTGTTTCAATTCGTGGCGCAGGCCCCTGTTCTTTCGTGTCTTCAGCTTCTGACATATATGAATTATACCAAGGAAACAAATGGACTGTTAATTTCTGGAGAATTGAAATACTAAAACTGCTCTAGGATGGAGTATGCTTAATTTGTTAATAATACGATAGTCTACATCGCCAGATTCTAAATCTATTGTTTTTACAGCCAAAGCTACTCTATTATTTTTATCTAATAAGTCCCAATAAGTTTTTGCAATTTGATCAATAGATCCCTCCAATAAAACAGAGTAGGGGTTTCCTCTAAAAGAAGGAAGTGGTTTGCCATCTCCTTCATATGTATGGATACATTTACCAAAACCCGGCAGGATTCCAGAGTTATACGGATAATATTCGTGAATGGTTTGACCGGATCTGCTTCTTCTTATTTCAGAAAAGACCATCGAGGAAGTATCACCTGACCATGCGCTAGTTTTCTTTGGAAATACAATTCCTGAGATTCTTGGAGTATAGTTTGGCTTATCAGGTTCTTCACTCCATTGTGATAAAACATCAGGGAAATGTTCCTCGTTTTTTATACCCTCAAAGAGTGCATCTGTCTGATGTCCATTTGTGACGATATGTGCACCATTAATTGAACGCATTGCATTGTAAATAATTAAACTTGGATCCTCTACTAATCTTTTTCTAAAGGGAACAGTTTTTACAACGCCGTCTTTAAGCACTAATTTTCTGTTCCTTGAATTTTTACTTCTACCCATAACCCAATAAATTTGGATGGCTGTTTTTCCTTCGGCATCAAAACCCATTACGATTCCTCTTCCAGGATAAGGATTATTTCGGAGTCGCTCCATATTGACTAGAGCTATTTGTTCTGAGGTGGGCAGAGATTTTTTAATCTCATGCAACATTTGTTTTGTTTAATATACTTCGTTTAATTCCATATTTCAAGTGGCAATATATTGGATAATATCCCTAGGGTTTTATTCTTCATCAACAATAAATCCTCTGATTTGATGCTCCCACATTCTTCTAAAAATTCCACTGGGTTTTTTAAGTAATTCTGCAGGTGGTCCTTCCTCCACAATCCTACCATCTTCTATAATTACTATCTTATCCATCTCTTTAAGAGTTGATAGCCTATGAGCTATTGCAATGACAGTCCCTCTTTTCATAAGTTTTTGAAGAGACGTCTGTATAGCTTGCTCACTCTCACTATCTAAGCTACTTGTTGCCTCATCCAAAACTAAAATTGGAGCATTCTTAAGAAACGCTCTGGCAACCGCTATGCGTTGGCGTTGTCCACCGGAAAGCTTAACTCCACGCTCTCCTACTAGTGTGTTGTAGCCACTTGGGAGTTGCATGATAAACTCGTGTGCTTGAGCTGATTTTGCCGCATTTTCTATTTGTTTTTGGGTTGCTTCGGGATTACTGTAACTTATGTTTTCTCTAATTGTCCTATGAAAAAGACTTGTGTCTTGGGGAACAAATGCAATTGCACGCCTTAAACTTTCCAAGGTTACATCTCTAATGTTTTGTCCGTCAATTTTTATCTCTCCATCCAAAACATCAAAATGTCGAAGCAACAGAGAAACTAAGGTTGTTTTACCTGCTCCGCTTTTCCCCACAAATCCAATTTTTTGTCCGGCAGGTATTTCTATTGAAAAATTTTTAAATACTTTTGCATTTTCATATTCAAAGTTTATCTTTTCAATTGAAATTGCTCCGTTTTTAACATTAAGATTTTTTGCTCCTAAAGACTCTGTGATTATGTGTTCTCTTAAAATTTCATCAAGTCCTTCTTTTATCTGTCCATAAAGCTTTGATGAATCCCTTATCTCTTGTCCAATAAAGAAAAGTTGACCGGTCAAATCCCCGACTATTGAAATTGCCATAACAATTACCCCTATACTTATCAACTTTTGTTGAAATAAATAAATTGAGGAACTCATCATTAAAAGCATGAAAATAAATATTAAAAATCCGTTTGCAACTAAAACCCATTCTGAAAGCCACCATGCTTTAAGACCTGTTTTGTGTTGGTTTCTTACAAATCCACTAATATATTCCCGCTCTCTTGATGTCCATGCATTTTCGTGAACAAGCGAAATATTTGAAATTGAATCAACTATCCTTCCTTTAAGGGTTGAGAGAGATTTTGAGAAAAGGTATGAATACTGATGAAGCATTTTTGCAAACCAAATGTTTACACCAAGAAAAATAATTGACCATGCAATGATTATTATTCCAAGTAATGGATTATTTAATCCTGCAATTACCGTATAGATAATAAGTCCTAAAAGAAGTTGGGTAAATCTCCATAATATTTTTTCAAAAAGATTTTCTACCCCATCTACAGCATTTGAAATTTTATTAGTTAAAGCACCCGCAAATCGGCTGTTAAAGTAATCTTTGCTATGCAGTGATAAATATTCATAGAGTGACTCAAATGCAGTTGATCGTAGGTTCATAAACCAACGCATTCCAGTAAAACCACTACAGCGCCAAAATCCTTCAGAAACAATAAAAGTAATCGGAAACAAAAGTGCCCAAAACCATACACTATCAAATAAAATTGGTTGAGTAGTAATGGAATCAGTAAGATTTCTAAGAACGATAACTATGAATTTATCCAAAGTTGTTCCAATTGCAACGAAAATGAAAGCCGCAATAACCCACCACCTATGAGGCTTTGAGACAAAAATACCAAATGAAAATGGATTTTTCGGAATATTTTTCATAATCTAACCAGAGAGGTTTAGAGTCTGATGCCGAATAATAATTTGTCGGATGAATTCAAAACTTGCATTCTCTCTTCTAAGCTTTCAAGATTATTATACCTCAAATTTTTCCCAATTTACAGATAAGCAGAAAATTCCAAAGTTTTTTGAAAAAATTGTGGATATGAGTTCAATCTGATAAAATTAGCATGTCTTTGCTGGGTCGTCTAACGGTAGGACCTCGGACTCTGAATCCGAGTATCATGGTCCGAATCCATGCCCAGCAGCAAGTACGGGCGCTAGTAACAAGAGTTGCATAACAAATGACTGTTAATAACTTTTTCACAACCATAAATATTTATTTTTTTCTCGCTGGTGGAATTGTTGGAGTAGTACTTGCTCTGATAACAAAATTTTGCAATCGATTAATAGACGATTATTTTAAAGAAAAGGAGACAAAAAGGAAAAAGAAGCGAAAGCTTGCAAGTCAAGTTATTGAAATCTGTACTGAGGGTTCATCTGTTGCGTATAATGTAATGCCAGGAAGTCAAAGGCATGTGCAGTTAGTTTCTGCGCAAATTGAAGGCCTTGATAAATCTATAGCAGATAGCTTAAGAGCATATTTAGGATTGTGGGTTTTATGTGCTATGAGGCAAACACCTGGTCCATACGAAAACAAAAACCCGACGGTAGAGGACATAAAATTTGCAGGAAATCTCCAGAGAGAAGCTAAGATTATTGAAGATTCAATTTTAAAATATGTTAGAAAATGGGAGTAAAATTAAAAAATAACTATAACGACTGAACAGGTTTTAACCAATATATTCAACTAAGCTGAGCATTCTTTAGACTTTTTGTTCGACTTTTCCAAACTATGGATAAAAACAACATAAAAATACAAGTAGAAAGATTGAAGAGGCATTTATCTCAAGCAAAAAATGGTGATGCAGTTGCCTTTCTTGACCTTGCTCATGGTTTAAGAGTAATATCTGAACAGAAAGGCCTGATAGATAATCTAATAAGAGACAATCAGCTTTTAGTTGAGTGGCCAAATATAAACAAAAATAATAAAATTAAAAAAATTCTAAAAGGTTCGAAATATTTTGAAATTCCTCTAGTTTCTAAAAGAGAAAATCCCCAACAAGGAGTTCAAATTAAGGACTTGTGCATAATAAATAGAGCCTTATCAGCGGAGGAAATAAAAGAACTATATCTAGCGGGACCGTTAAAAGAGAAGTCAACTAATCTAACATTTAGCCAGTGGCTTAACTCAGAGGTACTTTATACCACAGACGATGATAATAGACGGATAGGGATTACCAGAGAAATACTGATAAAACGCACTGCTAATTTACTTGGCGGAAGCCATCCAGAAAATGAAAGCGTTCTCACCGAAGAAAAGTTCTTTGACGCTTACATAAAAGAACTGCATTCAATGCGTGTTGCTGGTGACTATCCGGTAATTTACTATCAACTGATTGAAATAGCAGAAATTATCGTAGAACGAATTGATAGGATACTACTTTAATAATTGGTAATAGACTCATAATGTTCTAGACCTGCATACTCAGCTTCGGATTAGCCTCAAAGTGATATAATCACCCCAATATGAATTTGTTAAATGTTTTAATAGAAACTGAAAGATTAAAACTTATTCCAACAAGCGAAAAGTTCGCTGAAGATATTTTTAGAGAGTTTACAGAAGAAATAACTACTTTTATGTATCCTAAATTCCCTAAAAAGATTGATGAAACATTATCCTTTATTAAGCTTTCAAGGGAAAAAATGGAAAAAGGAGAACAATTACAGGTCGCCATTTTTCATAGAACAACAGGGGAATTTATAGGACACGGTGGAGTCACTAAATTAGATACAAACACTCCAGAGCCAGGTATTTGGATTAAAAAGGAAGCTCATGGGAAAAAGTATGGAAGAGAAGCTGTTAAAGCATTAAAAGAATGGGTGGATAAAAACTATAAGTATAAATACATTATGTATCCAGTTGATAAAAGAAACCTTGCAAGCAGGAAAATTGCCGAGTTTTTAGGAGGGGTTACAAAGAATGAATTTAAAAAGAAAAATGCCTCTGGGAAAGTATTAGACATGGTTGAATATAGAATTTATCCTTTACCTATTGTTGTGAGGTAAAGAGATCACATGGTCTTAAGCGCAAAATAGTGAGTAGATCTTTGTTATAGATTAAGGAGTAGCTGATTCAGTGCTAGTTTTGGTATTTATAATTCCTTTTAATCCCTGAATTATTATAATTGCATCTTGTCTTGCATCTCTAACATCTTTTTTACCTGCAACAATATATTGTCTCCCCTCTTGTAAAATTCCTTTATTCCCTGGATATCCTTCCGGCGTTAGGGACGTTACAGCATCCCTTGCTTTTTGAGCCTGAATCCTAATATCGGCTATTTTTGCTTTCATATCATCTAATGTTGTCTTTAGTTTTGTTACATCAACGTCTCCTGCTGTATTTATTCTTAATTCAAGTTTTGCTGCAAGCGCATCTAACTTATCGGCAATGGTATCTAATGTGTCGGCAGCAACTAAAACATTTATTTTGGGGATAAACAAAAGATAGACTCTGTATGATTTAACAATTGATTGAACATCTGTTTTTAAGGTTGCTAAATCCGTATCCGCATCTATTTTTGCTTTAAGGTTAGTAAGGCTTGTTATCTCATCCTGAATTTGTTTTATAAAAATTGCCTTTTGTGAATCGGATATTTTTTTAAGTCCATTAATTTTATCTATTAGGCGGTTTAGTGATGTTATTCTTCTTTCTATTTCTTTATCCGCTCTTTGTTTTAGATTTTCAACCTTATTTTCCGAAGGAGTTATGGTAGTAAAATTTTTTAGCCTTTGGGCTGTTGGCGCACTTTTGGAAGCAGCATTTTCATTTTTTAGTGTCCTTGCCGCATTGTTTGGTTGTAATGCCGCCACACTTTTTACCTGAAAAAAGAAAATAAAAAGTATAAAAAGCGCAATTATCTTTTTCATATTAATCTAGATTCATTGCCTGGTCATTAAGGCCCTGATCAATACCATTTAAGTCGCTGTCTAAGTTTGTTGTCTGCGTATCTATTGTCTGAACATCTTTATTTAACTGTTCATCATTATTATTGGTTGGTAAGTCGACATTTGGCGTTGGGGTAGCAGTTGCGGAAATATTTGCTGCTTGATTGCTTTTGGTTGAGGTTTTACCAAGAAACCTATATCCCATTACAATTAAAAGAAGAATAACAACCGCAACTACAATATAGATAAACATTTTATTCGACTTTGTGGGCGTTGAGTCTACGGGTGGAGGAACTGGTGGAACCACGTTTGGAGTAGGTGCTGGTGTTGGCGTCTGAGTAACTTCGGGCATGGTATGTTCTATACTACCCTTTTTGCTGAAATTTTGTCAACCCTTCGACAAGCTCAGGGCTATAGCCCATATAGAAAAACTAACGCTTTCCTATAGTCTTTTATGCTATTGAAAAGCGTTAGAACCCCTAGCCACATGAGTTAAGACGTTCAAAGGTAGTTTAATATATCCCCACATCTTTAAACTCAAGTTTAATATAGGAACCATGGGTTAAAAAACAAGCTAAAGAATGTAAGAGTAGGGTAAGAGTTTCACTCTCAATTTTTGCAAAATCAAGAAATTCCTACCTTAAAAGTTTTAAAATATGAGGGACGAAGATAAGGATTCCAACAATTATTGAACCAATTGCCGAAACTAAAACCATTCCAGCAGCTACATCTTTTGCAATTTTTGCTTCCTCTTTGTGCTCTTTTGTAATTAGATCCGTCATTTCTTCAATTGTTGTATTAATCATTTCGGAAGATATAACCACAAGAATCATAACTCCCAAGATTCCCATTTCAAAGGCATTAACTCTAAAAAAAATGCTGGCAATAATAACGAAAAAAGCAATTAAGAAATGGACTCTCAAATTCCTGTTATATCTTAAGGCAAACCCTATTCCCCTAAAGGCGTATTTAAAAGAATCTCCTAGGTTATTAGATTTATACATATCTTATATTATATTAAAAATTTCCAACTAAAAAAAGAAAAAAGTGTAATTGCTGTTCCTAAAAGACCTCCGGTAAGCATTTCTTTTAATGTATGTTTTTTTAATTTAAATCTTGACCAAGCCATAAGTGGAATTAAGAAAAATAACCAAATAAAAACGTATGGACCAAAGAAGAGTCCCATTGAAAAAACAAATGCACAAACAATACCTAAATGAATACTTGCTTTTATAAAATTATTAGCAACTGTAAAAGCAACTATAATTAAAAGAGTTGAAAATATTACTACGGTTAGGTGAAAAAACAATCCTTTAATTAAGGCTGTCGCAATAAAGTAGATAAGGGCAAGAATTAAAACTCTGTGGTAAAACTTTTGCCGCTCCGCTTTAATACTTAGATCAAAGTCAGAAAAAACACCCTGTCCTCTGCCAATAAAAAGAAGAGCTACTCCAACTGTTATAAAAAATAAAGAAAATAATTCCCAGGTCAGTGCATAACCTAAATTTCCGGTCTGCCGATAAACTATAATTAGCGGCATTAGAACAAGAAAGGTTAAAGGACCTAAGGCAAGAGAAACAAATTGGGCAAGAAATTCTCTTTTCATTTAATATTATCTTTAAGATTTTTTAAAAAGGCAGCTTTCCCCCCGAGGATTTTTAAAAGATTGGGAAGGGGCAAACCTTCTTTTTTTCCTGATAAAAGAAAATAAATTTTTTTAAAATCAACCCCTCTTTCTTTATTGAATTTTCTTAAAACTTCAATAAAATTCTCTTCCTCCCATTTTTCCGATTCTAAAAAGGAGATAAGATCTGAGGTAATTTTCTTATCGTCTCCCTGAAACTTTGCTTTTCCCAAATTTGATACTAAATTTTCAAAATCATTTAAAGTCCTCATTCTTGAGGCTGCTGACTGGATAATTAAATCTTTATGAGGGTTTTTAAAAACCCAACTTACTTTTTCATCTTTTTGATATTTATAAAAAAGCAATTCTTCCAGTTTTTTCTCTTCTGCTAATTTTCTAATCCAAACCCCATTTAGCCAATTTAATTTTTTTTCATCAAGCTTTGGGTTTGCGTTATTAATGTCTTCTAAGTTAAAAAGCTTAAGCATTTCTGAAATGGATAGAATTTCTTTATCTTTTTTGGGAGTCCAACCCAAAAGAGCAACAAAATTAAGAAGACCTTCTTTTAAATATCCATCTTCCCTGTAATTAAGGATTGACTTTGCCCCTTCCCTTTTTGAAAGTTTTCCTTTTTCAGCCCCAAGTATTACCGGCAAATGAACAAATACCGGCAAATCCCAGTTAAAGGCATTGTAAAGTTGGATGTGCTTTGGGGTTGAGGAAATAAATTCCATTCCTCTTATTACATGAGTAATTTTCATTAAATGGTCATCGACAACGTTTGCAAAATTATATGTAGGATATGAATCTGACTTAATTAAAACAAAATCCTCCTGGTTTTCATTTTTAAAAACAATTTTCTTATTATTTATCCCATCCACCCAGCTTGTCTCTCCCTCTTTTGGCATTTTAAAATAAAATGCCTTATCTTTCTCATAGACTAAGTCTTTTTCCTTAAGAATTTGAAGATGCTTTTTATATATTTCAAGCCTTTGTGACTGGCGCTCTACTTTTCCATCGTAATTTAAACCCAGCCAGGAAAGACTTTCAAATATTGAATCTTCTGCTTCGGAAACTATCCTTTTTCTATCTGTATCTTCAATTCTTAAAACAAATTCACCGCTACTGTGCCTTGCAAATAAAAAATTGTATAATGCAGTTCTTATCCCTCCAATGTGAATTATTCCTGTTGGGCTGGGAGCAAATCTTACTTTTACCATATAGCTAAAACGCGATAAATTTGAGGCGTCTCTTGCATTGTATCCTAATCTTTTCCTATACTCAATACATGATCACTTTAAATAAAGTGGCTTGGGAAACTAAGGCAATTTTAAAGTGGGGAGGAATAGCAATTGGTGCAATTATTTTAATCTGGATTGTATTTGGTCTTGGCGGTACAATAAAAAAAGTTTTCTTTCCACCACCTCCACCTCCACCAACAGTCGGTTTTGGGAAACTTTTGCAAATTAAGTTTCCTCCTCAAACAGAAGTAAAAAATCTAACCTATGCCATAGATACTTTAACAGGGTCTCTGCCCAGTTTCCCCGACAGAGCTAGTGTCTTTAAGATTAAAGAAAATGAGGCAAATTTATTAGCTTTAACTAATGCCAGAAAAAAGTTAGAGGCTTTAGGATTTAATTCCCAACCAATTCCAATCGGAGGAAATGTTTATAAATGGAGCGATAAAAGTTCTATTTCGCGAACAATTTCTCTTGATATTTTTAGTTTGGATTTTTCTCTCTCTTCATCTTATCTTTTGGACCAAGATATAATTTCGGGCAAAAATCTTCCCGACACAACGGAAGCAATCACAAAAGCAGCAAATTTTTTAAAAAGCTTAGACGCATACCCAAAAGACATAGATGAGGAAAAGACAAAAACAAACCTTTTTTCGATTGTAAATTCTAATATCACTCCTGCTTCAAGTTTTTCCAATTCTCAATTGATCCAAGTTTCATTTTTTCAAAAAGATGTTAACAAACTACCAATTTACTACTCAAATCCAAATGAACCACCGATGTTGTTTATGATCGCAGGAGGCAGTTTTCAAGCTCAAATAATTCAGGGCAAATTTGCTCATCAGGAAATTTCGGATGAAAAAGAAACCTATCCAATTAAAACCGCAGATAAAGCATTCGAAGAATTACAACAAGGTAAAGCTTTTATAGCTTCTTACGAAGGAGAGGATAAAAACATTTCCATTAAGAAAATTTCATTGGGTTATTACATTGAAGATGAAAGACAGCTGTATTTAACTCCAATATATGTATTTTTTGGAAACGATAATTTCTTAGCCTACATTACGGCTGTTACGGATGAATGGTTAAGTAACTAATGTTTCCCGAAACTAAATTTAGTAAATTCTCCGTATCAAAAAACCTATCCTGACTTCCCATTACAACTATAATTATTTCTCTCTCTCTGTTTTCTGAATTGTCAAAATAGGATTTGGATGTTACTAAGACTTCCCCTGCTTCTTCTGTATAACCTGTTTTAACACCATTAACTCCATCGTAACCTAAAAGTTTATTTAAATTTTCAACCTTAAAAGTATTACCTGAAGTGTCAAAAATAAATTTTTCCTTAGTTGCAACAACTCTTTTAAACTCTTCATTTGCCAAGGAAAAAGATGCAAGCCTTGCAAGATCAAATGGGGTTGTATAATTTTCCTCATCCAGTCCTGACGGATCGCTATAATAAGTATTGCTAAGGCTTAGTTTTTCTGCGTTTTTATTCATTTCTTTAATAAACTCTATTTCTCCTCCTGGATAATTTTGGGCAATTGTTAAAGCAGCGTCATTTCCCGATGGAAGAAGCATTGCAAACAATAAGTTTTCAAAAGTCATCTCTTCGCCCTTTTTTAGCCCAATCACCGATCCTTCAAAATTTGATTGGTTAACAGTTAAGATGTCATTTAGTTTAAAGGCGGAAAGAGCAGTTAAGGCAGTCATAATTTTTGTAGTTGAGGCAGATGAAAATCTAAGATTGGGGTTTTTGTCAAAAAGAACTACCTTTGAATCTTTGTCCATTACGACCACGCCTTTTGCGGAGATTATTGGAGTAAATTTATTTTTAAGCTCTGGGTATTTTGCTAAAGTTAATGAGGAAAACGGACTTTTAAGTATTTTATTTTCTAAAAGTTGCTGTTTAATATAAGCATTTAGACTGAATATAACTAAAAAAACTACTAAAAGTAATAGAGGGATTACAAGATAAACAGAAATTTTTAGCTTATTTTTCACTTTTAGACAGTCTTTCGTCTACCCTTTCCATATCCCTGGGGAATAAACTTGCTTCCCTAATATTTAAAAGACCCAATAGGTCTTTTGTTATCCTTTCAAGTCCCATGGCAAACCCTCCCTCAGGCGGCATTCCATACTTAAAAGCTTGTAAATAAATCTCAAATAAAGACGGGTTAATTTTTCTTTTTTTCATGTTCTCAACAAGCATATTGTAATCATTAATCCTCTGTCCTCCTGTAATCCACTCTTCCGTGAAGCCTAACATATCAAAGCTTAATGTATATTCTGGATTGCTTGAATCGGGCATAGTATAAAATGGTCTTTTTGAAGTTGGGTAATGGGTCACAAACACAAAGGGAGCACCATATTTCTCATTTGCCCATTTACATAATTCTTTTTCATCGGAAGGATCAAGATCTGGTTCACTTCTATGATCGACTCCTGTCATCTTAAAGACTAGGTCCTGAGCTTCTCTCATTTTCATTTTTGGGATTTTGCTTTTGATTTTTGGAATATTTGCCCCAAAAAGTGATAATTCTTTTTTATTTTTTTCTTCAACGTCTTTTAATAAATTAACTACAATTTTTTCTGCCATATCCATTAATTCTTCAAAATTATCTATGAAACCAAACTCCACATCTAAACTTAGATATTCTGATAAATGTCTTGTTGTAATTGAGGGTTCTGCTCTATAAGCATGGGCTATTGTGAAAACTCGTTCATAAATTGAGACCATAATTTGTTTATATAATTGAGGGGACTGAGCTAGATATGCCTTTTTATCGTAATAATCAAGAGGAAAAACTTCTGCCCCACCTTCTGTTGCAGATGGAACAATTGTAGGCACGAAAATCTCCGTAAATCCCTCTTTTTTTAGAGTATTTCTAAAAGACCCTGTAATGGTTTCTTGAATTTTAAATATTGCGGCAATTTTTGGATGTCTTAGAGCTATTGAACGGTAGTCTAAAAGAGTTGGAAGCTCTAAATTAAGCTCATTTGCCCCCATGTCAAAAGGAAGAGTTTCTGCTTTGGAGATGATTTCTATTGAGCTTGCCTCAAGCTCAATCGTGCCTGTCTCAAGTTCTGCCTTTACGGCTGATTCAGGCCTTTTGTTAACTTTTCCCGCTATTTCTACCACATCCTCTGCTCTTAGCGTTTGAGCGGTCTTATATGCCTCTTGAGATACTTTTGGATTAACTACCGCCTGGATTATACCTGTCCTGTCTCTTATATCTAGAAAAATCAGCTTCCCATGATCCCTTCTTAGTCTTACCCAGCCATAAACGGTAATTTTCTTACCACTAGCTTCAATTGCCTCAATTGTTAAGGTTCTTGCCCGAGCGTAAGCCATAGCTACATGATAACTTAAAAAGACTGACTTGACAAGCTATTAATGTGGTGATACTATTTGATGTTGTTAGTATGAAATCTACGTTAAATATTAAAGCTATTAAGTTTATTAAGACTTCCTAATAGAAGTCGCTTTTGTATTGCGACTACTAGAAAGGAAGTTTTTTGTTGCAAAAATATGTGTGAAAGAAATAAAATTTTTGAAAATAACCATGGAATAGCAGTGGCGGGTAGGATGCCACACTTAGAGAGTCTTTCTTCTGCGGAAGCGCAAACAGAAGAGGGTGTAACTAGTTTTAAAAACTTTACCCCAGTTATAGATTTAAATTCCTATAGGGATGCGCTAAAAGCTCTTGGTGTTGATGAGAAATCAAGAGACGAAAAAATTGAGGTCTGCAAGCAATTATTGGAAACGTCAGATCTGAATACAAAGAAAACTGTAGCACTGGGAGTATTAAATATAATAAGACTTTCCAGAGAAATTGGACTAAACAATCAGCCCAATCAAGTTAGGTTGACTTAAATAAGTCTTTTATCTTCATCTGAATCCTCTGGTTTCCGTTCCATTCATCTACTGATAAAGTATAAATTACATTGACCTTATCCCCAATTCTTATATTTTTTGCTTTCTCGGAAAGCCCAAATCCAATTGAATAAGAACGAGTTCCTGTTTTTTGATCAATTAAAACAAGTCTTAAGTGCCGTTTGTCTACCCCAACCAGTTTAATATCCTCTACTGTTAATCCTTTTGTTAAGAAAGTAGGGGTTGTATTGGAAGGGCCAAAAGGAGCAAGTTTCTCCAGCTCCTTAACGAACTTAAGATCAATTAGTGTAAGTGGAATTTCACAATCAACAATAATTTCCTTTTTCAACAAATTAGGTAGAACCATTTTTTGGGCTAATTTTTCCAGTTTACTTTGAAGAAGAAGCAATTTATTTGTCTCAACTGTAAAGCCTGCTGCCATTGGATGTCCCCCCACATCAACCAGAAGATCTGAACTACATCTTATAAAGTCAACAATATTAAATCCCTTTATTGATCTTGCGGAAGCTTTACAAACAGTTTCCCCTTTCGAGACAACAATAGAAGGAAGATAAAATTCCTCAACTAATTTTCCGGCAACAAGACCAATAATTCCCTGATTATATTTTTCATCGCTTACAAAAACCAATTTTTTATTTCCAATTGCTTTTTTAACCTTGCCAATTATTTCCGTAGTTGTTTCTAAAGTTAAGGTCTGTCTTTTTCTATTTGTTTCGGAAATTGCTTTTGAAAGTTCTTTTGCCCGTGCTTTATTTTTTGTACATAAAAGCCTTAGAGAGTCCATTGCATATTCTATTCTTCCCATTGCATTTATCCTTGGGGCAATGATGTGACCTATCTCAAAGCTTGTGATTTTAGATAAATCTAAGGCTGCTTCTTCAACTAGCTCTAAAATCCCTATTCTTTTTGTAGTCTTTAATTTTTCTATTCCAAGTTTTGCAACTGTCCGATTTAAACCGACCAGTGGAACTAAATCGGCAATGGTTGCAATAGCGCAGAGTTCAATATGGCTTTGATCTTTTGAACCCATTGCTTTTGAAAAAAGCCAAGCAACAGATGCTCCGCAAAGGCGTTTGGTGTGAATGATTGCAAAGCTTTTTGGATGAACTTTCCCAAAAGTATGATGGTCTGTGATAATTACCTCTATTCCCTGCGCCTTTGCAAATTCAACTGCTTTATTTGCTACAACTCCATTATCAACCGTAATAATTAATTTGACCTTTGGCATTTGAGATTTAACATTTGAGATTCCCTTAATTGATAATCCGTATCCTTCGTCTACCCGATGAGGAATATATGGCAGGACATTAGCTCCTGCCATATTTAAGGTTTCCCATAAAATTGCTGTCCCACAAATCCCATCTACATCATAATCTCCAAAAACTACAATTGCCTCTTTATTTTTTATTGCCGCATTTATCCTTTTTTTTGCTTTCTCAACCTCCTTAATATCTATGCCTACCGATTGAATAGTTACATCGGAAAGTTTTGGGTTTAAAAATAATTCTTTTTCTTTTTTTGTTTGTATTCCCCGATTCTTTAAAAGAAGGTCAATTAGCTTTTCCGTTGTGAATTTTTCGGTTATTTTAGTTTTTGAAAGAATTTTATATTTCATAGAGTTTAATGAAACCTATTAGTTTTGCTATACTATAACAGATTATCATTTAGGCAGACAAGATGAACAACTTAATTCCAAAAGAGATCTTGGAGATTTTTGAAAAAGTAAAAAAGGGAGGATTTGAGGTTTATTTTGTCGGCGGATGTGTTAGAGACATCATTTTAAAAACAGCGGTAAAGGATTGGGATTTTGCCACAAATGCTACTCCAGAGGCAATATTAAAATTATTCCCTGATGCTTTCTATGATAATAAGTTTGGGACTGTTGGAATACTTGCTGAAATAAAGAAACAAAAGCAAATTGTCGAGGTTACCACTTATAGAAGCGAGTCTGAATACAAAGATAGAAGACACCCTGAAAAAGTAGCTTGGGGAAAAACAATAGATGAAGATTTACAGCGCAGAGATTTTACAGTTAACGCAATCTCAATGGATTTAATCAAAGGTGAACCTCACTTTGTTGATCCGTACAATGGCAGAGATGACCTTGAAAAGAAAATAATAAGAGCTGTTGGTAACCCAAGCGAGAGATTTAAAGAGGACGCTTTAAGACTAATAAGGGCTATTCGTTTTGCAGTCTGTTTGGATTTTGAAATTGAGGGTAAAACTTGGGAAGAAATAAGAAAAGATTCTCCTTTAATTATTCATATTTCAAAAGAGCGTGTTAGAGACGAATTATTAAAAATTCTAGCCAGTAATAAAGCTTATGAAGGAATTTTGCTACTTGATCAAAGTGGGCTTTTAACTCACATCCTGCCTGAACTTCAGATTGGCAAAGGTGTTTCGATGGAACGACCGGGAAGACACCACAAAGGAGATGTTTTTACCCATGGTCTTCTCTCTCTAAAATTTACCCCGTCAATCGATCCTATTGTTAGGTTTGCCTCTTTAATTCATGATGTTGGAAAACCAAAAGTAGAGAAAAAAGACGAAAAAGGATTAGTAATTTTTCATAACCATGAACTTGTTGGAGCTAAAATTGCCAAAGACATTTGCGAAAACTTAAGATTTTCCAAAAAAGGAAGGGATCGAGTTGTTAATTTAATAAGATGGCATATGTTTTCGGTAAATGAAAAAGACACAGATTCTGCAATAAGAAGATTTATCAGACGTGTTGGGGTAGAAAATGTAAAAGACATTATAGATTTAAGAATCGGAGACCGTCTTGGAGGAGGAACCCAAACAGCTGAAAGTTGGAGATTAAAATTATTTAAAAAAAGAGTTGTTGAACAACTTAAGCCAAAGCCCTTTTCGGTTGAAGATATGGCAGTTGACGGAAATGATGTTATGAAGGTGCTAAGCATTAAACCAAGTAAAAAGGTAGGAGAAATCCTCCAAAAACTTTTTGAAGAAGTTGATGAAGATCTTTCCAAAAACACCCGCGAATATCTTCTTAAGAGAATTAAGAATCTTAAGTAACTTCCAACTCTAGCCTTCAACCTACGCGGTGTGAAGTTAACTCCCATCTTCTTCGTTATCAAAGTTGAAGTTATTGACTAAATTTGCTATATTTCCGGACATGGCGAATGAACAATTCCAAGTAAGCAAAGTTCCACTTTCTGGCGAATTGAGAAAGGCCGCAATTATTGTTGATTCGTCAGGCAATGCTGAAACCGAAGAGTCCAAGATACCACAAATAGTAATGCATAGAGAGACGATATCTCCCGAGCGACCAGAAGCTATAGTTGATCTAGATACGCTTGATTCTAGTTCCTCGGGTGAATATGCTGTTTATGTTTTTTTGTATGATTTTGGGATACCGCCTCGAACAGTTCAGGTTAGCCGGCTTTTTGAGGATAAATGGAACGGAGAATTTACTGATGTTAATATAACTGATGAAACCTATAATCCAATTAGGTTAAACAAGGTGCGTATAAACTGTCCTCTCTATGGATACGGTCCTACAGCAATACATGTCACTGGACACGATATCAGCGAAGGAATCGTTAGTATGGAGCCGGGAGAACATGTAACTTTGGGGCATGATCGTGAGCCTTCGGATCTCAGATTAGGTTTTATTAATAATGAAGCTAGAGCTGTTGTGTTTGATAGCAGCTGGGACATTAAAGACATTAAAGAACATGCTACTTATTACACTCCATTCTTGCAAATTAGATACGAAGGAAACATTATTGTAATTACAGGATACGACGACGCCAATGCTGAAGTTATTTATGAGAAGAAAGCTACCCAAACAGATGTAGTCGCAGGAGATGAAACCGGAGATAAAACACGTGAGCAAGTTTTAGAAACTATATTAGCCAGAATTAAAAGCAGACTAATAAAAACTAATGAAGAGCTTCAGAATGCACTTTTTGAGAACATGAAATTAAAAAAAGAGACTAAGGAAAGACCTTTTCAATCCCCTTTTATCAGAATATTAAATGCGAGCGCAGAGGATCCATATGGTTACTGCAAAACTCTGGGAATTGATCCTGATTTATTATCGAGCAGATCTCCTAAGGATGCTGAAAAAATAGTTCTTGGCATACGAAGAAATTATGCAAGTATTTATCACCCGGATAAAGGAGACGTAGACCCAGAAGAACTCATGAAAATTAACGCAGCCACCGACAAAATATTAGAAAGAATCAAGACTGGTTACTGGGGTAGAAGCTAAAAATTCAATTCTTCATTCTTTCCCGCTATTTTCTTTCTAAATACACCCGCGAATGTTTCCTTAAAAGAATAAAAGAACTAAAAGAAAGGTTTTGGAGGTGATGGATAAAGCTCGGGAAATGTTTTAGGAATTGCATCATAAGCTTCTGTTGAATCTTCCATCTTTTTTACGACATTTCCGGAGCTCCATTTTTCCAAAAGTATTGAACCGTAATACGGCCGTACTGTCTTATCTCCTTTCGTTTCTTCAAACGAACAAGACAAGTTTAAACTCCACCAAACATTTTTTGAAATATATCTTATTAATGATAGTTTTGAGGTTACCCCATCTTTATTGGGGTCCCATCCAATACCTTTTCTGAGAGAAAATTCATATTCACTAGATGACATTGAATAATCTTGTCCGATATTAAAACCTACTCCGTAGTTTATTGGCAGTCTCTTTTCATCGTCTCGATGCGAGTATGTTCCTCTCGAAAAATAAGTTCTTAGAGTTGCGGCTGCAACTTCAGGAATATTGGAAAGACGATCTTTTAAATTATTAATCGTTTTATATGATTTTTCTGCGAGTTCTTCTTGGGGAAGCTCAGGTGGGGCAGAGCGATTTTCTACTTCTGCTGCCATAAAAGTTTAAGTGAAAGGATTATAGCATTATTTTCACGGGTGTCAAGCGAAAAGTCCCCTTGAATTAGAGATCTTTTCCTGATATATTCACTTTAATATGAGAGCTCCTGAATTAGATTTATCACATTTTCCAAGAAAACCACATGATCCCTTGATTAGACCTGCTAATAGATTATCAGACGAGGTTATAAACGAATATGCTGGAATTAGTGGTGGGCGAATGGAATTAATGACGCAATTATTAGCGGAGGATTTCGGCTACACTCTTCTTGAGCCATGGGCAGTTTTGTCAAAAGATAAGGAGATAAAATCGATAACATTTGTTTATCCTTCATCTCCTGAGAAAAACGGATTAATGGAAATAATAGGAACTAAAATTGAAAATGGAAATCTTATTGAAATCCATGAGACAGTTGATCCAAAAAACCTGAATACAGAATCTACAGGAATTACAGAAGAGATGATTTTAGCATCCGAAAGAGCATGCAGAGTGCAATGAGCAAGTTATGTAAAAGGAGTTAATAGACAAGTTGAACTATTAAAAGAACTTGATAATCCAGAATCAGACGCAAGGCAAAACTTAAAAAAGATATTAAGTATGCTTCAAGCAGGAAAGACACTTGACGAGATTAAAGAAGAATTAGAAGAGGAAGATGCAAAAGCTTTTTGAAGAAGTAGAGGAAGATCTCTCCAAAAACAACAAAGACTATTTGCTTAAAAAGATCAAGGAAGTTGGTTAAAATTTATGAAGGTAGGAGGACATTTTAAAACATTATTTGGCGGCAGAGGAAAAGAAGTTGCTACTCATTCCGAAGTAAAGGAAGGACCAGATCAGGAAATAGTAAAAACAGCCGGCCTGCTTTTTCAGGAACTGGGCGAAAGACTCTTTGCCACTCCAGAATTTACAGAAAAGTTATTTGAAACGTGGTGGAAATACTCTCATAACTCTTGGCATCCTGATTTTGATTTTATCGATTTATCTTTTGAGAGAAATGGGGCTGACTATAAAATTTGGAAACCATCTGCTTATTCCATTCATATTCAGAGATTGCCTAAAGAAATCTCAGGCTCAAACGGAGAAAGCTTGTCAATTTATTATTCTTATCGTGGAGACGATGGCAGTTTTTACTGCGGTGGTTATTCCAGTAACGAAGACCCAGAGATGGCAGAATTAAAGGCGAGAGAATTCATGGATGGTTTAGAAAAACCTGCGAAATAATTTACTCCTTGCTCGATTAAGCAATTTTTTGTATTATTCATTTTATCAATGAAGAAATATTTCACTTCTGAATCAGTAACTGAGGGACATCCGGATAAAATCTGTGATCAGATCGCAGACGCAGTACTTGATGCAGTTTTAAAAGACGATCCCAATTCTGCTTGTTGCTGTGAGGTATTTACAACTACCGGAATGGTTGTGGTAGGAGGAGAAATAACTACTAAAACCTATGTTGATGTCCAAAGAATTGTTAGAGATGTATTAAAAGATATTGGTTACACAAATGCAGACTATGGAATTGACTATAAAAGCTGTTCTGTAATTAATGTAATTCATGAACAAAGTCCGGACATTGCCCAAGGAGAAAACCCCAAAAAAGCACTGCATAAAGCCCATGGCGCAGGAGACCAGGGAATGATGGTAGGCTTTGCCTGCAAGGAAACCCCCGAGTTAATGCCTATGCCAATAATGTTAGCTCACGGATTAACAAAAAGACTGTCTGAGGTTAGAAAAAAGAAAATAATCCCCTATCTTCGGCCAGACGGAAAAGCTCAAGTAACAGTTGAGTATGAAAATGATAAGCCAGTTTCCATTGAAACAGTAGTTATAGCAGCCCAGCACCATGATAAAATCCCCTACAAAAAAATAAGAGCGGACATAATAAAACATGTAATTAAACCAGTTTGTGGAAAACTTTTGCATAAAGATGTAAAAATTTATATTAATGAAACAGGTAAATTTGTTACCGGTGGACCGCAAGGAGATACAGGAGTTACGGGAAGAAAAATAATTGCCGATACCTACGGCGGAATGGCAAGACACGGAGGTGGAGCATTTTCTGGTAAGGTCCCTAATAAGCAAGATAGATCAGGAGCTTATATGGCGCGCTACATTGCTAAAAATGTCGTTGCAGCAGGGCTTGCTGATAAATGTGAAATTCAGATTGCTTATGCAATTGGTTACCCTCAACCAGTTTCTGTTCACCTTACCACTTTTGGAACAGGAAAAGTAAGCGATGAAAAAATTGAAAAAGCAATAAGACGTGTATTTGACATGAGTCCTTTGGGAATTATTAAAACCTTAAACTTAAAAAGACCGATTTATCGAAAAACTTCAACCTATGGACATTTTGGAAGAAATGAGTTCCCCTGGGAAAAAACAGATAAAATTGCTGAATTAAAAAAAGCTGTAAGATAAATTTAATTTCCTAATGGATTTCCTGAGGAAGGTGAAGGATATTTGTCTACCGGTCTCCAACCACCCTGAATTTTACCTGCTTTTAACCAAGCAGATGTTGATTTTATGAATCCGAATGAACTCTTTCCGTTTCCTTTAGGAACCCAAAGTTCATCTCCTGTGTCTCTGATCTCCAAACCTCCGAGTGCTTGACATGCTGACTGAGCTATCTGATCGGTAACTTCTCTCGCCTCATGCAAGTTTTCTACTCCAGCTACCTCAATCCCCAAGTTGACAACCGTCTCATTCTTTGTATGCAACACTTCCGTGGGAGTAATTCCCGCTTGAAACTTTGATCCATCTTCCCTTGTAAATTCTAGCATTGCGAGATTTTACCATTACATAATCAAAGAGTCAAAT
>MFNH01000070.1 GCA_001781995.1 Candidatus Levybacteria bacterium RBG_16_35_11 | reverse complement strand
TTATCCATTATTCCTATATCTTTTTTTGGGTTAAATCAATTTTCGATAAGGTTTGTTTCAGCACTTGCAGGAATTCTCTCTATTATCGCCCTCTATTTTGCTGCAAAAAAACTCTTTGATAAAAAAACAGCGATCTTTTCAATGTTGTTATTTGCAATAATGCCCTGGAGCGTTGGTTTAAGCAGAATAGCGATTGAATCAAACCTGGCAATTTTATTTATATTACTTGCTATTTATTTTGGATTCAATAACTCCAAAAACGTTGCAAGAAATCTCTCAATTTCGGTTATATTTTTAGGTTTATCAGCCTATACTTATTCGGCTTACTCTCTTTTTGTTCCACTGGTTTTATTGCTTTCTATTATTGATAATTTTTATAAAACAAAGATAAAGCTTAAGAAAATTATTCCAGCGGTGATTATTTTTATTTTGATAATTTTCCCCGTTTTTATAAATAAGAACTCTGCTCAAGTTAGATTCTCACAGGTTGGCTTAACAACTAATATAAATAGTATTGGGCTAATAAACACCTTAAATGACGAAAGGGGACAGTGTATAAAAACATTCACGCCTTCCATTTGTAAAATTTTGGAAAACAAGCAGATACTTTTTACTGAAACATTTATCAAAAATTACCTTTCTCATTTTTCCCCAAACTTTTTTTACATAAACGGAACAGTAACTCAGTTTTCGATTCTTCCACAAAGAGGACTTGATTACTGGTTTTGTTCCCTGTTTTTAATTCTTGGCTTTTACTTCCTCTTTAGAAAGGGAAACAAAAAAGTTTCCTTTGCTTTTATTTCTCTTTTTCTTTTATCCGCGTTTCCTGACTCCTTAACAGGTGATGGGAATTATTCGAGAGCCTCAATAATGCAGCCTTTTATTGCAATACTAAGTGGTTTGGGACTTGTTTTTTTAATAGGGAAAATAGTTTCTCTTAGAAACAAAAAAGTAGCCACCTTTATATCTTTTTTGATAGCTCTTCTTTTTATTTTTGGCTTGTCTTCCTTTTACGTTAACTATCTGACCTATTTTAAAAATAACTATTCGATTTTCTCTCAATACGGATACGAAGATCTAATGACAAAAGTTGCAAAAGAAAAACAAAATTATCAAAGGATTTACATCTCAAAACACTTAAACGATACAAAACAATATGTTTATTATCTTTTCTACAATAAATATGATCCAGTAAAATACCAGTCAAAAAAAGATGTAGCAATAAGTTATGAAGCAAGTGGATGGATCTCAATTGATAGAATTGAAAATATTTATTTTGTCCAGAATCCTCCTGTTATCACCGAGGAATCAGATCTTGCGAAGGAAAAGATTCTAATAATTTCAACACCAGTTGATTTTCCAAAGGAAATAGAACCCGTTTTTGTTATTAAAGACAAGCTAGGAAATGTTCTGTTTAAAGCGATAAACCTTTCCGATTTGCTAGAATATAACAGGGAACATCAGGTAAACACCAATAAAAATGTTTAAGATTTTTAATCTAAAAACGTTTCTTTTCCTAATAGTTCTAATTGCCGCTTTCTTAAGGTTTTACCAAATAGGAGTGAATCCACCGTCTTTAACCTGGGATGAAGCAGCATGGGGATACAATGCTTATTCTCTGGGCATTGATGGAAAAGATGAGTTTGGCAGATTTTTACCGCATGATTATTTGGAATCTTTTGGTGATTTTAAACCCCCTGCATATGCCTATCTTGATATTTTGCCAATCAAGATTTTCGGACTGAATGAATTCGCAACCCGATTTCCTTCTGCACTCTTTGGAACCCTTACTGTTTTAATTACCTTTTTCCTTACTAAGAGAATCTTTTGGAAATCAAAAAATGCAAATTTTTATGCCTTAACTTCTGCCCTGTTTCTGGCTATTTCCCCATGGCATATTATGCTATCTCGCGCTGCCTTTGAAGCAAATGTTGCGACTTTCTTCATAATTTGCGGTGTTTGGCTTTTCCTTTGCGGCATTTCGGATAGAAAATGGCTTCTTGTTTTATCTGCAGCTTCATTTGCTATTTCAATTTACACATTTAATACATCACGAATAGTTGCGCCTTTATTGGTAATTATCCTAGTAATTGCTTCTTTGAAGAAACTGTGGCAGATAAAAAAGCAAACAA
Source organism: Candidatus Levybacteria bacterium RBG_16_35_11 (assembly GCA_001781995.1). Classification (GTDB taxonomy): domain Bacteria; phylum Patescibacteriota; class Microgenomatia; order Levybacterales; family UBA12049; genus MFNH01. The sequence continues at coordinate 4,084 of MFNH01000070.1, read as the reverse complement.
TAGTCTCTTTAATTGTTGGTGTCATGATTATTCTCCCGACAGCCGGTTTTTTACTTTCTCCTCAGGCGCAACTTAGGTTTAAAGAGGTTAATATCTTTACAGATATTGAGGTGGTTAAAACAGCAAATCAGCAAATAGCCAATGATAAAGGGGCAATCTGGTCAAAACTAATTCACAACAGGCGGGTCCTTTACGGGGTTGAATATGTTAAGCATTATTTTGACAACTTAGGCCCAAGATTTCTCTTTATAAGAGGGGACGGAAATCCGAAATTTTCAACCCAGGAGGTCGGGGAGATGTATGTCTTTGATATCCCCTTCTTTATAGTGGGAATTTTATTCTTAATAAAGAAAAAAGAGGGTAATTGGTGGTTAATTCCAATCTGGCTTCTAATGTCTATAGTTCCGGCGGCAACGGCAAGGGAAACGCCCCATGCCCTAAGAATAGAAACAGCTCTTCCTACTTTTCAGATTTTAAGCGCTTATGGATTTGTAACTTTTATTCTTGCACTTAAAAAATATAGAAAAACAATCGCTGGGGTCTTGCTAGTTTTACTTTTTTTCAATTTTATTTACTTTTATCATGATTATTTTGCACATTATCCGACTCAGTTCTCAAGGGAATGGCAATATGGCTATAAGCAGTCAATCAACTATGTCCAAAGCGTTGAGAAAAATTATGATCGAATTCAGATAACAAACTCATTAGGAAGACCATACATTTATTATCTCTTCTACACAAAAACAGATCCATCTCTCCTTAGGAAAACTGCAAAAACAGAAAGAGATCTGTTTGGTTTTGTTCATGTTTTGGGTTTTGGGAAATACGAATTTCCCAAAGGATTTGACCTTTCCAAAAACGGAGGAAAGACGCTTTATATCGGAACACCATACGATTTTCCTAAAGAGATTAAGGTTTTAAAAACATTTTATCTTCTGAATAAAGATACTGTTTTGGTGGCATATACGATATGAGTAAAAAATTTATTTTTATTTTTCTAATACTGATAATTATAGTAGGGGGAATATTAAGACTATGGCAGTTGGGACAAATCCCTCCATCTCCCGACTGGGATGAGGTCGCCTTAGGATATGATGGTTATTCGCTCATCCAGACGGGAAGAGATGAATATGGGAAGTTCCTGCCGGTTGTTCTTCGTTCATTCGATGACTATAAACCGGCGTTGTATGCATATTTAACAATTCCAACCATTTTAACCTTTGGTCTTAATGTTTTTGCGGTCCGATTCCCCTCAGCAATTTTTGGCATTTTGTCAATCATTGCTGTTTCCTTTTTAATTAGGGAACTTTTTGAAAGGTATAAACATAGGGATATATTATCTCTTCTATCTGCATTTTTGTTTGCAATCTCTCCTTGGTCGATTCAGTTTTCAAGAGTCGGTTTTGAATCAAATGTTGGCGTTGCGTTTAATATTTTTACCGCTCTATTTTTTCTAAAAGGACTTAAAAAACCATGGCTTTTGTCTGTTGCCGCTTTTTTTGCCGGCCTCAATCTTTATGTTTACCAAAGTGAAAAAGTATTTACTCCGATACTTGCAATAATGCTAATTATCATTTTTAGAAAAGAATTATTCTCAAAAGCCAAAAAATATTTATTGCTTGCGTTTGTCATTGGCGTAATCGTAGTGTTGCCAATGGTCATTTACACGGCAACCGATAAATCCTCACTTCTTAGGGTTAAGGGAACAAGTATTTTTTCCTACCAAACGGAACTATTAAAAAGAGACATTCAAAAATTGGAACAGGATATACAAAATAACGACAGGTTAGGGCTTATTCTTGATAACCGAAGGGTAGTCTATGCAAAAACAATAATAGACGGCTATCTTTCCCACTTTAATCTAAATTGGTTATTTATCACAGGGGATATTTCAAGGCATCATGCCCCGAATATGGGGATATTGTATTTGTTTGAGTTTCCCTTTATTCTTTTGGGAATCTATTATTTACTTTTTGGCGATTTTAGTAAAAAAACAAAGTTTTTAATTTTCGGTTGGTTTCTTTTGGCGCCTTTGCCTGCCTCAATTACAACCGGAGTTCCTCACGCCGTCCGAACTTTAAACTTTCTGCCTACTTGGCAAATATTTGCAGCGCTTGGAATAATAAGCTCAATAGTATTTGTTAGAAGATTTAAATTCTTAAAAATACTGGCAGTCTTATATCTTTTATTTGCACTTCTTAATATTTTCTACTATCTTAATCAATATTTTGTTCAATTAAGCTACTACGATTCTGCCGACTGGCAGTATGGTTATAAGCAGGCGGTTGATGAAGCAAAATCGCTTGAAGGAAAATACAAAGAGATTGTTGTTTCAGATGACCAACCAATGGATAAGTCTTATATGTTTTTTCTTTTTTACCTGAAATATCCACCAGCTGATTATCAGAAAATAGGGGAGACAAGTTCAGGCGGTTTTGCTTCGCATCACTCTTTCGGAAAATATACTTTCAGACCCATTAACTGGAACAAGGATTCTTTAGAGAAAGATATCCTATTTATTGGAACGCCAAAAGAAATTCCCGCAGGTGTGAATACGATTAAAACAATCTACAATTTGGACGGGAAAGAAGCCATAAAGATTGTTGGAACTTAAATGAGTTTTAGGAACTTAAAATTATCGATTTTCTTTAAAAAAGAACTGATTATTCTTTACTTTATTGTTATTATCGGATCCATTCTTAGATTCCAAGGAGTTTGGACAAATTCTTTTGCATTTACTTATGATGTCGGTCGAGACATGCTTGCTCTTTGGAACATTGTCCATATTCATAAGATTCCTTTAATCGGACAAACAACGGGAATTCCCGGTGTTTTTTACGGTCCCTGGTGGTATTACATGTTAATCCCCTTTTTTGTCATATTTTCGGGAAATCCTCAGGGAATAGCATTAGTTATGGCACTAATCGGAATATCTTCTATTATTCTTGCTTATATTTTTGGAAAAAGAATAGGAAATAGCTTCTTGGGAATAGCCATGGCGATTTTGGTAAGTATTTCTCCTTCAATGGTGTCAACCTCTTCGCAAATTTGGAATCCTAACGTTGCACCCTTCTTAGCACTGTTAACATTAATTGTTTTAGAAAGGATATACGTCTTAAGAGAGAAAGCAAAACCAATATATTTTTTCATTTTAGGAGTTCTTCTAATGTTAAATGCGGATATTGAAATTTTGTGGGGAATTTTGTTTACAATCGGAATATTATTATCACTCTTTTTAATCTTAAGAAAACAGGTGACAATAAAACAAATTATTTTCTTTGTTACAGGTGGGCTAATTATTTTACTCCCAAGAATTGTATTTGAACTTCGTCATGGACTCATAATGAGTAAGTCATTTATTGCCTTCTTTTCCGCAAAAACACTTGAGGATAAGTTAGACTTATATCATTTTTTGGAAAATAGAGGGCTAGTTCATTTTGGGGAATTCAGCAAATCTTTTATGGAAAAGGGCGGTTATTTAACCTTAGCTTTGTTAATTTTTATAACAATTTCAATTATTCTACTTTATAGAAAAGGACCCCAAATCGTTAAAAATCTTGTCTTAACTTCGTTTATAACTCTTTTGGTTTTTTATATTGGTAGTATTGTTTTCTCTCATGCTCTATGGCCTCATTATTTCGTCGGTTTGCCGGTTATTTATATATTTTTATTATCTACTAGCCTATTTTTAATTTCAAAAAAGATGAAAAATAATTATGTTGGGATAGCAATCTTAGTTGTTCTTTTTGCATTAAATATTAATGGTTCCTCGATCGTAAAAAACTTCCAAAAACCACTATGGGAAGGAGATGCCTCGGTTTATAGAAATGAGCTGTCAATAATTGATTATATATATGGGCAGGCAAAAGGGAAGCCTTTTAAGTATGTTCTTTATACCCCTCCCGTTCATGACTATACATACCAGTATCTTTTTAAATGGTATGGGCCTTTAAAATATAATTACGCTCCATCAGTTAAAGCTCCTTTGGCCTTTTTCATTATTGAGCCAGATCCTGGTTATCCAGACAGACCAAAATGGTTTTTGGAGGCAAGAGTAAAGGATGGAAAAATCATTAAATCAAAA
>MFNH01000069.1 GCA_001781995.1 Candidatus Levybacteria bacterium RBG_16_35_11 | reverse complement strand
AAAGTCGAGTTCTGGGTTTTCAAAAATCTCAATCAAGTTGCTTAGTCTATCAACTTTTTCTTTTCCCTTTCCAAGTTTCTCATCATCGTTAAAGTCAGCTACAGTGATAACACCAGTCAGGTCGTTGGCTTTGGCAAGTTCTCCTATAATCTTATTGATTTTGTCTCCAATATCTGCTTGTTTTTTCAGTTTCACCATGTCTTTGAAACTTGCTCCTTCGGGGATGTCCACCAATACACCGCCTTTGTCGGATACATATTTCATGAACAACAAAACCAACACATAGTCCTTGTATTGGCTGGCGTCCATGCTACCTCTTAATTCATCACAACCTGCCCAAAGTGAGCTATATAATTCAGATTTTTTTATTGCCATCCTTCGATTTTCCCTTTATAATATAGATAAATTAATTTTTTTCTCTTGACATGATGATATCGAGAATTAATAATAAGTTAATATTTATTAATTTTGTTTAATTTTTATCTCATTAACAAATTCTTCAATTTCATCTGGATAGATAACATCAAATACATATTTTTCAAATAAGTCCTTATATTTGACCTGTAATTTCATTTGAATTTCCTTTTCCTCATTGTTTCTATTCCACAAAAGATATGCTTGCTTAATTTCAATCCCTTCTGAAGTCATCTCGTTGATATGCTTTTTTATTTGGGATAGAGAGCTATCCAATTCTGAACGAATTGCTAATGCATCTTTATCAGACTTGAACATCTTACACTCCACCAAAATTGACTTTTTTATTATAAAGTCATTTTCATATTTACCTGAATACTCCCCAACCTTGTATTCAATTTCTTCTTTTTCTAACAACCATCCAAAGTAAACAGGCAAAAGACCATCTTTTGAAAGGATAGCTTCCTTTATAACATTATTCAATGAAAATATTGAACCATAAGATTGTGGTTTATTACAATTTAGACATTTAGAACGAGATATTTTAGATGGTGCAATTCTTCCATATTGCTGAGTAAATGAAAGACTCTCTATACTACAATTTTCACACCAAAATATTGTATTTTTATTTTCGATTAGTTGATATCGGTATAAATCATCAAGAATATTTAAGTATTCATCAAATGAAAGACCCGATTTTGTTAATAGATTATTTAACAATAATTCTGAAGACAAATGGAAAGGTAAAATAATATTAGGATTTATTTTTTGAACATTATCAACAAACTTTTCAATATTTTTCGCTATCCCTGATAAAGCAAGGAGAATTATTTTTTCAAACTTAGATTTTATAATGGGGTCAATTTCTACCTTACCATGCTCAAATCCTTCTTCATTTTCTTTAGGAAATACATCTAAATCAACAGTACCTTCATAATTTTTCAAAACACTTTTCATTGCATCATAATCAAATTTGTCAGCATTGACAAGGGACTTTATATTAGGATTACTTCTAATAAATTGTATTAAATAATATGCTATAATATCTTTAAAATCTTCTGAGATTGCATCACGTTTGGCATAATCAATCCCAAATAATTTTTCAATATTATTAGCTACTCCAAGTTCAGTTGAGACGATATGTAAAAGTGCCGTTGATTCACTTGTACTCGATTCTAACTTTTTCTTAATTTTGGGATTGCATAAGTGGAGATATGGCATTTGCATTTCATCTTCAATGCCAAATAAATCGAATCTATGGAGAAATAATAAGCGCTTATATATAAAAAAGTTTGAAAATTGATTAAAAAAAGAATTTAAATTGGGAAATGATGCGATTTCTCTAATTAATTCTTTTGTAGATTTTTTTGATATTAGAGAACTTTTCATAGCTTTTTCTAATCGAACATCTAATGGTTTTTTATCAGTCGCCATCGCTTTATATATCTTATATATTGCTTATAAAGATTAGCTTTCCTCCAGTTTTAATCATTATCTCTATAACTCCAGAACACCGCATAAACAGGATAATGGTCTGAAACCGCTATTGTATTATCATAGGTAAGGTTGTATGCCATATCAAACCTAAACACACCTGCTTCCCCTGTAAAGTCGGTCTTTGCAGGATTTGATATAATAATCCTGTCATAAGTGCAATCGGTAGATTTCGTGGTAGTATCCACGCTGTTATTGATGACCCAAAAATACTCACTGCTTCGGAGCGGTGACTGGCTATTCTCATTAAAATAGCCACAATCAGCGTTTAAATCACCCAGAACTATGAAATCCCCCTCGCCTTGATACTTGCTTTTGGCATCCTCAATCACCTTTGGTAAATCGTTTATTTCTTGTGTGGCGGTATCTGGGTCTGTGTGGATAGTTATCAGTACAAAGTCAAAGTTGCCGTTCTTAGCCTTGAATTCTGAAACATAGGGTTCTCTTTGGAACATATCTGTCGAATCAGGATAAGCATAAGGAGTACCCATTACTTGAATTGTCTGGGTATTGAAAATATATGCATACTGTTCCTTGCTCGCAGTCCTTCCCAGCCTTTCGCTAACAACATAGTCATACTGCGGGCTTCCCCTTGAATTTACGGTGTCTCTGAGCAGGGGCAAGGCGGTCTGTGAGGAGTCACGAATTTCTTGAACCGCTATAACATCATAGTTCCTGATAGTCTTTGAAAGGACTTCCATGACTTCAGGTTTGTCTGCTTTTGTGGTGCCGAATATCTGCAGGTTAAAAGCTGCCACTTTAATTGTATCGCCTGTAATTATAATAGGTGTAGTGGGGGTCGGTTCTGGTTGTTTGCTTGGGATTTTTTCAAGCACAGTGGGATTTTTAGCTATGTAAATATATGCGACTAATAGTAATAAAACGACAACAATAACCAATATTAGATTATTATTATTTCTCTTCTTTTTTCGTTGCCGTCTCAAAGTCTGCCTTCAATATCGATAATGAGCTCAATTTATTTAAATGTTTGACAAATCTGGTCATATGATTGTTTTTAGGACTAACTTTTTATCCTTTTTTCCATGAACTTTTTCAAGTCACTTTTTTTCATTCTTTTAAATATGGGTAAATCCAAATAATCATCAACTCCATCTGGAGTTTCTGCATCATAACATTTAGTTTTATAAACAACCCACATATGGGGTGTTAAAATATCATCACCATCAACTTGACTTGATTCTTGTAAAGTAGCTTCATCGCCTATTTCATATGCAATAGTCATGGCAAACCAGGAACAACCAATCTTATTGATTTCCTTCGGGTTTCTCCCCCATCCCTTTGATTTAAATAATTCTTTTGTAGACTCAATAATTTCCCCAATGCTTTCTTCCATATTCTGACATCCATTTGATTCAACTTATTGGAAGGGATTATATTAAAACAGGATGTATTTTGAAACATGCCTCGTAAGTCACCTAAAGCCTCTGAATTTGAAGAAATGAGAGATGCAGGGATAGGGCTGGCTTCCAAATTAGTTTTGGAAAACAAGTATGACCTGGCGAAAGATGTCTTTACAAAGCTTCTATCTTTGCGCCCTGATGATGTCGAAGTAATGGCTCTGCACGCTAATGTTTTTATTGTTGAGGGAAAGCTTCTCGAAGCAGAGAACAGGCTCAACCATGTTTTAGCATTAAATCCCAACTATCCATTGGGGTTATATTTTTTTGGGGTGGTCTATCATGACAAAGGGGAATATGAAAAGGCAATTCACATGTATGAAACGGCTTTAAAGTATTTTCCAGAGAAGGATAAGAAAGATATAGCAGACGTTTATCAGAACCTGGGATGCTCTCTCTGGGAGGTCAGGAGGCGGGAAGAGGCTCTTGAGGCTTGGAAGACCTGCCTTAAATACAATCCTAAGCAATAATACGCAAGGGAGAACCTTAAGGAATTCACCAATGAGTATGGGATGGGAAAGTCACCTGTTGGCATGGATGAGTTTTGGGCTTTTGTTGATATTAAGCGGAAGGAATACTTGTCAGGGAAAGGGAGAGATTACTTCAAGGGTATCGATGAAGCGAATGTGGTTTTAAAGAAAATCACTGGTGCTTGGGATAACAAAATATTGCCAAAATATACTGCAAAGTTTAAAAGAATGAAAACAGAGGACAAAGTAAAATTGTTCGAGGATACAAAGGTTTTTGAATAAGTGTTTGGTGACTTATAGGATGTCAGCAAAGGTTCAGAGGAAAATTATAAATCCCTTGGAATACTGTAGATTCTAATAAAGGAAGAGATAATATATAAAAAAAGTTGAGCAACCATTAATGTGATGATATACAAAATGTGGATATGGATGATTTATCGGAAAATAATTTTGAATTAACTAAAACTATTACCTATAATTATGATAAAACTAAAAAGAGTAACCGTTAACAAATACAAGAGTATACAAAAGACACAGATAGTAGAAATTGACCCTGCAATTACAACTGTTGTTGGTATGAATGAATCTGGAAAAACAGCATTTCTTACTGCAATAGCCAAAACAAATTATTTTACAGCCGATAATGATTTTATATTTGATACAATAGAAGATTATCCAAGAAGTGAACTTATTGACTTTCAAAATAACGATGAAGATTGTGAGATAATCAAATGTGAATATGAAATATCCTCTGAACTTCTAAAATTGATTGGGGATGAAATTGGAAAAGGAGTATTTACAATAAAGGAGTTCTCATGCAGTCACTACTATAAAGAGAAAAAAAATGTCTTTTCAGGAATCGCTGCAAACAAAAAGAAATTTTTAGAATTTAAGATTCAAAATTATACTTTAACTTTTGCGACAAAAGAAGCAATTGCTAAATGTGCTTCCTTAAACGAAATCGGAGCAATCGTTGCAGTAGAAGGAGATAAGGATTTAGAAAATTTTAAAAATGAAATAAAGAAAATAATTGACGGAGGTTATAAAGACCCGAATTGGACTGACCCTTTGGAATCCTACATTGTCAAGACATGGATACAACCTAAAATGCCAAAGTTCTGGTATTTTGATGACTACTATCCTCTGCGTGGAAAAATCAATATTAGCAAGCTTCATAAAGAGCCACCAGCAACTGAAAAAGATAAAACATCAAAAGCACTTTTTGAGCTTGCAAGAATAAAACCCGAAGATATTTTAAATTCTACTGATAAAGAGTATGAAAAATATATTGCGCTTTTGGAAGCATCTTCAAATAAGATAACAAAAGAAATTTTTAAATATTGGTCAACAAATAAAAACCTTGACATAGAATTTAAAATTCAGAATACAATTAATCCCCCAGAAAAAATTCTTGATATCAGAGTAAAAAGCCAACGACACAAAATTACACTTCCTTTGGACAGACGAAGCAAAGGATTTAATTGGTTCTTCTCTTTCATTATTTGGTTTAGCAAAATACAAGCCGATAAAACTTCTGATTACATTTTATTACTTGATGAACCAGGACTAAATCTTCACGCTTCCGCACAAGCTGATTTACTTCGCTTCATTGAAGACCTTTCAAAGAATTATCAAATCATTTACACAACTCACTCTCCTTTTATGGTTGAATCAGAACATTTAGATAGAGTTCGAACTTGTTTAGAAACCGAGGAGGGCACGATAATTTCAGATACAATTCAGGAGAAAGACCCTAACACTTTATTTCCCCTGCAAGCAGCATTGGGTTATGACATCGCTCAAAACCTTTTCATTTCCAAAAACAATTTACTTGTTGAGGGACCCGCTGACTTAATTTATTTGACAGTTCTTTCCAATATTCTTGAAACCGAACAAAGAACCTTCTTAAAAGAGAACATTACAATTGTTCCTGTTGGTGGTTTAGACAAAGTTACAACTTTTATATCTCTACTTCGTGGTTCTAAATTGAATGTTGTATGCTTACTTGACACATTTACAGACCAAAATGGAAAACAAAAGGTTGATGATTTAATTCGTTACAAAATTATCAAGGATAAAAACATCAGGTTCTTTGATGAATTTGCGAACAATGGTGCAAAGACCGCAGACATTGAAGACCTTTTTGCAAAAGGTGAATATATAAAACTCTTCAATGAAGCGTTTGATAAGGGGTATTCAAAAATAGAAGTTGCACATCTTGACACTTCAATTGAAACGATTGTAAAACAAATAAATAAAATTATCGGTAAGGAACGATTCAATCATTATAGACCAGCAAACAAGTTAAACCAACTTGGAGTTGACAAGAAATATTTCTCTGCAAAGACACTTGACAATTTCGAAAAAATGTTCAATGAGATTAACAAACTGTTTTAGCTCATAAGGAAAGTCAAAATTATTATGACAATCGAAATTTATAATAGTTTTTGTATGTCTTTATATTCCTCATCTTTTAGATTTCCTTTATGTATTTCGAAAAATTTTCTTAATGCTTTTCTTGCAGTACTTGGTTCATGAATTTGATTGTTACTTTTTGTTGCTTTAAGAATTTGACTCAATTCTACCTGCGTAACATTAGAAAAATCCTCCAATAACTTAGCTCTCGCAATACCTTCATTATAACTCGCACTATTGATAAATTTATAAAGAATAAAATCCTTCATGTCATCTTTAAATTTGGATTTAGTTCTTAATGTTTGGAAAATTTTTATGGCGATATCCTTTAGATGGTTTCTAACGGTTTGTACATCCTCATTTCTTAAGTAATATGTGTCTATTTTTAAACCTTGGATTTTTCCAATAAAACCATAAGGCGGAAAATCGACTTGAAGAGGGATGATAAACTTATCTGCTGCAATTGCTAAGCCTATTTCTTGGTCTGTCCAATCAGATTTTTTGAAACTTTCCGTAAGTAACGGAATGAAGATATCACACATATTCAGATTTTTCTTAATTTCCTCTTGCCATTCAACACACGGTTCAAGGTCTTCATGTGCCAAAAAAGTTTCAAATCCCATATATTCCAACTGTTCTTTGAGCATCCCTACTATCTTTTTATCATCGATTGAGTAGCTAAAAAACATTCTTAATGACTTAATACCAGAGATTTCACCAAACATGCTGCAATAGATACAATTTTTTGTTATATATAATTTTTCAATGAAATATCTGTCCAATTTGATGGGACGAATAAAGAATAACTTCAGGGTGCTTTCAAATGCAGTAGATGACCCATTACAGAGGACGATTTTGGAGTATTAGACCCATATCAGACCCTCTGCTTTTATAAGCCAAAAACAATAGTGAAGATATACCAAGAGCTTTATTGTTTTTGTTCAAGGTGGAATGTCAAGGTAGTATGACGCCTTCTCGACCAAAAGAAGAGGTATGTCCAGAGGCACGTTAGGCACTGTAATGCCTTTCACTTTTATATTAGTCGTATCTGATAATGCCAGTTCGCCATTTGAAGCAACTAATAGCTTGAACCAGTCCATCTTTGTAGTGGTGAATTGGTCAATGCATATTTCTATAGTGCCAACGCCTTCAAATTCCATCACTAAAAATACAGCCTCAACTATACCACGATTATCCAATAACTTCCACCATGAATTAGCGGTTTTATCCGCATATTTATCCCTATTTTTGAGTGGCTGTTTAAGAAGGATTCCTGGGAGTTTTCGCATATCTTGGGTTATGGTGTGCCCTAATATGGCTGGGGTGCAACCACGCTTTTCTTCTTCCAGCGTTAATTGATATTCGCTTACGCCCAGCTTCTTGGTTTTGAGATTTTCCATGTTATGCCTTCCTGTCAATTATAGCGGAGGGTCGAAATATCGGGTCTCGAAAGTCTATTGGATTATTGCCTTCGAATATCCATTCTGTTAGCTTGTGATAGTATTCCCCCATTAGCATATAGTTTATCGGGGTTATACCAGGGTCGCAGACTGAGAGCAAATTAGTGGTATCAAATACCCTGCATCCTATGATGGTTATATCCTTTGGCTTGGCTGATACATTACCGAGATATTCAAGGCTCTTTTCCCAGAGCCATTTGTGTTCTTCAAGGTCGAGCCTGTTAAGGTCATCCTGTGTATATTTGGGCTTTCCAAGTCCGTACATCACATAGTCCTCATCAGGGTATAACGCCGATTCTTTGACTTCAACCTTTATCAAAGCCCTGTTCCTACTCTCGCTGTTCGCTGCGTTTGCATAGAACGGAGCGTATGCGAGACTTAGATACACAAAACCTGGTTTGCTCTTAATCTGCCAGTTGTATTTCCTATCTGGCATGAAGCCTTCTTTAATTATGCGCTTTGCGTTTTCTTCGGTTGTGCCGTGAAAGAGAATCATTTATGCACCATTTAGTCACTGAAGACCATTATTGGACTATAAATGTTGTCACTCGATTGCATTTACAAGAAACTTAAACAATTCTTCATTAATATAGACTGAATAAAAGACCATAAATTAATCCAAACGGTATCACACAATATGCATATTCATTATAACTTTCGGTCTATTGTCGCTAATGGTAATGCATAGGAGGAAAATTTAATTTACTATCATTTTTTATAATTTAGTCTTATTATTAAAAAAGTCCTCACGCTTCATAAAAAGACAATATATTTAGTATGCCCAATAGATAAACATTATATTTCAATATTATCACGCCAAATGCAAAGCGCATAATGATAGTTCGAAGCTTGAAATGTTTAGGAATTTTAAACTGGTCTCCAACAAGTCAATACTCATATAAGTTGTCACTCGATTGCATTTTTATACTAATAACGATAATAGGTGACATAATGGAAGAACATAAGGTCAATATTGAGCCAAAAGATGATGGGTTTATAGTAAAAGTTGATGGGAAGAAATACCCGCCAGTGAGAGGAAACTATTTCACCGAGGAATCCGATAAAATATATGCGGTTGAGTATTCCTTGAAAATACATCTCAGTATCAGATATAATACAAATTTCAGATGTGAAATAGACCTCGATAAAGAAATAGCGAGGGTTTATTATCCAACTTTGAAAGTGACATGGAAGGAAGCGGAAGAACTTGAAAGACAAAAATTAGAGATAAGAGGATAAAATAATGGCTCGAATTGAAGTTCCTACAGAAACCCTTTTAGTGGAAATGGGAGACGAGGGGTTGAACATACTGGAAACCAATATGCAGATGTCGGACATGGACGAAAATGCTCCAGTGGTGTGCGACATATGTTCAAAACCGCTTGGAAAAATGAAGGACGTGAAACATATAGAGTCCCCTGAAACAATTACCATTGCCGTAAGGAATGGGTTCAAGCCTGAACAAATGCTAAAAGCCACTAAGGATATGCTCAAAGAGGAGGGTGAGAAAATCCCTGATGACTTCATGGAAATAGTTTTTGAATCTTGGAAATCCATCGTTGATAAGAGCGAAACCCCTTGGGCGTTATGTGAGGACTGCCACAAAAGCATTCAAATATATATCAAAAAGCGTAGTGCTAATGTATGAGCCTGTATCAGATAGTGCCCCAAATGACCAGAGCATTTAACCATGTAATCGTCATCCCCATCCCTGCGATAAGCCCAAGAACAGCACTACATAAGCAATACTTGCTCCGTTTATCACAGCATAAAAATCGCTAAATCCGTTCAATGATGCCTTGTTAAGATTTATTGACATTCATATAATTGCAGGTAATAATTTTTTCGGTCAATAATCGGATTTGGGTTATTATTGAATATATCTCATTAAATTGCTCTTCATTATAATAAATGCCCATAAGGAAGTTTATCTGCCCTTCATTGTGTACATAAAGTGAGAGGTCTTTGTATATTTTTTTAATAGCATCGAAATCACAAGCTTCAAATATTTTTTTCGATTTTAATTTATCTAATTTCGGAGTAAATCCTGAACTACCCATATCGGCTGCTTCCAACCATAGTTGTCGATAGCTTTCACCCTTCTTATTATGTTCATCTTTTCCTATAGTATCGTAATACATAGAAACAACGACAAGTTCGAGCCATTTCCTTAATAATATTCTTGCGGTTTTATATTTTGAACATGCAAGAAGAAATGCAATATCATATAAGATATCACATATCTCATTTGATTTTGAAAACAAACCATAGTTTTCCTCATTCCATTGTATTTTATCGCCTAAAACTAATTCTCGATAATTGTCCATTATTTTAATTATTTCATGACATTCGTCTGGATGTTTTGCAAAGGTCTCATCCATAGACTTTTTCGCAAGCTCAATAGCGTATTGTATCGTTTCCGTAGCTTCTTGAAGTCTTGCCGATTCATACATTTCATCATACATTTTTTCTTCAAGCTCATCAATATCAACGATTGACTTTTTCTTTGTAGTTACCATAATGTTCTCTAATGCAATCGAATTTTATAAGAAATTCATTATATCTTTATATTCCTCATCCTTTATGTTTTCTTTATGGATTTCAAAAAATTTCCTTAATACCCTTTTTGCAGTATTTGCGTTGTGAATTTGATTATTATCTTTTGTTGCATTAAACATTTGAGTAACTTGTTCGGATGTAAAATTAGAAAATTCCTCAAATAATTTAGCTCTCGCATTGGCTTCGTTAAAGCTTCCACTATTAATAAATTTATAAATGACAAAATCCTTCATGTCATCTTTAAACTTGGATTTAGTTCTTATCGTTTGAAAAATTATTGTGGCTATATCTTTCAGATGGTCTCTAACTGCTTTTCCATTTTCATTTCTTAAGTAATATGTATCGACTTTTAAACCTTGAATTTTTCCAATAAAACCATATGGTGGAAAATCCACTTGAAGAGGAATAATAAACTTATCTGCTGCAATTGCTAAGCCTATTTCTTGGTCTGTCCAATCAGATTTTTTGAAACTTTCAGTAAGTAATGAAATGAATATATCACACCGATTGAGATTTTTCATAATTTCCTCTTGCCATTCAACACATGGTTCAAGGTCTTCATGTGCCAAAAAAATTTCGAATCCCATAAATTCTAAGTATTCTTTAAGCATTCCTACTATCTTTTTATCATCTATTGAGTAACTGAAAAATATTCTTAATGACTTAATACCAGAGATTTCACTAAACATTCTGCAATAGTTACATTATTTTGTTTATATAGTTTCTCAATGAGAGATTCTGGCAATTTCTTAGACATCGATTAGTTTCGCCCCGCTATCCTATTGCTTTTATTGAGGCTAATCCAACAAGACAATTACTATTTAACAGAGGTAATAACCATGAATCATCATAACTCCCGTAGTCTTCCGACTTGTATTAAGCAATTGGCAAATGAAGGATACACCATAAGTATCGAATACTCGAATAGGCTTGTCAGGATAACCTGTGAGGGAAATACATTAAGAAATTTGATACCCTTCGGTCAGACCAGATTGACTGAATTTGGAGGTTGATATGGGCAGGACTGTTCCGAGTTCCGATAGAATAAAAAATAATTGTTATAGATAGTGAAAATAGAGTTTTAAAAATACATGCAAAAGTATATATTATAATAGAAACATAATTATAAGTTTGAGGTTACTAAAATGGGCGTTATGCGGATTATTAAACTCTTTGTATTATGGGTCGTTATAGTTTTTTTAATGGCTATGATATCGGCATTTGTATTTGGACTGGAAACACCAGGAGCACCTAATGGACTATCACTATGGATTTTGGGTTTAATTGTTACATATGTCATTAGAGATAAAATCAAATAAAAAAGAATTGATTACCCTAATTTCAAGTTTCATCCCACAGCTCGACAAAATTAACTTCGTGTTTCTCAAGTTCTTCCACATCGAAGTAACTCACTTTACCACATTTGAAACATACCATCGTATGGTTTTTATGGTTGAAACCTAATGGATTCAAATCGACTATTTCCCCACTCCAGAAAAACCTACCATAACAATAACGGCATAGGAGAGTATTACCATCCAGCAACTTTAACCTCTCGTCCAGAGTGAAATTCCGCTATTTTTTATTAATATCAAAACCATTGGATTACTCTAAACCTGATGTTATTGGCTATCAGATGGGTCTGGTAGAACCTCTTTTATATCCATCTCATCTTCAATGTAAAATGAAGTGCCTTCCCATACAACAAATACTTTTTCGCCCCGTCTTTTTGTGACGATACCTACTACATTACCCCAGGACTTTGTTCTGCCTTTTCCAGTTGTTATTACTTTATCGCCTTTTTTGAGTGTCATGCTTACTCACCCTTCATTCCGCTAATTTGGGTGTTTGAGATGCCCTTTCTTGACATTCTTTCAGTTTTATCCTGGTTTCTTTAAGCTGTGATGAAATGTTACACATCAGGAGAGTATGATTAAGGCAAATCCGTCTGAAGGTTCTGAACAAATTATTTGAGTCATCAACAGGAGTTAATATATCATAAATACCTTGCAGCCAGGCTTTATATTCTTCATCCTTCGTTTCTTGTATTAATTTTTTAAACCTTTTCTCGATAATTTCATCCTCTGTTTCTTCATTTTTCGGAACTGTAATTACTTTTGATTTTCGCACCATAATAATCGATGGAGACCTGTGTTTGGACTACTTAAAAGCTGTCACTCGATTGCGTTAGTTAAATAAAGTGTGACTTCATATGTTGAACATTCACCAGGAAGTTATCGAAAGATTAATATAATATAATGGGATATATCTAATTGCACAATATTTATTGGGGATTATTATGAAGAAACTCGATATTAAACAGCTTGATAAAAAAGATGAAGAAATCGTAGAAGCACTTATTTCTCTTGGCATTAACAGACTTGTCGCAAGAGTGCTTGCTTATCTTCAGCAAGTGAATGAAGTTACGTCAAATGAGCTTGAATTGGGAACTAACCTGCGCCAGCCAGAAGTAAGTATTGCCATGAAGCATTTGAATGAACATGACTGGATAAACGAAAGGGATGAGAAGAAGCCAGGGAAAGGGAGACCGTATAAGATATACTCCCTAAAAGTCGGGTTCAATGACATAATCGCTCAGCTTGAAAACCAGCAGAGAAAAACGGTAGAAGAGACGCAGGCAAGAATTAAGCGGTTGAAGGAATTGGGAAAATAAACTTCAATGTTCAGCCCATAGCTCTACAAAGTTCACTTCGTGTTTTTCAAGCTTTTTCAATATCCACATCAAATAGCGCTGAGATAAAAGAAGATGGATTCGGACTTATGTTTGATTTTAAGGCTCGGCGAAAATTTTTCTAAATCTCTTCTTATCTTTCTCATCCATATTAGACCTCTCAATACTGATAATGGATTTCGTTAAGGCTTCATTTACCTGATTCACCGCATCACTTGTTTCGATTGTTTTATCTTTTATATGTAACATCAATTCCATTTCCTTTAATCTCGCCTCAGTTATAACCTCTTTTTCTTCAAGTTGGTGCAACCGTTTCTCATCTTCGGTGCTTAACGAAACAATCTTTATCTCCTTTTCAAAGGTGATATGGGGAAGGAAACGGATATACAAATCTTTTAGTTCTTTAATTTTATTTTCATAATAGGCAAGCTCATTATCCGTCAGGGAATGTGCCATCATAAAATCTACCTTCTCTCTTGGGAAACCCGCATCCTCAAGTGTTGATGAAAAGAACTTTCGAAGTGCGTGGCTCTTACAAAGTATTTGAAACCCTTTGCCGTTGTTGTTCTTAAAACCGAGTTGTTTTGCCAGTCCCCAAAAAATGTATGTGAATGCGGTTGTGTTAATCTTTTTCCCATTATATGAAGTGATAAATACATAATCACTATCACCTTTTATCTTAAATTCGCCATTTCTATTTCTTTCCCGTTCTTCCCAATACAGTTTTAAAGCATGAACCGCTTCTGGTGAGATGAAAGTAATGAAATCAATATCATTCTTCTGCCTTCGCATAGTCACTGTGCCGATACCATCGCTATCTATGGATATGTCCCTTACCCGCAAATCAATAACCTCTTTTCGTGCCATACCTGATGTTGCCATAACGAGAATGATAGCCCTATCCCGTAAGGAGTTGGCGTTGTTTATTAGTTTTATAACATCTTCTTTCTTTAAGAAAGTTCTGTTTTCACGAAGCGTAGATGCCTTTTTAACTTGACCAATCTGACGAGATAGTTGTATATCAAATACATTATAAAAACTTTTGATAGCGGCAGCAGCCGAAGCCATAGATTTTGGAGAGAATTTTCTTTGTTTTAATTCTGCTTTGAACATTGCCATATAATCAAGGTTCTTCCTTTCGGAAAGGAGAAGCCCCTGTTTTGTTTCAGATATAGCCTCCGCAATTAATTCCGTTGGGGTTTTGCCAGCGCACTCACAAAAAAGCCAAATACGCCTGATATATTGGGTTTGCGTTCCTTCTGAAAAATCCGCTAAGTTAAACCACTGGATTATCTTTGCATCTTTGGAAATCTTCGCATATTTGGATGTTTTTATATCTTTTGATTCCACATATTATATATTTTAACTGATAAGATATAAAATTTTCCCTAAAAAAGATAAATGTTTATTTGGCTAAAAATAGTTTTCTATTGGATGACAGGACAACAAAATATTCCTCAAAACAAAATTCATGCCTATCTTCTAGAAATTGGATTGTAACTCCTTACGTCTTTTACCTGCAAATAAGTTTGTAATGGCTCGGCTCAGAACGGATGAAATGTTTTAACAATCCTCTCCCCTTTCAAGCAGCGTCAGCGAGCGCATCCATTCTCCCTTTGGTTCTCTCGTTGTCCCTACCACAAGCCTCTTTATATCCCCCAGCGCCTCTACCATTCCGCGCGCCTCGATCATCTCACCCACCAGCGCCTGCCCTGCATAGGTATGAGTATAGGAGAGAACATAGCTTATTTCAGGATGGTCTATTTTATAGATAGCAGGGCTGTCAAATGAAAAATCAGCATTTGTGACTCTAGCTTCAATGGTAGCCGGACCAATATCCATTCCCCTCTGGCAGGGTGCGATATCCTCCCAGTCCCTTACATACAGGAGGTCAAAATACGTTCCATCCACCATACCCCTGTTCCCTTTCCTCTGTTCATGAACAAGGAATTCCTCAAAGGACAATTCAGGTCTTCGCTTGTTATATATCTCATGCCACATCTCTTCGCTTATCTCAATGATGGGGTCTTTCTCTTTTTTTGCGCGCGCTAAGATATCCCTTGCTTTGAACCATGAACTGCCGTAAACGACAAAATCAATATCTGATGATTCGATCTGAAGACCTGCAAGAAGCGAACCAGTAACTCCCATTTTTTCAATGGATACGCCGGTCTTGAGAGTTCTCACAATGTCTCTGACCTTTTTGTTCTCTTTGGCGATAATTGGCAGTCTTTTATCAGGAGCCAGTATGTCTTTGACGTGTTCCCATGGTATGACGTGGACATCCTTTACCCATTCTGGCCGGGCTGTTTTCATGAATATGAATGAGTCGTCAAAGTCGAACTTGCGGTATTTTTTCTCTATACCTCGCGAACCATTGGGATCTGGAACATATCTCAGGATCGAACGAACACCATCATCGTGACTGTAATCAGCAACAGCGAATATCCAGTCGTCATCGGTAATAATGAAATCACGAAGCCGTGTTCTTGACATTGATGCTAAATTGAGCATGGTTGATATAAATTCCCTTCGGTTTTTGATGATTACTATTTCTTCAACCTAAACAACCATGCCCGATAGTATTGTATCAAAATTTTCAGAACGATAATACATCAATTTCTTCTTTCCAATAATCTTCTTTTTAATAAGCCCATACTTTTCAAGGCTCATAATATCTGTCCTTGCGGTCTGATAAACAGTGTTAAATCTGTTCTGGATCTCCTTTATTGTAAATGTAAATTCTGGTTCATATGATAATGATTTTATTATTAATATTTGCCTCTCATTAATGTTTTTGATCTTTTGTAAACCATATAATTCTCTTTTTTCCTTGATCTTTCTACCAATATATTCTTTTAAGCTATCAAAAGCCAGACCCATTGTTTTTAGCTGGTAATTTATAAAATAAGTTAGATCATTTTCATCAAGTTCTGTGTATAAATAAGCTCTGGCATATTGTGCCCGTGATTTTATGATCATCCTGGAAATGGACATATATTCTATCAGCCAATAGCCCTCTTTAAGTAAATACCAATAAAAGATCGCTCTTGCAGTTCTTCCATTTCCGTCCGTAAAAGGATGTATATAACCGATAAGGAAATGTAGAATCGCAGCTCGAATAATTGGGTGAATAAATCTTTTTTCATTTGATCCATTTGCAAAAACACAAAAATCCCTCATTGTTTTATCAAGATGTTCAAAATCTGGCGGGGTATAAACAACTTCTCCACTTGAACTGACAACAACAATATCATTTGATTTTCTAAATTGTCCTTCCATGCCTGGATCATTTAAAGTATCTTCCGTAATAGAAGAGTGAATTTCTGAAATTAATTCTATTGTAAGTTTTTCACCTTTTAATTCGTTCAGTTTTTTTATCGTGTTATAATTATTCAGGATCATTTGTTCAGATTTGTTTATTGGCTTTCTTTCCTGTCTTAACATCTTCTTTGCTTCAACTCTTGTTGTAACAGCTCCCTCCAATTGGCTTGAAGCAATTGCTTCCTCCATAATTGAACTTATTGAATATCGATCCTTATCACTGTCGGGAATTATCTCTTCTCCACCGAGTCTTCCCACAAGATTGAGATCAAATTCATGTAGTTTTTGTTGAATATAAGTTGTGAGATTATATTTGAATTCAAATCCGGCTATATCACTTATTTTAATTTTTTCGGCGTTTAAATTTCTATTTATTTTAATAAAAGTCCATAATACTTCAGGTTCAATTTGATCGATGCCAGGTCTATATTTAAATTCAGACCAATATAAATATTTGTTAATAGCTTCTTTAATTAATCGATCATAAGGATCACTTTTCAAATATTTGAGTGCATCACCGATCTCATTATGTGATATCTTTGGCGGGCTTTCTGGAATTTTCATAGATCATTTCAATTACTATTAATTACTAATTTAGTTAGTATTAGTAATTAATAGTAATTAAACTTATTCCAGTTTTGTTATGTTTTTCACATAACAATCGATCAAGAGAAAAATCATGAAATAGAACAATAAGTAAGTTTTAAATATTGTGATGATGTAATACCCGCAGATTAGAGTCTTCTTTAATCAAAGGATGTGTAATTGTGATGAGAGATCAGGAAAAAAGTGCTCCGGTAGTTGCCGGGGAAACTTATGACGTAACGATAGAAGGAATTGCCAAACAGGGCGATGGCATCGCAAAAGTTGAAGGCTTTGTCATATTTGTACCTGGGACTAAAGTCGGGGATAAAGTAAAGATCAAAGTTGATAAAGTACTTAGAAAATTCGCTTTTGGAGCAAAGGTCGAATAAAATTTATTTTTTTCCTTCGGGATTATTTTTTCTGATATCATTAAAAAAATTCATAAGCGAATACTTTACGCGCTCAGGCGCCACATCGACTATCTCAGCTCGTTCTTCTTCTGGAAAAATATTGAATACAGAATATTTTCCCAATTTTTTCGATGAGGTGGATGTATAGCGACCGTCCAGCAGCACCCTGGCTCCGTAGTCAGAGGGTGAGCGGACAACTCTTCCGAGCGCCTGCCTGACCTTTCTTATTGTAGGGATCTCGACGGCATAATCCCACCCGTGCCCGAACTGGGCTTCGTAAGCTGATTCAACTGCACGCGTCCTGTCGTTAAGAGCGGGATAACCCACCCCCACGATAACAACAGTCCTTCCCCTTCCATTTTTATAGTCCACGCCTTCTGTGAGCGTTCCCCACATGTATGATATGAGCACTGCTTTCTTTCCTGCTTCTCCAAGGCTAAAGAATTCGTTCCTGATCGACTGTGATGAAACACCTATCTCATCAAGAAAGATAGGCACATTGCATTTGATCCTGTTTTTGTATTGTGTGGCTTCATAAAAACTCGGGAAAAATATTAACACATTCCCTTCAGAATGTTCGATGATGTCGTTCAAAACCTTTGTGATGACTTCCTTTGTTTGTGGGTTGTCTCTGTCTTTCGAAAACAATGGAGGAACTGATACACTTATTGTCAGCCTTTTTTCCTTTGGGAATGTAAGGCCATAGGATAATTCGCATGTCTCCCGCGTGATACCCAGGGTGGTTTTTATGGTCTCAA
>MFNH01000068.1:31441-34489 GCA_001781995.1 Candidatus Levybacteria bacterium RBG_16_35_11 | reverse complement strand
CTGGATTTTACTCTGGAAGACCGAAGCATATCTGCAATTTCAATGACTTCCGATCTTGTCCCTACTAATTTTCCTATTGCTGTGCCCACATGGATCTCATCAACACCTATCAAACGCATCAGCTTTGCCAGGAAATACATGGATATCCCATGCCTGGGATTGCGGTCAAAAGCAGCATGCATCGCGCGGTGTGCGTGTATAGCCAGCCCAAGGTCGCTGCATTCATCCCGAAGGGTCTGAACTGCAGATGTGCCGCATGTAACGACATCGATCATGGCAAAACGGAAACCGGAATCATGGAGAAATTTCGCCCTCTGTATCATCAGATTTGTTTCTCCTGTAATGTTAAGCAGCGCATCTTTCTGATCTCCTGTCGCCCTTTCAGCCCTGTCCTTTTGTTTAGCCATCCGTTTCACCCTGTCTTCAAAGCGGTTAAAAGACGGTGATGTCAGGTTTTCATCATCTTTCACAAGGTCAAATCCACCCATCCATGTTTCATAAGCTACTTTTGCATGTTCTGCGGCGCTAAAACCTATCTTGGGCTTGGGTACTGCGCCGGTAACAGGTCTTTTCTTAACTTTGAGCAAATCCCTTATACCTTTAATACCTTGATGTGGGCCCTTGAAACTTTTAATATATTTTTTAGGGAGCGATGCATCGATCAACTTCAGGTTGGCAAGCGCTTTCATACCAAAGATGTTGCCAGCTATGCCGCTTAGCAATTGCGGAGCGTTCCCCGGTTCCCATAGGTCAAGCGGATACGCAACTTTTACATATTTTCCATCAATTTGGAAGGCTTGCGCCTTTATCCTTGCGACACGTTCCGGGAGTTTGTAAAGAGTAGTCCATGTGCCGGCAGAGCTTTCAGAGGCTATCCTGCCTGCAGCTTCTTTAGCTGTCATGCCTTTTGCAGGTTCAAAATAATACAGGCATATAAGGTCATTTTTTGTGGGAGTGTACCCAAGATCCACAAATTCATCGTACCAGTCAATTTTATTATTCATTATTCCAGTCCATTATTATTCATTTATTCCAGCCCACCATTTTCTTGTTACTCAAGTTTAGTTAACATTTGATATAAAACTTCTTGGTTCCAAAAAATGAAACTTAAAGCGCGAATAGAAAGTTTTATCTTGAATATTATATATTGATATGCAGGTCAGGCGGTAATAATGTCAAGGATAATCGAGGAAATTGTAAATAATCCAATGCTTCAGGCTGATTATAAGAAAAGACCCGGATATAATCTTGTTAAGGTACAGACTATAACTGGCTCAAGCTATCTGGGATATATAAAAGATGCAGATGAAGATGGAATCTGGTTCGAACCTTTATTTGATGAGTTCCATCCTGCTTATATTTTAAAAAGCGATCTAAAGAAGATCATCATTCCCACAAACCCTGAGGAACAGAAAGAAATAATGAAACGGGAACGATCATGGTTCTCTGAGGGAAAATAACAAGTTTCAATCCTTGTTTTAGTGGATGTGCCTCTTGAATAACATGTTTGTTAAGGGGTTTGTGAGTATAAGGTGTTTCAATCCTTGTTTTAGTGGATGTGCCTCTTGAATTCATAAGACCTGTTTCTCATTCGGTCATGCAATTCTTGTTTCAATCCTTGTTTTAGTGGATGTGCCTCTTGAATCAACGCACGGCGGAGCGGTCAATACCGCAGCACCAGTTTCAATCCTTGTTTTAGTGGATGTGCCTCTTGAATAAATCGTAACATTGGGAACTATTAGTGAGGAAGATAGTTTCAATCCTTGTTTTAGTGGATGTGCCTCTTGAATCCGCCGCCTGAAATGGCTTTAGCTACTGTTTTTCCGGTTTCAATCCTTGTTTTAGTGGATGTGCCTCTTGAATTTATAACTGATGGAGAACATTCTAAATAGTAGTTGTTTCAATCCTTGTTTTAGTGGATGTGCCTCTTGAATAAAGAATATCGACGAAAATACGATGTAGATTACAAGTTTCAATCCTTGTTTTAGTGGATGTGCCTCTTGAATCATCACTGAATACTGTTATTGTGCCGGCTGTGCTCCAGTTTCAATCCTTGTTTTAGTGGATGTGCCTCTTGAATAAGAAGAAAGGAACATTATGTCTTGAGGATAGCCAGGGTTTCAATCCTTGTTTTAGTGGATGTGCCTCTTGAATACTTCACAGGATCCGCATACCCATGTCCAGTGCGATGTTTCAATCCTTGTTTTAGTGGATGTGCCTCTTGAATTTGTTTTACCATATTTCTATACCTCCGAATCTTTCATGTTTCAATCCTTGTTTTAGTGGATGTGCCTCTTGAATTTGGTTGTATGGAATCAAAAGCAACCTGTTTATGGTGTTTCAATCCTTGTTTTAGTGGATGTGCCTCTTGAATGGGGTGAATTATGATCGAAGAAGCAATTAGAAAATGTTTCAATCCTTGTTTTAGTGGATGTGCCTCTTGAATAACACAGAAGTGAAATTTTAGAACTTCAATCTAAAATGTTTCAATCCTTGTTTTAGTGGATGTGCCTCTTGAATACATGACCTACAGGGGTAGGACATTTAGTATGTTGTTTCAATCCTTGTTTTAGTGGATGTGCCTCTTGAATTAGAGTTCTTTGGGTGTTTGCCAATCATCCCTATGATGTTTCAATCCTTGTTTTAGTGGATGTGCCTCTTGAATACAAATACTGGGACGCCGACCTGGGCAGGTTATAAGTTTCAATCCTTGTTTTAGTGGATGTGCCTCTTGAATATAAATTCTTTTGTCTCTTTCGAAAAGGAATAATTAGTTTCAATCCTTGTTTTAGTGGATGTGCCTCTTGAATCCTGAAATTGCTTGTTCCTGTCAGGTCATTCGCTAGTTTCAATCCTTGTTTTAGTGGATGTGCCTCTTGAATCCGACCGGGGGGCAGGCAACATTAGCGGGATTTCGGAGTTTCAATCCTTGTTTTAGTGGATGTGCCTCTTGAATAATCCCGGAGATGTCTGCGCAATCCCGCATTATAAGTTTCAATCCTTGTTTTAGTGGATGTGCCTCTTGAATTTTAAACATTTTATCTCGAT
>MFNH01000068.1:31143-31398 GCA_001781995.1 Candidatus Levybacteria bacterium RBG_16_35_11 | reverse complement strand
TAATCGTTGTCTGCATCTGTGGAGGATATTGTGAAGTGTTTCAATCCTTGTTTTAGTGGATGTGCCTCTTGAATACCACTGGTCGCTGCTGATGAGGATACTGTAGCGGTTTCAATCCTTGTTTTAGTGGATGTGCCTCTTGAATTTTACATGAGTTAGAGCATCGGATTGATTGACTGGTTTCAATCCTTGTTTTAGTGGATGTGCCTCTTGAATTTTTAAGTGCCCAAATTACTATATCTCGCTGAAAATCAA
>MFNH01000068.1:26349-31127 GCA_001781995.1 Candidatus Levybacteria bacterium RBG_16_35_11 | reverse complement strand
GATGTGCCTCTTGAATAATCGTTGTCTGCATCTGTGGAGGATATTGTGAAGTGTTTCAATCCTTGTTTTAGTGGATGTGCCTCTTGAATCCGGGGTGAATAATTATGTTAATGTTAGTTCTGGAACGTTTCAATCCTTGTTTTAGTGGATGTGCCTCTTGAATAGTATGCAGACGTTCCTGCAGTGAAGCAGGGAACGAAGTTTCAATCCTTGTTTTAGTGGATGTGCCTCTTGAATGTTGTATGTGAATGGAGTATTGGAGGGTTCACGACGTTTCAATCCTTGTTTTAGTGGATGTGCCTCTTGAATTCTGAGTCTGGATATTGGTTCATTGTTCCGGTATAGTTTCAATCCTTGTTTTAGTGGATGTGCCTCTTGAATTAATAAAAAGGTCTCTCGTTTTGTATCAAGATATTTTGGTTTCAATCCTTGTTTTAGTGGATGTGCCTCTTGAATATACGATTATCACCACACGCCAGCAAAAGATTAAACGTTTCAATCCTTGTTTTAGTGGATGTGCCTCTTGAATTTGGAACACTACTTATTCCAAATATAACACCTACAAGTTTCAATCCTTGTTTTAGTGGATGTGCCTCTTGAATATATTGGATAGGTTACTGTTCCATCCGGAAGATTCCAAGTTTCAATCCTTGTTTTAGTGGATGTGCCTCTTGAATCAATCCGCCTCTTGTCTGCCCCTCAGGAACGGTTAGTTTCAATCCTTGTTTTAGTGGATGTGCCTCTTGAATCTTCGGGTTAGTTACCGGGCTTATTATTGAACCATAGTTTCAATCCTTGTTTTAGTGGATGTGCCTCTTGAATACAGTCTCATCTGTGAATGCTCCTCCGTCATCTTCAGTTTCAATCCTTGTTTTAGTGGATGTGCCTCTTGAATCCTGGACTATTACTCTCATTATCTTCGCGTCTGTAGTTTCAATCCTTGTTTTAGTGGATGTGCCTCTTGAATTTGATATTTTTTCCCTAAGCATTGGGAATCTAATTAGTTTCAATCCTTGTTTTAGTGGATGTGCCTCTTGAATAGGATTGGAACGTTCCGATCAAGGACAGGAAACCATGTTTCAATCCTTGTTTTAGTGGATGTGCCTCTTGAATAAATCTCAGGCCAAATCCTGAGTTATCAGGTTGGGTGTTTCAATCCTTGTTTTAGTGGATGTGCCTCTTGAATGGTTCAATGGCAATGATGAACCGCCTCGGTTTGCGATGTTTCAATCCTTGTTTTAGTGGATGTGCCTCTTGAATTCTTTTCAAGGAAATGAGCGCAGAGAAAGCACTTATGTTTTGTTTCAATCCTTGTTTTAGTGGATGTGCCTCTTGAATTATATACCAACTTGCTTGCCCCTTATGGGCAGAAGAGTTTCAATCCTTGTTTTAGTGGATGTGCCTCTTGAATATATTTGCCTGACTGACTGCCTGGATGGGTATATGGGTTTCAATCCTTGTTTTAGTGGATGTGCCTCTTGAATGATGTTCTGCGCCCTCTCTTTGACCAGGGTTACATGTTTCAATCCTTGTTTTAGTGGATGTGCCTCTTGAATATACATCAAGGCACTGGACTTTGATTATGTGGTATGTTTCAATCCTTGTTTTAGTGGATGTGCCTCTTGAATTATCCGTTTGGGAAATAATAGACCTGTAAATACCCGTTTCAATCCTTGTTTTAGTGGATGTGCCTCTTGAATAAATGTGAATGTGCCCTGTGCGCCCTGTGCCAGTCTGTTTCAATCCTTGTTTTAGTGGATGTGCCTCTTGAATAGCCATGCAATGGCTGCCATGAGAGCCACTGCGCTGAGTTTCAATCCTTGTTTTAGTGGATGTGCCTCTTGAATTTGTGACATCTTTGCCCTGCAGAAGAACATCTGCAGGTTTCAATCCTTGTTTTAGTGGATGTGCCTCTTGAATCTGTAATGCCAGTAAGAACGGGATATTGTTTTGAATGTTTCAATCCTTGTTTTAGTGGATGTGCCTCTTGAATCCAAACAACATAACCGATACATATAATGTCTATTGTTTCAATCCTTGTTTTAGTGGATGTGCCTCTTGAATATGACAACTTCACGTATCCGAATAGACCTGTTGTGTGTTTCAATCCTTGTTTTAGTGGATGTGCCTCTTGAATATAAATATTCAGGTTTCTACTAATTTTACGAATGTGGAGTTTCAATCCTTGTTTTAGTGGATGTGCCTCTTGAATATGTGATCAGTGATACGGATGTGAACGGGAGTTATGGTTTCAATCCTTGTTTTAGTGGATGTGCCTCTTGAATATAACTCAATCGGGTACAACCTGTAAGATATATTGTTTCAATCCTTGTTTTAGTGGATGTGCCTCTTGAATTTTACTATATCTGTTACTGATATTGATTCAGATACGAGTTTCAATCCTTGTTTTAGTGGATGTGCCTCTTGAATGATTCTTGAGTATCATGGTCAATCAACAGCCCCCCAGTTTCAATCCTTGTTTTAGTGGATGTGCCTCTTGAATCACCACACCACCAGTATCAGTATTCGCATGGTTCAGTTTCAATCCTTGTTTTAGTGGATGTGCCTCTTGAATAGCTTACACAATCTCAAACACAAACACTCAGCTATGTTTCAATCCTTGTTTTAGTGGATGTGCCTCTTGAATAACAAGTTCAGTAGCCTCAGATTCAGCACTGTCTAGTTTCAATCCTTGTTTTAGTGGATGTGCCTCTTGAATTTAGCGATTGCTGGTGCTAGTGGAGGTTCATGGCAGTTTCAATCCTTGTTTTAGTGGATGTGCCTCTTGAATGCCAAACAACATAACCGATACATATAATGTGTATTGTTTCAATCCTTGTTTTAGTGGATGTGCCTCTTGAATTTATGGTATCTGATGGATTAATTATTTCGTATATCAGTTTCAATCCTTGTTTTAGTGGATGTGCCTCTTGAATACAATAACTGCCGGGCTTTGGAATGTCACCAAATACAGTTTCAATCCTTGTTTTAGTGGATGTGCCTCTTGAATTCCGATCCGCTCTATGATCAAACCGGGGATGGATGTTTCAATCCTTGTTTTAGTGGATGTGCCTCTTGAATTGTTTGATAGGTCGAAGTTAGCGGCGGTCAGGTCTTGGTTTCAATCCTTGTTTTAGTGGATGTGCCTCTTGAATAAAAAGCCGAGAAAGAATAATGGATATCCCACTGGAGTTTCAATCCTTGTTTTAGTGGATGTGCCTCTTGAATTTTATTTACATTTCGCGCATATTCCTTACTTATGTGTTTCAATCCTTGTTTTAGTGGATGTGCCTCTTGAATACCACAGATTTTCACCTGATTAGGGCAAAATATGGCTTATTATGGCTTATTTCTTGTGCTCAAAATTCTTGTTACAAAATTATAGAATGGTTTATAAAGACAAGAAAATCAGGTGCAGATGTTGCTATAACAGCAATCAATGCACTTATTCTTATATTTGGACTTGCCCGGATAAAAGCCTTTGTTAATAATTCCAAGGATTTCATCAATGATCTCAATCCCCTTCTTGAAGTCTTTATCTGTAAAAATGATCTCTTCGATATGATTATTGCTTCTAGTAAAACAAATGAATCCTTTTTTCACATCGATCCTGTAATTCTCTTTGATCATCATTGCATGAAGCACAAGCTGGAATTTATAAGTCTGGAATATCGTATCCTTAAATTCAGCATACTTATATTCAAAAGGTGCCGCAGTTCCATCCTCCAGGAAAAGAACCTCGTCCACGATCCCTTTGATATTGTGGTTCTTCGAGGCTATAAATACATTTATTTCTTTTCTCACAACACCAAGCTTCTTTCTCAGGTATTCTGTGTTAGTGATCCGCTTTTCATCATGCACTTCCCTGCCTTTTATGACCTTGAACCTTGATTCTTCATGCTGCGGGATGGCAAGACATTGCATGAAATAAATAAAACGCGGACAGAAGAGGTATTCAAGCACATCTGAAATAGTTATTATAGTATCTCCAGCCGCCATAGTCCTCAAAAAAATTTTGTCAATACTTCATCGTTCACAAGCTTCTTATCAAAAGCCTGACCAAGAAGCTTGACCTTCCTGAAAGATTCATCATCCATGGGGAAAACATAAACCGAATCCACATCAGGGTCGATCTCATCTTCACATTCAAGAGCCAGGGAATCTCTTTCGTTCGCATTAAGAGTGCCAAGAAAGACGCTTTTTTGCACTCTGTACAGCCCTTTATCAAGACAAATACGCGCAACATTTTTGCGTGTGGTATTATCCGTAATATCATAAACCACCCATACCATTGTCATCTCATATCCCCCTTTTATTTTATCAGGCTATTCGCGATGCTGTGGCATTCCATCTGTATAGTGTTCCTTATCTTGACATTGCGCCCGTTATAATCGATATCTTTGTCAAGCGTTTCATTGACCGCTGTTATCAAAACCGCTTTCCCGTCCTTATTCATGTACAGACCGCCAGGGATTTTATCAAACAACCCCTCATGCACCTGTTTTTTGGAAAAAAGGTTCATAACAGTTCTATCGATATGTATCCTGAAAATCTCTATAAGGTCGAAAACAAAGGATTTCTTGTTGTAATTATCAGTATGCAGAAATCCCATGTATGGATCAAGCCCTGCGATAATACAGGCTTTCTCGACCTGTGAATACATGACTCCATAGCCGTAATTGAGAAGACAGTTGAAGGCATCCTGCGCCGGGTCGCGGCTTCTTCCGTTGAATTTCCAGGCATCTGGCATGATGCTGTTCAGAGCCTCAAAATACGTC
>MFNH01000068.1:0-26252 GCA_001781995.1 Candidatus Levybacteria bacterium RBG_16_35_11 | reverse complement strand
CAATGTTCGGCGAAAGTGTATCATAATCATCGGGACGGTTCTTCTTCAGGTCCTTGATAAAATCAAGCTGGTTCCCGATCTTCTGCGCTATCCAGCCGCGCGCCATATTGAACCCAACAGTGGAGGCTTCGGCTTCGAGCTGGCGGCGCCGTATAAGAGTTGTGCTTCCCAGCTTGGAATGCCACACTCTCCCGTAAGGGTCGCCAAAATGGTTGAGGAATACGATATCAATATTATTCTCAACAGCGAACTCGATAGCGTCCGTGGTTATGGTCGCCGCTGTGGTAATGAGTATGCTTTCCACTTTGTCTGCTGAGACCTCAAAGGTCTTGTCGTCATTCTTCACAAGGAAACAGTTCTTTTCCTTTTTGAGATATGCGCCGCGAGTGTTTATTACAAGTTGCATCCTGTGCCCCCTTGTCCATTTGAAGAAAGTCGCCTGACAGCTCCGAAGCCCCGTGAAACCGATTTCCCGATGCCTAGATAGTCTGGAATTATGAAGTTCACATTAAATCCACCGATAAAAGCCATCACATTCACGTCTTTCAGCCTCATTTTCCTTATCTTTACCCTGACATCGCATTTTATCTTATCAGGCACCTGATAATTCATTGATTTCGACATAGAGAGCAGATTTCCTATCAGGGTTTTTCTCATAAATTCCTGTGTTTCATCATAATTTTTCATTCCATAATACTTCAAGTAGTTCTCCTGATTCAGTGCAAGCCAGGGGGTGGCGAACTCGTAGGAATGGAACTTATCCGACAGCCCGAACTCCTGGTTCTTTACAGAGATGCCCTTTTCCACGATGTCATAAACCTCCTTACCGAGCTTTATCTCATCGTATTTATCATAAATCTGTTTTAAAACTTCGGCGCCGTCATTGATGCCTATGACCATGGGCGCGCCGTCTATCATCTTGTACTGCACCAGAGGATAGCTGTAAATGAGCCTGTCGGCGCTGTGCTGGTGGAGGAGGGAGTATTCTGTGAATTTTGTGGCGAAGAAGCCGCGAAGCTCTGAGGAAGTGCCCTGGATGGGGCGGGTGGAGGCGAGGGTGAGGGTTAAGGTGTGGAGAGTCACGATTAAAACAGTAAGGTTCCCCCTGAACCTGGTATGAATCCAGTTTCAAAATCATACCGATATTTTAATTCTTCTATTGAAACATAGGCTATCCCAGTTTCATTTTCAGGCTTAGGTGCCTTATCTTTGGGGATTGAAATTACGTATTCATAGAAATCTTTTTTTATTTTTAAGAATTCATTTTTTCTCTCAAATGGATTTTTTAGTTCTTTTATCGCCTTATATTGATTCCATACAGCTTTCGCAAAATAGTCCAATTCGATAAATACATCTATTTTATAGTAATCATCTTGGATAAGTTTAAAATTTTTATATAGCTGTTCAAATTCTAACTTTTGGACAAAAGAAAGGATCTTATTAGATGCATCATCACTTCCACTGTCTTTGATTTTCTTAAAGTAATTATTGCTTAAGGTTAAAAAGGAATTTTCACTTATTCTTTTAGGAGCTTCTTTGAGGACTTCTTTAGTTTTATCGATCAGAAAAGGTGAATAGATATACCTATAATATTCTTTATTTTCATCTTTCAGAATAAATAATTTTACTAATCCTTTCTTCCCCTCTGAATAATTTCGATTGCATCTTCCAGAAACTTGGTTTATTGAATCCATTGTTGAAAAATCACGATAAACAGTATCAACGTCAATATCCACCCCAGCTTCAATCAGTTGAGTGCTGACAATTATTTTTCGTGCTTTATTATTTCGTATATCGTTTATTCTATCAAGACGCTGGCAAGGGGTGATGTTTGTGGAAAGATAATACAATTTTGTGCCTGCAATTTTTAATGATTCCAAATATTGATAAACACTTTTTGAAGAATTTATTGTATTTAGTACAATAAGAATATTATTATCTTTATTTTCTTCAACATCCCTTCTTATGATTTCTTTAAAATTATTGAGAAGCAAAGGTTGAAGGTTTGGTATTAATTCAATTCTATCAAATTTATCAAAATAATGTTTTTTATTTGTTACAAGTTCAACAATTTCTTTCTTGCTTTCATCAAAAATCAATGGCTGCGTCGCAGTCACAAAAATAAAATAAGTGTTGAAGCATTTTGAAAATAATAAGATAACTTCTTTGAACAAAAGCCAATATTCATGAGGAATTGATTGAACCTCGTCAAGAATAACAATTGAATTTATAATGTTATGAAATTTTCTTAATGACCTATTTTTATTTGAAATTAAAGAGTGAAAGAGTTGTATAAAAGTAGTTACAATTATTTCAGAGTTCCAGCCCTCAATTAGTAACAAACTTTCAGAAGGGTCGTAATCTACATTTTCATTAGTTTCATAAAAAATATCAGATAAATGGTGATGCTTCAATAAAATATCGGTTGTTGGAGTATATCCCTGAACTTTTTTAAATACATCTTCAAAAACCTCGAAATTCTGATCTATAATACTTAAAAAAGGAAGTGAATATATAATTTTAGGCATGAAATTTTTTTCATTTTTAATCTTATCCCTCAGTTTTAAAGAAAAAGATAATACAGTAAGTGTTTTTCCTGTTCCAGTCGGAACATTCAAGGAATAAATATTATTATCTAAACTTAAATTTTTTAATTCTCCTATGACATCTGAATAAATCTCATTTCTAATAATATCCATTTTATTTTTTGGTTTATCATAGCCTTTGATTATCCGATAATTATCAACCAAATCCATAGGAATAGCATTATTACGGTCAATTTCTTGAATACCCGATGCATCTAATTTGTCAGAATTTAAAAGGATAGAATAAAAAAGTTGAGTCAAAAGATAATATTGGATGGATTTCTCATTTTGCAAATGATCAGAAAAAGTTCTTCTGATGCTTATGATTTCTTTGATAATGCTTTCATATGTACTAATAAATTTAATTATATCAATATTTGGCAATAATTCCAAATAAATCGATTTGAGTTCCTCTAAACAAATTGAATTAATTTGTCTTTTTAAAATCTCTACATTTTTATCATCTTTTAAATCTAATATTTCATCTGTTACATCTCCTAAGTTTCCATGATGTTTTTTTACTGCAAAATAACCCAACAGCGGTAAAAATTCAAATTTTAAATCTTTGAGAGATTCTTTTATAACAAAGTAAGTAAATAACGAAGAAAGTAGTCCGTGTCTTGTTTCAGGATTATTTTTTAGAGAAGCTTTTCGTTTTTCGTCTTTTTCATTTATGTAATTTTGAAAATTAATTGTACCTTTTCCAAAATCATGTGAAACCCCTGTTATAAATGAAATATTGGCCAAGATTTCATCGTTTAAATTGAAAATATTCGAGTTGATTTCCTTGGATTGTATAGTATTTTTACAAAATAATCCCACATTTCTAAGGTGATCAATTAAAAATTTATCTGGATGGGATTTTAGATTAAAGAAAGATGATTGATTCATTAGTTTCCAATTCCCAATATCTATCAACTTTTGCTGTTATTCCTTTTCCTTGAACACCGTTTCTTTCAAACATAACTTTTCTGTACTCCTTTAATGATCTATCCAGTTCCATTTCCGTTGGAATGGTTTCAGAAAAATATTCTCCATCTTCCAATTTGATTTCTTTGATCGAGTCAGTAGGGAGAGCAGAATCTAATTTTATAAACTCAGTGGATGATTGTTCTCTTATCGCTTTTTCTCCCTTGAGTTCAAAATTAGCTATATGTTCGGTGATTCCTAGACAGGGAGTATAGACGCATTTATGATGCAAAAGCATAGATTTTGCTTTGTTAAATAAATTTGGATCTGTATGATAGAAATATATTCTATATTTTGCATCTTTCACAAATTCGAACCTTATTTGTGTTCGAGGGCTGTGGGAGCCTTTTTTAATTGGAATGAAATAATCATCTTTTGTATTTATCAGATTTTCAGCTAATCTGACCTTTTTAATCGGATTCAGAATTCTAACTGCAATTTGCGCTTGTTCTTTTGAGAAATATTTCAAATATTCATCTTTTGAAAGTCCTATTATAGCGCCTATAAGCCCACTAATTGCGGTTCTTGGTGGAATTGAAAATGTAAGAGGCGATGTTGTAGTATAATATTTTCTAAAATGTGCATACTCGCCCCAAACATCGAATACCAATACTTTATCCATATATCCTACAATGATAACGGTAGTGCTGGAATTCCGGTGCTTTTAAAAGCTTCATTAATCGCGATTTCTTTACCTTCTAATTCAAATCTTGCTCTGTCGTCAATTTTATATTCAACATTTTGAATTAAATCCTTTTTGTTTTTTAGGACATCTATTATTTTTGTAAGATTTATCTTTATTTGAGAGATGTCTCTTAATTCTTCATCAGGATCTTCTTTTACCAAAGAAATCATACTATTGAGGTCACCGATGTGGTAATTATTTTCTTTGTAATTCACTTTTATAAGCAGCCTCGGAACTTGACCCACTTTTGATCTGGATATCAAATTTTTTGTACCATTCCATATGCCATCCAGAAGAAGCTTTACATCATCATCTGTAAGTTTTGTGTCTTTTGCAGCATTTTCATTTATGATTCCATAGAAGTTTATTAATGAGTAGAATAGAAAATCTTCTTCACGGAACGTCTTTTGTTCAGCACCCTTGCCAGAAGCAAATGCACCTGTTCCTTTGAAGTGTTTAATGAATACTTTATGCAGCGATCTACCTATCTTAAATTGAACAGGTCCCGTAAAAGTCAAAGAACTTGTCTGTTCTTTGCTTTCAGTTTGTTCTTTAATATCTTCTTTAGGCTTTTCGGTCTTTTTTCCTTTCTTAACTTTCAATTCCAACGGAATTGTTGCTCCGAAAAGTCTCACGTCTATACATTGTTTTAGAATTTCAAATGTAGCTATCTCTTTTTGTTGCTGAAGTGTTTTGCCCTCTCGTTCCGCTGATGGAATATGTTTCAAAAAGTCTGATGCTCTTAGTTTTGCATCCTGAATGTGGCCTTCTTCATCGGATATCTCTCGTACAAAAATATCTTGTTTCTTAAAATTGTATAAATAGTCCCGGATAGTTCTCTTAAGCCTTACATCTGTTACAAGATTGATGCCTGTTTCTTCATCAATTCTTGGTTTATTTTCATCTAAAGGGTCTCCATTTGGATTTGCATCCTTCACATCGTACAAAAAAATAATTTCTGACCTATTTGTAATTATATTACTCATGTTGTTTCCTCCGTTGTTGATTTAAACAAATTTGAGAGATTCATACCCAGTACAAAATAAAAGCTGATTTCATCGTTAGATATTTTCCACCCATCTCCTGACTGAACCATATATTTCCCAATTAAAAATTCAAGACCTTTATAATAATTTTTCCCGTACTCTTCAAGCTTATTTTGAATTTCCGGCAACAACTTCTTTACATGTTTTTCATCTAATTTCAATCCCTGAAGTTTTACTCTAAATGGAGTTACTTTTCGATCATTGTATTGAATATTTAATAAGTATTGTGTCAATACACCTTCTAAGAATATTGCTTTTTTCGAATCTTTATTAAAGAAATCGGGAAATTCTTTAAACAAGGTATTTACTTTCTCCTCTAACTGTAAATTTGTTCCTTGCAGTAGGTTTGTGATGTTCTTTTCATTCATATTTTTACCTCCGTTAAAATTGTCAAGAAGTTCTAACTCATTTAAATAAATGAGAAGTTGAAAACTTTTTAAAATGAGATATTTTGTTGGTTTTGTTTCATCTTGAAATTCCCTTCGAATTTTCTTAATTATTCCCCACATTAAAAATGAATAATCAATTTTCTTATTTGTAAAAATTTTATTTGTTATTTCAAGGAAATATGTGCCCAAATCCTGTTCTATATTGCCCTTACCCTTAGAAGGATATTTGGCAGCTTGAACGGTATTGTCGATGGAACTCAAATCTGGTTCTATTTTGCCCTTACCCTTAGGATTTGGAAAAAATGAAAAAATGTTCCCAAAGTTGAATTCCATTGATTTACCGTCTTTAAATATGTATTCACTAAAAATAGATTTTTTATCAACTTTCTCTTTAGCTTGGAAAAGCCTCCTCAATCGTGAGGGTAAGATATCTTCTATATAAAGTAAAATTCTGAAAGCTGAGTTATCTTTTTGATAAATTAATATATTATTATTGAAAAAATTTTCTTGTTCTGCAAGTTTACTTAAAATTTCCTCTTCATTAGCATCTAAAAGACGAATATACTTCTTTTCAAACTTCGGATCTTTTTCTTTAAAATCCTCTAAAATTCTAAAAATGTCATCTCTTTTATTTTGATTTAAAAGTTTTGGAATGACATAATAATCGAACCCATAAAATCTGAATTTTGAATTTTCAAGGATGTATTTTTTTCCCTCTTCCAATGTTAAGGCACAATTCAAACATACAGGATAATTTTTCCATGCTAATGATTGATTGAATCCACCGCTAACGAATCCTGGCTTATCAACGGTATAGAATTCATAAGTTCCAACAAAACCAAATACTTCTTCGGACTTTTTTCTACAAACTGAACAAACTTTATTAGTAGATTTGGATTCCTTTCCATATTTTTGATAGTAACCATTCGAAGTGTTTTCAAGTAAAATTCTTCTGAAAACTGGGAAGTCTCCGATATACTGTTTATCGGGAGAATAAATGAGCAAAGTTATTATGCTTCGATCCTTTTTATCAAGAGTATTATATTTAATTTTTAAATCCGATAAAATTGCATCTGTATTTGATTTTAAACAGTCATTTAATCCCTTAAGAAATTCAATTTTATCATCTATAAAGACGATTTGATTTTCTTTAGTAATATTCGTAAACCAGAGAAGTATTTTATTCTTAAAGGTTTTATCAATTTCAGTAACCCTTCCAGTCGGCGTAAAATCTGTCCCTCTAGCTGCATCTTGTTTATACAGATATTGCTTTATTTTGCTTTTGCTGTATTCTTCTAATTCAATTCCAGCATATTCAAATCCCTTTTCATTTTTATTAACTCTAATACCAAGAATATGTTTATAAGTGCCATTACTATCTGGATCCTCGATGACGATATCTGTAGGGTCTTCTAACTTTCTTCCAGATTTTTCAAGCGAGTAGTCTCCAATTTCTTTTACTGCCTCAATCATTTCCCATCACCCTCCACCCACACGCTCTCCAGCCCCCTCATCCTCATACTCCTGCCCCCATCGGCGGGCTTTACATCATAAGTTTCGATACCTGTATTCAATCTATTATCATCATCCACCTTATCTTCTTAAGCACTCCTGTAGCTATATATTTTACTGAGCTGTACGAAAGTATTCCATCCGCGCCGCAGGAGCCGCCGGGAGATTGCTGCCCTCTGCGGGATTTCCGCAAGCTCATGTCTCTCCTCTGCGAACTTGTGAGTCTCATGATACTGTTCAAGAAGCAATTCGAAAA
Source organism: Candidatus Levybacteria bacterium RBG_16_35_11 (assembly GCA_001781995.1). Classification (GTDB taxonomy): domain Bacteria; phylum Patescibacteriota; class Microgenomatia; order Levybacterales; family UBA12049; genus MFNH01. Next base: position 18,810 of record MFNH01000068.1, on the reverse strand, counting down.
AGTAATAACCCCGGCTTTTCTTTCATTACGATATTTGATTCCTCAGACTGAGGAAGACAATCTTTCCCTCTTTCACATCAGTACGCTTCTCTCTTTGTTTTTACCTCAGGGACTACTCCCATTTCAGAAGACTTTTCCTCGATTGATTTTATGATGTGATTAACGAGATTGCCAGCCGAGATTTCAGAAACAATGCAGAGTGTCTTCATGTTATCGATTTCTTCTCTCAATTCTCTCATCTCCTTTGCCTTTCTGATATCTTCTTTTCTCAAAAGACCCCTCTCTATCAAGTTTATATCAGTCTTGAGCTTCCTGATGGCTTCGGGGTCAAAGCATATCTTAGTGCTTCCAATCTCTTCCTCAATATTTTCAGATTCTGTTTCTCTCTTGCAGGCTACTTTTTCTTCTATCATAATTAATCCTCTATTTAGATTTAATTAACAATATATAAATACGTCGTCAACATTAATAAACATTTCGGTACAAAATCAATAACGGATGACGCTTTTTGGTCTCAATACTTGCTGTGAGAATGTGGCTACTTTTTTGCTTCATCCTTGAGGTTTATACTTGCATGAGGGAATGTCTCATTTTGTCATAATCATTCATATCCTCCAGATTCATGCCTGTAACCTCATCGAAAGTATTCTCAAACCATTCGAAGTAGCGCCGACCTTCAGCAGTTAAAGAATACATCCTCTTTCTTTTTGCTCCTTCTCTTTTGAACAGATGATTATATTTAAACAAAAAGCAAGAAATATTATTATAGCCATCAAGCTTGTCTATTATTTCCTTCATTTTAAGCGGTTTTTCGGCTGTTCCAATAACGTATATAATTCTTTTTAACAACATGAACGTAAACATGGTTTCAATTGTATTTAAAAATTATGTACGTAATGTATTCCCATTTTTACGCCATTTTAACGCCTTTTTTGTATCAATGCCATCCCATTGACCGAACCATTAAACCTCATATCCCAAAACCCATCAATGCATATGACCGAAAATAAATGACCGATATTAACCCATACACGCCTACCATAATATCCCATAACCGTTCAATTATGGTTCATTATGGCGATCAAAATCCTATCAAAATGAAAACATACGCACGACATCAAAAATGCGTTAAAACACGTTTAACGAATTTTAAAACATTTAAAATTATATTAAAGTCCGGGATGTCCACCATTTTTTAACATTCTATGCAAGAAAAAAATAATAAAAATAAAAAAACGAAAAAATGAAACAATGAAAAAAAATATTATTAAAATAAAATGTATGGAATCGTCAAAAATGGTGGACATGCCGGACATAACAAAATATCTATAAAAGAAATGAAATTGAATGTTTTTTAATTTTGTTTCTTATGAAATTGTGTTACCCAGGAATCAGATATTCTTATTCCTTTCCAAGCGTGAGTCCTATTTCCAGACCCATCGTTAGGACGGTAATCATAGTCCTGATTCAAATATCTGTTCACATATATTCCAAACATCTTATATGAAACAGGAACAATACGTTTGCCTGAACAATAGGCTTCGTACAATTTGAATAGATCCTTTTTGCTCACGCTTTTATCATCATCCTCAACTATACATTCCTTCCAGAAAGAGGATATAGGATTGTTCTTATTCCTGAACTCATACCATCTTTCCATTGTAGTTTCATGGTCATAAGAGAACGAATTGTTTTTTAGTAATCTGCTTATACCCTCTAAAGCAATATTCAACAATCCAGACATTTCTTCGTTAGTTATTAATTTATTTATGAGGTCTTTGTCCTCTTTATCTCGTCTGAATTCGTTTGGAAACTCTATAAGAATTATTCTGTTCCACATTGCTGGTGATTTATCCTTGATATCAGGGAGTTCATTGCCTGAAAAAATTGGCTTTGCAGAATTACAGTAACTGAAACCTTGCTTTCCTTTTTCTTCCATATAAATAGTGTCTTGGCCTGTCAATCCTTTCAGCTTACCTGTATAATCAATAGTCGAGCTAGAAATATCTGAGCATAGAATAGCTTTCTTTCCATACAAATCTGCTGCAGCAAATCTGTTATTCGCCAAGTCTTGTATGGACACGTGGGAGCAATTTCTTTCATCAAGGAGGGTCTGTATCAACTGTATGAATTTTGACTTTCCATTATTTCCCATACCTACAAGCATGAAAATAACATGGAACTTCATTCCTGACATCAGTGTATATCCAATCATCTCAACCAGGCATTCATAATCTTTCTCACACCCAGTTATTTCACGCAAGAACTTTATGATGATTGGACATTTTGCATCAGGATCATAATCAACATCCAGTTTATATAAAAAGTTATAGTCTGGACTGTGCGGCAGAAGTTCTCTTGTAACTATATCGAGAACTCCATTATTTAAATTTATTTTGTTTTCAGGCTCAATGAATTCATTTCTGGAAACGTAAGATTTTGACCTTATAAAATGTAAAAATTTATTAAAATTGGTTGGAGTTGCATCGGCCTCAAATCTGCCATCAAAAGAATTTTGTAGAATCTCTTCTCCTTTTATGTACGCTCCGTCCCTATAATACATAATAGCCTTTGTATCAGTGAGGGTTCGGATTTTATAATCAACAAAAAGTTGTATTGCAAATTCTCTTATCTTTTCATCTAAATGAGTTTCTTTATTATTTTCTAAAAAAATAGTTTCTTGATTATCATCTGAACTGGAATCATTTGCAGTATCAGATATTAACGTTGCCATTTTTATATAACTGAGGAGCTTTTTAAATCCTCCCTCATCAGCATCCTCCTTAAATGTTTCACAGAACGATCTACGGAGATGATCCACCCCATCAACGTATTTTCCATTCATGAGAATCATTATTTTTCTTGTATCTTCTGCGGTCCAAATTCTATGTTCAAAAATGCACTCTTTAGAAAAATCGAAAATGTCCTCCTTTAAAGTTTGTTTTACCACCACGGCCTTCATAGCATTACCTCAGGACCGTCGAAAACCAATGAAGGAATTCCTATCTGATTCTCATTCTGTTCCTCTTCCGGAGCAGCTTTTTTTTTGTTATGGGTTTGTATTCTCATACTAATCGCTTCCAAACGACTTTAATTCCTTCATCTCTTGCTCTCAGATATGAAAGTAAAGTGGGCAGGCGAGACGATTAAACTTAGATGAGCCTGCCCCTATCAACATTTCACTGTAGGATATGTGGAAATTTGATTGACATTAAATCCGAGTTCAATTTGCATAACGCTTTCATATTAAGCTTAGAGTATGCATTTCCACTTATTGTCTGTAGTTTTTACTTCCTTAGGTCTTTTATTCTTCCTATAAATGGAAGTGGAGAGGGCAGACCAAAAACCCTCTCCAAGTAGTCCAAGCATCAGCTTTACAAACTACTTAGACGCATCATTTTTTTTGATGTGTTAATTTTAATATTGTCCGCATTAGAATATAAAACCTTCGGTATATACCACATCGCAGAGACTCAAAAAAGGTATATACCTATATTAAAAATTCAAAAATTTTAAATTGGTATATACCATTTTCAGAAATCTTAAATTGGTATATACCGCTCATTATAAATATACCATAATACAACAATGTTATTGTGGGAAAAATTACAAATTCACAAAAAATTTGAGGAGAAAAATATGAAAGTCAAACCAGAACCGGAAATGAAAGAAAAACCCAAAGTATCTTCAAAGACGACTAAACTGACTGAAACTGCTTATCTTATTTTATTAAAAAAGCAGGTAGACCTACTCGAAAAAGGAATAGGTATAACAATACAGGATTTAGCTGAAAAATCCATCTGCAAAGGATTAGAGCTCATCGGTGAAGATGACTGTGCAATTAAAAGGAGTGAATATAATGGTCGATAGACATACAAAATTTTCTGATTTTATGAAATAATATCTTACAATTGAACTGAAATTGTTTTTTATGAGGAATATACCATGGCAGACTACAGATCACCTATACTCGGATTAATTACAGACGAACAGTTCAAAAGATTCAAAAGACGCAGGCAGGGAATACTTGCAATTGAAAAATCAGTAGTAGCACCAGTAACAGTAAAAGGTGCAATTATATATGATTCATTGACATCTCAGGGATTTACCACTGATCAGGCATCTTATGTCACAACTCTATTTTGCTCTAATTCAAGAATGATTGATGACCTGATCGAAAGCGGCAAAAGAGAAGAATACGTGGTCTATGATTTAAATTATAAGGGAAGATTACAGGAACTCGGATTAGAGCTCTCAACATGCTCTCGAATATTTGCTTTAGAAGAAGACATTAAAATTTATCCTCTGAAAGAATATATCCCCCCACCTCCGGAATGCTCCGTTTTCGAGTATCTTGATAGCGTGCAGGGAAAAAGTGAAGTTTATAAGACCATCAATCAAAAAGATATTCTCCCTGTATCGATTGAAGACTCTGACTATGATGGAGCTTTAGAAAAAGTTCACATAAAAATAAACCGTATCGTCGAAAATTTCTTCGGTGGCGATCTAAAAATAGAGGACTCCGAAAAGTCTTCAGGTATAACCCCAGAATGTCCAGATTCAAGAACTTACGAATTTGAAATATACGACGAAACCATTCACGATATCCAATACGCACTCAAATACGCAAAAGGTAAAATTCAGTTAGTTATCGGGGGACTTCCTGTAGAAAAAATTATCAATGTGCTCAGGGAGGTGAAAGTATGGGAAGAGTAGGCATCGACTTTGATGATTACGAAAAAAGGATGTCTGAATTAAAAGAATTGCTAACCAGCCTCTCCAAACCTTTTAAAGTAAGGATATCTGGCGGAAAAAAAGGGCTTCACATAATCGCAGAAAGTAATGATCCCGAAAAACTCCGTGAGATGTACGATGACCGTGAGCGTTTAGTGATAGACCGAGCGAGAAAGCGTCATGGTCTCTGCTCTAATATCTTGCTGCGAGTGAAATGCATTTGTGGGGGGGAAAAGGTAGCAGGTGACTGGGTTGTGATTAAGAATAATGATGACTTAACAAACTTCTGGAGGTTGATTTAGATGACTTATTATGGAGAAAGCTCATTTTACTATAAAGTCAAATGCGACAAATGCAGTTCAGTTATTGGTACGCACACTAAAAAAAACGAGAAAGCAATCGAGAAAGCAAAAGCTAAAAAGGAAGAACATCAGGGGTGTGGAGGAACCTTAACATATCTTGAAACAAATCTGAAAAACACAAAAATAGTGATAACAGAGTCTCCGAATACTTCTACGAAACAAGGAACTGATACTAATATAAGAACCGAGCCAAACCCACTAACACCAATTTCTAAACTATATAATGAACTGAAATTGGATAGTATTAAAAAATCTACATGCAAAGGTTGCAAACTGAATCCAGATAAATGTTCGAAATCACCTGAAATGTTGGCAATATGCCAGGTCGAATCGCTTGAATACAGACTGAGGTCTGGGAAATATAATATAGGAACAGGAACGGGTAAATTTGCTGAAGATATTAACGGTGTCATTATTGATGGAGTTCCTGTATCTGTCAAAGATATCTGGCGATTGTTCATAGCACGTACTGACACTTTTTCGTTATACGAAGCTGAAGATTTTGGGAAACAGGTTGTTAGAGCACCCGAAACAAAACGACCACCAACAGATGAGGATATATTGCAAAGTCTGTCTGGTAAAATTACAATAGGGTTTCGACCTGTTAATCCTGAGACTAATATGTGTAAATGGATATGCTATGACATCGATAAACATAGCTGCGAAGAAACTATTTATAAAGCAAATCCAAGACAAGCGGTAGACGAAATAATAAAACTTCTCAAGAAGTGGTATGCATTGACTGGCTATATAGAGCTATCAGGAAGCCCAGATTCGTATCATATTTGGGTTTTTATCGAACCTACTGATAATGATATTGTCATAAAATTTGACAAGGAGTTTTGGAAGAGGTGCGATCCGTCTATTAATAAAGCAATCTGTAAGAGAGTCGAAACTGGGCAAGGACACATGATTAAACTCCCATATACCATAAATATTAAGAACGATGTGCGGAGCAAGTTTATGGAGGGTATTGACATTTCTAAAATCCAACCAGAAAAATTTAAATTCAAAAAGTGATAGCATGACAAAGCATATGCTGAACTATTTGAGGTTGAAAAAGCGAACAAGGTAAGAAAGAAAGGGGCAACCCCCTATCAATCCCTCCATAAGGGTTGCCTAATGTTTGATACCCAGTGAGTACCTCAGTGGCTACTGTATATTAAAAATTATACGCAGTTAACTACAGACACCGTCATAATCTGTGAGCATTGACAACACCAATGCTTCTCTCTCGAAAAATGACGAAAAAAGATGATGGAATAGAATAAATTTTATTTTACTTTACCAAATATTTTTAATATGTAGAATATACTAGTTGGTAGCGCAAAAATTAATGCTGCAATTTTTATTATCGTGTCTGTATCGACATTTAAGATAAAACCAGTAATCGTTTCAATATTAAAAATTGCAAATCCAATAGTCAATATTCCAAATGTAACAATTATTGGAGTTTTAAACTCTCGAAAATTTACTTGACTTTTTCCAAAATATTCATTAATTTCTTTTATTTTGGGTCTATATTTAGAAAAATACTTGTTGAATTCGTCTCTAATCCCTTCTGGAGTTGTAATAATATTGCCTCCAATAAATTTTTCCAAAATTAGAGAGAATGAGTTAATTTTATCATAATCAAATGCTTTGACTCCATCTTGGTCATTGTTAAACATAATATAACTTATTAATAAAGTAGATGGGTTTTGATTTTCTGAATATCTTATAAAAGTAAATTCATTATTATTTCTTTCAAACTTATGAGCTTCCATATTAGCGCTCTTACCAAGATATTCAAATCCGAGGAATTCTGTAAGAAGAAATTTCACCAGATTCTTTATTCCTTCTGTATTATCTTCAATAGTACAGGAAATTGTTTTTATATTATCAATAATTTTATCGTCGAATCGGATACCGAAAAATACGATTATAGAGTAGGAGAACAGGTCAATAAAATAAAAAATGAATAATGAAAATAATAAAACTAACGCATATGAATTTCCAATATTAGGTGAATTTAATAAATCGGGTTTTCTGAGAGTGACCATTAATATATAAAATAGTAATGACGAAAATATTGCTGTAATATAGAGAAGTGGTTTGAATTTACTATATAGTCCTTTATATGCGATTAAGAGCAAAATAGGTATAAATACAGTTGGGAAAAATGTAGTTATCAATATGAGATTGTCAAGTTTTGAATAATATCCACTTATTAGAAAAATAATTGCCGAGCAGAGGGAATATAAAATATAATTGATTACTATTTTTCTATTTTCAGCCATAACAGAGTAAATAAATTTCATAGTATAAAATATCTCCTATAATCTGAATATTACGTAAATTATATTCCGTTTTCGGATATGAATTTGCACTCTCAATTCAATTCTTCAGCTAGGGTCTTATCATCCAATATCAGAGCGTTGTAAAATGAGGATTAAAAGAAAGTAAGCCCTATTATTAGTATTGGCATTAGTCATTCTAATATTGCCCTTTCTAATCGTTCAGACAATCTAACAAATTCGTCCAAATCTTTTATCAATCCTTCACCCTTCTTTGTTAATTTATACTTGATTCTGTTTTCCTCATTTTCACGGACTATAATGGGTTCAATTAAGTTATAACGGGTCAATTCTTTTATGCGTCTATTCAAAGTACTCGGATTGATGTTAATATCCCTCAGAATGTCATTGAAAGATTTTGGTTGATGCTGGAGAGTCAGAACTACCGTGCAAAAATAGCTGTTATCCAATATTTTCATTGGCATAACCACATAGAAAGCTTTATATCTTTTTGAATATATGATATCATAACGATAGTTTAGTTTCATGGCGATAGTACGTAATGAGGGATACATATGGTGTCGGAAAGAAAAAATACAAAGAAAGTGAGTTTAATTTTAATATTGCTTTTATCAGTTGCTTTACTGATTTCAGGATGTGTAAATCAGCCATCAGAGAATGCACCGAATCAAAACCAAAACAATGTTTTGACATCCAATGAGCAAGAGAGTGCCACGAATATTGCACAACATCCTGATGACTATAACGGTAAAACTGTTACTGTTAATGGACAGGTAATACTTTCCTCTAACCAAGGAAATTATGTAGTAGATGGCACTACAGGAATTAAGCTCGAAGGAAATCCGCCAGGACTTAATGAGGGATTTTTTAAACTGACTGGCATCTATGATGCAGAGAAAAATACACTTACTATTCAGAATTCACAAAAGCTGGAAGGCAGCCCAGCATCGGTTGATGATGCTCTCAAATTGCCTAATCCCTTCGTAGCAGTTAAGGTTCAGGGTCTTGCGGCATCACCGCCCGCTTTTGTTGATAATAAAATTAACTCGTACATTAACATTCCAGGGTCTCCCATAGAAGAGATCCATACCTATGTAATTTACAATAAAGATGGACTATATCTGGTCGTAAATCCTCACAAAAGCCCACAACTCAACTTTTCAGAAGCTACCGTCATTGGAACTCTGATTAAAACACCTCCTGATAAACTTAAACTTGGTAAAGACTTTATCCCTGCTGAGTTCAAAGGAATTATTATCGCAAATGAAATTATCCAGGTTAATCCGATTCCTGCTACAATTCAACAGATTAACCAGAATCCTGAAAATTATGCTTTTAAAAGGGTGTCTATCGATGGAATTTATGCAACAGGCTCAACAAAATTAGGCTATGGAAAAGAAACAGTCAACGAAGACCTTAGAATACATCTGGGTGCAGGATTGATGGGTGATGAGTTCTTGCCCGATGATACAACCAAACTAATTATGTCAATAGATCCAGTTAATACCGATTGGCAGATTAGAAAGGGAAAGGTAACTGGAACTGTTATTTATCCAACAAAAGAAATAATACAATACTTTGCTCAGAAAGGTATGAGTGATGTAAAAGAGATGAAACCAGTGCTGATGGTCGAAAGTATTTCGGAGGATTTAGTATCCGTTAAGATTGAGGATTTAATAACCGATATGCTCCAAAATAATGGTCAGAAATATAACGGAAAAGTAGTAAACATAACGGGATATTCCCTGGGCGCAAATGTTCCAGTAAAGGAAGTCGCAGAGAAAGTGCCTCGTGCTGCTAATCCAGGGCTTGGGGTAGTGGTCAAAATGATACCTGCTGATGTGAATGTACAGGGGACTGCAATTGCAGACAGTCCAACTCCAATAATGGGTCAATTGCCACTTGCAGGATTAAACAGTGAATTGATTGATAAAACTCAATTAATAGCTGGCAAGTACAATTTCAAAGTAGTAGTTACAATGATAGATAACAAGCCGATGCTGTTTTTGGTACATAAGGAAAAGCTACCCTTCACAATGCCGACATCAATTCCAACCGTAGTTCCTACTGTAATTCCTACATCAACGCCGACAATACCATTGCCTACACCAACATTACCTCAACCCACTCCTACTCCTGTAATTCCGACGCCAACTCTCCCTCCTTTCCCGTAAGCTCTGCTGGGAGATAGCATCGGTAAAAGCAACGCGCGCAAGAATTCAGGAAGCTGAATAATATTTCTAATGTGCATATCGGTTTGAATAAGCAGATATTGTCGGCAATGTTGCATCCAAGGTTATAAAATAATTTATACTGAAAAGTTATTTATTGTATTAATAACAACTTCTATTAATATTTTTGACGTAATCTTTATTCGAAAAAGCATCCAAAAACAATACCAAATGATCAATACAGAGATTAAGATGTTGGGGAAAATGATATCGTTTAACATTTGTGGAAGAGGGCGTGCCCTCAGAATCGCGGTTGGAATGACGGCGCTGGCAATCTTATTGCAGGGTAGCGCAGTCGCCACAGGAGAAGTCTGGGCATGGGGTTTGAATAGTAATGGTCAGTTGGGGGATGGAACTACAACTGATATAATATATACCCCGGTTAAACGGCTCGCTACGCTCGACCAAAGTTTTTTACAATAAAAGAGTATAATGTAGACATCCGATTACTGCTAAAGAAGGCGATAAAATGACATATGAAAAAATCTACGATAGAATTAAAGATGAAATAAGGCAGGACTATTATCAGCAGAATTATCCAAATGATGGTCAAAGGTTTATTGCTTGGTATTTAAGAAACATTCATCTTCATGACCAGAATGAGACAAAAGCAGACATCACTGATGGAGCAGATGATAAACAGATTGATGCCATAGTCATTGATGATAATAATAATAGTATTTATATTATTCAAGGTAAATTCATAGGTGCTGACAAGGTCGATGCAGAGCCATTACGAGAAGTTTTGTCATCCTGGATACAATTGAAGGATCTTGTACGTCTTCAAGAAACTGGTAATACAAAATTAAAACAACGTTTATCTGAATTATCAATTGCACTTGACGATGGATATGACATTCATTTTGAGCTATTGACCACAGCTACATTGACACCTTCAGCCAAAGAGGATTTAGCAACATTTCAAACACAATTAGCAGAAGTGGATGATTTTCCTGCATCAATTCATCTGGTTGATAATGAAGAAATATTGAAACGATATGAAATGGCGCTTGATAAGGAACATCCAATTATTAAGTTTTCAATCCAGCTTGAGAAAGGAAAGTATATTCGATTTAATATTGGAGAAACACAGTCAGTTATTGCTGCTATACCTTTAAAAAACTGTCTCGATTTTCCAGGAATTAAAGATGGAACCCTCTTTAAAAAGAATGTCCGTCAATCTCTAGGTCTAAACAATCGGGTAAATAAAGGAATAAAAGACACCATATATAAAAATAGTGAAGAATTCTTTTTTTACCATAATGGAATAACTACTCTATGTACTAAATTGGATTTTAATGACTCAACTCGTGAATTGAATCTAAATGGACTTAGTGTTGTTAATGGATGTCAATCCCTCACTACGATTCTTTCTTGTAGTGAGAAAGTTAAACAGTTAGAGAATTCATATATTATGTTCCGTTTCTATGAAATCAATAATAGAGATAGAGCGGACCGTATTAGTATAAACACAAATTCTCAGAGTGCTGTCAAACCAAGGGATTTAAGAAGTAACGATAAACGAGTTCTCAGTTTGAAGAAAGTATTCGAACAAAAATACCCTACTGGATACCTTATTACAAAACGAGGTGAAGAAGCACCTGCAGTAAAAGATAAAAAATTTGTGTTAGACCTTTCAGAATTAGGTAAATTCATGATTGCTTGGCAATCACAAAGACCGAATATTGCGTATAGCGAAACAAAAATATTTGACAAATATTTTGATCAACTCTTTAAGAAAGATTATTCTCCCGATAAAATTCAAGCATTAAATGAGTGGATGACCGAAGTTTGGAAGAAATGGATAAAAGAAAACCCTCTTGGACTAAATGAAAGTTTATTGGCTATGAAGGCTTATGCTCCATATCATCACTTATATGCGATATCGGTTTGTTTTGGAGTATCTAATCAAATGCCAACTGAAAATGTCCCTAATCCATATGTTGCATTAAAAAAAGCGAAAGATAATAATATTCTTGGTCAGATTATAGATTTATCTGGCAGATCATTGAGCTTTGCTTTAGAATCAGCGGCTAATGAGCCACAAACAGGAAATAAGGTGTTTAGTCCGCAAAATTGGATAAAAACAAAAACTTGTTTGGCAGGAATAAGGGCTGCGGTCAGTCAGAGTTTGAATATGATGCCAATGATGAATCCAGAGATTGCTAATAAAATTAAAGACGGCTTAAAAATGGAAAGAGAAGATTTTGAAGCTCGATGGACAGCAGATTAAAATGAATAATAAAACTCACCCCCCCAAGAAAAGTAAGAAGAAACTACGGCGGCAGGATGATATTTGGAGAGGAAAAACTCACTCCGCTTCGCTCGTTCGGGTCACTTAACACGCGGCTATCTGGCTCCGCTCCCTGCGGTCGCCTCATAATAATTGCCCTCTTATGCAACCTCATCCTGCATGCAACTTCGATGAGGTATTTGAGGCTATTTCATTACAACCTCAAAAAAGAATTTGTGGATTGAAGACAACAGGCGGTATAAGTTTTATTGCACAAGTAAAGATTCTCTCACAACATAAATCTTCAAAAGACAATACAACTGGATGTCAGTAGACACTAACGTTAGGGCTTAAATTTCAAAGCATATTCTCCACAGTCCTTATTATCGGCAAACTCTTATGCTCCAATGGATCTAAAATTTCCATATATTTATTCAGTGCAATATCCATAGCCTTATCTTTAAAAACCATGTAACTTTTATCTTCAGAAAATGTAAAATCAGTTGGCTTAATTTCCTTTTCATCAATCATTTCTTTCACACAGACGTCAATCCAAAATCTAAAAGGTTCTACAAAGTCATAAGCCAACATGTTCCAATATCTGTTGCCCCCTTCACTTTGATGCAGGAAGCCAATACTCAATTCAAATCCTTTTTTTAAAAGAATTTCAGACATTTGTTGAGCCAGTAATCCGTAGCCAAGGTTTAACATTGAATTTATTGGGTCAGTAGCATTTCGATTTTTTCTCGTTCTATAGTTTCTATGTCTCCGTCCTTCCCAGTTCCATTCATCAGGAAAAGACCAATCCTCGTGGTATTTATTTGTTGCCATACTTTCAACACCAAAAACACTTTGAATATCTTCAGCTTTTTCCAGATTAGAAATAAAATAATTCAGTCCCATATTTTCAAGTTTCTGCAAAATAAGAAATTTTGCAATCTCAAACCCTTTCCCATTCAATCTTGCTTCATATTGTTTTAATGCCAGTGATGTTTTCAAATAGTGAAAAGGTAAAAAGGATGCATCAATTCTGGCTTTTGCATCAACCCAGTATATTGGTATTTGATGCACTTTGCAGAATTCTAAAAAATATGTCGAGATGTAACCTCTTGCATTCGGCGTTATTATGATTCTTTTTAGGGTAGAGAGATTGATAGGATAATCTGTTTTTTCTCTGGTCTTCTTTTGTGTTTTTTTCAACATCTCTTTGTATTGAGTATCGAAATTCTCTGTACGAGTGAATCCAATAGATTTTTTATGCTCATTTATTTTTTCAATTATGTTATCTATCTCAGCTTCCTGGTATGGAACTTCTATTGTCTTAATTGAGGTAAAGACCGGGATTCCATTTCTCTGCCTCAATGCAAAAGGTTGATTGATCAATAAAGTTCTCTCAATCATAAGACACCACTTTCCCTGACCTCAAGTGACTTGATTGTTATCACGAAACCACCTTCTCAATATGTTCTTTCGTGATATTCCTGACGAAATAATACCAGTCATCACCAAGACGTTCATAAAATTGTGGGTCAGATTCCCATCTGGAAGCATCAGTGTCCAGTAGTATTTCCTGAATCTCATCCACGTCATCGGGATTATTAACCTCAATGACGTAATCAACCTCAAACTTGACAGGAACCCGCACCCTCACTTTGGTTCTGCAATTGCCGTTATCACTTTCATCGTCTGATGCATGTTTCATCATATAATCCTCACTCCATTCTCAAGCCATCCCTGCTCCATGATATTCCTAGCAAACATTCTTTGAAACGACCTGAATTCCTTGATTCTATCAGGGTATATCATCCGCTTTCCATTCTTAACAAAGCTGCAAATAGTATCTCCAGGAACTTGCTCGATCCTCACTGGATACCAGTATCCGTGATTATAAGTAAAAGCAAGCACAGGGTCACTAATCAAATCTCCACTTGAATGATGATAGTAATGCCCCACAAGAACCTGCTCACCTTCTTTTTCGATCACTAAATCATCATAGTTGGGCATACTGAGTTTGAGATAATAACTCTCCCCTGTTGGATCGATGCTATACTTTCGTAGTATTTTTTCGACTATATTTTGAATTTCAAGTCTATTGTTCTTTATCATGATATCTGACCTCCGGTCTTTATATGAAAAATCTAAACACTATGGACACTTCTATGCCGAGTGCCTTTAGGCTGTTCTCTTAAGGCGTTGGTTCCAGGCAGTCTGTGGGATTTCTTCTTTTTGTTTTAATCTTGACTGCTCTATAAATCTTTTATAAAATCCCCAACAGCGCTACGTAGATCGGTTTTACTTCTCATACGCCTTCTTTTTCTCCCGATGACAAGGTACACTTTGTCATCTTTAGTCTTCTCAATCATCAATTTTTTTATCTTTCCGATATATTATCGCTCCTGGCTAAATATTCTTTAATCGCTTCCGCTACCATTTCAGTAATCGGCTTTTTTGTTTTTTTCTTTATCCTGTACATCTTCGCCATATCATCATCTGATATCTTACTACTTGCCCAGCTATATTTCCGATATCCCATAATAATTACTCCAATCTTATCATCCATAATCTATGTATATTAATTCTGTAATAAACATAATCAAAAAAATAATCAGAGGGAACAGTTACTCAACTGTTACCTCTTCACTTGTTGCAGCGTTTACAATCTTAACCTGTGGGAGTGAGACATTATCTTTGGCTGCTGCGAACCAGGTTAGCCTCTGATTCGCCCCTTCTTTCGTAGGGATACTATACTTATTGCACAGGTCTACCCAATTCATCACTGATCCATCGGGTAGTTTTGCCTTTGTTCTTTTCTTTTCACCATTGGATTTTGAAACAGATTTTACTGCTGGCGGTTCCCCGATTAACTCAATCAGGTATTCTTGCTTTGCACCATTACTGACCAATGTATCTCTTATTACAATATACTGGTCTTTTATATAAGACAAGTCTGAATTCAAGTCAGTGGTCAGTTTGTTGATTTGATTCTGTTTGTTGATAGAAGACTGTCGATGATTCATGAAGATTTTAAACTTATCCTCAAAATCACTGCCAGCCTTCCCCACAGCTTCTTCAACAGATTTCTTTCGATTAGCCTTAATCTCTTCAAAGATTTTAGCCCTTCGCGATTCAATTTCTTTAGCTTCCAGTTCAAGCTGTTTTAGAGCTTCCTCTGGTGCTTTCTCAATATTTGTTCTTGCCATATATTTTCACCTCTTACTTTTCAATCATACTCAACTTTCTAGATTTTTTATGATTGATAAAATCAGCTACGGGTGCATCATATATAAATGTATTTAAGGCTTCCGATATTGATTTATTTAAAAACATTATGCATTGACATTATTTTTTGAGAATAAAGGCTATCGATATTGATTTTAAAAACGATATCGGAAGGCATAAAAATTGATCATAAATCGGAAATGGGAAATCGATGATGATGTGTGGTGGTGTGTGTGGATGCACCGTGAGATATGCTCCTATTGCTATTACGATAGCAAAAACCATTATTAGGATCATGTAAGGTGATGTTTCTGCTTCGATCATAGCTCCATTTCCTGCTATAGCAAGGGATGAACCAATATACCCAGCAATAAGCATCAATATGAACATAATAGAGATACCTGAATTAAGTAGCCAGAAGCCAGTGTTCCCGATCTTTTCGCTATGCATGGGTTTATCCTTTATCATCATATATATCCCCCCAATTATTGCCAGGCTGACCCATCCTATCAGATTGATATGTGAATGCGCTCCGGCAAATATTGGCGATTGAAGTACAAAATCATGTACTGGTTTTATTGATTTTATTGTAAATAATGCTCCCATCGTTATACCCACAATGAAGTATATCATGGATGTTTTTAAAAATTTTTCACCTAATGTCATTTTTTACACCTCGTTTTTTCCCTATTTTATATTTTTTTAATATATGCAGAACTTCTGCAATTGATGCATTTACCATACCACCATTAAGGTAAATCCCCATGCATCTCGGATTTTTAAGCATGGTTTAATAAAATAAATCTAATAATGATAAATCGTTTTTACATCACCCGAATTTCTAGAA
The DNA here is from genome assembly GCA_001781995.1 of Candidatus Levybacteria bacterium RBG_16_35_11. Taxonomy (GTDB): domain Bacteria; phylum Patescibacteriota; class Microgenomatia; order Levybacterales; family UBA12049; genus MFNH01. Next base: position 2,887 of record MFNH01000068.1, on the reverse strand, counting down.
AGACAAACTCCATATATAGCTACCTATTAATTATAACGAATATTAATTATAATGTTCATTATAAATTAAAATGAAATGTTACAAATAAACAACAATCGGATAAATCCAACCCTTCTGTTTCCAATGGAAAAACACTATCTGTCGGAAACAAATGTCCATTTTTATACATCGGGAACCATTTTTTGAAATTTGTTTCCACTGGAACTTAATTTTATCATTTCAAGGAATCGGTCTATTTTTGCCTCTTGTTTTTTTGATAAATTGAAAGCCGAATCTATATTAAGTGCGTTGGATTTGCTGGTATCAAAATATATGATAGATATTACATTATTTTTTCTAAATATTTCTTTAATCCTGAATATCGACAATTTTAGTAACTATGTTTTTGAGTTTTGAATTTCACATGCGGTAGAACCGATCAGAAATCAATTTCCTCCAATATGCTGGAACGATTTTAACACCATGGCACAGCATATCGATAAAATTCCAAATCATTTCACAAAATACCAACTTTCCTAAAATCAATTAACTGCGCACTGACAAAATATTAAATGGTTTGAAAATTTTCTCATCTTCTTTTGAAATATGAGTCCACCGATAAAGTTTCGAACCTTTTGATGTAAATTCAATTTCAAATATCTTTGAGGCTTTTTCCATCAAGCTTTCATAACCTATTCCGATATTGGATTTTTCTATTTTCCATAAGATGGCAGCAATCAATTCATACGAAATGAAATTGACAACAGAAAGATATGCTTCTACCCTATTTGGAAGTTGATATCCGATAGGTGCCAGGCATGCATTACCCCTTAAATATCTGAATGCCTTTTCAATATGGTCTTTCTGGAAATATGTCCTTATCAGCTCTTTTCCTGGCATTGTAATATCAGTCGAAAAGAATAATGATCTTCCATCAAGTCTTCTTGCAAGTTCTTCATCTTCTCTATTTATTTCATAACCTCTTCGACCTCTTGCTGGTTTCACAATATGGGACAATTCCTTTTTCAACTCTGCGATCTTCTTTCCGGATTTTTCAGATTCAAGTTCTTGAATAAGTAAGTCTCTTTCGATACGTGAATTATTGCGTCTTTGCGGATCCAACATAACAACAATTTTACAATTGCGTCCATATAATTCTCCAGTATCTTCGATACAGTAAACACCATTTCCACGGGACATTTCAAGAATATTCTCTCGTTTTTCGATTTCAGAATCGGTATATTTCGTAATCCAATCATCAACCTCCTTCGAGGTATGAGGTCCTCCAGAAAGGACATGAAAATGCTCTTTTCTTGCATAATCAATGTTCGGTTTACTGACAAAACCACGATCCCATACAAGCGTAATGTTTTTGGTTTTCCAACGGGATAAATTATCTACTGTTTCTTCAACAGTTGTTTTATCTGGACTTGAGCCTCGAACAGGATATCCCATTACTGGCATGTAGCTGTCTTTTGATATGACTAATCCAAATCCAATATGTGGTCTGCCAATCTGTGCCCCATATCCGTTTTCAGCCAAAATCGATTGGTTACCATTCCATCGTATCCTGGTAATATCCTGATAGAAAAAGTATCTCTCTGGCTCGTTGCCGATTATTTTTCTCCATGCATTAGTAATATTATTCTGAATTATATATGAATATGAACTTTTCATGTTTTCATTCTGCGCTGATACATTATCCAATGCGGATAAAAAATAATCTTTGTTTAATTTATTTATATCGATTTTTGTCCATCTTGGAATTGGAGTTTCTGATACCCAATCTCCTATTTTTGTAAGGGATTTTCGACCCAACAGCTGATTTATTGCAAGGATCAATATTGCCATTGATGTATCTTTATCATCTCTGCCGATAGCCTTTGATATACTTTTTTGAACTTCAAATTCTTCAGCAACTTTCCAGAATAATGCTAATTCACCAACGGGATAAGCATGATCTACCGAATCGAATTTAAATTGGGATGGAATTAACTTTTCTTTTCCATCTTTTTCCATAACTCGTCCCAGATGCTTGATTACATGAATTCTTGATTGCTTTATTTCTGGATCCCATTTTGATTCTACAAGCTGCCGATACTTCTTTCCCTCAACTGTCGTAGTTCTTTCGAATGCCATAGTTACTAATTAGTAACTATTAGTATATAAATATTTTGGTCTGTAAAAACAATAGCGGTAGTCTGATAGAATGCGGTTTTCAGGGGGTCAATTTAGGTTCATAGTGACTAAATGTGCCGATAGTCAGGTTAATGATTGTTGATTGGTATTTATTCCAGAAATAAATAGAACCAGTATCTGTAATGTTAAGTTCATTTCCTTTATATATTTTTTTAGAAAAGAGTTCATGATAACGATATATTTCTTTTGCCTCAAAAACATCTGGATAAATATATAAAGAAATATAAATGGGGAGAAAAAGTGACTCATTTCCATCAGTCGACCAACCTACATAACCATTTTCACGAGATGAATCGTCATAAACAAGACCTCTCCCAATTGAATCATCAATAATGCTAAAGTCTGCCACAACATTCCATTCATTCCCTAAAACGTCTTTAATCTCAATATCATTGAGAATAATTTCTTGGGGACTAAAATTGATGACCTTTGCTTCTTTTATTTCTTGAGTAGATTTACTCGAATCTATACACCCAGATATTAAAACCACTGCGATTAATATTGACAATCCAACGTTTTTAAATTGTGCCAAATTTCTATCCACCTGTAACTATCATTGAAATGACAGATATATGTAATCTTCGATTTATTTACTGATAAGCTGAGCTCCACCATAAAGATAAAAAGCAGTAAATCAATAAAGAAGTAAAATTATCAAGCTTTTAATAATTTACATTAAAGTTAATAAAAAATTAACTCATAAACTATA
>MFNH01000067.1:313-24345 GCA_001781995.1 Candidatus Levybacteria bacterium RBG_16_35_11 | reverse complement strand
ACTGCATACCCTGTCCAAGATAGCAGAAAACGCGGGAAAGACCGCCCGGATAGCATTTCGCGTTAACCCTGATGTATCTCCGAAGACTCATCCAAAGATAGCGACCGGTCTTGGTTCCTCCAAGTTCGGGATACCTTCCGGTGAGGTCGTAGATATATACAGCGAAGCTTCGCAACTTCCTGGAATATCGCCCTGCGGCATCCACTGCCACATAGGCTCACAGATACTGGATACATCTCCATTTACAGAAGCAACGCATAAGATGATGGACCTTGTGGAAAAAGTGGTTGGGCTTGGCATTGACCTTGAATTCGTTGATATGGGTTCCGGTCTTGGTATACCATATAAGAAAGGTGAAAAAGCTCCAACACCTCGTGACCATGCGAATGCTATACTTCCTTTATTTAATGAAAGGACGCAGGCTATGGGCATTTCCCCGAAACTCATTCTTGAGCCCGGGCGCTATATTGTTGGCGATACAACCATCCTTCTGACCCGTGTCAATACAATGAAAAAAGCCGCAAAGAATTTTGTGGGCGTTGATGCAGGGTTTAACCTTCTTATCCGTCCCACGATGTACGATTCTTACCATCATGCAGTGGTGGCTAATAAAGCGGCATCAAAGCCTGAGGAAACATATACCATCGTTGGACCTATATGCGAAACCGGGGACATATTTGCAAAGGATAGGGAGCTTCCACGCATTGAAAAAGGCGATATCATCGCCCTGCTCGATGCCGGAGCATATGGATTCAGCATGAGCAGCCAGTACAACGGCAGACCGCGATGTGCTGAGGTTCTTGTAAAAGACGGGAACTCAGATGTCATAAGAAGCGCCGAGGATGTAGGGGACCTGTTGGGGAAGCAGAAGCTTCCGACAAGATTGATGTGAACATCCCCAAGCTATAAATATGTACATATCCTAATAATTACATGATACTTGGAGTGTATCTTTTGTGAGAGTGTGGAGGATGTTATATGACCCAATTCAGGGCTGGGATATTGTTGAAGATCGTTTCTATAGCATGCGGTGTTTCAGCAATCATATTAATATCCATTGCTATTGCTCATCCTGGTGGTATAACCTATTATGAAAATAATATGCCTGTTAAAATTATTGAGATACTTTTGAGCTCTGTGGCTATAATTTATTTGTTGTACGATCTGAGGAACTCCCTGATAATGAACTGGTTGAAGAAATAAACGAATGAAAAATTGAACTATACCTTGATATTAACATGGGATCACGGAGATGGCATACAATTATATTAAATTTAATATATAAATATCCGGCGCACGATGGGAAGCACGATAATCAGTGTGCAGTTCATTGTTTCAGGGATCCTGGCTGAGAATTGGTCTTCCCACAATAATTCTATTAACTGGTTGAAGAAAGAAAAGAAAAAAAGAGGAGTAAAAAATTTACTCCCTCTCAACGCTATTCTTCTTTTTTCTTTAACCTGTAGTATGCGACTACTATCACCACGGCCAATACTATCCCTATCACGATCAGGATATATGTCAAAGTTGACGCTGCAGGCGGTTTTGCTGTCTCGGTCCGGGTCGCAGTTGTTTCTCCAGTTGTAGCTGGAGTTGTTCCAGATTGCGTACCTTCCGGTGTTTTGACTGGATTAATTTCAGATACTTTTGCAGAAATTGCAAATGGCGAGAAGCTTGTTGTCTTCCCTTCAAATACCGTATATAAATCCAGCTTTCCTATTATAGTGGTTTCAAGCTGGATCCACTTACTTCCATCCCATTTGAGCAATTTCACATCTGAACCGGATATGCCATTGGAGGTCAGCCATGAGTTATCGATCTTAAAATTGATCGTCGCATCTTTGATATTCTTTGAGGTTGCAAATCCTGAGGTTCCGACCCATATGTTAACATTCTTATAAACCATTCCAGGTGCCGCTATCTTTACAAGGGTTGATGTATTTTTCAGTACTTCCACAGAAACTGTTTGCATTCCGGCACTGACATTTCCTGTTATTTTCACATATATCAATGGATTGCTCGCATTCTTAAAACTGTATGTTGTGGTCAAATCTTTGAAGATCTGCAGTTCGTATCTTTCTTTTAAAACAATATTGGAAAAATTTTCGCCTGATCCTCCACCGCCGCCACCTCCTCCACCGCCGCTGCTACCTCCGCTTGATGGAGGTGTTGTAGCAGTAACTGTTCCTGCCACACCATAGGATGAGAAGTGTGTGACATTTGCCCAGACATAATTGCCCGTTTCATTAACACCACTGGCGTTCAGGTTGACATTACGACCATCTTCTGCAACTTCAAGTGTTCGTGGGCATGTACCGCATTCCAATTTAACCCAACTTGCTGGAGTTGTATTTGAAAGATATCTTGCCGGTCTCAAGGTGCTTTCAACCACATTTGAAGGAATGTCTGATTGATTATAATACATTCTCATGTGGATATATGAGATATTGTCATACCATGTTGGATCATCTATTGAATAATTGAAGTAAAGACCCGGCATAGCACCTGCTCCAAGACCACCTGTTGATGCATTGATCTGGTATGAAACATTCGTCGGGGGATTTACCTGTACTGTAACATTCAAATTGACAGCGCTCGCGTTAGTTCCTGCTACAATCATGAATGAGAAGTTGCCTACTGGCGTCTGAATCAGACCAGATTCAGTAGTATTACCGGCATCAATTCCAGGTATCGGGACCGTGATTATTCTTGGTAGGATTTCAAATGATACTGAATTTGTTGACAAGAAATCAACTGCTTGATTTCCGACTGCATAAACATTGGTTCTGGCAGTATAATTCCCATCATACATATTGGTTGTATTAAGGGTTATTGCGTATGAAACATTCAACGGTGTTAATCCGGCGCCACCTGCAGAACCATATCCGTATCCAGAACCGAAAGGATATGTAATGCCTGTATTATAGCCGTATCCAATTCCTGGCCCAAATCCATAATTACTGGAGTTAAAACCATCTGAAGGATTTGCCACAATAGTTATTTCATTCGGATAACCAGTTGCGTAGCCCTGAATATCTCCTCCAGCCGGATTAAACGAAAATGACCTTGGTAACGGACCTGATAAATTCAGGTATATTCTCTGTATCGGAACATAAGCATCAGGGCTTGATAAATTCACCCATGTTGTGAAGGTGATGTTTCCTGCAGCCCCTGTGGCCCCTGCCGTGACATTGGGTTTATTGGCAGACAATGTTACCTTCAGGGCGCTTGCCAGAGGTCCAGATAATATCAACATCGCTACTATCAAAAACGTTATCAGCATGCTTGCTAACAACGATACTTTACTATTCTTTTTATTTCCCACTATGGTATCCTCCTTTTTCCTTCAACCACCTTTGTGACAAAAATATCACTGGTATTTGAAAATTTGAACATATTTTATTCCTTACATAATCGGAAACTATTTATAGATTACCATAATGATTATGATAGATATTCAAAATATCATTAATTCAGGTTGAAGGAGAATTTGCATGGTGGATAATTCGATAATTGTACCAACATATAATGAAAAAAATCCATACTTATCTGTCGTGATCCCGGCATATAATGAGGAAAAAAGAATAAAAGATTCACTGACTGAAACATGTGCTGCATTTGATTCATTCCCTATATCATATGAAATAATCGTTGTGAATGATGGAAGCACAGATCGTACTTTTGAGGAAGCTTCAACGATCGCACAAAAGCGTAATAATGTAAAAGTGGTTCATTACACAAAGAACGGTGGAAAAGGAAATGCAGTAAGATACGGCTGTAAATTTGTGACAGGAAATTTTGTCACGTTCCTGGATGCTGATCTTGAGCTTCATCCAAAACAATTGAAAGGCTTTATTGAATCAATGAAAAAATACGATATGGATATAGTAGTAGGCTCAAAACGTCATCCATTTTCAAAAGTAAATTATCCATATCATCGGAAAATATTGAGCTGGTTTTACCACCTCTTGATAAAGATGATATTCAATTTGCCTGTTAATGATACTCAGGTAGGTTTAAAACTATTCAAACGTGGAGTTATTGATACAGTGATACCAAAAATGCTTGTAAAGAGATATGCATACGATGTTGAGCTGCTTGTGATCGCCAAAAGATTGGGTTTTAAGATGATGGAAGCTCCTATCGAACTTAATTTCACGCGAAAAATAGGAAGGATAAGATTAACAGATATAAGAAAGATAGCAAATGATACAGCTGCAATATTTTACAGGATGCATATACTTAAATATTATGATCAAAAACATGAACAAAATCAGATTATGATATTTCCTGAGAAAAATGAAGTGCCAGCATAAAAATTGTGGAAATAAGGAAAAGGTATGGCTCCCCCATATTTCAAGGGAAGATGAGCATGGATTAAAATCGCATCCATATTGTATTTACTGCGGCGCTGTCAAGAATATTTCATCTGATATGCCAAAAAAAATTGGGTATTATTTAAATGTCCTGGCTGTGATCCGTAAGGATCATCGCATCTCTGAAGCGCAAATAAGGCTTATTGTTAATGATCTGAACAATAGGGAAGATTTTGAAGATCCATACTGGACGACTGGATTTTCCCAGGAAAAAATGTTCCTTGAATCCCTTAAAAAATTCTGCAATGTTCCGGAAAATATTATTAAATCGAGGCTCCATTTTGGGTAAGGGGAGCGCGATTTTCTGTCCGATCAAGACCATGGTCAATAACTACTCAGCCATACTGTATTGAGCAAATGCTATGAGAAAAGGTATGGTAGAGGTAGCGAAGCTTTTTTTAGATCGTGATATCGCAGGGACTGAGCCGCTGTATTACACTTATCGGAGGGAGGATGGGTATATTACGCGATCCTGCGCCATGGTCGGAATGAATCTTATAAGAGGCAGATAAGGTTAAGTCTGATTGGGATAGAAGTATTGAAACATTTAAGACTGCGTGAATCTTATATAAATTGAATATCAAACTTGGTCTAAGAGGATTTGAAATGGAAATCAAGACAGTTAAAGAAGGAATTCTAATCCCAAAAGGAATTCTAAGGCAACTCGGTATTGAGAACTTTGAAATTCTGACCGGAAAACATGAAATTTTAATAAGGCATAAAACCAGCACTAGACGGCACTATGGATTTGTGGGTTCAAAGAAAATTGACGAAGAATTTATTTTGTCTTTGGAAAATGACTGGAATGAAAGGGGAGAAATTTGAAAATATCTGAATATAATAAGTCTGAATGTATTTTTATAGATGCCAATATTTTCCTGGATTATTCTTTACCCAATCCAAAATATGGTGAATCTGCGGCATTTTTCTTAGAAAAGATTGAACTTAGCGAGATAAAAGCAGTGACGACCCCTATTGTTCTTGATGAAGTTTCATTTATAATCCTGATGCAAAAAGGTTCACTTCTTCTTAAAATACAAGATCGGAAAGTAATCATTAAGTCTATAAAAAATGATGTGAATTTTTCCAATTTATGTTATGAATCGGTTGAAGAATTTAATGATTTTATAGAATGTTTGAAAGGATTAAAAATTGTTTCTGTGAATTTTAAGGATTATAAACAAGCATCAGAATTGGGCAAAAAATATTTGTTATTACCCAGTGATGCTCTTCATGCGTCTGTAATGGAAAACAATAAAATCCGAAATATAGCTACGAGAGATGAGGATTTTGAACGAATTGAAGGCATAACTGTCTGGAAATCGTGAATATTCCTGCCTGCGTGCCCCTTGCAACCCCCAATCCTCGCGCTATCCTATGCTTTTCTTTAGACCGGATCGACAGGATTTACAGGATCAGTCACTAAAATCGTATCCTGTCGATCCTGTTCATCCTGTCAAATGATGTGGTTTTAACCGTTATGGAAATCTAGCTCGATATGTTCACCGAAGCTACCGATTTTTCTAACTCTCACGCAAAACAAAAATCCAAAAACAATAACCACCGAGACCATTAACTTACATATTGATATGATCTTCACTTCTTTGCGCACTTGCGTTCTTCGCGGTTTAAAGTAATTGCTACTTCAATGGGCGCAAAGATCGCAAAGAACACCAATTGTAACCGTCACACTCCACCGACATCTTTATTTATAGTTATCATTATTATGTAAATCCGGCGAAGGGTAATGAAAAAACAGGCAAGCAGGGTATCGAAAAGAGTGGATCGTTCATGGGCAAGGATTTCGTGAATATCCAATGAACATCCTCATCTACAACTGGCGCGATATAAAAAACCCCGCAGCAGGTGGCGCAGAGGTAGTAACTCACGAAATTTCAAAACGCCTTGTTTTAAAAGGACATAAGATCAGCCTATTCACATCGGGTTTCAAAGGCTGCAAAGAAAAAGAAACGATCGATGGTGTGGAAATCATACGATCGGGCGGTCGCTTCACCGTTTATTTAAAAGCACCGCAATATTATAAGAAAAATACATGAAGAACTAATCATTTCCAGAAGGAATATTGAATGAATCCATTGATATCTATTATTATACCTTGCAAGGATATTGATCCACAGACTTCTGAGTGTATTCAAAAATGCAAAGAGCTTGATTATGATAATTTTGAGATCATAGTGCTACCCGACCATGAACATTCTTTCTTACCTCAAGTAAAAATAGTGGCTACAGGGGAAGTGTCACCAGGTAAGAAAAGAAATATTGGAGAAAAAAACTCAACTGGAGAATTTCTTGCTTTTATTGATTCAGATGCTTATCCTCAAAAGGAATGGTTGAAAAATGCCATAGAATATTTCAATGATCCTGATATTGCAGCTGTTGGGGGACCAGGGATAACGCCAGTTGAAGATCAGATCTTGGAGAAAGCAGGAGGTTATGTTCTTTCATCATTTATGATGGGAGGTCTTTCAAATAGATTCCGTCTGGGAAAATCAATTGTATCTAAAGATATACATTCATGTAATTTCATCACTCGCAGATCGATCATTGAGAAAATCGGGGGATGGAATGAAAAATACTGGCCTGGAGAAGATACGTTGATATGTCTTAATATTGATAAAACTGGTAAAAAGATGTTGGAATCCGCTGATGTTGTTGTTCACCACCATAGAAGACCATTATTTACCAGGCATATTAAGCAAGTCTCAAGGTTCGGTATGCACCGTGGATTTTTTGCAAAAAGGTTTCCTGAAACTTCTTTGCGATTCAATTATTTTATCCCATCAATACTTGTTGTCTTTATGCTAATTGGTTCTGTGTTCTCTTTTTTTGAAAAATCTTTCTTCCCATATTTTATTTTTATTTTTGGAATGTATATATTGGCAGTGCTTGTAGCATCCTTTTTAGCATATACTGATGGGAAGGATCTACGCCTTCTACCTCTTGTTTTTGCAGGAATGATCGTCACACATTTTATATATGGTATCTACTTTATTGCAGGATTATTATCCAGTGAGTTGGAAAGATAAAATGAAAATCGTAATTTCGTATCCACCTCTAGAAAGCCCGAAAGGCACACCATTACTTTCCCAGAACAGGCAGTTCCAGTGGTTCAATAATCCCACATATATTTATCCGATGGTTCCAGCCTATGCCGCAACACTTTTAAAAAAAAATGGCTATGAAGTTTTGTGGGATGACGCAATCGCTGAAAATAAAAGCTATGATGAGTGGCGGGAAAATATCGAAAGGATTCAACCTGATCTAATTGCATTGGAAACAAAAACCCCCGTTGTAAAAAAACACTGGTCTTTTGTTAATGATATTAAGAGCATTTCTCCTGAAACAAAAATTGTTCTGATGGGCGATCATGTAACAGCACTTCCCAAAGAATCCATGGAAAAATGCATGGCGGATTTTATTATCACAGGCGGAGATTATGATTTTCTATTGCTAAATCTTGCGGATCATATTTCCAGAGGGGAGGAATTAGAACCTGGAATATGGTTCAGGACAATTGGGGAAATAAGGAATACGGGTAAGTTCGTACTTGATCATGATCTTGACAGCCTGCCTTTTATCGACAGGGATCTTACCAGATGGAAGCTTTACAGTGAGAAAAACGGGAATTATAAAAGACTTCCCGGTACATACACAATGGTGGGACGGGACTGCTGGTGGGGAAAATGTTCCTTTTGTTCATGGACTACCACTTATCCTTCTTTCAGGGCACGATCCCCTGAAAAACTTCTGGATGAGATCGGGATGCTTATTGAAAAATATGAAGTAAAAGATATAATGGATGATTCAGGATCTTTTCCGGTGGGAAAATGGCTTCATGATTTCTGTGATGGAATGATAGAGCGTGGGTATAATAAAATGATCAATATGCACTGCAATATGCGTGTAAATGCACTTTCCCAGGATGAATATGATCTCATGGGAAAAGCTGGATTTAAATTCATATTATATGGTGTGGAATCTGCCAACCAGAGTACACTTGACAGAATAAAAAAGGGTACAAAAATTGAGGATATCGCCAAAGCCTGCATGATGGCAAAAACGGCGGGTCTTGCTCCTCACCTTACTGTAATGATGGGATATCCATGGGAGACAAAAACAGACGCTTTGAACACTGTCATACTTGCTCAGGAAATTTTCAAAAAAGGGTGGGCAGACACACTTCAAGCCACGATCGTTATTCCCTATCCCGGAACGCCACTTTTTCGGGAATGCAAAGAAAATGGCTGGCTTATGACCGAGGATTGGGACAAATTTGATATGCGTGAGCCTGTTATGAAATGTCCGATGACAGAGCAGGAGATAAAAGAGATGATGCAGGAATTGTACAAGGTATTCATTACACCAAATTACATTTTGAGAAGATTTCTATCAATAAGGAACTTTGATGATATGAGGTTTATTGGAAAAGGTGTAAAAGCAGTATTTGGCCATCTCACCGATTTTTCGAACAAGGAAAAGTGTAGGGACTGAGCCGCTGTATTACACTTATCGAAAGGAGGATGGGTATATTACGCGATACTGCGCCATGCTGGGGATGAACGACCCACTGTGCTTATTCCTAGGGAATTATGACAGGATGTGCATGGTAACAGGTAATGGAATGAGATGCCTGTGATCCAGGAAGATAAGGGGAAATAGATTTCAAATAAATTTATAAAGGATATCTTACATAATAAAATTGATTTCATATGACAGAGTTTCTGGTAAAAGAAGGGTTAAATTTTTTAATTCCTAAATATTTTAAAAATAGAGCTGAATTACTGGAAGAATCCGTAAAAATAATATTGCGTTCTAATCAGAGTATGAAGAAAGAATTAGCTATATATTTATATTTAAATGATAAAATATCAATTTCAAAGGCAGCGGAAGTTGCTGGGGTAACCACAGTTGAATTTAAAGAGATTTTAGCAGAAAGGGGCTATAGAAGGATTGTGGAAAGTGAACCTATTGAAGAGATCGATAGAAAAATCAAAGAGGTTTTTGGATGATAGCGGTTGCAGATACCGATATATTGAGCATGTTCGGTAAGGTCAAATCTGCAAATTTGTTAAAGTCATTTTCATAAAATTTATATCCCAATGGCAGTCTATGAAGAATTACTGAAAACAAAAGAGATGGGATTTTCCTTCATTGATGAAATATTAAAACACGTCATAGTAATCAATTTTGATGATGAAGAACATAAAGAATATCTTTTGTTACTCAACAAAGAGAAGTATCTTCACAAGGGAGAATTGATGTGCATCGTCCTATGCAAACATAGGAAATGCATTTGTTTGACGAACGATAAACATGCCAAGAATTTTTGTCGCGAAAATGGAATCTTGTTTTTTGACATTAAAGGCATTCTCAGAGCGCTCTTTTTACAAAATATACTGAAAGAAAAAGAAATTCGAAGATTAGCTTCAGAAATTGAAGAGAAAGATAATACCTCAATAAAAGGACTTGAAGAAATATTTTCTAAATTGAAAAATGCTTAAATTTTGACTGTATGAAACGTATTTACTTAATAGAATCACATAATATATACAAAATTTCAGGCGCCAGTATGTATCCATGCAACCCCAATCCTCGTGTCATCCGGTGCATTTCTGATCCTCAACTGAACCGACAAATCAAACACCGACAGGTTTAATAATACATATCATAATCATAGGAGTCGTTGGTTTTGACTGAATTGAAGGTATCAAAAATGGGTGTAACGGAGGCATGAACGATTGGATAAACATTCCATATTAGAGTTCGTTCTTTTATACAATTTATCAAGAGCCTCTGGCAGTTCGATTTTCAATCCGATCAAGACCGCGATCAATAACTACTCAGCCGTGCTATATTGAGCAAATGCTGTGATAAAAGGCATGGTAGAGATAGCTGAGCGTTTTTTGAAGAGGAACACGGATCGTGCAGATGATCCGTGAAGAACCGATAAAAAAACCGCAGATGAACGCCGATGAACGCAGATTTGTTGCATGGTTTACGCGTTCATATGACCAACAATCAATGGCAGAACAATATAATCACATAATCATTATAAAAATCCGGCGCTCAAGCGCTCCTCCAATCATCCTAAATCCTCACGCTACCCGATGAGATTTTCGAGCATGTCTTCTAGAATATTTCAGAAAAAACCACAGAGTTCGTATTGTAAAATTCAAAATAGCAAATGAAAACTCTTAATCAAGATCGACATACTTAATAATCTTAATAATCATAAAGTGCAAAAGGGACTGACATAACGATGGTATCAAAAACAAGCATGCAAGAATCACAAAAAAGCAACCCCTCCATCTCCATCATCACCCCCACATACAACTCTGGATTCTGCTGAAGTCATTCTTTTTGATTCGGATCTTAAGGAAAGAGTTATTGACTATGCAGTAAAAATCAAGGCGGAAGGTTTTGATAACATCATAGCGATAACGACTATCCTTTATGGGGCGACTCTAATAACCAACGATAAGCCGTTCCATGATAAATTAACTCCTTTCTTGGATGAATATCAAATCAAAATAAAATTTTTCAGGGACTTGAATCTCGATGAGCTGGGATGAAAACTTATGAAGCAGTAAATTTCTGCGCTTTTGAAAATTCAGAATAAGCTTTGAGGAATTATCGTACAATAAATATAAAATCTCGGCGCCAATCTATCCCCTTGCAACCCCCAATCCTCGCGCTATCCTATGCTTTTCTTCAGACCGGATCAACAGGATTTACAGGATCAATCACTAAAATCGCATCCTTTCGATCCAGTTAATCCTGTCAAATGCCGATATTAAGAAAACAGCAGATACATTCAATTCAGATTCTCACGGAGGAGTAAACCTATTATCGAAAAAACACATCATATTTCAAATAACCGCTACCCCCCCATCTCCATCATAACCCCCACATACAACTCCGCCAAAACCCTGGCATTCTGCCTAGATTCCATCAAAACCCAGGACTACAAAGGAGATATAGAGATCATAATCGCAGACGGCGGCTCGACCGACAGCACTCTTGAAATAGCTCGAAAATACACTGATAAGATCTATCCAAACCCCCTTAAAACCGGTGAAGCAGGCAAAGCTGCGGGTGTGAAACATGCACAGAATGAGATCATCGCTCTTATCGATTCTGACAATATCCTTCCTTCAAGGGACTGGCTTTCCAGAATGGTTGAGCCATTCCAGGACAGGGAGATCGCGGGGACTGAGCCGCTGGATTATACTTATCGAAAGGAGGATGGGTATATTACGCGATACTGCGCCATGCTGGGGATGAACGATCCGCTGTGCTTGTTCCTGGGGAATTATGACAGGATGTGCATGGTAACAGGTAAATGGACAGAGATGCCGGTGATCCAGGAAGATAAGGGGAACTATATTAAGATCGAACTTGATGATAAGAAGCTGCCAACCATAGGCGCGAACGGGTTCCTTGTGAGACGGGATGCTTTGATGGGTTGTTCCATTGGTGATTACCTGTTTGATATCGATATTGTTTATGAACTGATAACACAGGGAAAGAATAAGTTTGCGAAAGTCAAGGTGGGAATTGTGCATCTTTTCTCAGGGGATGTTTTTACTTTCATAAAAAAGCAGAGGCGAAGGATCAATGACTATGCGTATTATAAAGAGCAGAAGCTCAGGAAGTATCCATGGGGTGAACTTGGAAAACAGAAATTGTTGAAATTCATTGTTTATACGGTGACTGTTCTTCCGCTGGTGTCTCAAGTTTTGAGAGGTTACTGGCAGAAGCAGGACAGAGCGTGGTGGTTTCATATACCGGCGTGCTGGATAACGATGGCGGTGTATGCAGCCGGTACTATAGCAAACCTTTCAGGTGCTAAACCTGAAGACAGGAAAAACTGGCAAAAAAATGAAATATGATTTCATGAGTTGAGTTGGAGAGGTAATTTATGTACAAAAAATTGAAAATGTTAAAAAACATGTATTCAGCTTACTGGAATTACAAGAAAGGTAAAATTACTCTTCCTTATTTGCCAACAGCGTTATGGATTGAACCGACAAACGTCTGTAATCTAAGATGTATAATGTGTCCGAATTCTGTAAGTAAGCAGAAAACTTATGGCTATATGGATATGGATATGTACAAAAAAATAATAGATGAGGCAAAAGATTTTATTACCTTTATAGTGCTATGTATATCTGGCGAGCCTTTGCTCAATCAAAATTTGCCACAAATGATAGAATACGCAAAAAAAGCAAATATTAATACGACACTTTCAACAAACGCTTCCTTATTGACTCCTCAGTTATCGCACAGAATATTAAATGCAGATTTAGATGCAATATATATTTCTTTTGATGGGTGCAGTCCTGAAATTTATGAAAAAATAAGAATAGGGAGTAATTTCGAAAAGACATTAATGAATATTATTGATTTTTTAAAAATTAAAAAAGAATTAAAAAAGAAGACGATTGTTGAATTACAAATTTTGATTTTGGATCAAGACGGCAAAAAAGATTATGAACAAAATATTTCCGCTTTTAAAAAGAATTTTATTGGTTTACCATTAAATTTAATCCAAACCCGCCAGCCCAGTACATGGGGAAGCAATTTATCATCAACCAATAAATATGAGTTCAAAAAATTAGGAACTAATTATTCACCTTGTTCTTATTTGTGGTGTTCAATGCATATTCTTTGGAATGGTAATGCTGTTGCTTGCACTTCAGATTTTTTTGCGGATAATGTATTAGGTAAATTTCCAGACCAGTCTTTAAAGGAAATTTGGAATAGTGAAAAATATCAGTTGTTTCGTAAAGCAATGTTGGAAAAAAAGTTCGATAATTATTTTAAAACCTGCAAAGATTGCGATAGTTTGTGGAGTGAAACTATTTTAGGCATGCCACCGGGTATAAGAGGTGTTTTTGCCCTTTCATTGTGTAGCATTGTTGGGTATGATAAATTTAAATATTTTAAAAAATTTGCCGGAAAATTAAACTCAGATTTTGTAATTAAGTCTGTGGAATAGTAACGCATTTATGGGTTAAGATATGGTGTAGGATTTCAATATTTGAAACAAGAGGTTAAGAGTGCAATATTTAGCAATCTGTAGATGATAAATTCAATATTATTAAATTTAGTTTGACTATTTGTTAAATAAAACTAAATCATAGTGATTTAATTCTAGGAGGATTAAAAATGGATGTTTTGTTGATAAATCCAAAAAATATTTTTGAAAAAAAAAGTGAGAAAGTTAAAGCAAAATTTGCCCTGTCTTTATATCCACCTTTAGGTATTTTATATATAGCATCGGTCTTGGAGAAAAAAAGAATTAGTGTTGAAATAGTTGATGCAATAGCTTCAGATATTTCTCTTGAAGAAATAATACATAATATTCAAAAAAATAAACCAAAAATCATTGGGATAACTGCAACAACACCTCAAATTAGAGGAGCTGTACAAATTGCACAACTTATTAAAAAACAATATTGTGACGATATTGTAATAGGAATAGGAGGGCCACATGTTAGTGCAGATAAAAGTTTCATTGAAAGGTTTAATTGTTTTGATTTTTCGATTGAGGGAGAAGGAGAAATCACTTTTTCTGAAATAGTTTTGGAGGTTTTGAATGGTAAAAAAATACGAGGAAATTATAAAGGGGAAATCATTAATAATTTAGATGAAAATCCTTTCCCTGCAAGACACCTAATTTCTAATGTAAATTATTACATTAAAGATTATGGAAAACATTTTGCTACAATTCATACAACAAGAGGTTGTCCTTTCAACTGTGTATACTGTAGTAATCCAGTTACAGATCGAAAAATGAGATTCCGTTCTCCAACAAATGTTGTTGACGAAATGCAATACTGCATTAATACTATTAACGCTAAACTAATTCTTTTTACAGATGATACTTTCACAGCAAATCGAAAAAGAACAGAAGAAATATGCCTTGAAATCATGAAAAGAAATTTTAAGGTAGATTGGTTTTGTGAAACTAGGGCTGATTTAGTAGACCGAGATTTGTTGGAATTAATGTATAAATCAGGTTGTAAGGAAATATCATTTGGTGTAGAAACTGGTAACGAAAAGCTGAGATTTGAAGTAATTAGAAAACGAATAAATGATCTAGATCTTATTAAAGCGTTCGAATTGTGTAGAGAAATGGGAATAAAGACATCTGCATTCTGTATGCTTGGGTTTCCAACTGAAACTGAGAAAGATATGTATGAAACATACAAACTTTGTTTAAAGTTAAAACCAGATACTATGGGTTTGCATCTAACGGTTCCAATGCCTGGAGCAGACATCTTTTATGAAGCAATACGTGAAAAGAAAATTGATATTGATATTTGGGATCAGTATGCAAAAGGTTTAACATCCATCCAACCCGTTTATATACCCAATGGTTTTTCTTTATCCGATTTGCGCGAAGTGCAGAAGGATATATACCGAAAATATTATTTTAGACCTCAATATATAATATCACGATTCATATCTGACTTCAAATCGTTTGAATCATTGAAACAAGATGCTATTTTAGCTCTTAATCTTCTCTATAGATCGTCAACTACTACGGGAAGACCTTAATGTTAATTATATGCGAAAATTGAATAATTCAAAAATAGGTTGATTTTAATGAAATTTCAAAATAATATCGAACAACGTTTGACTGGTAGGTATAACAAATCTTTTGCATTCGTTGGTAATGTTAAAGATAAAACAATTTTAGATGTAGGTTGTTCATTTGGCTGGTTTGAAAAATGGGCCATTGAAAATAATTGTAAGAGAATAATTGGTATAGAACCTAGCGAGGTTGATGTGAAATATTTAAAAGATGCAATACCCAATGCAACATTCATTAGTGGTTCAGCACTTTGTGTACCTTATGAAAATGATTATTTTGAAATATTAGTGATGTGGGAAGTTTTAGAACACCTTCCTAAAAATTCAGAAAATATTTCATTTCAAGAGATTTATAGAGTCTTAAAACCCGGTGGCTATTTATTCCTTTCAACACCAAATAGAACTTTTTGGTCATGTTCTCTTGATCCTGCATGGTGGTTAGTTGGTCACAGACATTATAATATCAATGAATTGAAAGAAAAATTGGAAGATTCTGGGTTCGAAATTATCAATATCGAATATGGCGGAAGATTTTACGAGTTGATTAGTATGATATTGTTATATATTTTTAAATGGTGTTTTAAAAGTGAAATGCCATTTAAATCCTGGTTTGATAAAAAAAGAGATGCCGAATTTCTTGATGGAGCAGGATTCACAAATGTTTTTTTGAAAGTTAGAAAATCTTTATCATTAAATTAAGAGTTATCATGACAGGTGGACAATGGAACTGATTGATAAAGAATTTAAGGTTTTTGCATTCATAAATGCTTTTTGGACTCAAGGGAAAGGTATGGGGGGTGGTGATACACGTGCGATAGCAATATTTAAAGCTCTTAAGTTAAAAGGTGTTGATATAGAGATAGTTACGTCAAATATGGGTTTTACAAATTATAGAAATCATATTGATGTAAAATATACTATTATTCCGTTTTCCTTTACTGATAAATTTGGATTACCGATTAGTTATATTTTTAGAACTATTATTGCCTGTTTTTTACCACAAAAGGTTAATAAACAACCAATCTTCTACTCGACATCAGATTTTCTTCCAGACGTTTTTCCCGCTTTTGCTGCTAAAGTAAAAGATCGAAAGATAAAGTGGGTCCAATTAATTTTCCATTTAATTCCACCCAATCGATTTATTTCTCATTATGCTCAACAAATTAGCTTTTTCTTTATAAAACGCTTTGCAGATTTGATAATAGTAGATAACAACATACTTAAAGAAGATTTGGTTTGTCAGGGATTTGATATAAGAAAAATTGAGTTTAATCCTCCGGGTATAGATGTGGGATTTTTTAAATGCATGAAAAAAAACCATAAAAGATATGATGCGGTTTCTATGGGCAGGATCCATACGTCAAAAGGTATATTTGATTTGGTAAAAATTTGGAAATATGTTTGCAAGTTGAGGCCAGATGCGAAATTAGCGATTATTGGCACGGGTGACGAAGAAATTAAGCTGAAACTAGAGAAAAAAATAGAAGAAGCACACTTGAGTCAAAATATTGAACTGTTGGGTTTTCTGGAAAATGATGAAGCATTTAGTATAGTAAATTCATGTAAATTATTCGTATCAGCAAGTCATGAAGAAGGATTTGGAATTGCAATACTTGAAGCAATGGCGTGTGGCCTGCCAGTTATAGCGTGGAATTTACCAGTATACTCCGAAGTGTTTCCTAGAGGGCTGATACAAATTGAAGAGAACAATTTTAAAGATTTTTCCAAGGCTATATATTGCTTATTATCAGATGAGAAAAAGTATTCCAAATTTAGGAAAGATGCTTTGGACTTATCGTTAAGATATAATTGGGATGAAATTGCCGAAAAAGAAATGAACCTAATTAAGCAGATGATTACATAAAAGAATAAGTAGATAGGCTGGAGGTAAAAATAATGGAAAAAAGTCTTTTGAAAATTATTCCCATCCGTATGATACAAATAGGTACTATACCGAGCATGTTTTCTGCGTTGGAAGGAATTATTCCATATGGTAAGTTTCTCGTATATATTTACATACCCTATTTGGCTAGGTTTGAGATTGCCATTAATAGAAGTGGGAGACAATGTTTTCCTAAATGGCTAGATTGTATGTCACAATATAGGTTTGTGGGAGCGGTGGGAGCGAATCTATGAAAATTTGCATAATATTGGATTGCTTGGATGTAGACCAATTTACAGGAATTCCAATGTGTGCATACAATTTGACCAAAAATATCTTGGAAATTGATAATAAAAATGAATATTATTTATTACACTCCAAAAACACACAATTAGACATATACAAACATGCTAATGAAATTATATTACCATTAAACTACTCTCGTGAAATAAGATATTCAATTCAAATACCTTTTTTTTTAAGAAAATATAATTTTGATGTTGTGTTCACACCGGAGCATTTTCCGCCACTTTTCATGCAAAAAAAAACGTTATTAATTATACATGATCTATCACCCTTGATATATCCTGATACGAGACAATATCCTTTGATAAGTAAATTAAAACACAAATATTTGTTTGGTTTTTTACTGAAGATATTCACTAAAAAAATTATTACCGTATCAATGAATACAAAGAACGATTTAATAAGATATTTAAACATATCTGGAGAAAAAATCACTGTAATATATAATGGCTTAAATGAACCGTTTATTGCATATAGAAATGATATTTCTCTTGAAAAAACAATACCAAAATTTAATTTACCAAAACATTTTCTTTTGTGTGTTGCAACGTTGGAACCTCGAAAGAATATTTTGATGATAATCGAGGCATATCATAAACTAAAGAAAATGGGTTTTGAACAGAAATTGGTATTGGTTGGCAAAAAGGGTTGGAAATATAATAATATACATACTAAAATAAAACAATTGGGCCTAGAAAATGAAGTTGTGTTTACAGGATATGTTTCAGACAGGGACTTATCTGTAATATATCATATAGCTGATGTATTTATTTATCCATCATTATATGAAGGTTTTGGGTTTCCACCGTTAGAAGCGATGGCATGTGGTTGTCCTGTAATAACGTCAGATTCATCCAGTCTTCCTGAAGTTGTAGGAAATGCAGCAATTAAGATAAATCCTCGTGACATAAATGAATTAACTGATGCAATAGAAAAGTTGTTGGTTGATCCAAATTTAAGAGATATTATGATTATTAAAGGAATTAAACAAGCACAAAAATTCAGATGGAATGAAACCGCAAAAGAATATATCAAAATATTTAATGCGTTCGGCGACACTTAGTTCAGTGAAATCAAACTTTGCCAATATCAATCAAAACCATTAATATAAAACCTTTAAATTTGGCTTGTAAAAATTTTAGTATTGTGTGTAAAAATTTAAAACCTTAACTCCGCAATTTTGGAGGTAATATATTCAGTTCAAAATATTTTGCTAACTTTAATGCTCTTTTTATCCGGATAATCCCATTTCATTGTTGAGTGTTTCAGATCATTTTTTTTGTTAAGTTTCCTGCGCTATGGTAGCAATAATATTTTATCTTTTTCATCCTATAATAGTTCCAAAGTCAATTTTTAGATCTATTCCCTATAGGGTCGATGAAAATTTAAATCTTTTTTTCAAAATTTTTCTTATGGAAACATTAACAATAGTAGAATTTATTAAAATATTACACTTAAATAAATATGATTAAACCCTCTAATTTTGCGGAGTTTGGGTCTGAAAGATAAATTGGATCTGGTTAATATGATTGAAGAAATTTATAATGGATTAGAATACGTGTTACATGGTGACAAAAAATATAGACGATTTCAAGTGATGTTTAATCACTTTTTGAAAAAAACACCACTTAAATTATTTATTGAACTGACAAATGATTGCAATGCACACTGTACTACATGTTTAAATAAAGATATGAAACGAAAACGGGGAGTGATGGATTTTGATTTTTTCAAGAAACTTGTGGATGTTTCATGCACCAAAAAGATTGGATATGTTCATCTGTATGGGGTAGGTGAATCATATATTGTATCGAATGTAGAAATGTATTTTGACTATGCTATAAAAAAATATTCTGAATATGGCGTTGACACAATTTTAACATCTAATGGAGAAATAATTTCTCAAATACCTTCTGGCATATCAGAGGTTTTAATCAGCTTCAATGCAGGTAAAAAAGAAACATATGAAAGAATAACTGGTTTAAATTTCAATAAAACGTTACAAAATATATATAGATTGAATGAAACTGGTCAATTAGTCGACAATGTAACTATAAGAATGTTGGTTTCGGAAGAAACCGAATCAGAAGTTGACTTATTTTATGATTTATTCAAGCATGTTGATGCACATATAGAGCTATCATATAAATACGATAATCAACATAATGCGATTGATAATAAAACAATTAAGAAACTTGCAGTTAAATACGACAATAGAGTAGCTTGTAATTATGTTACAAGGGGTATAAACGTTTGTTGGAATGGTGATGTTATTTTATGCCCACATGATTTTGAAGGAGAAATTTGTTTTGGAAATTTGTACAATCAAACATGGGATGATATTTTGAACTCTGAGTTAAGAAAGAAAATTTTGAACGAACACAATAATCTCATTTTCACGAACTTGTGCAAAAATTGTAATTACAATGTAAAATACAAAGCTCCATTCATAAAAAAGCTGAAGTGAATAACTTCGTTACTTGCTTCAAGTAGAATATTTTTATAATGAACCTAGAATAACTTCGAAATTAGGTGAATAATATTAAAAAATCAGAGATAAATGGTTGGAATTGGCTTCTATTTATATTAGCAAGCATTTTTTTTTATGTTATATATAATTATTTAATTAAAGGCATACCTTATCAGTATGCTTATGACCTGGGGGTTTCTGCACAAATACAAGCATATTTTATAAAAATTTTCAATGAATTTGGCCCATTTGGCTTTTTGAACTCCCTGAAATGGAGGGGTGATATTTCAGGCCCAACTTTTTATATATTTTCGTACTTCTATGCATTTATTGACGCCTTCTTTATTTATATATTCCACGATATTTTTTTTACGATTAAATCAATTCAAGTTCTTGAATTCCTACTAGCATTCATGTTCATGTACTCAATGACTCACCATTTCACAAATAATAAGTACGTATCTTTATTATCTGGGATATTATATACCACAAATCCTTTATTTTTGTTGATGCTTTCTGGAAATACATATATAGAATGGGGCTTCACAATATTACCTATTTCGATATTATATATACATAAATATATAATAAGTAATAAAATAGAATTTGCTGTACTTTCAGGAATCTTATTTTCAATGAGTGCTTTATATTCACACATTCAATTCATCTTTTTTTTCGGAATATTTTTTATACTTTTTATATTTCTTGCAATTTTCACGGAGAAGAATAATAGTTTCACTGCAAAATTATTTTTAACAATTAAAGTTTCATTTATTATTTGTATTGTCGTTTTATTGTCTTCATCTTTCTTTTTGATACCAACTTTTTTTGAGCCACAAGTATATTCACCATTTTCTGAAAAATCGCTAGAAATTCGAAAACAAACTGAGGTATTAAATTTTTATTCAAACAATTTGATTGAATCATCATCATTTCAATTTAAAGAAATGAAAGTGTCTCTAATCTCAGATTTAAATACTACTAATAATCCAAAAATATATTTATTGTACACCTTTATTTTTTATACCATCCTTTCTGTATTTACATTATTTATAAAAAAAAATCAGAGGATTAATATAATATTTTTTATCATAGGATTAATGGGTTTTCTCCTTTCACTTGGACCAAACAAATATTTTCCTGGTCTTTATGATATTTTATTTCGATATTTTCCATATTTCGATATGGTTCGGACGCCGGATCGCTTTGTATTTATCTCGGTTTTAACGACTTCGTTTTTGTCCGCAAATTCAATATTTAAAATAATGTATAATATTAAAATATTAAAATCAAAAAACATAAAAACTGGCATTGTTTTAATTATAATTCTTACAATGACATATTTGTTTTTAAATACGTTTCCTTTTTTTGAAACAAAGTCAAATACAGATGAAACTTATCCTGATCTCAATCAAGTTCAGGATTTTTTACAAGTGAATAATCCTAATTATAATTATAGAGTTTTGGACTTGACCGTTGCAAGAAATGGAAATCCTTCATATATTAATTATTATTCTATCCATCAGAGATATTTGCAGAATCAATGGGATGTGGTCGATAAATTTTATCGCATGAAAACTTTTGCAAATATTCTTGGCCAAATGAATATTAAATATATTATAACAAGTCCAAATTGGGCAGCCTCTTCTGATTTTGAATTGTTCCCCAATAAAATTAATTATATTAATAACAATTCTGATTTTAAAGAAATATTAAAAACATCAAATGGAATTTCTATTTATGAAAATATACTTGCAGAACCACGTATGTACATTGCATATCCGATTCTTGTCTTCGGGGGCCCAAATGTTTTAGAGTTCAATAAAATATATTCCAATGAAATTAAGTTTAAACCAGTTTTTGTTTTTGCAAACCAAATATCTAATGACTTATTCAAAGATTTGAATCTATACAAATATTTGATAATTCAAAATTCAAATTATTTAGATGTTATTTATTCAGAAATCGATCCTAAATATAAATATGAACCATTCAATTATAAAGAATCGAATTGCACAATAATACATGATTTTGATTATGTTTCTGGCTATGGTGTACTTTTCAATGATCCAGCATATAGGAATAGTTTTTATGGTGAATCAGTACTATCAAATAATTTAATATATTGTAAAAATGGAGATTTAAATATTCCTTTTAATGTAGAGAATAATACAGAATATCAAATATTGACAAGAATTTTTCAATATAATAACTCTAACTCCTTGTCATCTTCAGTGGACAATATATATTTCAAATCATTTAATATAGAGGCTAAAAAAGGATTTAGATGGATTGATATCGGAAAATATAACCTATCACAAAAATTTCATAATTTAAATTTAAATACAAAAAGAAGTGATAGCACTTATATTGACACTATACTAATAATTCCCTCGGCCAATTTAAGTAAATTATCAAATGAACTTAGAGATAAAATTAATAAATCGACTTCGAAACAAATCTATTCATATGATTTGTCGCAATTTATGTTGCCATCTGAAAATGATGAACTATATAATATTTATTCTTCAAAAATCGAAATATTTAAAGATGGTGAATATCTTTTGAGATTAGATTCACCAGATAACATTAAATTGCTTAGTTTCAGAATAGATAATGAGGATCCCATAGATTTAAACAAATTAAATTATAAAAGCAATTTATCACGAGGATTTCACAATATAAGTTTCAAAGTTCTTAAATCAAATAGGGACTCTACAACTATTCTATATTTAATTGAATCTAATAATATTAATTATTATGAGCAATACACAAGAAATCAGCCTGAATTCAAAGAGATAAAACCTAATCAATTCGAAGTAGATATTAAAAGAAATACAAATTTAAACAATTCAATTTTAGTATTTACAGATACGTATTCACCGAATTGGGAATTGACTTCAAATGGTAACAATAATCATAGTTTGCCCATAAATTTTTTAATGAATGGATTTTTTATAAACAATTCTGACGGTACTGGTAAATATATTATCGATTACAATTTGTCCCTTCCACGCAAAATCGGAATTATTTTAACATTAATTCCATATTTAATGCTGTGCATATTAATTTTAATTAAATTATTTAATAAATACAATACGATTAAATCAGGAGATTAAATGAATTCCAACTTACTTTTATTACCAAAGTTTATGATAATATTAATAATGTTATCTCCAATATTTGTCGTCTTCGTAACCGCTCAATCTGATTTAGTATGTGATGATTTCAGCCGTTTGGATGAAGCAAAATGGACGGTTGTCACTTCTGAAACTTGGCAAATTATTAATGGGACAATACAATCTAGTACGTATGGAAGATCTATATTGGTTTTTCAAAATTGGGAATATATAAAGTATATTGTTGATGTAGATTTGACAGCAAATCAAACACCGATACAAAATTATGCACAAGTTGGTTTTTATTTGGGCTATTATAATAATGACAAAAATTGGTTGATATGGATTCGTGATGATAATCGTCCAAAAGGGCTTAATGATTCTATTGGTATTGATACATTGGGCTTTACCTCTGCTAACACTCATATTTATTTTGATAGTTCGTCTAATACTTCCATCGATTTTAATCCAAAGATCATGCACCACCTAAAAATTATCCGCCTAAACCAGAAAATATACACTTACTTCGACAACCGTCTAGCCCTCACCACTGAATTCAAAGATGAAAATCCCTCTGGAAAAGTGGGTTTCGACGTCTACCAGTCCACAGGCTACTTCGACAACTTCTGTTTCCGCCCCATCTCCATGAAAAACGCCTCTGGCTACATCAACGAACTCAACCTCACCCCAGCCAACCCCACAACCCGCCTCGGTGCATACACCCTGCGCCTTGAAGGCATCGACAGTGGCGGCGCCATGTTCAGCCTGAGCAAATTCGGGAAGACCGTGGATACCTTGCTTGTCCAGGAAGGTGCAACTGCGGCGATGAAATACGAGAACGGCGACGAAGGGCTGGAATTCAAGATGGTTAAAGCCTTCAATGGAAGCACTGGAGGACGGGTCGAGATGGAGGATGTGATATGGGCAAGCTCTGAATCGATCAATCCTTCTGTCAGTGATCTGACTGTGCTTCCTGCTTATTATCAGGGTGAGAATATGACGGTTAATTTCTCAATTTCGAACCCTGGTACAATAGAATACAATGGCACATCTGTTGTGACCATTAATTCTGAAGGTGGGACGGCAGAGATTAAACCTGATCTTTCACTTGGCTCTAACCAGTCAAAAAACTTCAGTGTTTTCCTGAAGGCGGCAAAGGATCCTGGAACGCATAAACTTACTATTACGATGAAGCTTGATGAGTACACCACTGTCACGAAAACAAGGGATTACCAGGTGCGAGCGCTCAATCCTGT
>MFNH01000067.1:0-228 GCA_001781995.1 Candidatus Levybacteria bacterium RBG_16_35_11 | reverse complement strand
ACTGACTGGAACACGACTGTGAAGATCGAGGTTTTCAGGGTGCTTGAGAACGGGAAGCAGCGGGTATATTCTAAAGAGATCCCGGTGAAAAGCAAAAGTTTTGTTATAAGCATTCCATATGCGGATTTCTATACTGATGACGGACGCTATCTTGTGAGTATAGATGCTGTGGGGATGGCAAATGATAAATTCTTCGAGATCAAAGGTCCTGATGGGGAATACAAGCCT
>MFNH01000066.1 GCA_001781995.1 Candidatus Levybacteria bacterium RBG_16_35_11 | reverse complement strand
AAGCTTATTAACATTTCCGCTACTGTCGATTGGGGAAAGATTTAGAATGGGGCTCTCTTTGGCTTTTCTTCGCTACAGTCCATTTTACAAAAAACTTGACAGTTATAATGCAGGACAAAGTTTAGCTAAAATGATGGGAAGAAGAGGTTTTGAACTAATCTGGAAGCCTCTTTTTTTGGCAAAGTTTGGGAAGTATTCAAAGGAAGTCTCTCTTGCTTGGTTTTGGGCAAGAATAAAAAAAAGAACAACTTCCTTAGCTTACCCTGAGGGAGGATTTTTGGAATTTGCCAAAAAATTAAAAGAAGTTTCAGAAAAAAAAGGAGCAATTTTTAATTTTAACTCCGAAGTTATAGAAATTAAGTCCAATTACCTAAAAATAAAAATATCTAATAAAATTAGGGGAGAAAAATTCGACAAGATTATCTCTACAACTCCTACTCAAGTTTTTTTAAGAAGTGTAAGTTCCCTGTCTAGAAGTTACCAAGAAAATTTAAAAAGCTTAAAAAGTCTGGCGGCAACTAATCTTTTACTTAGATTAAAAAAACCATTCCTTTCAGACGGAACATACTGGCTTAATGTTTGCGAACCTAAATCAAAACTTATGGCAGTTGTTGAGCATACTAATTTTATAGATAAAAAGTTCTATAACAACGAAGCCTTGGTCTATGTCGGACATTATGTTGCGCACGATCATCCCTATCTAAAAATGACAAAAGATCAATTGTTAAAAGAATTTCATCCTTACCTTGCCAAATTAAATAAAAATTATCAAAAAAACCTTATTGGAGCTGAATTACTCAAAGACCTTTTTGCTCAACCTGTAATGACAACAGGCTATTTAAATAAAATTCCATCCTTTAAAACATCTATTCCAAATGTTTACCTTGCGAATATGAATCAAGTTTACCCTTGGGATAGAGGGGTAAATTATGCGATGGAATTAGGGCAAAAAATTGCAAAGGAAGTCATTAAAGATGATTAAATTTTGGGCAAAAAAAAGAAACTTCTTTTTTATTGCTGTCCTTGTTTTGGTTGCGACATTTTTGCGTTTCTATAATTTGAATTGGGATCAGGGACACTTTTTTCATCCTGACGAAAGAAACGTTGACATGGCAGTGTCAAGAATTATTTTTTTCTCACAGATGAATCCAAAATTTTTTGCATATGGCGGATTCTCTATTTACCTTTATAAAGCAGCATCCTTACTAGTTAGTCTTGTTACTAATAACTCATACTGGCTTCTTGATTGGGGAAGTATAAATTTGATCGGCAGATTTTTTTCTGCCTTTTTTTCAACGTTAACGATTATTCCTTTATACATTCTGACTAAAAAAATTGCTGATGAAAGAATAGGAATTTTGACTGTTTTTTTATATGCTTTTTCGGTCGGCTCAATTCAAACAGCCCACTTCGGAGTTACCGAAAGCTTAATTTCATTAATTGTAGTTACTATTAGTTTATTCTCTGTTCTAAATTTTAAAAAAATAACTTTGTTAAAAACTGTTATTTTGGGGGTAATCTATGGTGTTGGAGTTGCAACAAAAACAACTTCTTTAATTTTTCTTATCATACCGGTATCTGCCCTTTTTTGTGCTTGGGTAGCGAAGAAAGTTGGATTTTTAAAAATGTTAAATTATTTTTTTATTTTTGTTTTAACCTCTTTTATAATGTTTTCTATTTTCTCTCCTTATACGTTTTTAAGTCTTAATAAATTTCTAGAATCAATGAATTATGAATCGGGAGTTGCAACAGGAAGCCTACCGGTTGTGTATACTTTGCAATTTGATAAAACAATTCCCTATCTTTTCCAAATAAAAAACTTAATCTTTCAACTTGGACCGGTGGCTATTTTTTCTATTCTAGGCTTTCTTTTTGCCCTGGTAAAAGTAGTTAAGAATAAAAATAAAAACTTTTTTATTCTCTCTTTTTTTCCTTTAATTTATTTTTTATACGTCGGCGCTTGGCACACTAAATTTATCAGGTATATGATGCCAATTCTTCCTTTCCTTTTAATTTTTGCAAGCATTTTCCTTTTTTGGGTCAGGGCTAAAAAAAGGTGGCTTGGCAATCTCCTGATTATATTCTCTATGTTTACAAGCTTACTTTGGGCACTCGCTTTTTTTTCCATTTATATAAATCCTCAAACTAGAATTTCCGCATCTACCTGGATCTACAATAATATTCCTGCAGGTTCTCGGTTACTTAATGAACACTGGGACGATGGCCTCCCCCTCCCGCTCGGCAGATTTAATCCTAGCCAATATTCTATTACTGCACTTACAATTTATGAACCGGATAATTCGGAAAAAGTTAATTACCTTTCAACAAATCTTGCCAATTCCGACTATATAGTTCTAAATAGTAGAAGACTTTACGGAACACTAATCCATTTAACAGAGAAGTACCCAATAACCAGCAAATATTACAAATTACTATTTTCCGAAAAACTTGGATATAAAAAGATGGCTGAGTTTTCATCCTACCCATCGCTTTTTGGAATCACTATTAATGACGATAGCAGTGAAGAAACTTTTCAAGTTTACGATCACCCGAAAGCACTGATTTTTAAAAACGAAAAAAGACTTTCAGCTAGCGACATCAGCTATTTATTAAATAAATAATAAATGTTGTTTATTAAAAAAAGAGAAGAGAAGTTAATTAAAATATTTTCTATTTCAATTATCCTAGTGCTGGGATTTTTTTTAAGAATTTATTTAATTGATAGTATCCCCTCAGGTTTTTTTTGCGATGAGGCATCTATTGGCTATAATGCATTTACAATATTAACCAAGGGCGTCGATGAATTTGGTAAAAGTTTTCCCATATTTTTCAGAGCCCTCGGGGATTATAAAAATCCAGTGGAAATATATTCAACTGTCCCTTTTGTTGCCCTATTTGGTTTAAATGAATTTTCCGTACGTTTAGCTTCTGCTTTATTTGGGATCTTTTCAATTTTGGCTATTTATTTACTTTGCAAAGAAATGTTTAGAAAAAGTGATGGGAAATACTATATTGCTTTATTTTCTGCCTTTTTCTTGGCAATTTCCCCGTGGCATATTCAATTTAGCCGTGTCTCCCTAGAAGGTCTAACCGCTTTTGTTTTTTTTACAACGATTGGGACATACTTTTTTTTAAAAGCAAGGAAAAATAAAAATTTTTTGCTTTTAAGTGTTTTCCTTTTTATCCTAGCAATTTATAGTTATTTTCCGGCCCGGATTTTTATTCCTCTTTTTTTATTAGGTTTATTTGTCACCTTCAGAAAATTTCTATTTAAAAATATTAAGTTTTTATTTCTGTCAATTTTTCTTTTTATATGTTTTTTATCGCCCTTAATTTATTCCATGCTATTTCAATCTGGACTTTCTAGATGGCAACAGGTAAATATTTTTACAAATCCTCCGCACAATGAAAATATTTTTTCCCATATGATTAACAATTACTTAAGTCATTTTTCGCCTGATTTTCTATTTTTGACTGGAGCATCGGGAATGACCAATCAATTTATAACCAGATTTTCGGTTAATGGGATAGGCGAGCTTTATTCATTACAGTCAGTCCTAATTATTTTGGCATTAATATATTTATGGAAAAAAAGGCAAAAACAAGTTTTTTCAATTTTAATTCTTTGGTTGCTTTTGTATCCCGTCGGGACGTTATTTACAGCAGATAAAATTGTTCAACCAACAAGATCAATTATTGGCGTCCTCCCTTTCCAAATTTTGTCGGGCTTGGGTCTTTATTATTTATTAAGATTAATTTTGAAACTAAAAAAACCAGCTCGCGCTTTATGCGTTACGATATTAGTATTAATTATAGAATTTTCATTTCTAAATTATTTTGATTTGTATTTTAATCAGTATGCTTATTATTCGTCAGGTTATTGGGGTTGGCAGTATGGAGCAAAAAAGATCGTAAACTTTTTTTCCCAAAATGAATACAAGTATGATCAACTTGTAATGGCTCCGGAATTTAATTCTCCTGGAATATTTTTTAAATTCTATGCACCCAATAATTGTTCAAAATGTTATGTGGGATTACCCGATAATTATTATAATTCTTCATCTAAACAACTCTTCGCCGTCACACCATCTTATTTGGAAACTTATTTATTAAAACAACAGATGTTAAAATTTGAAAATTTAGAAACAATCTATTATCCTAATGGAGCTGTTGCATTTAAATTAGGTAAATTTATTCAAAAATAATATGAGTGATATATTGGTTATCTTTCAGTGGTTTGCGGTTTTTCTTTTGATCGGCTTAATATTTTTACCCTTAACTTCTTTAATCTTTTCAAATTTTTTTGACCGAGGATACATTTTTTCAAAAACTTTAGGAATTGTTTTTATTTCGTATTTAACTTTTTTACTTGCTTCATCAAGGGTTTTTACTTTTAATCTTTCCATTGTCCTTGCAATTTTTGTATCTCTTGCACTCAATTATTTTGTTAGCCGGAGAGTTGGAATTAGAAATCTTTTTAAAGGAAAGGTTTTAATTTTTGTTCTTGAGGAAATTATTTTTCTAGTCTTTCTTTCCTTTTGGACATACGTTCGGGGAAATCAACCGGATATAAATGGACTTGAAAAATTCATGGATTTTGGTTTCGTTAATTCAATTTTAAGAGCCGATTATTTTCCTCCAAAAGATATCTGGTTTACTCCCTTTTCTATAAATTATTACTACTTCGGTCACTTAACTACAGCTGTCTTGACAAGGATTTCCGCAATCCCCTCAAATATAAGTTTTAATTTAATGATAGCGGTTTTATTTGCTCTTTCTTTTGTTTCATCTTTTTCTATTGGGGCAACACTTATATCAAAAATCAAAGATCAAAAATCAAAGATCAAAAGCTTATTTGTTGGTTTTTTGACCGCATTTCTTGTAACGTTAGCGGGGAACATTCACACAATCTATGCCCTCTTTAAACCTTATCCTAATGAAAATCCTGTTCCAGTTTGGCAGCTTGAATTTTCTCCATTTACTTTCCCAAATTCTTATTGGTACCCTAATGCAACTCGATTTATTTACAACACTATTCATGAATTTCCTATTTATTCCTGGGTTGTAGCAGATCTTCATGGACATGTTTTAGATATTCCAATCGTTTTACTAACTATCGCTCTTATTCTTTCTGTTTTTTTGAAAAACAACTTAAGAACTCTTAATTCAATTTTGATTGGTTTTCTCCTGAGTATAATGTATACAACTAATGCCTGGGATGGAATTATTTATTTCCTTCTTGCGGTAATTGTTTTTTTTGTTCTTTCTTCAAATTTAAACAAGGGGAAATTAACTTTTTCTCTCTTAAAATTTCTCAAGCCAACAATCACTGTTTTGATTTCTTATTTTATTTTTTCATTCCCTTTTAATTTAGGCTTTAAACCGTTTGTCTCTGGAATTGGTCTTTTATGCGCTCCCAAATCTTTAATCGCAATTGGAAAAATTGGTCCTTTTTTATTTGAAGCAGATCATTGTCAACTATCTCCTCTATATCAACTTTTTATCTTATACGGCTTCTTTTATTTTCTTGTTGTCTCTTACTTTTTTATTTTAAAAAGGATTAAAGACATAAGTAAAAATGATATTTTTGTAATTATTTTAATCGTTCTATCATCAATTCTAATTATTTTACCTGAAATCGTATATATAAAAGATATTTATCCAAGCCATTATAGAGCTAACACTATGTTTAAGCTGGTCTATCAGGGATTTATTATGCTTTCTATATCTTGCGGATATATTATTTTAAGAGTCTTTTCGGCGGTTAAAAAATTAAAAATAAATCTAAATATCTTTATTCCCTGGTCGGCTGTCTTATTATTTTTACTTTTTTTGATTTCGGTTTATCCCTTTTTAGCCATTCCTTCTTACTATAATAATTTGCAAAGATATAAGGGAATTAATGGCACTACATATTTGAAAAGTCTTTATCCCGATGATTTTGAGGCAATAAGCTGGCTTAACAAAAATATTAAAGGACAACCTGTTATTCTTGAGGCGCAAGGCGATTCATACACAGATTATGCTAGGGTTTCATCTAACACCGGTCTACCTACAGTTTTAGGCTGGACCGTTCATGAATGGCTCTGGCGAGGTAGCTATGAAATTCCTGCCCCCAGAATAAAAGACGTTGAAGATCTTTATCAATCGGGTGATTTAAGCTTGGTAAAATCGTTAATCCAAAAATATAAAATATCGTTGGTTTTTGTAGGCTCCTTGGAAATGGAAAAGTATACAAAGATAAATGAAAATAATTTTAAAAAGCTTGGAATACTAATTTATGAAAACGGGGGTACAAAAATCTACAAGATTAAGGGAATTTAGAAACGGTACATTTTCCCTGCGTGATAACGCAATTTAAATATTCTTGGATCTCGCTAAAATTATCTTTCCCTTTTCTTGGGATTAAAACCCAAGCTCCCCCAAATTCTTCAGGATTTGGATTTATAAGCAAGCCTTCTCGCAAATTTGCACTATCACCAATATCCAAAACGACGGATTGGATTTTTGCATCTTTCATTTTTGCCAAGAGCCTTATAAAATCATCAAATTCCGTATCTTTTATATCGGTATCAATGCTTCCCTTAAGTATGCTATATAAATTTATTACTTTCCCAGGATTGGTTAAAACTTGAAGCGAAAAAATTTTGTCTTTAAAAGCATTTATTACTTTTTCCTGTCTTGCCGATCTTGCAAAATCTGATCCCTCGGGACCCAGTGCGTGTCTTGATCTAACAAATTCCAAAGTCGTATCTCCGCTCATATGCTGCACTCCATTATTAAAATGAATGTGTTTAAACCTGCAAGGAAAGAAATCTGCCTCGGTTGCCGATCCTGTTGCAATTTGAGCAGAAAGAGTCGCTATTGCTTCTTCTTGTAATCCGCAAAGCTCATTTTCTTTTCCGGTAATAGGATATGCGTAATCATCAAAAGTATTCTTAACCTCTACATCTATTCCGCCTAGAAGGTCAACTGCTTTCACAAATCCGTCAAAGTTAATTACGATTCCATAATCAACATTTTTATTTAAAATCTTTTCAACAACTGCCTCTGATAGAATCAATCCGCCGCCTTTCCGTTTTTCTTCCCCCTCCGAATAAGCCCCGTTTATTTTGCCTTTTAATTCGGGAGAGTAAAGATCTCTGGGAATTGAAAGAATCGTTATCTTATTTGTTTTAGTATTTAAACTTGAAAAAATAACCGTATCCGTTAGCTTTGGACCCTCATGATTTTCCCCTCCTATTCCCAATAAAAGAATATTTATTTCATTATCTGTGTGTTTTAATTCAATATTTTTATTAAAAAGAAGTTGAAAAAAGAAAGGTATAAAGCTGGCTGTTGATAAAATAAACTTGCCTAAAATTAAAACTACAATTAACCCGACAATTAAGTAAATTTTATTATTTCTTTTTTTTACCATGAGGTTAATAGTCTATAATTTTTAGAAAATGTAAAGGATCAAGACTTGCCTGCCCGCTTAATCCGCCATCAATTTCTTCTTTAGTAAAAAGAGATTTTGCGTTCTCGGAGTTAATGCTTGCACCATACAAAACTCTAATGCCTTGACCTATTACTTCTTTAATCTTTAAAAGATTCTCGCTTACTGTTTCAACTGATACAGGTTTGTAATCCTTCCCTCCGCTTATCGCACTCGGTGGTTCATAAACAAAAATAATTTCTTTTAATTCTTTAATTTTTGGTTTTTTTGAAACATAGAATTCAAATTGGGACAAATCACTTATGCACAAAACGGGGGCTATATTATTCTTTAAAAGTAATGATAATTTTTCCAAAACATCTTCATTTGTTTCATGAAAATATTTTCGTCTTTCGGAATGACCAATGATGCAATAATCAACAACTCCTTTTAACATTTCCGCTGTTACTTCTCCTGTATAAGCACCATTTTCAAACTTTGAAACATCTTGACAACCAATTTTAATAGGCAAATTTAATTTTTTAACAGAAGCCTTAGCGACGTCGACATTAATAAAGGGAACACAAATAACTAATTCTTTATTTTCTAAACTTAGACCGCTTAAATTATCTGCAATTTTCTGAAACCATTCTTGCGTTTCAAATTGATTCTTATTTGCTTTCCAGTTTCCGATAATTAGAAGTTTCTTCATAGTGAAACACCGCGTCAAACGCGGCTTCACGTTCTTCGTGTGGTATCATTATACGGTATGAACGAAGAGTTTCTCAAGGAGTTAAATAAGGAACAGCTTGAAGCGGTGCGGGAAATAAACGGACCAATGATAATTCTTGCAGGAGCAGGATCGGGAAAAACAAAAGTAATAACCAGTAAGGTTATCTATCTAATTTTAAAAGGCATCTCCCCCGATAATGCACTCTGCGTGACCTTTACGAATAAGACCGCCAGTGAGATGAAAGAGAGAGTCCAAAAGGCTATTGCAAAGTTTGGGAGGATTACTTCTAGACCGACAATCTCAACATTCCATTCCCTTTGTGCAAAAATCCTAAGAATTGAAGCAAAAAAAATTGACCTTCTAAATAATTTTTTGATTTATGACGAACAGGAGCAAATTGACACAGTAAAAGAAGCAATAAAAGTATTGAATCTATCCCCCAAAGAATATAAGGCCTCTTCTATTTTAGCAAGTATTTCACAAGCAAAAAATGAATTAATAGACGAGGGGCAGTATAAAAATTTAGCAAGAGGGAATTTTCAAACAAAAGTAGCTCAAATATACCCGGTCTACCAAAAAATTTTAAGAGAAAATAACGCACTTGATTTTGATGATCTTTTAAATAAAACTGTTGAGTTATTCAAAAAAAATCCGCAAGTCTTGGAAAAATACCAAAATAAATTTAAATATATCTTAGTTGATGAATATCAGGACACAAATAAAGCTCAATATATATTAACAAAGATGCTTGCCGAAAAAAACAATAATATTTGTGTGGTCGGTGATTTCTCTCAAAGTATTTATAGTTGGCGTGGAGCGGATTTTCAAAATCTCGTTAGGTTTAACGATGACTTTAAAAACGTAAAAACTTTTAGGCTTTCTCAAAATTATCGTTCTACCCAAAAAATTTTAGATGCTGCATCTTCTGTTATTTCTAAAAATACTTCTCATCCGGTCTTAGAGCTTTGGACAGAAAACCCAAAAGGGGAAGATATAATTATTTACGAGGCAAGAAACGAGCATGATGAAGCCGAATTTGTAATTTCCCAGATAGAGGATATTAAAGAAAGAAATAGCGAAATAAAATTTTCAGACTTAGCAGTTTTGTATAGAACAAATGCTCAATCTAGGGTCATAGAAGAAGTGTTTCTTCATCAATCCATTCCTTATATCTTGATTGGAGGAACAAGATTTTATGAAAGGAAAGAAGTTAAGGATATTCTTGCTTACCTTAAGGTTTTAGCAAATGAAAAAGATATGATTTCATTTAGTAGGATAGCAAAGTTAGGAAAAGGAAGAATGCAAAAATTTTTAGATTACCAAGAAAAATACGTTGAAAAGGAAACAATTGAAGTTTTGGATCAAGTAATAAAAGCGACCGATTACCTTTCGCTCTATGACGAAAAAGACGAAGACGAGCGGGAACGTTTAGAAAATATTAAAGAACTACGTTCGGTTGCAATAGAATTTCCAAATCTGGTTGAATTTTTGGAAAATGTTTCGCTAGTAGAGCAGGAATATCTACCAGATCATCCTAAAGAAGAAAAAGGCAAAAAAAACGCTGTGCATTTAATGACCTTACACGCTGCAAAGGGACTCGAGTTTCCTGTAGTTTTTATGGTTGGAATGGAAGAGGGTCTTTTCCCACATAGCCGATCGCTAATGGACAAAAATGAGCTAGAGGAAGAAAGAAGATTGTGTTATGTTGGGATAACAAGAGCAAAGAAAAAACTTTTTCTTAGTTTTGCAAGAGGTAGACTGTTTTTTGGTCAAAAAACAAATAACATGGTATCAAGATTTATTTTAGAATTACCGGAGATGATTCTTGCCCAGAATATGCATCTGTTAGAAAATAGAGATGTGCCAGAATTTTTATGAAAACCCAAACTTCACATCCACTTCAATCAGAAGAGTGGGGAAAATTTAGAGAGAAAACTAAAATAAAAGTAATAAAAACTAAATCTTTTCAATTAACAATCCATAAAATCCCGCATTCTAAATTGACAATTGGATATCTTCCAAAAGGTGACCTGCCGAATGAGGAGATGATTGAAGAGTTAAAAAAAATTGGGAAAGGGGAAAATTGTATTTTTATTCAACTCGAACCGAAGGTGGAACAAATGGAAAATGGAAAACGAAAAATGGAAAAGCTTGGGTTAGTTCCGGCTGCTCATCCCCTTTTTACCCGTTTTAACTTTGAGCTGGATTTAACAAAAACTGAGCAAGATTTATTAAAAAATATGCATTCAAAGACAAGATATAACATTAAGGTTGCCCAAAAGCACAACGTTAAAGTAGAAGAAAACAATTCGGAGAAAGCATTCCTAGAGTATTTAAAACTTACAAAAGAGACAACCAAAAGACAGGGATTTTTTGCTCATACTCAAAGCTACCATAGAATTATGTGGGAAACTTTAAAAGTTCAAAAGTTAGATACTAATAAGTTAACCGCACATTTACTTAGAGCAATATACAAAGAGGAAACTCTTGTTGTTTGGATTTTATTTGTCTACAAAGATACCCTCTATTATCCTTATGGGGCCTCAAGTGACCAATACAGAGAAGTCATGGCTTCTAATTTAATGATGTGGGAGGCAATAAAGTTTGGTAAAAAATTAGGTCTTAAAAAATTTGACATGTGGGGATCATTGGGCCCTGATGCTGATAAAAATGACGGCTGGTATGGGTTTCATAGGTTTAAACAAGGTTATGGCCCTAGATTAGTAGAGTATGTAGGAAGCTATGACCTTATAATTAAGCCTCTTTTATATAAACTTTATGTTGTCGCAGATAAAGTTAGATGGGCGATTTTAAAAAAGAAAGTAATATGATCTTAAAAAAAATCGCTTATAAAATTGAAAAATCTAATTTAGCATATCTTTTTACCGCTTTTTTCATAATCGGGTTTTTAATTTATTTTGCCTCTTTCTTTAATGGATTTGTCTGGGATGATGAAGAGCAAATTTTAAAAAACGCCATAATTCAAAACATAACCAATCTTCCTTATCTATTTACGTCCAGCACCTTTAACACAGGAGGAGCAGGACTTTCAGGTTTTTATTACAAGCCTTTAATGCCAGTATCGTTTTCCTTTATTAATTTTATTTTTGGACTGAATCCGTTTTTTTATCATTTTTTTGATTTAATAATTCATTTTGCAAACGTATGTCTTCTCTTTTTATTCTTTAAAAAAATATTTGATCACTTCAAATATAAGTTTTCAAAAACAATTTCTTTTTTTCTCTCTCTCATCTTCCTTGTTCATCCTGCAAACGTTGAGTCTGTTGTTTATATCTCAAGCACCCAAGAATTACTTTATGTATTTTTTCTTCTTTTAACCTTATTAATTTCCTTTAAGTTTTTAATAGATAAGAAGTTAAATTGGAAATATTTGGCTTTCTTAAGTTTCTTTTCTCTTTGTTCACTTCTTTCCAAGGAATCGGGAATAATAGTAATTCCGATTCTTATTACCATTGCTTTTCTTATTAATCGATCAAGAATTAAGGCAATTATCTTTTCTTCATTTTTTGTCCTTCTTTTTTACCTTTTATTAAGATTTCCGATCGCCAAAACGCCACTTTTTCAGCATTCCTCAATTATCCCAATTGCAAACGCCTTGCTTTTGGAAAGACTCTTAACAGTCCCATTTGAATTGTTTTCCTACCTAAGACTAATCTTCTTTCCTTTAAATCTTTTTGTTGCCCAACATTTTGTTGTCCAAAGTCTCTTTGATGTAAGATTTTATTTAACCTTACCGTTTCTTTTAATTTTCTGCGTTATATTTTTATTTATCTCTAGAAAATTTAAATCAAAATCTTTTTTGTTTTTTAGTCTTTGGTTAGCTTTCTCATTTTTTCTTCTTTTAAATATTTATCCACTTGACATGACAGTTGCCGAAAGATGGTTATATGGTCCTCTAATAGGCGTCCTGGGATTAACGGGTGCGATTTTTTTAAAGGGTATCGAAAAAAATATTCGCTACCTTCAGTTTTTTGTTCTTTTTTCTCTCTTAGCTACAGTGTTTTTTAGTATAAGAAGTTTTAATCGAACTTTTAATTGGAATAGTAATTTATCTCTTTTCTCCCATGATATTAATTTTGTCCCAAATTCGTTTGATGCTCAAAACAATTTGGGAGTTGCCCTATTTAATCAAGGCAATATGCAAAAAGCTGAGGAGCATTTTAAAAATTCCATAAAGCTTTCTCCTAACTGGTGGACCCCCTATAATAATTTGGGAGCAATATATCAACGCCTTGGAAAATTAAAAGAAGCAAAAGATTTGTACCAAAAGTCAATTGATAAAGGTAATTATTATCTTGCGTATGAAAATCTTGCCCAACTGAAAGCGGCGACCGAAGATCCAAAACAAGTAATTCCATTTCTTGAATCTTCATTAAGGACTTTGCCCAATAACGAAGTTTTAAACAAAACCGCTGCCTACATCTACTTTAAAACAGGAAATGTTCAACAAGCAAAACTTTATGCCACAAGGACTTATCAAATTAGACAAACCCAAGAAAATTATCTACTTCTTCAGTCAATTTTAAATCCTAAAAAGTAAAAAGAAGACTCCTGAATGTCCGCTTGGGAAGCTTCATATTTGGTAAAGAAAAAGTTTTTTCCTTTTATCCTCTGCAATTTTCCCAAGACTCATTTCATATTTATAGGAAACAATTTTTGTTCCGGGATTAAGCTCTTCTAAAAATTTAGCCTTTAATTTTTCCAGCGTTTTAGGAACTAAGTAAACGTTTACAATGGTTGCTTTTGAAAGATCGGTTTTAAAAAAATTTCCCCTTTTTATCTTTATAGATTTACCTAATCTATTATTTAAAACTCTTATTTTTGCAGTTAAAAATCTTAGAAGATCTATTTCTATTCCCACACCTTTTGCTCCATATTTTTTGGCTGCTATTAAAAGAACTTCTGCATCTCCGCAACCCAGATCATATACAACATCATCTTTTCCAATTTTTGCAAATCTGCAAATTGCCTCTGCCATTTTTTTATCGGTCCTCCACCAAGGCGCCCACGGACTGTCTGGTGGCCAAAACATTGAGAAAGCAAAAATGAGAAAAAGAAGTATTGCTACCAATAATAGATTAAAGATTAGAAATATTAGCATGTAAAAACCCCTGACTCTCTATGATCGGGAGACCGTCATTATTGTAACAAATTTAAAAAAATTGATTACTTTTAAAAATGAAAATATGCATTATGTTTTGTGCTTAA
Source organism: Candidatus Levybacteria bacterium RBG_16_35_11 (assembly GCA_001781995.1). GTDB lineage: Bacteria > Patescibacteriota > Microgenomatia > Levybacterales > UBA12049 > MFNH01. The sequence continues at coordinate 6,298 of MFNH01000066.1, read as the reverse complement.
AAGTTGGACAACTGTGGTATAATAAGTTGCATGACGCCATCAATTTTAATAGTTGAGGATGATAAGGATTTTCAAAGATATCTAAGGGATCTTTTAGTAAGAAACGGTTACTCTGTTCAAACAACAGAAAAAGGAATTCCCGCAATTGAACTCGTTGAGAAATTAGAGCCGGATTTATTAATACTTGACTTAAACCTTCCAGACATGCATGGCGAAAGTGTTTGCACGGAGATTAGAAAAGAACATCCAAATCTTCCAATTATAATGCTTACCGCAAAATCAGCAATTTCAGATAGAGTTCAGGGTTTAAACATGGGAGCGGATGATTACATTACAAAACCTTTTGTGTCAGAAGAGTTTTTAGCCAGGGTAAAGGCAAGGTTAAGGTCCAACACCGCAACTAATTACAAGGTTAAGATTGACGACCTTGAATTAGATAGTAAAAAAGTGCAAGTAAAAAGAGGTGAAAAAATGATTAACCTAACTCCCCATGAATTCAAACTTTTGGAATATTTAATCCATAATAAAGGCGTGGTTTTAACAAGGGAGATGATATTAAATAGAATTTGGTCTTACTCTTTAAATGTGGAAAGTAGAGTTGTTGATGTATACATGGGGTATCTTAGAAAAAAGATTGACAACGGATATAAAAAGAAACTTATTCACTGCGTTAGAGGATTCGGCTACACAATAAAGGAATAGAATCATTTTTTGCGAACAGTCCTGCCTGCCGGCAGGGATGTTTTAAACGGAAGAGTAACCCGTAATTTATTTTCTCCGATTTTTATTTTTCCACCATGCAATTCAACGATTTTTCTGGCAAGAAAAAAATCTATTCCTTCCTTATCTTTTCTTTCTTCCTCTAACTGCCCGAGAAAATCAAATTGCAAGACTTTACTTTTCTTTAAGACTTTTCCATAATTAATTTTCTTGAAAATTTTTAAAGAAGAAGATAAGGCAAATAATATTTTTTCTTTATCTCCGATTATGGTTTGATTAATTAAGTTTATTTTAATTTTCCGCTTTATTTGTTTTATTATTTCCGATATATCAAAGACTTGATACAAAAAATCGCCTTCTCCTTTTTGATACCGGAGATAACTAATTAGCTGGTCTATTGTTTTATTAAGAACATTAACTTTATCTTCTATTGCGGTTAAATAAGCGGTAGTTTTTTTGTTCCTATTAAAATTTTTTAGAATATAAGCTATTGATTTTATCGACGCCAAAGGGCTTTTTAGTTTGTGGCTTAAATCTCCAAGATTAATGTCATTCACTTAGGTGGATTATACTACTTTTATTAGGTTTATTTAAATCCTAAACAATAATCTTCCCAGCCAAATAAGAACAACAGCTCCAATTACGGAAACTATGAGGCTATATAAATTAAACCCTGTTACTCCTGATGCTCCGAAAAAACCCATAATAAATCCTCCGGCTATAGCTCCTAAAATTCCTAAAATTATATCTGCTAAAATTCCCTGATTACTTTTAACAATTAAAGAAGCTATCCAGCCCGCCAATCCCCCCAATATTATCCATAAGATAATCGACATGTTTTTTTGTTTCCTCCTATAAAACCGGTGAAGAGATAACTAACCAGAATTTATAGAAGAGTAACCTCTTTATAACTCCTTTCATTAGTTTTTTCATATAAATTTATACTAAAGAAAGCCAATAAGAAAATTAGGAAAAGTGGGTAAGAGAAAGATAAGAAAAGTAAGTTTATTGAATATTACGCTTTACAATCGCTAAGAGATCATCAATCTCAAATGGTTTTTGAAGAAATAAATTCACACCTGCCTTTTTTGCATCCTCTTCTACTTGAGAGTGAGCGGAGAAAATGACAATTGGGATTTTTTTTGTTTTTTCATTTCTCTTTAAGCTTTTTGCAATTTCAATACCGTCTTCCCCTGCTAAAAGAATATCAAGTAAAATTAAATCCGGATAATCTCTCTTTTTGTTTAGTAACACTGCACCCTTTGTTGAGGTTTCAACATCATATTCATTTTCGAGCAAAATTTTACAAACTTCTAATATTGCTTCATCATCATCTATTACCATCACTTTTTTTCGTTTCATATTCTTTTTGCCTTATTATCTGGTAAAGACAGAAAAAATGTCGATCCTTTCCCCTCTCTGCTTTCCACCCACATTTTTGCCCCGTATCTTTCCGCTATTTCTTTTGACATAAATAAACCAACTCCAATACCAGGGAATAGTTTATTTTTTTGACCATAGACTCTGTAAAATTGTTCAAAGATTTTCTTATAATGCCTAGGCGAGATGCCAAGTCCAAAATCCTTTACCCCGATTTTTATTATTCCACCTTTTGTTGACAATATAATTATAACCCTTCTTGCCTTTGGCGAATACTTTACCGCATTGTTAATCATATTTGCTAAAATTTGGCTTATTCTATCTTTGTCTCCAAAAAATTTTCTCTTGGTTACTCCTCTTATTATTAAGCTATGCTGACTACAGCTTTTTTGCAAATTTTTTACATTTTCTTTTACTGCCGAATCTAGGTTAAACCATTTATCGTAAAAGGTAAGTTTTCCCTGACGCAACTTTGCCAGATCTAAAAGATTTTCAATCAATCCTAAAAGGCAAGTTATTTGATTATCCATCTTACTGAAGTATTTTTTCATTTGCTCGTTTTTCAAATTTTTATTCATTTTTCCCAAAATTTGCGAATAAGCTTTAATGCTGGTAATTGGGGTCTTCAGTTCGTGAGTAGTCATTCTTAAAAACTCATTTCTTGTTTCATCTGCCAAAACATGACTGGTAATGTCTCTCGAAATTGTTATTATTCTTGCCACCTTTCCTTGTCTATCTAGAATTGGCATTGATTTAATATCTAACCAATGTATTTCTCCGGTTTTTTCGTTAATAGCTTTATAAATTCCTCCTGCGTCTATTTTGCCTTTTAAGGCTTTCTCAATTGGTAAGTTTTTCCAATTTAACCTTTTTCCTTTTTTGTTTAGATATGTATAATTTTTTAGGGACTTGTTCAAAGGACGATTCATTATCTGCTTTGGGTCTGAAAAACCGTTCAAAAGAGCAGCCGTTTGGTTGGCAAAAATTACTCCATTTTGATCTTGGACTGCAACTCCATCGCTTATGTTTTGGAAAATCAGATTAAATTGTTTTCTTAACTTTCTTAGCTCTTCTTCCTGCTCTAGGAGAGATTTTCTCAGGTCAGTAATTTTTTTAAAATTCATAAAAACTCCTACACTGTTCTCAACAGTTTAAACTCAGTTCTCAGTAAGCCCTATTTCCGTAAAAAAAATGTAAGATGTCCGTAAGAATAGTGTTATAATGAGTTGAAATTGGGGGTTTTACATTTTATAGTCAAGCAGTTTTGACTTTCCAAATTACTTTCACGATTGCAATATTAAATTGCAACACCACTTTTACCTAGCAATTTCTTTATAGGTTAAGAGTTAAGCTTCGCAAACAGCCAGCCGGCAAAAAATACTTCTAAAAATCCCAGGATTGCCCAAACCAAAACCATTAAGAAAGAGACTTGAAAGCTACTTAAAGTAATAAACATTCCTGGTATTGATGCAACGACAAAATAAATAATTGCAAAATTAAAGGCTTTTTCAAGTGTTGTTTTTCCCTTTACTATTTTTTTAATAAAATTCCAAAACCAGGCAAGAATAACGCCAATTAAAAAAGGGTAAACAAAAAATAGCATCATTAAGGGATCTGTCCAGGGTCTGAAAATTTGTCCATTTTGAATTTCCGTAACATAGCCTGGAACAAAAAGTCCCGCTAATTGAGTAATTAGCATTTCAATTATTAAGATTCCTACTCCGGCTATAAGTCCCAAACCCAAGTTTTTTTTCATTCTCTCACCTCCTTTGCCGCCCTAGCTATAACGGTTACTTATTCCATCATATCTTCTATATATCCATTATTATACTTATTAAATAAAAAGCTTGGGTAACAAAAAAGCAAAATTTATGCTAAGCTAGAACCAGCGATTTGTGCTATGGCTTCTAATCTAACAATTTTAAAACAAAAAAAATATTTTAAACTTCCGCCAAATTTGCCAAGCTATGAAAAGGCTGTTAAATCTTTTAAGAAGTGGTCAGATTTCGAAGGTCAGCTATCTTTTTTTAAAGACCACAAAATTAATGCCGCCTATAACGCCATTGATAAACATATCCAAACTTTTCGAAAAAACAAGGTAGCGCTCTATTTTGAATCGGAGAGTGGCGAAAAAAAAGAATTTTCATACTATGACCTTTTTTTGCTTTCTAATAAAGCTTGTAATGTTTTTAAAGATTTAGGACTTGAGAAAAATGACCGGGCTTTTATTTTTCTTCCTCGCATCCCCCAGCTTTTTTATTGTTTTTTGGGGATCCAAAAAGTGGGCGCTGTTGCAGGAACCCTTTTCTCTGCTTTTGGTCCACAGGCTTTAGAAGATAGATTGGGCGACAGTCAGGCAAAAATAATCATTACAAACAATGAATTAAAAGAAAGGGTTGAAAAAATACGACATAAATTACCCAACTTAAAACACGTTATTTCGGTTGATAATCATGATTTTATAAAGCGGATGGAGAAAGCTAAAGATTCTACCCACGTTGCCCACATGGAACCGGATGATTATGCCTTTATGCTTTATACATCAGGCACTACTGGTAAACCCAAAGGGGTTGTTCATTCCCATAAAGCGATTTTAATGCAACATTTAACTGCAAAGTGGGTTTTGGATTTGCATGATCAAGATACTTATTGGTGCACTGCTGACCCAGGTTGGGTAACGGGGATTGCCTATGAAATTTTGGGCAGTTGGTCCAATGGCGTTACTTCGGTCGTTTATGAAGGTCGTTTCGACGCCAAAAAATGGTATGAAATTTTGGAGAAATATGCTGTTTCAGTTTGGTACACAGCGCCAACTGCTATTCGAATGCTCATGGCTGCTGGGGATGATTTAGTCAAAAATTATAATTTGTCAAATTTGCGCCATCTTTGTTCGGTCGGTGAACCTTTAAACCCAGCGTGTGTTTTATGGAGTCAAAAAGTTTTTGGTCTTCCTTTTCATGATAACTGGTGGCAGACAGAAACAGGCGGCATTTTAATCGCCAATTATCCCTCAATGAATATTAAGCCCGGATCTATGGGTAAACCTATTCCCGGAATTAAGGCAGCAATTTTTGATGATAACGGAGAAAAAGTTCCTTTTAAAAAGGAAGGAAATCTGGCAATTAAGCCTAATTGGCCATCTTTGATGAAAACAATTTGGCGAAAGCCGAAAAAATACCGATCTTATTTCTTTTTTGAAAGAAACACAAATCAAAAATGGTACTTAAGTGGAGATCGAGCTTGGCAAGATAAGGATGGCTATTTTTGGTTTGTCGGACGGGCAGATGACGTGATTAAGACCTCCGGTGAGCGGGTTGGTCCTTTTGAGGTTGAATCGGCCCTAGTTGCCCACCCCTCTGTTATTGAAGCAGGAGTAATCGGTAAGCCTGACCCAATGCGCGGAGAAATAATTAAAGCTTTTGTTGTCTTGGAAAAAAGTCATGAGGAAAAAATAAAAAAAAGTGGGGAAGAAAAAAAGCTTATCGAGGAATTACAAGCCTTTGTTAAAAAACGTCTTGCCGGACATGCATATCCTCGTGAAATTGAATTTATCGATAAATTACCCAAAACTCGTTCTGGTAAAATTATGCGTAGGATTCTTAAAGCTAAAGAGCTTGGTTTACCTATTGGCGATACTTCTACCCTTGAGGAATACTAGAAAATGGACAATAAAAATACTTCAAAATTTACAAGCGCAATCACAATTAATCACACTATGCTTGCAACAAATTATCATTATTTTACTTTTGAAACAAAAAACCCTTTTATTTATAAACCCGGCCAGTATATTAGTGTTAGAGTATCGGAGAAGCGGCTGAATTCTTATTCCATAGCTGGCCATGAGGGAGCACATAGATTTAATATGCTTGTTAACACTTCGCCCGGTGGGCCAGGATCAAAATTTTTCGAAAGCCTAAAAGTCGGAGATAAAATTTCTTACCTAGGACCCTTCGGGATATTTACATTAAAATCAGAGGATGAAAAAAGAACCATTTTATTTTTAGGAACAGGGTCTGGGTGCAGTCCTTTAAAGTGTATTCTTGAGTCTGCCTTAACTGAAAAAAATTACAAAAACCAAATGGTTCTATATTTTGGACTAAGATATCAAAATGATGTTTTCTGGCAAGAGCATTTTAGAAAACTGGCAAAAAAATATCCAAATTTTAAATTTAAATTAGTGCTATCAAAGCCAGATGAA
>MFNH01000065.1:40708-61631 GCA_001781995.1 Candidatus Levybacteria bacterium RBG_16_35_11 | reverse complement strand
GAACTTTCTTATCTATTAAAGATTTCCGGAAACGGAGAAAATTCAAATAATTCGATTATTTTTACAAATCCCAATTTCCTTACTATTAACGATGCTAACTTTATAAGCTTAGTTAACAATGTATTTCACAATCTGAATACAGGAGGAAACAGCGCAAATGGAAACTCTGGTATGGTATTTATTAAAACAGGCGACATTGGAAGTGAGATAAACATTGAGAATGTAGGCATAAATACAAACATAGCAAAGGTTGACTGTTGCAAAGAAAAGCCAACCCCACCTCCAACCCCTCCGCCTACACCTCCTCCGTCAAATCCTCCGCCATCTAGCGGTGGTCCTGGTGACGGAAGAAGTGATGGGAGAAGTGATGGTGGAAGCTCTGGAAGCAGTATTGCACAGGCGGTGCTTGGGGCAATGCTTCCTATAACAGGTAATTATTTAACTTTCTTAGCAACGATATTTGCAACAATATTATTTATGATAGGGGTCTATCTGCGGAAAGCCTCGGACGTTTCTCCTCCAGCTCTTGCTAAAAGATAAAGCAAAAGTTGGCCGCGGAAACGCGGTTTTTGCTTATTTTGCAAGAAACAAACTTGTTTATTATGGGCTATTTTGTTAAAATTAACGACTATGAAAAAGAAGAATAAACAAGTTTGTTTCTCACGAAATAAAATTAAAGCCTTAATTGGAAACTTATTAATCGGCCTTTCAATTGCAATTGTCTTGTTTATTTATTACCCAATAATTATGGTTTATTCCCTTCCGATACAAATAAATAAAGTTAATGCTGACTTTTCAATTGAAATTCCCAAAATTAAATTAGTTTCCCCTGTAATTAAAAACGTAGATGCCTTTAATGAAAAAGAGTACAGAAAAGCACTAATAAAGGGAATTGCTCAGGCAAAAGGAAGTACTCTTCCGGGGGAAAAAGGAACAATTTTTTTGTTTGGACACTCATCCGATTATCCTTGGAACTTAACCCGATATAACACAATTTTTTTAAGACTTGGAGATTTAGAAAAAAATGATTTAGTTATCCTTAAAAAAGACGGTAAAGAATATAGATATAGAGTATTTGATAAAAAAGTAGTTTGGCCAAATGAGGTAAATTATTTAAGTCAAAATAATAAAACCCAACTAATTTTACAGACCTGCACGCCAATAGGCACTGCCTTTCAAAGACTTTTGGTTTTTGCAACCCCAATAGATTAAAAAGAAAAAGCTCCATCTTTGGCAGATTTTCCTAAAGACAGAGCTTTTCTTAGTATACATTATAATCCGTTATGGACTTGGATTTAGCGAATTTGACGATCCAGTTACTTCTACAGTAACTTTAGAAGTTGCATCTCCTGTATTAATTGTTGCATCTCCTCCCGTATTTCCGCTAATTGTATTCCCGCCTGTTCCGGCAATAGACCCAACCAGGGTAATTATTGCCGATTTATTAACCTGCGTTACTTCGGTTGAGTTACTGGTTGTAATCGTTACAGAATTATGAGAGCCGTATCCGTTTCCAGTTATTTCTGGAGTTGGAGTAACGGGTGTGCATCCGCACGGATCAACGGTTGCTTCATTTGAGCTTCCGCCAACAGTAACCTTGACCACAGATTTAGCATCGCCGGTTATAATTTTGGCGTCTCCGCCACCATTTTCATCTTGGTGCCATTTGTTCCAAGTGTTTGTGCCGCCTGTAATTGTATTCCCGCCTGTTCCGGCAACAGATAAAACACCGGTTAAAACAAAAGATTTATTAATCTGTTTTACCTCAACACTATTTTTATTAACCGGCGGTTTTGGCGGTTTATGACCACCGGCAAATGCAGCTGCGGGCAGAACAGTTGCAGCAAGCAGGGTACCAGTGGCAATAGCCATTGCGATTTTGGTTTTCATGTTTTCACCCCCCTTCGTTAGAAATTGTTAACATAAGCTAATTTTTTATTTAATTTCCCGGAGTTGGCGGATTTTCCTCTAGCCAATCCGAAACCGTATCGCTATCAAAACCGGGAGTTAGTCTTTCGGTTGACGATCCAAGCGAAACAATTGGATTAATGGCGGGTGGTGTAAATCCGCTTGTATCAGATCCCCAGCTCATTCTGTCAATTTCGGCATTCTGCGCATTTTTTAAGATTAAATGATCGCCTGCGTTATCTAAACCGTCTCCTATTTGCTTTCCAAGCTCAACCTTTAAAGCTCCATTTGTGTTCCAAAAACTCCAGGTGGAAGAATCTTTGGAAACAAGAGCAAAACCGCCTTTCTTAATTATCTTATTGGCATTAATTGTTGTAGTTTGACCGGAATTATCTATTAGGCCCCATTTCTTAAGCGAAATATCATGATCTGTTGGGTTAAATAATTCTACCCATTCGTTGTTTTGGCCAAGTTTACTTAGGCAAGATGCTTGATTTGTGGAACCACCGATTACAATATTTACAATTGAATTTGCCGCTCCGCTAATTATATTTGTGGAAGAATTAGTATTACCCGAAATTGTATTTCCACCGGTAGTTGCGGAGGACAAAACCCCAGTTTTAATCACGGTGCTATTTTGTTGTAGGATTTTACAAGCATTTTTTGCGTTTATTGGTCCTGTAATTCCTCGGTCTTTTAAGCTGTCCACTCCCTTGCTTGCGTCGACCATGTAATAAACTTCATTAATTACGACATTGTTGCCGGTTATGTAACCAAAAGTTAGATCAAAAATAACTGATTTTGACTGGAAATCATTTCCGGCAGAAGAAGGAAGAGAAACAGTAAAAATGTATGTTTTATTCCCACCGGGATTAATTATATTTAGTTTAATTTCATTTTCGCTGGTACTTTCACTAAAAAAATCGGCAAGTGTCTTTGGACCAGTTAAACTACCAGTTCCGTAAATTGGCGTTACGCCATCTTTTATTACAATATCTAAAGCGGTTTCAAGTTTAGGGTCCGACCCTAAGCCACCTGTCCTAACTGCCTTAACAGCAACATATCTCGGCAAAGTTCCGCCATTTGTTACATCCACATTTCTTGTTTCCGGCGGATCACCTGGTGCCATATTATTCACTGTAAAGATCGGGTCGCCCGGTGGAACATGAAAATCAACCGTTAAATCCCCAAAAGCCCTAACCGTTGAGGTGTTTTTAAACATATTCAAACCGCCGTTAAAATATACAACCGTTGTAATTATTAAAACCAGAACTATTATTCTAAAAACTCTCTTTTTCATATTTTTATGGCGTACTATTTGCCGCTTTCGGCGTTGCAATATCCGGTGCTCCAGGATCAATATTTGCTGATGATGTTGCAGTATGCCAATTAGTGCTTACTGTTCCATCACCAGGGGTATCGTTTCTTTCCATCGATTTATCTGGATTTTGACCAGTACCGCTAACTCCCGCAAACCATCCACCTAAATTATTATCAGCGGTGTCAATAACTGTTCCACTAGAAGAAATACGTAAAACCAGCTGTTCACTCGGACTATTTGTAATACTAACACCTACTACTAAGTCTGGGTCTACATTATGTGCTCCAGTCTCTTTAGGGTCATTAGCAATTAAAAAATATTCATTAGGAGCAATTGATTTTCCCAAGGGGATTGTAACATTATTGGTACCAGATCCTAGATTTTCAATAACCCAATTAGATAAATCAATTGTATTAGATGTCATATTGCGCAGCTCTAGCCATTCATCAGAGGAGTTTACGCTTGATCCCATCCACATAATTTCATTTATTACCACATCCCCCGGATTTATAGGAGTTGTTGTCGGGGTTGGGAATTGGGAAGAGGCGGCAAAAACATTATTTGTAGATTGAGCCGTATCGCTAAAATAAGCCATGGTAACTCGGTAAGATATAAGACCTACTGCAAACAAAAATAAAATCGTCAATATAAAGAATTTTTTCATGTAATTTGCATTCTTTCCATTAATTTTCTTTCTGCACTCTTTTCTATTTCTTTTTTAATATTCCAAAATTCGAATCCAATAAAAACAAGAGCAGGGAAAATAACAAAGGCTATAAATCCCGGGAAGGTTTTTAAAAATAATACAAACCTACCTACATAGGGGATTGAGATTAAGTATGTACCTAATACTTTTTCTTTTTGGACCAAATTAGTATCGGCTGAATTATTTGCATCGCCCTTAGTAATATATGACTGAGCATTATCTTTGGAAACAATATCTATGATTCTATGTGTAACTGCTACGTCTCCTTGTTGAAATGCGATTATTTCTTCTTTTCCGTAATAAGGCGATTTTTGAGTAAACACAATGCTTCCCTGCGGTATTGTAGGCTGCATGCTTCCGGATAGCACAACAAATGATTTTATTCCTAAAATAGCATCGGTTTTAGATGTAATAAGGGTAAAAACAATAAACGGTAATGCAATAAATATTATTGTCGTTAATGTCCCGTAAATTAATTTTTTTAATTTTTTCATATTCACTTATTCAGTGTTTAAACCTAATTTATTTTTAAACCAACCCCTTCTTGCTGGTATTGAGGTAGGCAGTTCCCCGATACCAGCAAGTTAGGATTTATTGAATAACATTTTGGTTAGCAGTAAATGTAATAGTTGTATCAACTGCGTCACCTTGATAAATGTTCCCCGCACCAGAGTCAAACGTTACAGTGAAACATACATTTCTAGCTGTGCCATCAGGTAAACCAACTCCGGTAAGAAAAGCATCGAACTCGTCTGTTCCATTATCAAATTCTCCCAAGGTTAATGGAGCAGCATTATTTCCTACCTGTGAATCGATAGTAGTTGTTAAATCCGTGCCTCCAGAACATAAAGAATCTGGAGTATTATCATCGAGTAAAACTGTTAAATTTAACACATCTCTTAAGTCACTATCAGCTCCTGGGTCCGCTGTTTCACTCGTATCCATTGTCATCTCGACCTCTGCAATGTCAATTCCTCCTGCTGGGTTATCTAGGGATACAAATCCGTTAACACTTTGTCCTGGAGCAAAGTTACTTGCTGAAATTGATCCTATTACTGAATTATCAACCGCTGATTCATTTACGTCATCCAAATTTAGCGTAAGTGTTCCAGATGCGAAAGTGTTAGAACTACTTGTAGCAGTTGCAGAAAAGAATGCATAAGTTGCGCCGCCGACAATAGCTAAAGAAGCAACGATAGACAGTATGCTTAAAGCAATTCTTCTACTCATCTTTTTCACCCCCTTTCTTGTTCCACGAAAAAACCACGCTAAACGTGGTTTTTAGAAAAATAATATTTAATTTTAAATTTGGGCAGTTTCATATTCTCCTCCGTTTGCGGTCGGAAAATTCTAAGAACCTATCTTAGATAAATAATTTATGAGACTAGGGTAATTTTTGCCCTTTTTTTAAAGAGGACCGGTTTTACAAAGAATACCTGCCTCTTTTAAAAACTATGCCCTAATTCCAAATGCATTATAAGACAAGTTATTGATTGTCTGTCAAGACACACAAACTAGATAAAACTAGTCAAAAATTAACAAAAATAAAAAAATATAAATTAAACATAAAATTCCTTGACTGGCTTTGGAAAATCTGTTAGAATTTCTAGGCAAGATGTGGGAAAAGACCCACATTTTTAATATTATGCCGGCAATACAAAGAAGCGAATTTGCACTAGCTTTAAATCAGGTAGCAACAGAACGGGGAATTGACCTTGAGGTTGTTTTAGATACTGTAAAAAACGCTATCTTGGCAGCTTACCGTAAAGACCATCCTGGAGTTGAATCCGAGGAATATTCGGTAACCTTAGACCCAAATACCGGGGAGGCAAAAGTATTTCTTAAAGAGGAAGACGTTACTCCTCCGGGATTTGGAAGAATTGCAGCTCAAACAGCAAAACAGGTAATTTTACAAAAGATAAGGGAAAAAGAAAAGGAAGCAATATTATCCGATTACAGGCTAAAAGTAGGGACAATAGTAAACGGGATGGTTTTAAGGTTTGCCGGTCCCAATATTATCGTAGATATTGGAAAAACAGAGGGAATAATGCCACCTCAAGAACAAATCCCAAATGAAAAATACCATTTAAACCAGAGGTTGGCAGTCTATTTATCGGAAATTAAAGAAGGACTAAAAGGAGAAGAAATTGTAGTTTCAAGGGCTAGTAATGGATTATTAGAGGGTTTATTTAAGAGAGAGGTTCCCGAAGTTGCCCAAGGGTCGGTAGAAATTAAGGAAATTGTTAGAGAGCCAGGCGCAAGAGCAAAAGTGGCAGTTTACTCCTCTCAACCGGGAATTGATCCAGTTGGAAGCTGCGTTGGTCAAAAAGGAGTAAGAGTTCAGGCAATTATTCAGGAATTTTCCGGACTTGAAAAAATTGATATTATCCAATGGCAGGAAAATATTAAAAATTACATAACTGCCTCTTTGTCTCCGGCAAAAAACTTAAAAGTTGAAGTTAACGAAAAAGAGAAAACAGCCCGTGTTACAGTGCCCGAGGAAGAGCTGTCTTTGACAATAGGCAAAGATGGACAAAATGTTAGACTAGCTTCAAAACTAACCGAATATAGAATAGAGATAGAAGGACAGGGTGGGGATGTGTCAGAAGAACCGAAGGAAGAGATGTCAGAGGTATCAAAAGAGAAAAAAGAAGAAGAAAAAACATCAAAGGTAAAAAAGACAAAGGTAACAAAAGCGTCAAAAAAGAAATCATCAAAGAAACCAGAGAAAAAGCCCAAAGCTGAAAAAAAGCAAAAAAAAGTATGAGACTTTTAACTTTCAGCTCAAATATTAAGAGGAAATTATGGATAAGACCAACAAGAATAAAAAAAATGAATTTGATTTCCCCCCAGTTGTAGCCGTTTTAGGGCATGTTGATCACGGTAAAACTACACTTTTAGATGCCATAAGAAAAAGTAATATTGCAGAGCGTGAACATGGAGGAATAACCCAAAAAATCGGAGCATCGACAATTGAAATAGTTCACGATAGTAAAGTTAGAAAAATTACTTTTATTGATACCCCCGGACACGAAGCGTTCTCTCTAATGAGGTCCCGTGGGGCAATGGCAGCAGACATTGGCTTATTAATTGTTTCTTCAACGGATGGTGTTATGCCTCAAACAAAAGAAAGCATAAGCCATTTAAAAGCAGCAAAAATCCCATTTATTGTTGTTTTAGCCAAATCGGATTTAGCTACTAAAAATGTAGAAAAAGTAAAGCAACAACTCTCAAAAGAAAAAATAGCAATAGAAGGATATGGCGGAGATGTGCCTATTATTGAGGTTTCAGCAAAAGCAAATACAAATATAAAAGAATTACTTGATTTAATCCTTCTGGTATTTGATATGAATAAATCCCAATATAACTATTCCGCTCAAAGTCCCCTTTGGGGAATAGTTATTGAATCAAAGCTTGATTTAAAAGCTGGTCCTAAAGCCACAGTTATTATAAAAAACGGAACAATTCGCTTAAGAGATGAACTCTATTCGGAAGGAATTAGATGTAAAGTTAGATCTTTGTTAAATGATAAGGGAGAGAGCCTTAAGGAGGCTTTAGTTGGTGACGCAGTGGAGGTTTTAGGTTTTGAGTCTGTTCCAAAGGTAGGCACAGCAGTTACGTCAACCCTTAAGGAATCAACAGAAACTAAGGAAGAAAAAAGATTAAAATTTGAAGAGCTCGAAGAAGGGCTACCAGCATTTATTATTGTCGCAGATACCTTAGGCTCACTTGAGGCAATAATTGAAGCTCTTCCCAAAGAGATTCAAATCGCTCTTCAAAAAACCGGAGACATAGAAACCTCAGATGTATTATATGCAAAGTCAACAGGCGCAATAGTTTTAGGATTTAATATTAAAGTAAAGAGCGATGTTTTAAAGCTTGCCCTTACGGAAAAAGTGTTAATCCGAACCTATACCCTTATATACGAAATGCTTGATGAAATCGAGGACTTACTGGAAGGAAAAAGACTTGACATGCAAGAACAAATTTATGGAAAGGCAAAAATTATGGCTCGTTTCCCATTTGAAAAAACAGAAGTTTTGGGACTTTCAGTAATAGAAGGAAGAATTGCCAAAGGCGATAAGGTTAGAATTTCAAGAAAAGACACAGTTATTGGTGAAAGCACAGTTACCTCGGTTAGGCAGGGAAAAGACCAAGTTTCTAAGGTGGAAAAAGGCAAGGAATGCGGGATAATAGTTTCCCCCTTTCTTGACTTTAATATAGGAGATATGATAATATCCCATAGCTAAAAGGGAATATATGGAAAACACCACCTTTAGGCAACTTAAAGAAGCCTTAGATAAAGCTAAAAATATAGCAATAGTTGTGGGCAAAGAACCATCTTTGGATGAGATGGGAGCGGCTTTGTCGCTTTTTTTAAGCATCTCCGATATTGGAAAGCCCATCGCAATTGCCGCCACAGATGAGCCCATAGTCGAGCTTTCGTCTCTGGTTGGAATTAATAAAGTAAAAACTTCACTAAATGGGGAAGCGGGAGATTTAACAGTTTCTTTTCCTTATAGAGAAGGTGAGATAGATAAGGTTTCCTATACTCTTGAAGGAGGCTATTTAAATATAGTTGTAAAAGCCGGAGAAGAAGGTTTGTCTTTTTCCGAAAAAGATGTTAAATACTCAAAATCTAATGGTGGACCAGATTTACTCTTTGTGGTTGGAACTCCTAAGCTTTCCGATTTAGGAAGTCTATTTAATCCGGCAGATTTAAAAGATTCAACTGTTGTAAATTTGGACAATAAAGTAGATAACCAGGGTTTCGGAGACATAGTTATTGTTTCACCCCGCCTTTCTTCGGTTTCAGAAATTGTTGCAAATGTTGTTTATGGTTTAGGATTAAAAGTAGACAGGGATATTGCCCAAAATTTAATGATTGGATTAACTTACGCAACAAATGACTTTAAAGATCCAAAAACTAGTTATTTGGCTTTTGAAATGGCAGGAGTGCTTCTAAGGTCAGGTGCAACCAGACTTTCTTCTATTTCTCCAAATTTACCCAAGAGGGAATATATTCATGGACAGGACTTTTTATCTAAACTTGAACACAGAATTGCCGAGGAAAAAATTGAAAGAAAAGAAGAACCCACATTCGCCCCTTCAACTTCGTTCAGGGATTTGGGGAACAAGAAAGCTTCAGAAGAAGAACAAACAACAAAACAAAGTCCTCAATTAAGAAAAAAACAGGAGGAAGCTCCCGAAGATTGGCTAACACCAAAAATCTACAAAGGCTCTACAAATTTCTAAGATGACCAAAGAAGTAATCGCATTCAATGTTCCTTGTAAGGGACCTACGGACAGTTTTTCATATGAGATAAACGCATCGGTTACGGTTTATAGATCGGGATCACGCATAGGAGCACGTGAAGTCGGTTGTACTCATCTTAGGCCTGAGGGAAAATGTGTCGAGGGACCCAACTGCATTCATCTTTTTCCTCAAAGCTCAGAGATTAAGCCAATCTTTATTAACGGAGTAAAGATTGTTAAAAATGAGGTAAGATTATTTAGGTTTCTAGAGGAAAGATGTGGAGAAGTTGTTACGAAAGCCGAGATAGCAGAGGCGATCGGCTGTACGGAAGAAGGTGCTTATGTTTTATTACAAAGACTAAGAAATAAAATAACAACAGTGGGGCCCGCAGGTTCATCCAAAACAATAGAAACAATTAAAGGTGAAGGATTTAGATTAGTCGGTTTGGAGAGAATTAGCATTATCGACAATAATAATGATTGTAAAGCAAGTTAAAAACTGATATAATAGATAGACTTAAATAGAAAGATAGATAATAAGATGCCGCTTAGTTCTTCACAGAAGAAAAACATAATTAAGGAATTTCAAACAGCAGCAGGCGATACAGGAAGCCCTGAGGTTCAAATTGCCCTTTTAACAAACAGAATTGATAGGTTAACTGGTCATTTAAAAGAACATGGTCACGATGCCCATTCAAGACGCGGACTCTTATCGATGATTGCAAAAAGAAGAAGATTAATAAATTTTTTATCTAAAGTAGATAAAAAAAGATCCTCTGAAATAGAAAAGAGAGTAGGGCTAAAAAGTTAATGAAAAAATCCTCAGTAGAGTTAGAATTAGCAGGGAAAAAAATTAACTTCCAAACAGGAGATTTAGCCAAACAAGCTACATCCTCTATATTGGCAAGGATGGGAGACACAATGGTTTTGGTTACTGTTGTGATGGGGAATCTACGTGAAGACATAGACTACTTCCCTCTTTCGGTTGAATATATAGAAAGGCTTTATGCCGGAGGAAGAATAAAAGGATCGAGATGGGTAAAAAGGGAAGGTAGACCATCGGATGAGGCAATTTTAACAGGAAGGCTGATTGACAGATCAATAAGACCCTTTTTCCCAAAAGAGTTTAAAAGAGAAGTTCAGGTAGTTGTGACTGTTCTTTCGGTTGACGGAGAAAATGAACCGGATATTCTCTCAATTAATGCCGTATCCGCAGCTTTGGCTATTTCTAATATTCCCTGGAATGGGCCAATCGGCGCAGTCAGAGTGGGATACGTTAAAGAAAAAGATAACGGTAAAAAAGAATTCATTATTAACCCCGAGCACGCGGAATTGGAATTTTCAGAGCTTGATCTAATTGCCAGTCAGACTACTGATAAGACAATCATGATTGAAGCCGGAGCGCTAGAGGTAACAAACGAAATTCTTTTGGAGGGAATTGAAAAAGCTCACGCGGAAACAGCAAAGATAATTGAATTTATTGAAAAATTTGCTAAGGAGCAAGGAATTAAAAAAGAATCATACGTTGAAGACCCGAAGCTTTCAGAAGCAGTTTTATTAATTGAAAAAAATTACAAAACCGAAGTTGTAAACTTAGTTGAAAACAGACTTAAGAATGAATCGGGAAAACTCGATGAAGACTTAATTGAAATGGTTTATGAGCAATCAGCTGCTCAAAACCCTGATTTTGCAGTTGATAAAAAAACAATTGCAAAGGCAATTGAGAAGGTTTTGTATAAGGAAATACGAAAGCAGATTGTTAAAACCGGGAAAAGGCCGGATGGCAGAAAAATTGATGAGGTAAGAGAAATAGGCGTTTCGGTTTCAATATTGCCAAGAACACACGGTTCAGGACTTTTTTCCCGTGGACAGACTCAGGCATTAACAGTTGCAACCTTAGGTTCTCCCAAACTTGAACAACTGATTGAATCGGCAGAGGGGGAAGAGACAAAAAAATATATTCATCACTACTCAATGCCTCCTTACTCAGTCGGTGAAGCAGGAAGAATAGGGACTCCATCGCGTCGTGAAATAGGACATGGTGCACTCGCCGAAAGAGCCTTAATCCCCGTTATCCCTAGCCAGGATGTTTTTCCTTACACTATAAGGGTGGTAACTGAGGTTTTATCATCAAACGGATCAACCTCAATGGCGGCAACCTGCGGATCAACTCTTGCCTTAATGGATGCGGGAGTGCCGATTAAAAAACCGGTTGCAGGAGTGGCAATGGGATTAATGATTGACGGGGAAAAATATGAGATCTTAACCGATATTTTAGGTCTTGAAGATTTTTCAGGATTTATGGATTTTAAGGTTGCGGGAACAACAGATGGAATAACGGCAATCCAACTTGATGTTAAAAATGACGGTTTAACAGTTAATCAGGTTAAAGACACGATTGAAAAAGCAAAGACCGCAAGGCTCTACATCTTAGATAAAATGCTTTCGGTTATCTCTAAATCAAGGGAGGAAATCTCAGCCTATGCTCCTAAAATAGAACTTTTGCATATTCCGGTCGAGAAAATCGGCGAGGTGATCGGTCCCGGAGGAAAAATTATAAAAAACATCATTGCTCAAACAGGGGCAACGGTTGATGTTGAAGATGATGGAAGTGTTGCAATCTCAGGAACCGATGAGGGGTCGGTTAAGAAGGCAAGTGACTGGGTAAAGGCATTAACAAGAGAAATTACGCCCGGAGAGTCTTTTGAAGGAGAGGTAAAAAGAATCCTGCCATTCGGTGCCTTTGTGGAGATTCTTCCCGGAAAAGAAGGAATGGTCCATGTTTCTAAAATGTCATCCGAGTTTGTAAAAGATCCAAGCGAGATTGTTGAAATTGGACAAAAAGTAAAAGTAAGAGTAATTGAAATAGACGAACAGGGAAGAATTAACCTTTCAATGCTTTTTGGGACTGAACAACGAAGTGAGGGAGGAAGACCTAGGCTAGAGGGTCAGGAGAGAAGGGGCGGATTTTACGAAAGAAGACCCGAGCGAAGCCCCGAACCGTATGGTACAGGGCGAAGCGAACACCCCTTATCAAAACAATTAAGGCGAGAAAGAGGAATGACCGATTGGAGACAAAAGAACATTAGTCGAGCAAGAACTCAGTCGCAGTCAAGGTTTACTAGAAAACCAAGATAGCCTCAATCTCCATTTGTCATTTATCATTCATCATTTGTTTGTTACAATAACTATATGGATAGCACTGCCCAAGTGGGAAAACTTGAAGAAAAGTTAAAAGCGGCAAATCTGCCTCCTGATTTAACCGAAAAAATCGAGGGAATGATCTCACTTTTAAAAATAAGTTTGCAAAATCCAGGGGCTGCATTTATTAACTATGAAAGTGTTTCCAGGTACGTAGATTGGGTTTTAGGGCTTCCTTTTAAAGTAGAAACGCAGGATATATTAGATCTCGCATCGGCAAAAGAGATTCTGGATAAAAATCATTATGGTTTAGAAAATGTTAAAAATCAAATCCTCGAATATTTAGCATCGCTTATGCTTAACCTTAAGAATAACGGGGCGGATACAACTATTAGAGCCCCCATTCTTTGTTTAATCGGGCTTGTCGGTACTGGAAAAACAACTCTTGCCTATTCAATTGCCGAAGCAATGGGCAGAAAATTTGAACGAATCCCCTTTGGCGGAATGGGAGATGCAAGACTACTAAGAGGACAATCTAGGGTTTTTCCGGATGCGGAGCCAGGTTTAATTGTTAAAAAGTTAACATCTGCAAAAAGCAAAAACCCGGTAATTCTACTTGATGAATTAGACAGGGTTACCGAAGCTGCAAGGGCAGATATTATGGGAGTTTTGGTTGAGCTTTTGGACCCTGAACAAAATAAAGCCTTTACAGATCATTATATTGATTATCCTTTTGATTTGTCCCATTGCCTTTTTGTCACAACTGCCAATAATACGACCAATATTTCAACTGCGGTTTTGGATAGACTTGAAGTTATTCAAATGCCCTCATACACCGATGCTGAAAAGGAAACCATTGCCAAAAGCTATCTTTTCCCAAAAATAAGAAAGCAATCTGGTCTTTTGGATAATCAAATTACTATAGATGATTCACTTTGGCCAAATATTATAAGGCCATTGGGATTTGACTCAGGAATTAGAAGTTTAGAGCGGACAATCGAGGATATTTGTAGAAAGGTAGCAAGGCAGATTGTCGAAGGAAAAGCCCAAGCGATAAGCGTAACCGCCCAGAACATAAAAGAATTCCTAAAAACTTAGTTAATAACAAATATGAATAATCAAAATGACATCCGTCTTTCCTCAACCGGAAATAAAGTATCTTTTATTCCGATTGGGGGAGTAGGAGACGTAACAAAAAACATGTACTTATATGAATATAAAGACGAGATCTTAATCGTTGACTGTGGACTTGGCTTTGCAGATGAAACAATGATCGGAGTTGATCTTTTACTTCCCGATATTTCTTACCTGAAAAATTCGGGGAAAAAGATTTCAGGAATGATTCTTAGTCATGGTCATGAAGATCACATCGGGGCTTTGCCCTTTATCCTTCCTCAGCTTCCCTCCTTCCCAATTTTTGCTTCTCCTTTAACTGCTGCTTTTGCAAATGAGAAATTAAAGGAATTTGAGGTTAATAACAGAGTAAAAACAGTTAACTTTGATGGAGGAGACGTAAATATCGGATCCTTTAAGGTTTCATTTATTAGGGTTACCCATTCCGTTCCGGATTCAGCTAACCTTTTTATTAAAACTCCAGTTGCTAACTTTTACCATGCCAGCGATTACAAAATTGACTTTACTCCTTATGATGAAAAAAAAGTTGATTTTGAAAAAATAGCCAGACTTTCGGCAGAAGGGGTAACTTGTTTAATGTCTGATAGTTTAAACTCCGAGGAATCAGGATATACTCCTTCTGAAAAATTGCTTGCCCAAAACATTGAGCGGGAAATGAGGGAGTGCAAAGGTAAATTTATCTTAACCACTTATTCCTCCAACATTTCAAGGCTTAATCAGGCAATTTATGCGAGTAAACAAACTGGCCGAAAAGTTTGCTTTTTAGGACGCTCCTTGGTTACGGCCATGGAGGTTGCTCAATCCTTAAGTTACTTAAAAATTGATAAGGGAATGGAAATTAGAATAGACCAGATTAAAAACTTCAGAGATAATCAATTAACTCTTTTTGCTGCCGGCAGCCAGGGCCAGGAAAATTCTGCCTTAACAAGGATTGCCAATGATGAATTCAGAGAAGTTAAAATAAAACAGGGAGATGTTGTTGTTTTCTCAGCTGACCCTATCCCCGGCAATGAATTATCAATAAACCAGGTTATAGACACTCTGGCTAAAAACGGAGCGAAAGTACTTTATTCCGAAATATGTGAAGACTTCCATGTTTCAGGACATGGGGCATCTTTGGATATCATGTTAATGATGTCATTGGTAAAACCGAAAAATGTTCTGCCGATTGGAGGAACCTACAGACAAATGGTTGCTTTTAAAAACTTGGCAAAACTTCAGGGCTTTGATGAACGACAGATTTTACTTGCGGAAAACGGACAAAAGATTGTCTTTGAAAATGAGAAAGTTTTATTTGGTCAGAAGATTCCAATTAAAAATGTTTACGTTGATGAGGTGTCAGGCGAAGCGGTTGACCAATTTGTTTTAAGAGATAGGCAAAAGATTGTTGCGGATGGAGTTGTGATAGTAATGCTTGAAATTGATTCAGGAACCGGTCAAGCGATTGAGGATCCCAATATTATTGCTCGAGGGTTTACGTTCACCGATAGGGAGTTAATTAAAAGATTAAATAACGAAATTAAACAGTTTCTAGCAAAACGCAAAGGAAGGGTAACAGACTGGATATACATCAGGAAGAATGTCGCAAGAATTGGGGAAGTGTTTATGAATAAAAATATAAGGAAACAACCTCTAATAATTCCTGTAGTTGTTGAAGTTTAAATTATTCTCCAGCATTATTTATCGCATCAAGACAGGCGGCTTTTGCAGCGGGGTCGGTAATTTTGTCGCAGATTGAATTACCCGCTTTTTCCTCCTCTGTAGTTGTCGGATTTTGTTCTGGAGTTGTTGTTGCCTTAGGAAGAAGATTTGAGAGATCGGAGAATTGAATATTTGCAGGCGGTGTGAATTTCGCCTGATCCAAAGTCCAACCGGAACATGTAAATTTAACCTCTTCATTCAAATCACTGCCTGCTTGTTCTGTTCCTGTTGGCGCATTGCTTATTGCGTTATCTAACTTCATTTTCACTCCGGATGTTGCATTGTCTGACCAGATATATACATATGTGCCGTCACTTATTGAGTGACCGGTTACTTTTTGATCTCCGGTGGTCATTGCAAATTCTCCGTTGAATTTTTTACCCGAAAAATAAATCGTACCTGTGCCCGCATTGTCAGGATAAGTTATGGTGCATTTTTGAGTTAACCCTTGTTCTAGGAGTCCTTTAATTGTTCCGGTTATGCCATTTCCGTTTTTGTTCTCTCCATTTGTTACTGTTACAGATGGATTTGTAGAAGTTTTTCCCGCAAGCCTAGAGTATCCTAAGTAACCGGCAATAATTAGTATTAAGGCAATAACAATTATTATGGTCTTATTTTTCACTAGCAAAGTATACCTGGAAAAGAATTTCGCTGTCAATAGCCTTTTTACCTATTAGAAAGTTGTGCCTGGAGTTGGGGTTGGTAACTTGAGGATATCCTGAGTCTCGTATAATGCTCCTTGATATTTTACTTCATCAATTGCTTTTTGAAGCTGCATTCCAAACCAGAAGAAAAAAAGCGGTAAAAGGATAAAAAGCATAATTGCTAAAAACTTGGAAAAAGTTGTTGGCTCTCTCCATCTGGTATTATACTTTCTCTTTGCCATATATTTATCGTAAAGGTATTTAGGATCTTTTGTCAAGAGAGAAAACTTGTAGTTTTGGCTTTAAAGTGTAATAATATTTTACATGCCCAGGAAGCGACATTATAGGAAAAGAAAATTCGGTTTTAAGTTTAAACTTCACAGTAATACCGTTTACTCAATTTTTGCTTTTGGTCTTCTGTTGCTTGGTCTTTTAGGTCTTCTCTCGTTTTCTCAAAATGGCTCAACCCTAGTTTCTATAAACCGGCAACTTTGGAATTATTTTGGGTTTTCATCATACCTTTTTCCGTTTGTCTTAATCTTTTTGGGTTTTTTCTTTTTAAGACTTAAGTTTTACCTTTCCCGCACAAATGTTTGCCTTGGGTTTGCGCTTTTGTTTTTTTCGATAAATGCAATTACAAAAGGCGGAATTGTAGGCTCTTACCTTTTTTCAATTCTTTCCGAAACCTTAACACCCTACGGCACTTATATTGTTTATTTTGGAGGAATTGTTATCGGTATCGTGGTTCTTTTTGATACTTCTTTGGACGAATTAATAAATATGGTCTCCTATATTGTCAAAGTTTTTGCTAAAATTTTTGGAATTTTTGGTTTTCTTAAGAAAGAAAAAATCGCTGGCCTTAACGATAAAATTACAATTAAAGGCATGAGTAAGCCAAGTTTTCAACCGATTGGTAAAGATAGTAATGTTACCGCTTTGACTGCAAAAAAGGAAGTCCCTCTTATGGCTGATAAGTTAGTCGCAAACACTTTAGGTAAAAAATTAATTTGGGAATATCCCCCTTTAACTTTATTATCCGATACTTCTGGTCAAAAGGCAGATAGGGGAGATATTAAAAAAATAGCAAACATTATTGAAAAAACCCTGCAAAGTTTTGGGATTGGAGCAAAAGTTGTAGAGGTAAATTTGGGTCCGGCGGTTACCCAATATGCCCTAGAAATTGCACTTGGCACAAAGGTTTCAAAAATTACTGCATTGTCAAATGATCTTGCATTGGCAACCGAAGCGCCAACAGGCCAAATTAGAATAGAAGCTCCGATTCCTGGTAGGAACTTGGTTGGAATTGAAATTCCAAACAGAGGACTTGAAGTTGTTCCGCTAAAGGCTTTGCTTTCCTCAGACGTAATGAGGAAGAATAAATCAAAGTTGGCTGTTTCTTTGGGGCTTGACGTTTCCGGTAATCCTTTAATTGCCGATATTGCAAAAATGCCACACGTTTTAATTGCAGGAACAACCGGTTCTGGAAAATCGGTAATGATAAATTCATTTATTGCTTCGCTTTTATTCCGCGCATCCCCGGATGAGTTAAAGTTAATCTTAATTGATCCAAAAAGGGTTGAACTAACAGGCTATAACGGCATTCCCCATTTAATGACCCCGGTAATTGTTGAAATAGAAAAAATATTGTCAGCACTTCAATGGGCAATGGCCGAGATGGACAGAAGGTATAAGCTTTTTGCCGAAAACACCGTTAGGAACATTGAATCATTTAACGAACTTTCAGGGTTTCAGGTGCTTCCTTATATTGTTATTTTTATTGATGAATTGGCAGACCTTATGGCTTTTGCCCCGGTTGCAGTTGAAGATGCAATTGCCAGACTTGCCCAAATGGCAAGGGCAACAGGAATTCATCTGGTTGTCTCAACCCAACGCCCCTCCGTTGACGTTATTACGGGTCTAATTAAGGCTAATATTCCCTGTAGGATTGCCTTTAATGTCTCCTCAATGATTGACTCCCGCGTTATTATCGATATGCCCGGAGCAGAAAAGCTTTTGGGTCGGGGAGATATGCTATATATTCCACCGGATCAGGCAAAACCCACCCGTATTCAAGGCACCTTTGTTTCGGAAAAAGAAGTTAAAAGATTGGTTGAATTTTTAAAATCGAAAAACTTCCCAGTAGAGCAAACAGAAGAAATTACATCACTTCCTCTTGCTGGTAGAAAAGGAATCCCTACGACTTCAATTGACGGGAAGGATGCTTTTTTTGAGGAGGCGGTAAGAATAATTTGTCAATACGATAAAGCCTCAGCTTCGCTCTTACAGAGAAGATTGTCTATTGGGTATTCAAGGGCAGCTAGACTCTTGGATCAATTGGAAGCACAGGGAATTGTAGGACCGGCAGAAGGATCTAAACCCCGCGATGTTTTAGTAAAAAATGCCGACGAGATCTTAAATTCCTAAATAGAACTTATTATGATAAAGGTAGGGCAGAGACTTGCTGAGGCAAGGTTTAAAAAAGGCCTAAACCTCGAAGATGTAGCAAAAATTACAAAAATAAAAACGGAATTTTTAACTGCAATTGAAGAAGGAGAATACGAGAAACTTCCTTCTTTTGCTTATGCGCAAGGTTTTGTTAGAAATTACACAAAGCTAGTAGGTCTCCCCGAAAAAGAAACTCTTGCTCTTTTTAGGCGTGAGGTAGCTTTAGATAAAACTGTTAAGGTTTTACCCAAAGGTTTTGAAGAAGATTATTCGACTTCCAGATTAAAAAATAAACAACCGATTATAATAATTGTCCTCGTCTTTTTAATTGTTTTTGGATTTATTGCCTACCAGTTTCGTTTTGTTTTTTTAAATCCTCCGCTTAATATTATTTCTCCTAAAAATAATGCAGTAGTTTTAGGATCTAGAATTAGTGTTTCAGGAACTACCGATCCTGAAGCTACAGTTGTTGTTAATAATAATCCTATTGCAGTTGATCAGACCGGTTCTTTTAAGAAAAATTTAAATGTTTTTCCGGGAAAAGTGCAAATTGTTGTAAAATCAATTAATAAATTCGGAAGACAAACAGTTGTAAGTCGGCAAATAGAGGTAAAAAGAAGCGATTTGATGTATTGACAGCAAACCTGCAATAAGCTAATTTAAGTATATGATCGATCCTGCCCAAACAGCGCTATTTTTGGTAATCGTAGTACTTGCTCTTCTTCTTTTAGTCTTAGGGATTCAGGTCTTTTTTATCTTAAGAGAATTAAGACGGACAATTACAAAAACAAATAAAATTTTAGATGATACAGGCCAAATCTCCGAAAGCATATCCACCCCCCTTTCCTCGCTTTCAGCTTTGGCAACGAGCATAAAAGCAGGTGCTAGAATTGCTAAATTTCTGCGTAAAAAAAAGATTATAGAAGAAGACGAAAATGAATGATCAAGACAATCACCGTCCGCATCATAGTGGATTCTGGCTCGGCGTAATTGTTGGAGCAGCAATTGTTTTCTTATTTGCGACAAAAAAAGGTAAAAAAATACTTAAATTGATTTCGGAAGAAGGGGCAGAAAGACTTAGTAGAATGGTCGAAAATCAGGAATTGGAGGAAGAAGAGGATAGTCTTATTAATGATGAAGAGCAAATTCCGGAAGAACCTATTATAAAAACAAACGGAGAAGTAAGCTCGGCTGACGAACAAGGTGTAAGATCAAAAAAACGCCGATTCTTCAAAAGATCAAAGTAACTCTACTTCGAGCAGATTTCGTAACCTATATCATTTAAAATCTTAATTACTTCAGCTTCATTTGGTGCCATATGAGCCTTATCCGGGGATGAGGCAACCCTTTCCATTAATCCTTTTAATTGATTGGTTGCAAAGTCATCATTTTTATCTACGTACCCGATCGAATAAATTTTAATTCCCATTGCTTTAATTTGTTCAGCAATCTGGGTTGGATCCTGTGCCGGGTCAAAACATCTGCAGCTTGAGTTACATAGTTCCGTTTTGCCTTGCAATCGACAAAGGTTATTGCGCGTTCCGGTTTCCGGAATACCATCGGAAACAAAAATAAAGGCAAGTTGGCGTTCGGAAAACCTTTTCTGCGTATCTGCTAAAACTGCCTTTGTTTGTTCAAAAGCATCTTTTGTATGGGTCGCACCGTTTGCCTGAAGACTGCAAACAACATTTGTTATATTACTTTTGACATTAGAAAATAAATCCGGATTAATGTCATTTTTCCATACGATATTTGGGGGATCTGCAAATGTCTGCAGTCCAAACACACTCTGGTCGGAAAGTTTACTTGCAAAAGACAA
Source organism: Candidatus Levybacteria bacterium RBG_16_35_11 (assembly GCA_001781995.1). Classification (GTDB taxonomy): domain Bacteria; phylum Patescibacteriota; class Microgenomatia; order Levybacterales; family UBA12049; genus MFNH01. The sequence continues at coordinate 41,556 of MFNH01000065.1, read as the reverse complement.
AATCCCCTGCTTAAGTAAGGTTAACTTTTGTCCTTCCATAGAACCAGATCTGTCAACTAAAAAATCAACTGCAGTAGTGGATGAGCATCCCTTAAATTTAACAAAATTAAGCTGAAGTGATTGGCTTGAGCTTCCGGGTACGGGTGTAACCATTACATATGAGCCTCCTTGCGAACCGGTTGTGTTAAGTTTTTCAGGGAAAATTCCACCCACGTTATAAAATGCAAAAAGGGCAACGATAAATAAAATTACCAAAACAAAAACATTAGATTTCATTGTTTTTTAAATAAGTTATTTTTTTTCATTTTACTACAGGTGCTGGCGGTTTAGTTTCTGGCGGCTGTGGCGGTGGGAGTGGTGTATAAGGCTCACATGTACGCTGTGAGCAGTCTTTACAAGAAGTCCCAGGACAAACCGGGGTAAGATAGTCTGTACATGTTCCTTCTTTTGAACAGAAGCCACATTGTTGTGACGGACAGTCAGTAGGAGCAGGTTCCTCAAGTGGAGGTTCCGTAGTAGTAGGCGGAGCTGGTTTTTTGGGGCACTCAAGTAGCACAGTAGTTGGAGGTGGTTGGGAGCTTTTAAAACCCACGTAATTTATTTGTAATGATTGCTGGGCATTCTTGGGGACATAAGGAATTAATGTATTGGTTTGATTTGCAGTATCAATTGAAGACAATGTAAATCTAAGAGAAATTCCGGACATTGCCGCAGCAAAAATTAACAATATCCCAACAATTATAAAGTCTAATCTTCGAAGAAGATTCTTGCCCTTCATATACTTATTCTACTATCTAATAAATAAAAATCAAAGCAGAGCCTAATAGTTAAATTTGATTGACATCTGT
>MFNH01000065.1:31535-40672 GCA_001781995.1 Candidatus Levybacteria bacterium RBG_16_35_11 | reverse complement strand
AACTAGTAGACGAACAACTTCTTTAAAAGAGTCAGCGGAAGCATACAATATAGACAGAAGCACTCCCAAAGGATTAGCGGCATTTCAAGCACGATTTTTTGAGAAGAACAATCCAAAATTGGCAAGTAATTATAGAACGCTTGCAGATAACTATGATCAACTTTTAGAAGTAGCAGAGGGGAAATATGTCGTAATAGTTAATGGGGAAATAGCTGCAACAAAAAAAAGACTTGGAGGAGAAATTCAAATGGTTTGGAAAATATTTAATACATCTGAAAAAGCGCAAGCTTATGTTTCTGCAAAAAAACTAACCGGCGACAATGCTTCTGTGCTTATAGCGCCTATCTTGAGAGAAGTTAAAACCAGAGAAAGAAATACTGAAGAAACGAAGCCAGAAGATCCTATTAGGTATGTTAAGAAAGAAGCTAAGAGGAGAAATTTTTAGAGGCCGTACTTCTTAATGTTGGCATTTTGTCCCTCAAGTGTTTCCGAGAAATGAAGGTTACCGGATTTATCCGAAATATAATAAAGATAATTTGTATTTACTGGATTCATAGCAGCGGAAATTGCCGAAAGCCCAGGATTGCTAATCGGAGTGGGTGGAAGACCTGCTACTTTATAAGTGTTATAGGAAGATGTGATCTCCAGATCATCTGTGGTTAAATTCTTTTTCCACCATCTTTTTTCATTTTCTTGATAACCAAGAGCATATTGCAAGGTAGCATCTATATCTAATTTCATGCCAATTTCAAGCCTATTTAAAATTACAGATGCAACCAAAGGTCTGTCTTTTGCATACTTTGCTTCTCTTTCAATTAAAGAGGCAGCTATTAAGGTTTCTTGATCGGTAAGGTCAGTTGTCTTTGTCGCTTTTACACTGTCATATTTATTTTGGAAATTTGTTTTCATAAGGGACAAGACGGTATTTATGTCACCATCTTTTGGAAAAAGGTAGGTGTCTGGAAAAAGATAACCTTCATTTGCGATTAAATGATCACGCCAGTCTGCTTTATAACTTGGTAGTTTCTTCTCAAATAAATCGGCCATCTCTTCCGCTCTTAACCCCTCGGGAATTGTGACCCAAATATCTAAAGTGCCGTGGGTAAGGATATAAGCAATCTCCGAGGCATTCATAGAGGGGTTTAACCTAAAATCTCCGGCTTGAATTTGCTTGTCAAGTCCTAATCTTTTTGTTTGGAGGAAAAAAACAATAGAGTCCTTTATTAGTCCTTCGTGCCTTAGGTTATATGAAATCTCTCTAATACCATCGCCCTTTTTAACGACAAATATTTTAGGGGTATGGTCCTTGGGATTTGCAGGTTCAAGTCCCGATTTCCACCAGGCAAATATCCCACCCGCAATTAAAATTATTAAAATTATCGTAACAATTAAACGTTTCATTTTGTAAAAAACAAACTTGTTTATAAAATGTTTAAAATTGGAAAGTTTTCAGTAGACTCCTTTCCTTCTTTCAGATTATACACACTTTCGCTATATAATGTATAGATTGTCTCTCCTTGCTTTGCTTTCTCTCCAATTTTCTTATTTAAATAAATGCCTGCCCCTTTTTGAGCGGGAGCTCCCAAAATTCTTGCAATGCTTGTAATGTTTTTGCTGTTTATTTCTCTAACTACACCTTTCTTTTTTGTTTTAATCTGAAAGCTGCACTTTCCAGGCTTTAAATCTTCACTGTCAACGTTTGATTTTCCGCCTTGCGCCTTTATAATCTCTTGCATTTTCTTATATGCAAGGCCATCAGTCAAGACATTGGTTGCCCAGCCAAATGCATTTCCATATTTTTTCTTAACGGTTTTTTGTAATTTTTCCGAGCAATCTTTAAGACATAAATCCAAAAGTGTTCCGGCTAAATTAATGCTTCTAACTTCAAGATCAACGGGTCGGTTTTTTTTCTGCTGAAGCACCCTGAATGCTTCTCTAACTTCAAGAATCGGGCCGATTCCACGACCCGCAGGTTCATCAGTTTTATGAATTAAAACTTTCATTTTCATCTTAAACTCCTTGGCTAAAAACAGAAACTTTTCCTTAATTATCTGCGCGTCTTTTAAATCATCTACCTTTACCATTTTTCCGTAGGGAAGATCAATTACTACATGATTTGAGCCAAAAGCAACCTTTTTTGCCATTATCGAAACCAAAACCTTATCGTAACTTTCAAATAAAAGGGGTTTTTCAACTTCAATAATATAGTCATCCGCAGGAGCAATGTTAAATCTTCCGTTCCAGACAATACAACCCTTTGTCTTCTTAATAACACTGTAGATTTTCTTTTTATCTAAAATTACCGGGGCTAAGACCTCCATGTCGTCTGCAGTTCCATCTACACTTGTTATTGCACGGGATGAGCTTTTGGGAATTTTAAAGCCACAAGCTGCAACAATCGGAACCACAATTAAAGACGTTCTTGTTCCCGGTACTCCGCCAATAGAATGTTTGTCGGCGACAATTCCCCTAAAATGCAATTTTTCTCCAGTCTCAACCATTGCCCGCGTCATATAATAAAGTTCCTTATTGGTGAAGCCTTTTGAATAACCAGATGCAGTAAAGTAAGTAGTTAAAATATCTCCTAATTCATCTTTTGCAATCTGGCTTATTACAGAATAGATCTCTTTATAGGAGAGTCTCTTTCCGATTAATTTTTTACGGATTGCATTTAAGGCTTGGATTTTTTCTTCCATTGTTAGTAATTTCCCCTGATTTGTCTTATTGCAATTTGGATTGAGGATTTTAGAAACCTAAGTAACCAGGATAAAAAAGAGTTTAAAATCCGGTAAATAGTCGGCCAGATTTGTTTTAAAAAAACAATAAATCTGTTTGGATATTTTGGTTCCATTTTTAAGTTGCCTTAATTCTTGCTTTAATCAAAAGTCTTTTCCAAACCGTTCCTGGAGGAGTGCAGGTAACCAATGTTATAGTGCTATCGCTGTAGTTTTGTTCAAAAACAGAGTAATCTGTCGGTTCAACAACCGAGATTTCATAAACAATGTATTTATAATCAACCCCGTCAACATTAACATCTATCTCATCACCGTTTTCCAATTTGTAGAGGGTCGCAAAAATAGTTTTGTAATTTTTTGGGTCAAAAAGCTGGGGTAAAGTTGAATGGCCAAAAATTACTGCCGTTCCTTTGCTTGGGGGCACAGCTGTCCCTCCGTACTGGACTAAGTGTTTTGTTAAATCGGTATCACTTGTTGAAACTGTTGCATTTTTAATCTTTAATTTTGGAATACTAAGAGAATAAGTAAGGTTTTTCCCCAATTTTTCGAAACGGTATTTCGGAAACCAGTTTTCCGCATTTGTGTAATCAACATTTACTACATTGCTAAGACTTAAAAGACTTGAGATATTTGCTTGAGTCAAAATAGTAGTTTTAGGAATAGGGGTTTTTAAATTTTGATTTGCAAAGACTGGGGCAAAATATATTTGCCAAGACAAAAGAGGAAAAAAGACATAAAAAATTACCGCCAAACCAAGAAATAGAACACCAAAACTTAAAAGTTTAAAGGTTTTTTTTAAAGCTTGCTTATTAGGTCTTTTATAGTATTTTCTTCCCATTGTTTTTGCGCCTGCGAAGCAGGCAAGAAAAGAAGCCTATCATCAAAGCTTCATTTTGTTTGAATATTAATGTTCCCCGATGCTCTGGGCAAGGATTTAGTTAAAAAGGGAATATTAGGAGTAATATTTATTTTAACGTCATTAACCTGGGGAAGCTTTGAGAAATAATTAATTGCCTCGTTTAATTCCATCCCACTTACTTTTGCCGCTAAATCTTTATTTTCAATCTTCGGTAGAAGAGCTACTTTAAAATTCAAATCCGCAACAAGATTGCCGTCTTCATCTTTAATATCTTCAACATCAACACTTATACTTTTATCATTTATTGTCTGATTGTCTGATAGCTTATTTTTAAACAATGCTTTTGCAAAATCAATTAAGTCTTTTTTTGAATAAACAACACCGTCATAAGAAACAGTTCCCTTAATGCTTAAGGTAGATGACTCATCGCCAACTTTTTTATTAGTCGATGAATCGTTAATCTCGGGGTTAATTAGCAAAGGCAGTAAAACTTTATCGTTTGGGATTTTTGTTGCTAAATCTTCTTTTGCTTTGTCTTGAAGACTTTTAATCAAATCACCTTGGGCTTTTGATAAGTCGTCTTTTGAAATAACAACAATTTCTTTTTTTATTCCTCCAGAAAAAGGATTATCGTTTTTGGCGATAATATCTGATGCCGTAAAATTTCCGACACTAAATTTAGTTCCTGCGGGTAAATTATATTCTTTCCCGAATTCTTTTGCGGCAACAGAAATTGTTGCTTTGGAACAATCAGCAGATGCATCTGCCGAGGCAGAGGCAATTTTTGCGCTATTTTCGGTTACAAAAGAAAGATTATTACTTGATGTAATAACTGTTCCTGAAGGAAGGGTTCTGTCGTCTGTGTATCTACTGCAGACAGTAACCGATCCTTTTGCTTTTGTTCCGGTATCTTTTTTACCCGTGGCTTTGGTTTCACTATTTCCATCTTCGGTTACAGAAGAAATCAAGGCGGCAATTTCGCTATTTTCCGCATTGGTTTGGCCGCCCTCGACAAAGGTTACGGTTTGTTTTTGCTCTTCTGTCTTTGGTTCCAAAGTTAAAACGACATTTGCAGAAACTGTGAAAACATAGAAGACGTATAAGACAATAATTAAAATAATCGCTAAGACTGGAATGACAATTATCTTTTTTCCTTTAAAACCATTAAGAAGTGAAAGACCCTTTTTAGAATATCCCAGAACAGGGGATACAAAACTTCTGGTTTTGCCTAAAACTGCTGGGAATTGCGATCCTCGCTTTCTTCCTCTTATTCTTGGTTCCTCTTCTTGTTCCAATGACTGTTCTGGGGTATGTTCTATTTCTTCTTTCTCATCCAACCTTTCCTTATCCTCAGTATCTTTAACGGAGGAAGATACTTCCAGTGTTTCTGCTTCTTCTGTTAATTCCTCTTCTGATGCCTTTGGTGCCTTTTCTTTGGCGACATCCCCTCCTTCTAAAAACCCAAATGCCTCTTCTGGTTCGGTTACAATTTCTGTTTCTCCTTCCATAGCTTTGCTTTCTGGTTCTTCTACTGTCTCTTCCGTATCCTCTGAAACAGCCAGCTCTTCTTTTATTTCTTCCTTGGCCTCTTTTTTTATAAAATCAGCCATTACCGAAAAACCAAGTTGCGTTGCGGCTCCAAACAATATTCCTTTTACATCCAAGTCATCCGGCAAGGAAATTGCTTGAGGAAGATGCAAGAAATTTAAGCTTTTGCTCCATTGATGGCTTAAAAATTGCTGGAGAAATTTTTCACTGTTGCCTCCGTATAAAAGAATTCGGGAAGGAAGAATTTCCAAAGCCTGGAAGTGTTTTAGTAAATTTTCAACTGTTAGGGCTTCGGTTTCGCTTAACTGTGCTCCTTTACTTTCAACCACCTTACCCGCTTTTACTACAGAAACTATTACGAAATCTTTTAAGAATTCAACTAAAATTGCAGTAACTGGAGCACCTTCTTCGTTTTTTAATAAATTCAAAATTGCCTCAGATGTTTGTAAAAAACCAATTGGGGTAAGGCCTAGTTCACTACTTAATTTTTTTAATTTTTCAAGGTATTCTTTTTTAATTTTTTCCTCAGAGATCCACTCATCTTTTAATCCGAAAATGGTTTTCTGTGTTTCAACTCCGGGAGGTAACACATCTTCTGCTTTAGAAATTGCTTTATCACAGACATCTAAAAATTCTTCATCCGTTGCTTCTTCAACCGAGCTTGTAAAATGCTCCTCGCCTTTCCCGATTATTTTTGCTTTTTGGTAAAGCTCTTGAAAGATAACGGCAATTGCTTTCTCATCCCTTAAAATAAAAGCCAAAAAATATTGAGGTTTTTCTTTCTTGTCAAATAAATGTAGTTCGGGCAATTTCATTTTTTAATCTGAAACCTTAGCGTAAATTCGCCGAAGATTTCGGCCTATATTTTCCTGCTTTATTATTTTAAAGCTTTTTAGCCTTCCTGTAAAATCCACATGAGGTCCTCCGCAGATTTCGGTTGAATAATTACCGATAAAATAGACCTTTATATCTTTTTCATACTTTTTTTGAAAAAGAGCGGTTGCTCCGATTTTTTTTGCCCGTTCATACGGCATAATTTCACAGGTTACCTTCAAATTATCTTTAATTTTGTCGTTTACAAGTTCTTCAACATCTGAAATCTGCTGGTCTGTTAGTTTTTCGGGGTAAGTAAAGTCAAATCTAATCCGCTCATTAGTAATGTTTGACCCTGCTTGATTAACTTTTTCACCCAAAACATCTTTTAATGCCTGATGCAGTAGGTGTGTTGCGGTGTGTCCGGTAATTGTTTTTTCAGATTCGTCCGCAAGTCCTCCTTTAAAAAGTCTTTTTGATCCTTCTCTTGATAATTTCTGATGTTCCTCCATTTTTTTGGCAAATTCCTGTTGGTCAAAGACATAACCCAAACTTCTTATTTGGGTAGGAGAAAGTCCATGACTTGAATATATTTTAAATGCATCCCCTGCAGATATTTCTTTTACAACTGCCGTTGAATCATCTGCTTTTTTAGATAGAACCTTAATTGCTTCATCAACAGTTTTTTTATAAGTTTGTTGTTCCTCTAAAATTGTAAGCTTTATTTCTTCAAATTTTTCTTCTAAAACAGGATCCGTGTCTTTATACTGCTCAACAATTTTTTCAATAACTGGCAAGAGATCCTTCCCGCCTAGTGATTCAAAATTATCAAAGCTTCTTCTAAGTAATCTTCTTAAAATATAGCCCTGCTCGTTTTTGGAAGGTTTAATATTTTCTGCTGCAATAAAGACAGAAGCAACTAGATGGTCGCAAATAATTTGCATTTCTTTTTTATGATCCGAATAATCCTTTCCCGTAGTCAGTTCGATAGACTGAATTATTGAACTAAATAAGGTCGTTTGGAAAACATCAGGATTATTTTCAACAGCTGCCAGAAGCCTTTCAATTCCTCCGCCGTAATCAACATTTTTTTGCGGTAGCTCTTCAAAAGTTTTCTCATCTCTTTTTCTGTACTGCATAAAAACAGCGTTCCCAATTTCCATGAATTTTCCGCAAACGCAGTCAACCGGATTATCCTTACATTCTTTTTCGTGGTTAACAAGATTGTCATCAAATCGGTAATAAATTTCCGTGTCCGGTCCGCCGATTTCACCAATTGGCATATTTTTTGGCTCACCACTTTTTGACCACCAGTTTTTATCAACATCTGCAAAAAATATTCTCTTTTTGGAGTCAATCCCTTCTTTTTTTAATACTTCTTCCCAGATTAGCGCCGAAGAATCATCCGGACCAATATCTGCATAACCTTTAAAAACAGTTATATATAGTTTTTCCCTAGGAAGTCTAAACTCTTTGGTTAAAAGTTCCCAAAACCAGGGAATTTCTTCCTGCTTAAAATAGTCGCCCAAGCTCCAGTTTCCAAGCATCCGAAAAAAAGTTTCATGACGGCCGTCTCCGACTTCTTCTATGTCTACCGCCCGAAAACAATTTTGAACATTTACCAACCTTTTCCCCAAAGGGTGAGGTTCTCCCAGTAGATAGGGGACTAAAGGTTGCATTCCGGAAGAGGTGAATAATGTGGTAGGATCATTTTCGGGAATAAGGGGAGAATTTCCAATTCTTTTATGTCCTCTTTTTTCAAAAAAAGAGATATAAATATCAATTATCTCTCTTGCGTTAATCATAAATTATAAATCTAAGGTAATTATATCAGTCTAAGTCGAATTTAAAAAACTACTCTGACTTATAGCGGGTGGGAGTAACGGATGCAATACAGGTGTTTTTCTTTTTATTGGTTGCAAAAAAGTCAATCCTAAATCCAACATTATTTAATTCTTCGGCTAAATTTTCTTCGCCAAATTTTTTGCTTGTAAAAAGCAGGATTTCTTCTCCTTTTTCAAAACTGACCGGATAACTGGCGATTGTTATTTTTTTATCCTCTCTTAACGTTAAAAATGTCTCGATTTGTTTTTGTCTAACATTCCAGCGAACTGTATATTCTTCAAAAGCGCATTTCATTCCATAGTTTCTCAAAGTCGAAGTTACTAAATTATAAACCTCTTTAGCCTGATAATATTTAATAAATTTTGATGAGGCAAAAAGGTTTGCTATTTGATTACCAATAATTAAAGAATCTTCAGAAAACATCGAAAGTTTTAAATTGGATAAAAATTTTTCGGTGTTATTAGAATTACCCAAGGTATTTCCTAAGAGAAAAAAATAATTTCTTGTATTGGTAGACTTTGTTAGCTGAAAAATATCCTCAAGGATTTCGCCTTTTTCAAAATCCGATATTATTGACACTATTTCAATTTTTGGGAATTTATTTTTAAGAGTTTTCTTTGCTTCCAAGATCATATTTTCGCTAATATCTACGGGGATGTAACGGATATTTGGAACCGTTTTTAAATAATTAATTACAGGAAGAATTGGAACTCCGTCGCCGCAGCCAAAATCAATAATATTTACAGTTTTTATTTGGTCTGTTATTTCCCGGAAAATAAAAGGGAAAGACTCTATCTTTAATAAATCCTCCTCAAACTGGATTGAATGTTCTTCGCGGCTTTTTTGGGCTACATTTATCCACTCTTTATAGCCTGGGATATAAGCAAACTTTAAAGGAGATTCTCCGCGGGAATCAAGAGCGGAAAGAAGCTCAAGCTCCTGATTTTTTGTTAAATACATTTCTTACCCTAATTTACGAAAAGATTTCCACAATGTCAATGTTTAAAATAAAACTTTCAGGATGAAAAATCGTCAAACCAAAGAGTATAATATGTGTGCTAGAAACTCTCAATGATTCAACTAACCAGATATTCTGTTTAAGTTATTGACAAATAAAAGACATTAGTAGATAATCCGATAAAATGCCGGAGAGACATACAGATCAACTCGGATTTCTTCTTACGGGAGAACAATTATTAGAGTTAAGAAAGCGACGTTTTCTTGCAGAAGGAAACATAGAAGGCTTAGTAGAAGCGGGACTAACTCCATTTAACGGCCCAAGAGATCTACATGGAGAGACTGTTTACGAAAGACTTTTTTATATTCCGCCGGATGGT
>MFNH01000065.1:0-31526 GCA_001781995.1 Candidatus Levybacteria bacterium RBG_16_35_11 | reverse complement strand
AGGGACGGGAATGAAGTTGAAAAATATTTTTCCTCTTTTTCGGGGAATTGTGTTTTTAAATTTAAAGATGGCAGGAGAAGAGTTGCACAATCGATTTTATTGTCACAAGAAGAAGCACAAGAGGTAAACAGGAGAATAGTAGAAACCCAAAACAGACGTCTTCAATTATAACCTCTTCCTCTGTTGACAAATAGAAAACATTAATAGATAATCCGTTTATGATTGAGGCGAATCAAGCTCAAAAATCACCAGAGGTAAGAACTTTAAGGGCAGATGAGAAATTTAAAAGAGAACGTGTCGCCTTTAAAATACCGGTTCCACCTACATTAAGCCAAGAGGAATATGAAAGAATGTATGATTCCGATATGTCTCTTCCAGGATTGGACACAGAAATTAGAGATAAAAGAGAGGCAGAAAGAGCCTTAGACGAAGAATATCAAGAAAGAAGATTAGATGCCTTATATAGAGATTTCTAGTATGTGCTCCAAACCCTAACGCTTATTGAATAAAGAGGGTAATTTTAGAGTTTTTGGGAAAAATCGAAGAAAACCCACGGGGCCTTCAGAATCTTGTATAATAACTGCTTCCTGAAGCCTATTGACTAAACTACTTAATATTGGTTCGGAATTAAAATCTGAATCAAACCTTGCCATGTCAATTGCCATAAAAACATCTTCCCAGGTAATCCCTTCTCTTCTTTTTCCTCCCGCCTTTTTTATGCACTTTTTTATGCCTCTATTACCGTCGGTGCTTGCGTTAATTTGTCTGGCAACATCATCATAAGGTCGCCAATAACTTTTAGGATCCAGGCTATTTCTGCTATTTCTTGCGTCCAGCAATTCCTGCTGTTGTTTTTCTCTTGCATCGGGAGCAATGTGATATAGTCTTTCCGTCATTACGGAAATTATAGAGCAATAAGCAATAATTGCAACTCTTACCTTTCTATTAACTTCTTTTATCCATAATTCATAATTTCAAATTCATAATTCTAAAAAATGAGGGGGTGATTAATGTGGATAAAATGCAACAAATGAACCAAGAATGGCAGAAAATGATGGATTCCGCAGACAAAATGGAAGAGATGATGAAAGACATGGACATGACCGGAATGGAAGAAGCAGGTATGGAATGGCAAAAAATGCGAGAAAGCATGAAAAAACTCGACGAAATAATGACAAAAAAACAAGGCGGACAATAAATGCCAATGACAAGTTTATAATTGTGTTACAATTAATGCATGGCAAAACCAGATAAATCCGTCGATGAAGCGGAAAAAGGTCAAATATGTAAATCCAAAAAAGGTTGGAGCGGTGGATGCTCGGGTGCAATATATGGGCTGGGATTTATTGGTGCTGCAGTTTACTTTGTCCAGCACGCCCCTGATTTTTGGATGGGAGTTATAGGAGTAATAAAAGCCATTTTCTGGCCTGCATTCCTTGTTTATCGAGCGCTCGAACTACTTAAATTTTAGTTCTCTATAAATTCTGATTCATAATTCTTCAAAATTTGCTTTTCCCAAATTAAACTCGCCATAATGAATTAGTTACTAGCCACTAACTACTAGTTGCTGTTATTATTATGGATCCGAATCAACCTACCCAAGATCCCTTTCAAAACAATCCTGTTCCTCCCACAGTTAATCCTTCTCAAGATGGGGGTCAGAAAAATCCGGAACCTGGTAAGAAGAACTCTTTTTATGAAGTTTGTAAAAAAATATTTTTATTTGTAGCTAATTATCCCTTTACTTTTCTTGGGTTTCTTGCATTAACCGATCGGATACTTAAACTTCAGTTCTTAATTGCAATTTCTCTTGCCTTAATATTAACGCTTGGTTTTAGACTGGCGCCGGGAAGGCCAAAAACCAGATGGGATTTTTTTATCCCTATTTTAGGCCTGTTTTATATTCAATGGCAGTTACCTAGCAATCAGATTACAAACAAATTAAGTTATTTAATATTTGCCCTTTTACTTTCTATTCTACTTTTTATTGTAATCAAAGCAGGAGTGGATTTAAAGAAAAAACAAGACGCTGGCTTGGTAGAAATTGATGAAGCTGAACCGGTTGAACCCAAAACTGTTCAAAAAGTTGGAAGATTTGAGAAAATAAAAGCGGTTATAATTATTTTTTTTCTTCTGGTGATACCTCTTTCATATGAAGCTTATATTTTTGTAAAAGATGAATGGAAAAGCATCTCCAACGATCGGGGGATAATAGAAAGAGTTTGTGGAGAAAAACTTAAAAAATGCCCTGATGGAACTTTAGTTGCTATAACGAATTTAAAATGTGAATATGCGCCTTGTCCTTCTCCCGTAGCTTGCACAATGGAAGCAAAGCAATGTCCAGATGGAAGCTATGTTTCAAGAAAAGGTCCAAAATGCGAGTTTGCCCCCTGCCCAACACCATCATTAGAAATTTCCTCAAATTGGAAAACATACTCCAATAAAGAGTTTGATTTTGAAATAAAATATCCTGAAAATCTTCTCGTAGAGAGACAAATAGCCTGCCCTAAAGACTATGTATCTAATAAAGTATTACTCGATCTTTATAAGAAGGATATTCAATGTCTCGTTGATATACCTAGTGCCTTTATAATTTATAATGATAATAGTGAGAAAGAACCAATCGCCGACGATAATTGCTATACAATGCAAAAAGAGCAAATATTAATAAATGGAGTCAAGGCAGAAAAACTTAGAACAACTTTTCATTTCGAGAATAAAGAGTGTGCGTCTCAAGGGATCGGTCCTGGTTTTATTTGGGAAGCAAAAATCTTCATTGTAGAAAATGGCACTACTTTTGTCATCAGGTACGATAGTTCATCTCAAATTGATGAAATAATGTTTGATAAAATTATCTCCACGTTTAGATTTCAGTAATTAGCTTTCAATGTCTTTCTCGTTTATCGCCTTTTCGAATGTTGACCGCAAAACAATTTAACGATCTAACAATTATTATAATCTTGCTTTTTCCAAATTAAAGTCGCCATAATAAATTAATGCCCGATAAACTAAAAAGTGAGGTAACAAAAAGTCGTCCTCGGGACGAACATGGTCATTTCATTAAAACTCCCGATGAGAAAGAGGGAAAGAATATTTTTGAAAAATTTTTAATTTCCCACACCGGAAATTATAAAAATGAAGATGATTTATTAGATATTCACATTGGAAATCCACTTCACAGAATCGTTGAAATTTTGCAGGACATTAAAAAACAAAAGGCTTTTTCTTTTACGATTAAAGGTTCACTGGGTATTGCAGGAGTTGTTTTAGTTTTATCGGTTGTTGGAATATTTGGGGGAGGGAAGATAATTTGCGATAAAGGAACCCAAACCTATATTGGCACAATTAAGGTTTTAAAGGCAAAAGAAATTTACCAAAAGAAGGTTCCTATTCTTTCATACGTTCTGGATATAATAGCCCCTCCTGTTAAAGAAATTAAAAATAGAGTAGTTTTAATAAAAGCAAACGAAGACGTTATAAGCTTGCCTTTCAGCGAAGTGGTAGATTTAACAATTTACAATAATCAGCGTGTTGCAGTAACTGGAAATTACGACGTATGCTCGAATATTCTTAATGTAGCTGAACAAAACGCCGTCGAATCTTTAATTTTCATTCCGATTCCGGTTCCGTAACTCAAATCCTTAATCCTTCAGGTGTTCTACGCAGCGCAATAAAATTCCGGCAATATCTGGCAATATTCGGCAATATCTGGCAATATAAAGCCCCAATTCCAATACCATAATATTTAGTTTACAAAGAGGTGAATTTAATTTGTAGATTCATATTCAAAGCCGCTGCCAGTTTTTTAAGAAACAAAATTGAAGGATTTGCCGTGCCTGACTCTAGCCTTGCAATTGCCGATTGCTTTGTTTTCATTTTCTTAGCAAGCTCTGCTTGGGTAATGCCTTTTCTCACTCTTGCCTCAATAATCGCACTTATAACCGCAAATTCGGGCTGGAGTCTTTCATACTCTCTTTTGAATGCAGGGTCTTTTAATAGTTCTTTTTTCCAAACATCAAAACTTAAATGTTTTCTGTCTTGTGGTTTAATCATAACATATATGTTATACTATTTCCTTCATTCTGTCAACTTCATACACCATGTTCTAATTAAATCTGCTAGAATAATTTATACATGAAAAAATCAGATAAGAAAGGGACAAAAAGAGAGATAATTTATGCATTTATAGATAGTCAAAATCTGAATTTGGGAACAAGCAAAGATATATATAGGAATAGAAAGTTAGTTTATAGAGGCTGGAAATTGGATTATAAAAAATTTAGGAAATATTTATCTAATAAATTCAGAGTTAAAAAAGCTTTCTTATTTATTGGATATATTAAGCAAAACGAAAAATTATACAAAAGCTTAAAAAGCTATGGTTATGAGTTGGTTTTTAAACCAACAGTAAAAGATAATCAAGGAAAACCAAAGGGTAACATAGATGCAGAGTTAGTGTTGTACTCTTCAGCAATAGAATATCCTAAATATGATAAAGCGGTTATTGTCTCAGGAGACGGAGATTTTTATTGCCTTCATGCTTTTTTGGACAAAAACAAAAAATTATTTAAAATAATAATCCCTAATAAATATTCGGAATCGAGTTTATTAAAAAGATTTCAAAATTATAAGATATTTTTATATAGAGAGAAAGATAATTTAGAGGTTAAAAATAAAAACGGGAGGCGTCGCTAATAGACACTTAGTCTATTGGTCGTATTCTCCCTAGTGATGGTTATATTATACACCAACTTGCAAGCAAGTTCAAGAATGGATTGCCACAATAACACGAAACTTACTTGACAATAATTTATGCTTCATTATTCCGTAGATGAAAATCTACCTCAGAAGTGCTAAAATCCAAAGATATTATGTTTGGCAAGCAATTTACAGTTAAATATATTACCGGGATTCCTGAAATTAAAAAACCAACAGAAAATTACAATCTTATTTTAGAAGAAAAGGGATTAAAGTTAAAACGTTTTCTGTCCCGCGAAGCATTTATTGAATGGGAAAAAATTTCTAAAATTTCAGCAGAAACACAAGGGCAAATAACAAAGGGGCTATCTGCAGGTAAAGCTGCAGCAGGTTTACTTTTATTAGGACCTATTGGAGCGCTTTTGGGAGCTGCTGCTGGAACAAAGCATGATAATAGAGCAATGTACGTTTCCATTTCCTATGAAGACAGTGACGGGGAAGAAAGTGCTTTAATACTGGAAAGTAAAAAAGCATATGAAATTGCCAGTACACTTATAGAAAAGCGTAAAAATTATTATAAAAACAACAATCTTCCTTTGGTTAAGGAAAATCATACAGAAGGCGCTAATTACAATGATTTAGAAAAACTGGCAGAACTTAAAGATAAAGGAATTATTACAAAAGAGGAATTTGAGCAAAAGAAAAAACAAATATTAGGCCTCTAAGCTTTCAAAAAAACCCCCAAAGTGCTAAAATCCGAGGTGATATGAACATATTTAGGATTCCGGTAGATAATCAACATTTTAGAGATACAATCGAAAACGGAAAATCGATCCAAGAAATTGAAAGATTTTTATCGAGTGAAGAAAAAAATAGAGCTAAAAAATCTGCAAAAGACGGCGTAGTTAGATATTGGGGTTCAATTCCTGGAGAATCAAATAGACGAAACTTTCAAAGATTAGCTGAGGGCGATGAGATTTTATGCTATAGGAGCGGTAAATATATTGCTCTTGCAATTATTTCGTTTACGACAACAAATAGGAATTTAGCAAAATATTCTTGGGGCGAGACTGATTTAGGGACTACCTGGGAATTAATATATTTCTTTAGAGATGTATATTTCTTCCAAATTGACTCAGCATTAATAAATCAAGAATTTGAATTTAAAGACGGACCAGTAATGGGATTTAATGCAATTAGCTCAGGAAAATCAAGCGAATTCTTCAAAAAACACGAATCCGTTAAAAAATTTGTAGGTGGTCTAGGACAAGAGCAAAAAAAAGAAGAAAAAGCGTTCGATCAATTATCAAAAGCTGCCATTAGCTCTCCCTTTGAAGCACAGTTTTATCTAGTAGATCTAGGGAACAACCTAGAATACAACACTTACGTGCCCACCAGTGATGCTGGCCATTCAGTTTTTGGAAAAAAAATAGAAGAACTTATAACCGTGAGGACGGAAGATTTGAGTCAATATGTTGGACCTGCCTTATTGGATCCGCTTTGTCATATTGATGTAATTTGGTTTAAGGATAGCTTTCGTCCAAAATATTTTTTTGAAGTAATTAACAAAACCGGCTGGAGCGAAGCATTTTTGCGCCTAGATTTAGTTGGCAAAAGCTATGAATCTGCAAAAACAAGAATTATTGGACCAAAAGACAATGAAGAAAAATTTAGAAATGCACTTAGACGTTGGTCAGGGCCAAAAGAAGAATTAGCTTATAAAAACTATGACCAGTTATTAAATACTCATCTAGAAGTATCAAGATTTAAAAGTGTCTTGAACGATTTCCTCGCATGAATTTTGTGGAGGCTTCTACCCTCGAACTTCTAACATTCTAACCTTTAATGTTTTGTGTTGCAATTTAAGAAAAAAAGTCTATAATTTGCATCAATAGAATCTCTGCCCGTTAATATGACGGGATTTTTTGTTTTATTATTCTTTGCTTCAATTATTAGCCTAATTACTAGCATGGCCAAACCGGATTTATTTGCTAAAATCCTCATTCACAGCCGTAAAACTGCAGGTCTTTTCTTTGGAGGTTTGTTTATTTTATCCATTATCCTTATTGGCGCAACATCTCCTCAAAGTACAACTGACGTTAAAGGAGTTTCAGAAAGTTTAACCCCAACCCCAACAACAGCTCTAGCGCCTACTACTATTACGGCTACCTCTACTCTAACCTTGACTCCAACTAATACCCCAACGCCAACTGTGTATGCCGCCCCAACGGCTACTCCAATGCCGATCGAATACTATGCCCCAACGGCTACTCCCACTCAGGTTCCAGTTCAACAACCAACAACTAATTCGCAAGGATTAAGTAACGATAATTATTATACAAATGTCGATGGAAATCAGGTTCATTCTCCTGCATATTCAGATACTATTCCGGCTGGGGCGACAGCAATATGTGGTGACGGAACCTACAGCTTTAGTCAACATCGGAGCGGGACTTGTTCTCATCACGGCGGAGTAGCCCAATGGCTATAGCCCTCAGTGTAAAACTTTATTTTTGACAACAAAATTTACTCTTTATACACGTTAAATTCATATAACCTTAACAATATTTCTTTTGAGAATAGTAATTTCGAGGCTAAAAAAAGGACTGACATTTTCGATATAGATATTGATAGTTGACACAGCAGGTTTAGGACAATACGATATCTACTGGCATTATCTATAGGTTTTGTCTTACTGTCAAAAAGAAGATGGTAAATTATGGATAGTTTTAAGTGCAAATATTGTGGTTATATAGGACCGATATCGGGTTTTGAAGTCGATCATTCAACTCCTATTTCTAGGAATCCTTTATTGGGTAATATTCTCTCAAATTTAGAATATATATGCTCAGGGTGTAATCGACAAAAAAGCAATAAGACTCCTAGTGAATATTCACTATGGAGATTGTTTAATCCATCGATAGCAAATTATGGGCCAATCAAGTGAGGGGGTGGGAATTAAATGTTAGATGCAAATTTATTGAAAATAGAACCAAAATTAGAGATAAAATTAGGTAATTCGAAAAGAGTAGGAATTTTAAATAGAGGAAGAAACACTAAAATTATAAACAACACCTTTTCTGACCTTGACACTGGCATTCAGGACGAGGGAGAAAATACTTTGGCAGTCGGAAACAAAATTTCCTAATTTTTAATTTGACTTACGAAATGAAATTAAATATAATCTGCGACTATGACGATTGGCAAAGTTGAATTTGAGGGCGGTTATCCGATAGATCCAAGAGCTGATGTTGAAGAGTTTGTTAAAGACCTACTAATACAAAACGTTAACAGAATTACCATTCTTCCCGAAGGAGAGTATGATTTAACTCCGAGGCGTTGGAAACATAATAATTACAAACATAGCATTACTGTTTTTGACAACGGAAAAGGCGTGCTTAGGATGATTCCTATTCACAAAGATTCAGGAACAATAGAATTAACTCCTGAAGGGGGACAATTTAAAACTGGAGGAAGAAATTTTCGACTACCGGAGGACTTTCCCTATGCAGTTGTTGCCGGAGGAATTGGAGGCGGCAAAGTTGGAATTCACGAAATCGTTGTCTATATTCCCGATCTTTCCCCAAAACCACGCCCTACCTAGCTTCCCGGAAAGTCTGGTACTACAAAACAACTTGACTTTTTAACCACGGGGGGTTTCTCTTCACTGCAGATATACTGATATTAGTACCTGAGCTATCATTCTCAAATTCTTAAGGAAATTGGAACAATAATTTGACTTCCGGGGTATTACCGATATGGCTTATTCAAGCTAATTGCCTTTATGTATAGTATAATATTAAGAGTGAAAGGAGGTATATAAAAAACTATGAACGGAACAATTAAAGCAAAAACGGATAGAGGCTTTGGGTTTATTTCGCGTGAAGGAGAGGCCAAAGATCTTTTCTTTCATTCTTCAGACTTGAGCGGAGTTACTTTTGACGAGCTTAAAGAAGGAGCAGCAGTAACATTTGATATTGAAGAAGGCGAAAAGGGACCTAGAGCAAGAAACGTAAAGCTTGCCCAGTAAAATTTATAAAAATTGTAGAAAATTCTTAGATTCTCGTAGTCTTTCCCCAAAAATCATCAGGATTTTTCCCTGAAATAAATTTTACGATAGTCAAGTCAATTTCAAACTTGCGTGTTTTACGAGATTTTTTAAATTGTTGCTTTATAGTAGGAAAAAATAGTAGAAAGATCTTTTTTTGTAAATTCTGAAAGATCCGGTAATTCCTTTTTAATATCTGATAATTTATACCCCTGAACATAAAGAGCAACAACACGAGCAACGGGTATTCTTGTTCCTTTTATAACAGGTTGACCCCCTAAAATTTTTGGATTTTTTTCAATTATCTTCGGCATATTAATTTGAATTTATATTATTAACTAAACTTTGTCAACTAACATTATAATCTTACCATTTCTAGCCTCAAAATGCAAGAAATATTTTAAAAAAGATAAAGTACATTTGACCTCTTGGCTCTTTTCGTTATAACTCCTGATCTTAACTTATAGTGTTGCATTTTAAATGATTATAGGGTAAAATCTCCGAATGAATTTTATTGAGACTCCTTTAAAAGCTAAAATTGAACAGCAGGAATTAGATAAATGGGAAAGAAAACTAGGGACACAAGTGAAGCCTAGACAAAAGCTTGTAGTTAAAAAACCTGAGCCACGATCAAGTCTTCGGAAAAAAAACCCTTTAACAATTAAACTAAGACAGTTAGAGTTAGCTCAATGGGAAAAAAATCTAGAATCACAATTAAGTCCTCAGGAAAAACTTGTAATAGGGGAACCCATGTTACAATTAAACCCTCCAAAAGAGCTTGTAATTGAAGAACCTGAAACACAACTTAGCCTCCTTCAGGAAGAGCTTGCAAAAACGCAGTCTTTAATCGATGATGCGCTTTTAACTGGAAGATTACAGTTTAAAAAATATCGTCCCGTCCCGGAATTAGGTGAGCCTTGGTCCAAAGAGACAGAGGAAAATTTTATATTTGCAGCGGAAAATAATAGATTTGAGTTAATACGTGCCGTGCAAAAAAATTATCCAGGCTTGCCATTCGTTGATGCGGAAGACCTGCTTGAAAATGCGGCCTTAAGAATGATTGCGTCATCAAGAAACTTAATTGAAAGATCTCTTCTTTATATGCCCGAAAAACATAAAAGAATTATTTTATTAGCCATTTTTTTTGATTACACAGTTTATGAAATTGAAAAAATCGTTGGTGGATGCGAGGGCACTGTTTGTTTAGTAGTGGGAAAGTATAAAAATAAATTTTTCAATGAGTTAAAACCAACAGTGCCGAATTTTCGAAACAGCCACTATATTAAAAGAAGTGAAAAATTTTGGTAACCACCAGTGGGATTCTTGACTTCTTAGGCACAAAAGAGTATCTTTACCTCAATAAATTTAATAAATGAAAAAATTATTCGTTTTTACTCTATTTCTCACACTATTTCTGTCCTCTTTTAATACTAAATACGCCTTTTCCTATAAGGAAACGGAGCTGGATAAGCAAAAGCTTTTTAAAGTAATTAAAGTTACCGACGGGGATACAATTACGGTCAGTGTTCGTGGTAAAAACGAGAGCGTAAGGCTTTTGGGAATTGACACTCCCGAAACAGTTGACCCAAGAAAACCTGTTCAATGCTTTGGGAAAGCGGCAGCGGATAAAATGAAATCTTTTGTTTCGGGGAAATATGTAAAACTTATTGATGATGCCACACAAGGAAATAGAGATAATTACTTAAGATTGCTGCGTTATGTGTATTTGCCGGACAGTAAGGCAACTTTTGTAAATGGGGAAATGGTAAAACAAGGTTTTGCCTTTTCCTATAAACAATATCCTACAAAAATGCTTAATAAATTTAATGCCTTTGAAAAATATGCCAGAGAAAATAATCTAGGCCTATGGGGTTCATGTCCTGTGAATTTACCCAAGTCAACATTAAAACAAATAATTACCAATCCGCCTGTCCAAAATATAAACAAAGCTCCTGCGCAATCGGGCACATCTTATAGCGGAGGGGATAAAGATTGTTCGGATTTTGCAACGCATGCTCAGGCTCAAGCTTTCTTTACTTCTCAGGGTGGACCCGGTAGTGATCCGCATAGACTCGATGCTGATGGTGACGGAATTGCCTGTGAAGCACTCCCTTAATTTAAGCTTCCTAGGCTCAAAAGGTTTTCTGGTAAAATAGCTTTGTGGATGAGAAAAGATTCAGGGAATTGGTAGGCGAGGCACTCGACAGTCTTCCTTTGGAGTTTACCAGAAAACTTAATAACGTTTCGGTGGTGGTCGAAGACGCTCCAACGGACGCGCAGCGGAAGAAATTAAAACTTCCCGAAAACATTTTACTTTTTGGACTTTACGAAGGAGTTCCACAAACTAAAAGAGGGAATTATTATAGTTCAATTCCGGATAAAATTACGATTTTTAAAAATTCAATTGAAATGGTAGCACGCACAGAAGAAGAAATAAAAGCACAAGTAAGATCTACGGTTATGCATGAAATCGGACATCATTTCGGCCTTTCGGAAGAAGAGTTAAAATAATTTGACTTTGTTAGAACTTTAGCTATAATCGGTTTTAAACATGGGGACTCGCGTTCAAAGCGTTAGTTGAAATATTTATGTCATTAATAGTTGAGATTTGGAACCCATTTAAGGGGCCCGAGGGAAAATGGCAAAATATGGGTGAATTGTGCCCTGGGCAACGTTCAAAGTCTTATACTACTTATACATCAGAGGGAGAAAGAGAGATAGTTCTTTTTAGATGCAATAAGCAAGATTCAGAGTCAGTTATTAGACAATCAAAAGATGGGATAAGAGATTTAACTAAAGTTAGAAAGGCTGTTGATTCCGAAGACTTTGTAACAATTGCTACTTTATGCGATGGTCAATCTCACGAAGTTGAACTTAGACCAAATCCTAAGGCAAATCCTCTAAGGATTAAATTTACCCAGCAGAAAGGTGGGTTGACTTTGATTTAGCCTGGTAATATAATGCAAACGCATTGCGAACATCCGTTCTAAATGCAAACGCATTGCGAACATCCGTTCTAAATGCAGGACACATTATGAATGAGAGATTAGGTCATGCTCCAGATCCGGATCTTCAGATGGAAGGAAGGGTAAGGGGGAGAAATTTTGACTATCTTACAACCCAGTTTAAGCGAATTTTCCTTTTAGCAGATCGTGATACAGAACCAGATCTTAGAAGATCTGACACAAGGGTGCTTGAAGAAATTGTTAATGATTATGTTCCAGATAGTATAGAAATTAAAAGTCTTGAAGAAGCTTTAAAAAGAGATCGTCACATACTAATAGGTATGGCTAACGAATATCCAGGATTAAGGGGAGTAAGAGATACCGCTTCAGGAAACGAAGTTCAGATTAACCCAACTACCGCATATGAACCTGATGATTTTTTAATGAAACAATCTTTAGGAGAAAGAGAGTCCGAATTTGTTCAAAGACTGGTTACGGTTACTTTGGTTTTAGATCCTGACAAACATAATCCTGAGGGAGTTATTAAATCTATCAGAGGACTTTTTAAAAGAAGAGGTTTTACAAAAGATCAAACTGAAAGCCTCCTTCAGATTACAAGAACAACAATAGTTGATAGGGAAAAACTAGAAAAGGCAATTAAAAAAGGTGAGGTAGAGTTATTGCCGGGTGCATTGAAAATTAAAAGAGTTGGTTGGAGTATAGTTCCGAGAACAATTATCACTGACCAGGAAGTTGAAGAAGCGGAAGAAAAAGCAAGACAACTTCAATAGAACTAAGCGTTAAAACAACAATTGTGATATCTTACTACACCAAAATGCAACGAGGAGTAACAGAACTGCCTAATATTACTACTTGAGAATTCATTTGTTCATGATATAATTCAGACTACATTAATATGGCAATTCCAGCCGAGAAAAAATTGTCTTCCCATTCGGGAATCGAGCCGCTCAAGACAGGCGTTGAAAGCCCAGCTTCTCAAGCTGTAGAAGGATTACCGAACGATTCGACTTCCGAATATTATTTTAAACGTGGATTGGAGACACCGATTTTTAACCCAAGACAGAAGCCTAGAAGAAAACTGTCCTATGCAAACAGTAATTTTTATTTACTGTACCACCTTTTTCAAGTTCATACTGAAGAATTCGTATTAAAGAGATTGAATCCATACAGGGAAGGATATTTAAAGAAATTGATGACAAGCGGATATACGGAAGAAGAAGCCAGAGCAGAAATTGCGCAATTAGAAGCCCAAGCCAAGGAGCGAGTCCGGTTAGAAGCTCTTGAAGAAGCTTCTACTTGAAGAAGATAATTTTATCTGTATTTGCCTTAATAACAGCTTTGCCCTCCGGTTCTTACCAAATTAAAAAATCCGGTAAACCACCCTGGAGTAAACCAATTATGCTCTGCCATTAACAAACGTCCACAAACCATAGTATCTCTAATTGCATATTTTCCTAATGGAAGTATTTGCCTGTAAGTTTCAACTGCTTTTTTCTTATCAACTAAATAAGAATTATAGATATCGCCTTTATTAAGCAATGCTCTTGCATAACCGGGTCTTACCTGAATTGCTTTTTCATAATCATTTAGTGCTTTTTCATAATCTCTTTTTTGCATATATGTATATCCTCGGTTGTTATAAATTTGGGAAATTGTCGGATCAAGTTCAATTGCCTTTGTGTAATCTTCTATAGCGTCATTACATCTTCCTTGATCATAAGCAAAATTACCTCTTATAAAATAATCCTCTGCAGTTTCCAGTTTTAAAGGAAGTTCGGAAGTAAATGGAGCTTTATGAGGTTGTAAACACCAGTTGTTTTTTGTTATTGTTGAGCTAAAATAAGCGCCGATTGCAAAAAGAATAATAAAGGCAATTACTATACATAAAGAATAAAGTAACTTTCTCTTCCAAATAAAATATAGGAAGAAAAAAACGGAGGCAAGAAAATAAAGCAGAAAAAGAAGCCTTAACATAAAAGTATTCTACCAGGATTAAACTCAAAACTCAAAATTTTTAGTGGTATAATTTGTGTATGAATGATGAGCTAAGAAAGATAATTGGTTCCTCTACTTTCGTTGTTCACGAGGACCGTTACATTTATGCAAAAGCTAAGTCGGTGCCTCAATTTAATGATTACCTTATGATTTCTAAAGACCAGGACGAAATAACGGTTGTTATGAAAGAGAAAAATTTGTCAAAACTTGATTTAATAGAGAAAAATAAAGATTTTTACAAGGCAATAGAATTAAAAGTTTCTGTACCCTTTTATTCTGTTGGTTTTCTTGCCGCTGTAACAGAGGCAATTTCAAAAGAGGGGATGGACATTCTTATTATTTCCACATATTCAAAGGATTACATTTTGGTTAGAGAGGAGCATTTAGAAAAAGCCCAGCAAACATTGCTTAATCTGGGATTTAAAAATTATTATGATTAATTGTATTTTTGAGGATGGCGGAAAAGGTTCACTAAGACATGTTACCATTGACGCTTTAGTTATAAAGGATAATAAAATTCTTCTAGTTAAAAGAGCACCTCATTTAACAAATCCAGATAAGTATGCGTTGCCGGGTGGTTTTCTGGGAAGAAACGAGACAACTTCAGAGGCGATTAAAAGAGAAATTATGGAAGAAACAGGATATAAAGTTAAAAATATTAATCTATTTAGAATAAACGATAATCCCAAAAGAATAGGGGAAGACCGCCAAAACGTAGATTTTATATTTATAGTAGAGGCAGGAGATAAAGTTGCAGGTTTTGATAAGGAAGTAAAGCAATTGGAATGGGTCGATTTAAATAATTTGCCAAGTCCGGATGAATTTGCCTTTGATCATTTTGAAAATATCAAGCTTTATTTAAAGTATGAAGAGAAACCCTTTGCTCTTCCAGTTTTTAACCCTTGACACAATATTAATTGTTGTGTTATAAACATTCCACGCTATTATAAAAAGCTCTAGGAAAGAGGAGTGATCCTCGTCGCTTTTTTTTTGTAAATAAAGTCGCTGAAGTTATTAGAAATGCCTAAGGCTCAACCCAAAAAAACCAATCATAAAGCACGAGAGAATTGGGGAAAAACATATCCGGTGCTGCCTACCCTCGATTTACTCGGAACACAAAAAAGATCCTATCAATGGTTTCTTGAACATGGGATAAAAGATGTTTTAGAAGAAATTTCCCCTATTGATGATTTTACCGAAAAGAATTGGACACTTGTACTTAAAAACTACAGAATAGGTAAGCCTTCTAACCCCTCAACTATCTGTCTTCAAAAAGGTTTAACATTTGACGCTCCTCTCTATGTAAACGCAACCCTAATTAATAAAAAAACCAATGCAACAATAGATCAAGAAGTCTTCTTAGGTGATATCCCGCAAATGACCGAGCGGGGAACATTTGTTATTAACGGAATTGAGAGGGCAGTTGTAAATCAATTAGTCAGATCCCCGGGGGTTTTCTTTACTGCGGTTGTTGATAATGTAACCGGAAAAACTTTGTATTCTGCGGAAATTAGACCTGTTCATGGTTCTTGGCTTGAGTTCAACACCACCAGACACGAAACAATCATGGTTAAAATTGATAGAAGGAGAAAGTTTTTAACCTCTACTTTTCTACGGGCATTAGGTCTTTCTTCAAATGAGGATATTAGGCAAAGGCTGGCAGAGGCGGAAAAAGATTCCGAAACGCAATTTGTGGAAAACACTCTTCAAAAAGACGAAACAGCAGATTCAGACGCTGCAGTAACTGAAATCTTTAGAAAAATGCATCCCGGAGAGCCGATTGTTTTAGATAAAGTAAAGGAAAATTTTAACGGAATGTTTTTTAACAGCAGAAGATACGATCTTGGAGCAGTAGGAAGATATAAGATAAATAAAAAATTGGGCAACATTGCCGGCTTTAAACCGGCGGATAATCAGGTAAGAATATTAACAGTCGATGACATAATCGGCGCAATTAGCTTCCTAATTCAGTTGGCGCAGGGGAAAGCAGGGGTTGACGATATAGACTCTTTGGCAAACAGAAGGATCAGATGTGTGGGTGAATTAGTTGCTTCAACGGCCTTTAGAATTGGAGCATTAAGACTTGAACGATCTGTTAAGGAAAGAATGAGCTTAATCCAAGCAGATCAGCCAACTTCAATTGCAAGTCTAATTAATGCAAGGCCAATTATGGCATCGATTAATGAATTTTTTAGAACCTCACAGCTTTCCACAATTTTAGACCAAACCAATCCACTTTCCGAAATAGACAATTTAAACAGACTTACAGTTATGGGAACAGGCGGAATCTCAAGAGAACGTGCTGCCTTTTCAATTCGTGATATCAATTCTTCCCAATACGGAAGGATTTGTCCTATTAGATCGCCCGAAGGACCAAATATTGGGCTCGTTACATACCTGGCTTTATACTCAAAGGTTAACGAGTATGGATTTTTAGAAACTCCATACCGTAAAATTAATCATGAAAAAAAAGGAAAAACAGTTGTTTCCAAAGCGGTTAACGCTCTTACCTACTTTGACACCGATGATGAAAGAAACCATTATATTACCCATAGTGGCGTGCTTGAGTCAACCGGCACAATTAAAGACCAAAGAGTTCCGGCAAGATACAGGGGAGAGTTTATTGAAACCGATAAGGAAAATATTGAATATGTTGATGTTGTGCCAAGACAGGTTGTAGGATCAGCAGCATCATTAATTCCATTCGTAAGCCATGATGAGGCAAACAGAGCATTGATGGGAACCCACATGCAATGTCAGGCAGTTCCTCTAATTTCGCCTGAAGCACCGGTAATTGGAACAGGAATGGAGAAGGAAATTTCTCAAGTAATGGATAGAGTAAGACGTGCTCCGTTTGATGGGAAAATAACTTATGTAGATGCAAATAAAGTTACACTCAAAGGCAGGAGTGCAAAAGAGGAACTTTCCTTTAACATTGATTCCTTTAAAAGAACCTCTCAAGCAACCGCCTATACCCAAAAAGCAATGGTAAAAATTGGAGATAGGGTAAAAAAAGGAGACCTTTTAGTAGATGGTCCTTCCTCAGACTACGGAGAGCTTGCGTTGGGGAGAAATCTTCTAATTGCCTACACCTCTTTTGACGGACTAGGCTATGAAGATGCAATCGTAATTTCCGATAGATTAGTTAAAGAAGACGTTCTTTCCTCAATTCATATTGAGAAATATGAAGCTGCGGTTGTTGAAACAAAATTAGGACCCGAAGAAACTACCCGAGATATACCTAATGTTTCGGAAGAAGATTTGGCAAATTTAGATGAGGATGGTGTAGTTGTAATTGGATCAGATGTATCATCTGGTGATATTTTGGTTGGAAAAATTGCACCAAAAGGTGAAACCGAGCTAACAGCAGAAGAAAGGTTACTTCGGGCAATTTTCGGTGAACAGGCAAGAGAAGTTAGAGATACTTCACTAAGAGTGCCCCACGGAGAAAGAGGAACAGTAATTAATGTTTCTATTTTAGATAGGAAAAAAGGAGATGAGCTTGAACCCGGAACAACCCGTAAAATTATTGTTGAGGTTGCCCAGCTTAGACATGTGGTTGTTGGAGATAAATTGGCAGGAAGACACGGAAATAAAGGTGTTATCTCAAAAATTTTGCCGGAAGTCGATATGCCGCGACTTTCCGATGGAACACCTGTTGACATTATCATTTCGCCAATTTCTGTTTTAGCCCGTATGAATTTAGGTCAGCTTTTAGAGGCTCATTTAGGTTGGGCATCTGCTAAATTAAATAAAAAAGTTGGGGTTCCTGTGTTTGAGGAGATTAAAGAGGATAGGATAGTTGAGGAACTTAAAAAAGCCAATCTTCCGGTTTCCGGGAAAGAGATTCTTTATGATGGAAGAACAGGCGAGCCATATGAGAATCCGGTAGTTGTAGGAATTGAATACATTATGAAACTAATCCACATGGTGGAAGACAAAACCCATGCAAGGTCAACCGGACCCTATTCTTTGGTTACTCAACAGCCATTAGGAGGAAAAGCGCAAATGGGAGGGCAAAGATTAGGAGAGATGGAAGTTTGGGCGCTTGAGGCACATAGGGCAAGATATGCGCTTCAAGAAATGTTAACAATAAAATCAGATGATGTTGTTGGCCGTGCTAAAGCTTTTGAGGCAATCGTTAAAGGAACCGATATTCCAACTCCTAGAGTTCCGGAGTCTTTTAAAGTTCTAATGAAAGAGCTTCAGGCACTTGGCTTAAATGTTGTTCCCGTTGGGGCACAAATTGCGGAAAGAGCCATTATTGAGCCGGTGGAAACAGAAGCAATGGCAAAAGAAGAAGAAAATATCCAAAGACAGGCAGTTGAGCTTGGAAAAGCATTGGGAGGGGAGATAGGAGCAATAACATCAGAAGATTCACTTTCCACTGGTGTGGTAGGGGTAGAGGAAGGACAAAAGCAAAATGAATAATGATTTGAAGAAAATGAGAGACGTTACAATCTTGGATCTAAAATCCTTAAGAATTCTTTTGGCAAACAAGGATGATATTTTAGGCTGGTCATATGGAGAAGTTACAAAGCCCGAAACTATTAATTATAGAACCTTGCGGCCGGAAAAGGCAGGGCTTTTTGATGAGCGGATTTTTGGACCAACCAAAGACTGGGAATGTTATTGCGGAAAATATAAAAGAATAAGAAACAAAGGGATAATCTGCGATAAGTGCGGAGTAGAAGTTACACTATCCAGGGTTCGACGAGAAAGAATGGGGCATATTACATTGGCTGCGCCGGTTGCCCACGTTTGGTTTTTTAAAGGTCTTTCCTCGGCTCTTCCTTTAATTTTGGATATGGCTCAAAAGAGTTTGGAATCGGTTATTTATTACGCTTCCTACTTAATCACCGATTTAAATGATGAAAAGAAAAAAGAATCGCTTCAATCTTTGAAAAAGACAATTGAAAAAAGAAAAGATGAACTTAAGAAAGAATTGGATAAGGAAGAAAAGGGAATAGACAAAGAAACAGAAGAAAAGAAAAAAGAAGCAAAAGGAACCACAAAGAAAAAAGAACAGCAAGAATTAATTATTCAAGAGCTTGATCTTCAGAAAAGGCAACGTGTTACAAGGCTATGGGAAAGATTTGATGCTGAAGCAAAAAAAATGGATGAAATCGAGGAGGCCCTTTCAAAACTAATTAGGTCACTTCGAATTGGATCAGTACTTTCTGAGGATGAGTACTTTAAGATTCTAGAGTATGATATTCCGGTCTTTTTCAAGATTAAAACCGGAACCGACGGACTCTTGGAGCTTTTGGAAAAAATCGATCTTGATCAGTTAATTGTAAACCTAAGGCGTGAAGGAGAAAAATCAAAAGGGCAAAAATATCTAAAAATTATTAAAAGGTTAAGGTTAATTGAGCTAATGAGAAAAGCAAAAGTTGCTCCATCTTCAATGATTTTATCTATTCTACCAGTTATTCCCCCCGACCTTAGACCTATGGTTCAGCTTTCGGGTGGTAGGTTTGCAACAAGCGATCTTAATGATTTATACAGAAGGGTTATTAACAGAAACAACAGGCTTAAACATTTAATTTCCTTGGGGGCTCCGGAGATAATTTTAAGAAACGAAAAAAGAATGCTTCAAGAAGCAGTTGATTCATTAATTGATGCGTCTCAAAGGACAGGAGCCGCGGTTACCTCGCCGCTTCGTTCTCTTTCGGATATGTTAAGAGGAAAACAGGGAAGGTTTAGACAAAATCTTTTGGGTAAAAGAGTTGATTATTCCGGAAGATCAGTTATTGTTGTTGGACCCGAACTCAAACTTTCACAATGTGGACTTCCCAAAGAAATGGCACTCGAGATGTTTAAACCATTTGTTTTAAGAGAAGTAATTGTTCGAGGGTATGCTCCAAATATTAAATCCGCCAAAAGATTTATAGAAAAAAGACCGCCTGAAGTTTTTGACATCTTGGAAGAAATTACAATCAATCATCCTGTGCTTCTAAACCGGGCTCCAACGCTACATAAACTCGGAATTCAAGCATTTTACCCAATCCTTATTGAAGGAGCGGCAATTAGTCTTCATCCCTGTGTTTGCGCGGGCTATAACGCGGATTTTGATGGTGATCAAATGGCTGTTCACATTCCTCTTTCCACAAAAGCACAGGAAGAAGCAATTAGACTTATGATGCCTCAGGAGAACCTTCTAAAACCTGCAGACGGAAGCCCGATAACACTCCCTAATAAAGAAATGGCAGTTGGAGTTTTCTATTTAACAACAATGGATGAAACATTGCGCAAAGAGGAAATTAAATCCTTTTTTGATATTAAAGAAGCATTGCTTGCCCAAGAATTTGGCAAGGTTATGCTAAGGGAGCCAATAAATATAAAAATTAATGATGAAGTAATTGAAACGACGATTGGAAGGTTAATGTTTAACGAAAAACTGCCGCAACATTTTGGATTTTTCAATGTCCCAATTAAGGCATCCGGAATAAAGAAAATCATAACCTCGGCGATAGCAAATAGTACATCAGAAGAAGTTGCAAGGCTTATAGACGATATTAAAAATCTCGGGTTTTATGGCGCAACAATTTCTGGAATTTCGGTTTCTGTTTTTGATAATACAGAAGTTGCTGAAAAAGAAAAAATGATTGACGAGGCAGAAAAGAAAATGACAAAAATTGAGACCGAATACCAACAGGGACTTATAACCAATGATGAAAAAAAGAGGCTTGAGAATGATGTTTGGCTTAAA
The DNA here is from genome assembly GCA_001781995.1 of Candidatus Levybacteria bacterium RBG_16_35_11. GTDB lineage: Bacteria > Patescibacteriota > Microgenomatia > Levybacterales > UBA12049 > MFNH01. The sequence goes on along the minus strand of MFNH01000065.1, from coordinate 11,107 downwards.
ACAACTGATGAGATTGCAGATTTAACTTGGGATAATTTAAAGGAAGGAAACGTTATTAAAACAATTATTGACTCAGAAGGTGCCAGGGCAGGAAAAGAACAGTTAAAACAACTTTCAGCAATGAGAGGCCTTATCCTTGATCCACTGGGAAAAATAGTTGAACTTCCAATTAAATCAAACTTTAGAGAAGGACTTTCAATTTTTGAGTATGTTGCCTCAGCAAGGGGTTCAAGAAAAGGACTAACTGATTCGGCGCTAAAAACGGCAAACGCAGGTTACTTAACAAGGAGACTTGTTGATGTTTCCCATGACGTAATTATTAAAGAAGAAGATTGTGGGTCGGTCGATGGAATTACAATAATGACAGAAGAGGAAGGAAGAACAGCTTCGTTTTCAAATAGAATCTTGGGAAGATGGACAGCTTCTAAAGTTATTTCCAAAAAAGGAAGAAAAGAAATTCTAAAAGAAAACGAAGAAATTACCGAAGAAAAAGTAAAGGAAATCATTAAAGGTGAGGTAGGGGAAATAACAGTTCGATCCCCCCTAACTTGCAAGATGGAATATGGAATTTGCGCAAGATGTTATGGAATGGATTTTAGCAACAAGAAAAAAGTGGAAGTTGGAGTTCCGGTTGGAGTGATTGCGGCTCAGTCTATTGGAGAACCCGGAACTCAGCTTACAATGAGGGTAAGACACTTTGGGGGAGTTGTAATGAGTGATGTTACCCAAGGACTTCCTAGAGTAGAAGAATTATTTGAAATGAGGACGCCAAAAAATCTTTCTCCTCTTTCTGAATTATCCGGTAAGTTAAAAATCGAAACAACAGACGATGGATACTTATTAAGCATTAGGAGTTCACGCGTTAAGCCAGTAGAAGAAAAAGAATACTTCATTCCAGCATCAGCTACTCTTCTTGTTAACGACGGACAGGAAATAACGGTTGGAACACAACTTGCCCAGGGATATTTAGACCCCAAAGAAGTAATAAAAATTAACGGTCTTAAAGAGGCTCAACGTTACGTAATTAACGAGGCGCAAAAAGTTTATGAATCTCAGGGAATTGCAATTAACGATAAGCATTTTGAGGTAGTTGTTAGAAAAATGTCCGATAAGGTTATTGTTGAAACCGTTGGTGATACATCACTTGTTCCGGGCGATTATGTAACTAAGACCAGATTTGAAGAAATAAATGCCGAAATCCTTTCGCAGGGAGGAGAACCGGCAACCGCAAGGCAAAGCATGCTTGGAATTACAAAGTCTTCGCTTTTTTCCGATTCTTGGTTATCTGCAGCATCCTTTCAGGAAACAACAAAAGTGCTAACCGAAGCAGCATTGGAGGGCGCAGAAGATAAATTAGTGGGACTTAAAGAAAATGTTATTATTGGACGCCTCATTCCGGTTGAAGGGAAAGTATTGGAGGTTGAAGAAATAGCCACGGAAGGAGTATAATTAAGGTTCAATTATGCCAACACTATCACAATTGTCAAAAAGAGGAAGATCAAAAAAGGCAAAAAAGAGCAGATCAACTGCTCTTAGACGTTTATTTAATGCAAAAGACAGGGTTTATAGCGATCTAGAATCTCCCCAAAAACGAGGAGTGGTTACTTTAGTTAAAACAATGACTCCTAAAAAACCCAATTCGGCGCTTAGAAAAGTTGCCAGAGTTAAACTTTCTAATAAAATGGAAGTAACTGCATATATTCAGGGAGTAGGACATTCATTGGCAGAGCATGGAATTGTAATGGTAAGGGGAGGAAGAGTTAAAGACTTACCAGGGGTAAAGTATCACATAATTCGTGGTAAATTTGACTTAGCAGGAGTTGAAGGAAGGAAAACATCAAGGTCTAAATATGGAACAAAAAAAGGAGGAGTAGGGACAAAAAGAATAGTTACAGGTCAAGCCGAACAACCGGCAGAAGCTGCTTCGACACCTGAGCCGGCGGCTGCAGAACCAGCAGCAAGTTAAATACTAATATATGAGACATAAAAAAGTTGAAAAAAGAACTGTTGAACCCGATAAAGTTTACCAAAGCCGTTTGGTTACTAAATTTATTAATAACTTAATGAAAGACGGCAAAAAAACAGTTGCCCAGAAAATTTTCTATAACGCAATAGAAGAAATTGATAAGAAAGGCCAAAAAGGAGTAGATGTTTTTGAAAAAGCAATTCTAAACGTTGGTCCCAAACAGGAAGTTAAGGCAAAAAGAATAGGGGGAGCTTCTTATCAGATTCCCATTGATGTTCGAGGAGACAGAAAAACATCACTTGCAATTAGATGGATAATTGAGGCAGCAAGAGCAAGATCAAGTAAAGAATATAGAACTTTCTCAGAAAAACTGGCAGCAGAACTTTTAGATGCTGTTACAAACGCTGGAGCAGCAATTAAAAAAAGAGACACAGCCCACCGAATGGCTGAGGCAAACAGAGCATTTTCCCACTTCAGATTTTAATAACTAATATTCTCTCTTGACTCCTGTGAAAATTATCTTATAATCAGTTTAGTGGTTGAACTTATCAGGTTTCCAAGGAATTTATACGTAGAAGGCGTTGGTCAAGAAGCAGTTCTTGGACAACTTGCGGGCCATGTGGGTTCAATTGTTGTAGCCGTTCATGATAACATAGTCGAAACCCATGTTCTAAGGCATTCCAAATTTGATCCGGAAGGATCGGAAATTTTAATAAAAACTGTTAGGGAAATTCCCCAACCGGAAGTAACTATTTTTGACTCTTTTCCAGAATCAGGATTTGACGGAGCTTATACTCCAAAACCCCCAGTTATGCCCGAAGCCGTCTTGGCAGGGACTGAAATTTGGAGTAGATTGGTCGAAAGACTTCCAGAAGCTAAGGTAATATTTAAAGCTGGGGCTGAAGTAGTAGCTGATCCTGATCAATATGGAAGATCTTTGGTTGAACAAGGAGTCACTCTTCCCTCTCTGACTTCTAAATTACTTTAATATTTCCCCAAATTATGCTATACTTGTTTGACTTCCGCAAAGGAAGTTTTTTTAAGTTAAAATTATGAAAGACGCAACAAAAAGAGATTATACATTGGATAAAATTAGAAATATTGGAATTATCGCTCATATAGATGCAGGTAAAACCACAACCACAGAGCGTATTCTTTTTTATACTGGGAAAACCTATAAAATTGGAGACATTGATGAAGGAACTACCCAAATGGATTGGATGGCTCAAGAGAGAGAACGTGGAATTACTATTGTTTCGGCTGCAACCACAGCGTTTTGGAAAGATCATCGAATTAACATTATAGATACTCCCGGACACGTTGATTTTACAGCTGAAGTCGAAAGATCTTTAAGGGTTTTGGATGGTGGAATTACAGTTTTGGATGCAGAAGAAGGGGTTCAATCACAGTCCGAAACCGTTTGGAGACAGGCCGATAAATATAAGGTGCCAAGAATTTGTTTTATAAATAAAATGGATAAATTAGGAGCAGACTTTTTGGCAACCGTTAAAAGTATAGAAGATAGACTTGGAGCAAATTCTGCAATTATGACACTTCCTATTGGCTCCGAACAAACTTTTAAAGGAGTAGTAGATCTCTTAAATATGAAAAGCCTAGTCTGGGGATCGGATCAGCTTGGCGCAAAGTTTGAAGTTTTAGATGAAATTCCCAAAGAAATGGCAAAACAGGTAGAAGAATATAGACATAAGTTGGTTGAGAAGATTGCCGAAAACGACGATCATTTAATGGAGAAATACTTAAATAACCAAGAAATTTCAGTTGAGGAGTTAAAAACTGGACTAAGGAAAGCTGTCATTGCTTATAAATTAGTTCCTATTTATGCCGGTTCATCACTTAGAAATAAAGGGGTTCAACCACTGCTAGATGCAGTAGTTGATTATCTACCTTCACCTTTGGATGTTGGGGCAGTTAAGGGAATTAATCCAAAGACACAAGGGGAGGAAGAAAGAAAACCCGATAACAATGAACCTTTTTCGGGTTTGGCTTTTAAAATCCAAATTGATCCGCATGTAGGAAAATTAACCTACTTTAGAGTTTATTCGGGAAAAGTTGCATCCGGCTCCTATATTCATAACAGCATTAAAAATTCAACCGAGCGGGTTGGAAGAATTCTTTTAATGCATGCAAATCATAGGGAAGAAATAAAAGAAGCTTTTGCGGGAGAAATTGTTGCCTTGGTCGGACTTAAAGATACAGGAACAGGGGATACATTATGCGATGATAAAACACCGATAGTTTTGGAGCAAATTACTTTCCCAGAACCGGTTATTTCTTTGGCAATTGAACCAAAAACAAAAGCAGATCAAGAAAAATTAGGACTAGCCTTAAGAAGGCTCTCCGAAGAAGACCCGACATTTAGCATAAAAATTAATCATGAAACTGGTCAAACAATAATTTCTGGAATGGGGGAACTTCAACTTGAAATTATGGTTGATCGTATGAAAAGGGAATTTGGAGTTTTAGCAAATATAGGAGCTCCGCAGGTTGCCTATAAAGAAACTATTAAAGAAAAAGCAGAAGGGGAAGGAAAATACATCCGTCAGTCCGGAGGACGGGGACAATATGGACACTGCTTTTTAAGAGTTGAGCCAAAACCAAGGGGAGAAGGTTTTGAATTTATAGACGCAATTAAAGGAGGGGCAATTCCTTCTGAATTTATTTCCTCAATTCAAAAAGGCGTCAAGGAAACAATGGAAAATGGAATTTTAATGGGATATCCAATGGTTGATATGGATGTTACTGTTTACGATGGAAGTTTTCACGAAGTTGACTCATCTGACATTGCTTTTAAAATTGCAGCATCACAGGCGCTTCAGGCAGCCACAAAAAAAGCAAAATTAACTTTACTTGAGCCAATTATGAAAGTTGAAGTAACAACCCCTTCCGAATACATGGGAGATGTTATTGGTGATCTTTCTTCAAAAAGAGCTCAAATTATGGGAACGCAAGAGCGAGGAAAAGCAACCATTATTTTGGCAATGGTGCCACTTGCCGAACTTTCCGGATATGCAACTACTTTGCGCTCTATGTCTCAGGGCCGGGCAAGTTATTACATGGAGCCGTCTCATTATGAAGAGGTTCCTCAGGGGGTCCAGGCTCAAATGCTTGCCAAATCCACCTTCACAGGGAGAGTTGAATAAATTTCTATTAGCTATGAAGAAAACTACCTAAAAAGTTCACTATTTTTGCCCCAGGTGTATTTTTTTCTGTTTTCTAACAATTTTTTTAGACTAATCTAATAAAAATTTGCTAATAATAACTAAGTTTTTTATGAGAAAAGAAGCATTAGAAGTAAAAGATTCTGAATTTGCGGTTACAGAAAAACCGGTTGTTGTTTTTGAAGGGAAACCCAGTAAGCCTGGTGAATTAAGCTGGAAAAACCCAGATTATAGAGATCAACTTATAGAAGAGTATAGGAATCCATGGCTTGCCAAACACTCCTGGGAGAGAGAATTTAGCGATTCTCTTCCCGAAGATGACTATGAAACTTGGTCAGTCTGGTATAAAGCGCAAGACGGGATTAGAAAAGCTAAAAAGGAGAAGACTTTGCTTAGCTCTAGCTTAGTCGCTGCTTCAGTTTTTCATTTTCACCATGCTGTTGCAAGGGAAATTGGACTAAGTCAAGCATTAACAGAAGACCAGCTTGAGTTTCTTATGCAAAGGCCGGATTTAAGAGACAATGATAAAATACTTATATCATTTTTCCAGCAAGGCAAAATTCCTCAAGGAAACCAAGTATAAAAAATTGCTCAATCATTTTTGCCGTAAAGCTGAATAATCTGGTATAATCGCCCCGTGAAAGAGAGAGTTACTATTACAGGCTCTGAAGGTAATATCGGAACCATTCTTAAAGAGGGATTATCGAAAGACTACGATCTTACTCTAATTGATATTTTAACAGGAACCGACGTAAGGAATTATAAACAATTATTAAAAGCTGTTCAAGAACAAGATATATTAATCCACTTGGCCTGGAACTCAACGACAGAAAATTTTAAAAACGTTCAAATAGATCCGGATAATTTTAAAATGGCCAAGAATGCATATGAAGCTGCTTTGAGAGCCGGAGTTAAAAGAATAATAATGGCAAGCTCTGTTCATGCACATAAATTTTATGACTGGAAATTTCCGCCGTTAATCTCTATTAATATACCATCAGAACCTGATAGTCCTTATGGAGAAGATAAAATTGCAATTGAAAATTTAGGGAGGGATTATGCTTTGAAAGGATTGGAGGTTGTGGTTATAAGATTGGGAGGAATAAATCCAACAGACATACCACCTTTATCAGGAAATGATCCATGGGAAGAAAGGGCTGCTTGGTTGTCTAGAAACGATTGCATTTCCTTAATTAAATCAGTTATTCAGGCAGAAAACATTCCAGGTAATTTTGTATTAATGTATGCAGTTTCAAACAATAGAAACAGAATTCATGATACTTCCAATCCATTTGGCTGGAGGCCAATAGAAAGAGCGGAAGATTTTCAAAAATGACTAAGAAAAAAATTGTCCTTGCTTCAAAGTCTCCAAGAAGAAAAGAACTTTTAAAACAGATTGGACTGAATTTTACCGTTGATATTAGCGAAATTGACGAAAGAAGATTTTCCCATTCCTCTCCTTTAAATTTAGTTAAAAACTTAGCAAAAGCAAAAGCTAGAATAATCTCCAAAAAACATAAAGACGCAATTATTATTGCTGCAGATACTTTGGTTGTTCTTAATAAAGAAATAATAGGAAAACCAAAGTCAAAAAGAGATGCAATGCAAATGCTTAAAAAACTAAACGGTAAGACTCATTTGGTCATTACAGGGTTTACAATTTTAGATTCCAAAAAAGAAATTACTGAGATAGTTAAAACAAAAGTAAAGTTTAAGAAAATGACAAAAAAAGAAATTGACGACTATGTAAAAACAGGAGAGCCTTTAGATAAAGCTGGTGGCTATGGAATTCAGGGTAAAGGAGCAATTTTTATAGAAGGAATAAAAGGCGACTTTTTTAATGTTGTTGGGCTTCCGATTTATGCCCTTTCAAAAGCTCTAGAGAGATCTGGGGTTGATGTTTCCTCCTATTGGCTATAGTTTTTTCTTGCAGTCCTCTTACTTTTGTTTGAAATTTATCTTATCTTTAATCTTTACTATGGTTTCACTATGGTACCAGGAATATTTGAGACCGTAAGGTCTCATTTTTTAGGTGGCCAAAAACTTCCTCTGTTATAATTTTAATATGTTTAAAAAGATCCCCAAAAATGTAGTTTTTTTAGGATTTGTAAGCCTTTTTAACGATATAGCTTCGGAAATGATTTACCCTATTGTGCCAATATTTTTAACGTCTGTTTTAGGCATTCCTGTTTCAATAATTGGAGCAATAGAAGGTTTTGCCGAAGGGACCGCCAGTTTAACTAAATTTGTTTTTGGATATGTATCGGATCGTTTTTATAAACGGAAGATTTTTGTAACTTTAGGATATAGCTTTTCTGCAATCTCAAAGCCATTAATTGGACTTGCTTATTCCTGGCCGTTTGTTTTATTTGCAAGATTTTTTGACCGGCTTGGAAAAGGTGTTAGGACCTCGGCTCGCGATTCAATTTTACTTCAAAACGCAACCCCCAAGAATAAAGGATATATTTTTGGTTTTCATAGGGCAATGGATTCGATGGGGGCTGTTCTTGGTCCTTTAATTGCTTTAGTTTTGCTTTATCTTTTACAAGATAATATGAGATTGGTATTTTTTATTGCATTTATCCCCTCAGTAATCGGAATAATTTTATTAATACTTTTTGTTAAAGAAAGAAAAAATCCGAAAGGCGAAAAAAAGTTTAACTTCAATTTTAAATGGAGCAGTCTAAATCCCAACTTTAAATTTTTTCTAATTGTGAGTCTAATCTTTGCCCTAGGAAATAGTTCCGATGCTTTTTTAATTCTAAGGGCGCAAAATTTGGGATTAGGAGTGCTTTTAACAACCTTAACTTATGTTCTCTATAATACCTCTCAGACTGTTTTTGCCACGCCAGCAGGCGCTTTGGCAGATAGAATAGGGGCTAAAAAAGTTTATTCCTACGGACTTTTGGTTTTTGCCGCAGTATATTTTTGTTTTGGAATAATTAATAATCCATTTTGGATTTGGTTTTTATTTCCCATTTATGGAATTTACATTGCTACAACAGATGGAGTTTCTAAAGCTTATGTTTCCGAATTTATGACCGAAAAAGAATCCGGGACTTATTTTGGAATTTACCAATCTGGAATTGCCCTTTGCACATTTTTGGCATCATTTATCGGGGGTCTCATATGGACGAGTTTTGGCCCATCCTATACTTTTTATTACGGCGCAGCAGCGGCCTTAATTGCCTTTGTTCTTCTTAACATTAAAAGAGTGGTAGATTGACTTTTAGCCACAAATTTGAGATTCTTTACGCATGGCAAAAAAACTTAAAAAGAAAAAAGCATCTAAAAAACTAAGAACTAAAAAGATAAAACAGCAAATCACGTTTGATTATTTCAGATGGCTAGCTATTGGTTTTGGAATTGCTTCGGTTGGAATTGCAATCGCAGTAATTTTAGTAATAATTTTTAGCAAAAGATTTTTTTAACTTATGGGAGAAGTAGTTGAGACGGATTTTGCAGATAAAGACATTTTTTCAAAAAAAAGGAAAATATTTACCTCTTTTCAAATACAAAATTTATCCGACATAAAGGTTGGAAAAAAATATGTGCCATTTTATGATGGAAAAAGAGCGCCTGAATTTACCGTTATTAGCGAGCCCGAATCCGGACCGTTGCTTGGCAAAGAAGTACCGGGCTTATGGGTAATTATAGAATCAATTTTAGATGGTAGAGAAATACGGGGACCAATAAGCCTTTCAGATTATGGGCTTATTCCAAATGAAAATGGGTTATATTGCAATTATGCCTTTTTGGTAAAGACAGAAGATGCGGATAAAGTGCAGCTTGGGAAGCTAGAAACCTTTCCGCCCAAGAAACAAACACCCCCGAGATAATTAAAAACGTTTCCCCTTGACCATTGGTCTCATTTTATTCGCTCCCTTCGCTACTCTCAGGGTAAACTCTATAAAATTGGGACGTGGGTATTATAGGTGTCAAGCTAATCCACTCTGAGGGTGTCTGGGATTTACAATTTAACATCGGTTAAAAAATAATTTGACATTTTATCTGTAATGCCAGAAAATAAAAATATGCCTGAACCAGTAGATGCCGGAGGAATGCAACGTATTCCGGAACCCCCAAGAGATCCAGTTATGGATCATTTAAAACACGCGCCACGATTTAGCGTCGAGCCATCTAAAGGTGGGATGGAATTTTTAAAAAAAATTCAATCAACAACAGGTGAAACATCAGCTTCTCAACCGGCGGACCCCGAGTTAACTGCCGCCTACGATCACTTAAAAAATGTTTGCCTAAGAAAATTTGAAGAAAATAAAGGATTTATAAAAGATGACTTGCCTGAAATTGCAAAAAAGGAACTAGGTCTATCCAACAATTCAGAAAATTTAAGGTTGGAAACAAAAGATGGTCAAAGTCTAGCTATAATTAAAATAAAAGAAGGAATGCAGCCAACTCCCGGTAGTTTTTTACAGGACCTAGATATTCAATTATTTAGCACAAATGGGCAGATTGATTATAATTTTCAACCGGACGGGATTCCAATTAAACGGGTTAGTCGAATGTCTGTTGAATCTAGATATGTAGCTACTCCGACAAAAGGTGAGGATGGTTCTTATTCCTTTCCGCAGGATGTCCTACCAGTAATGCACGATAAAGGAAGCGAGACAAGTGAATTGAGCAAAGAAGAGGCTTTGCAAGTCGCTGAAATAGTAGACAGAGCAAAGCCGTTCGAGACAACGGAAGCTCTTAGAGAACGAAATAGCAGAGAGTTTTTAGAAATGGCAGGTAAACAAACAGAAATTTTATTTACAATGCTCTCAGCACCGGTTGCTGAAGTTCGGGATTCAGCCGACGGGAAAAGAGTTATTGAATATCCACTTGTTGAAAAAATGGCAGAAATATCCGAGCAAATAAGGGCAGTAAAAGGAACAACCGGAGCCCAAAAAGATATGGAAGCTATTTTTGAAGAATTCTTGGTCATTCAAAGAGAAAAGTCATCTGTAGGAGAGTTTAAACTTCCGCAAGCAGGTGTGTCTTGGACGAGTGAAGATATTAAAGAATTTGAACTAGAACTTGCAAAGAGGGGAATAATCTCACCGGATTCTGTTAGTCTTTCTCCAGATGAGAGAGCTAAGATACATCTAAATAGAGCAGATAGAATTATTAAATCCAGAATTCCGGTTGACCAAAAACCTGAAGTCGAACCCCCGGTTAAAAATCCATAATTTTCCCCCTTGACGATTTTCAAGAAATATTGTAATATTAATTCAACCTTAACGGGTGTATTTTTTTGATTAAAAAACATGGCAGATAAATTTCAAAGAACCAAACCACATGTAAATATAGGCACCATTGGTCATGTAGACCATGGCAAGACGACTTTAACTGCAGCCATTGCGACTGTGTTGTCCAAAAAGGGACAAGCAAAAGCAATGAAGTACGAAGATATCGATAACGCCCCTGAAGAAAAAGCAAGAGGAGTAACAATTAATATCACCCACGTCGAATACGAAACAGACAAGCGTCACTATGCCCATATTGACGCCCCTGGCCACGCAGATTACATAAAAAACATGATTACTGGCGCAGCCCAAATGGACGGCGCCATTTTGGTAGTTTCCGCACCAGATGGTCCAATGCCGCAGACTCGAGAACATATTTTACTTGCTCATCAGGTTGGAGTTCCAACTATGGTTGTTTATCTTAATAAAACAGACATGGTTTCAGATCCTGAGCTTTTAGATTTGGTAGAAATGGAAGTTAGAGAACTTCTAACAAAATATCAATATCCGGGAAACGATGTTCCGATTATTAGAGGATCAGCTCTAAAAGCTTTGGAAGGCGATGCGGAAGAAGAAAAACACATTGTTGAATTAATGGAAGCAGTTGACTCATTTATCCCAACACCGGTTAGAGAAACTGATAAGCCCTTCCTAATGCCTATTGAAGACGTTTTTTCAATTAAAGGAAGAGGAACGGTTGTTACAGGAAGAGTTTC
>MFNH01000064.1:46079-74696 GCA_001781995.1 Candidatus Levybacteria bacterium RBG_16_35_11 | reverse complement strand
TGTTCCTTCAATTAATTCCGGGAACATGTGAGTCATGTCCTCAAGGTTTCTTGAGAACATATGAACATCATGACCGTTCTTGTGCAGCTGAACCCTTATCCCATCGTATTTCGGTTGAACATGGACTTTCCCCATCTTTTCAATTGCCTTTTCAGCAGAAGGCAGTCTTTCGCAACGTTCGGAACGGATCGGTTTCCCAACAGTAACTTTTAATTTTTCAACAGCCGAAAGACCATGATCTTTTAGAGTTTTGGCGATTAACCCAAGATCAGATGTTCTGTTATATGCCCCCTCCAAAAATTTTCTTTTTCCTTTATCTTTCAAAATCGCACTGGATAGTCCGTCTAAAATTGTTGGATCTCCAATTCCCAACCTTAGGTTCCCAAGCGGAATTCTGACGATAAACTTTGCCGACAACGAATCCACATTTTTTAAAAGGTTTGAAAGTAAGGTTTGTTTTTTCTCAACCGTCCCTTCACCTTTTGTTTTAGCAATTTGGGTTAAGATGTTAAACACTTCATCAACTGTTAAAGTTAAATTTTGTTTATCGTTTACGCATAGTTTCTCAACCGCTTTTCCCATATCTCCTTCCTTCTCATATAGCTTTAAAACCTCTTCTCTATTTTTTTTGTATGCATTGGCGATGCTCTGGGCAACTGTTTTTTCGGCCATCCCAATTTCCAAGCTTTCAAAAAAAGGAGCAATTCTCCCCTGAATTAGATAGACTATTTTTTCGAGTTCCTCTGCTGATTTTGCTTTTTTAAATAATTCCGAAAGAATATCTATTAAAGCAAGTCTTGAAGAAGTATCTTCCAATTTTTCCAAATAAGACGAAAGGTCTGAAAATTTCATATTAGCTCATTATATACCTTGCTGCTTTAGTTACTCCCTGCTTTTTAATAATCCTGTTTTTAAGAAGAGTTTTAGCTCATTTAAGATTGTGTCTTCAGAAACCATTGGGAAAAGTGAAGGAAAAGCTTTGTTTTGCAAATAGCCTGTTTTTTGAATATATTCTATTATCTTTAATTGCCTATCCGATAGCATAATCGGCTTTCCGCCCAATTTTTCCTTAAGTTTTGCGTCTATTGATATTTTTTCAACTTTATCTTTAATCTTTGAAAGCTCAATTGCAAGCCCCAAGGAAAAATATTCAAGCCAAGAGGTTAAATTTCCTTCTGCTTTTCCAACGCTTTGCAATGCTTCATAATATTTGGGAGCATCACTGTCAAAATATTCCTCCAAAGAAAAAAATCTTCTAATATCATATCCGTCCAAAAACAAAATTAAGGAAGAAAGTGCTCTAGCAACTCTTCCATTCCCATCTAAAAAAGGGTGGATTCTAACCAATTCATAATGAACAATTCCACCTCTCAAAACTGGATGAATTTCTTTATTCTCCAAGCTATTTATAAATACCAATAAGTCATTTATTTGCAACGGAATAGCTATTGCCATTGGCGGCCTAAAGGAGACTTCCCCGGTTTTACTATTTTTAATAACTACTTGGGTTTTTCTGTATTCTCCGCACTTATCCGGCGGTAAGATTTTCCAAACCGTCATTTTATGAATCTTTTTAATTATCTCTTCTGTTATTTTTGCATTTTCGGATTGAATCTCGCTAACAAAATCCATAACTTTTCTATAATTAATGACTTCTTGAATATCACGATCTCTTGCAGGAACATCTGTTCCTTCTAAAATTTTCTCCGCCTGGGTTAAGTTAAGTTCGTTTCCCTCAATGTGGGTCCCAAAATGGACTGTTCTAGTTAACGCGTCTTTCTGAAATTCCCGTTCGTAATACGGAAGAAGAGGGGCATTATCAATTATTTCTTTGCATGCTTCAATTGTGCCTATATTTTTTAAAATTCTATTTGTTATCTGATATTTTGGGATATACATGTTGTTAATTGCTGAATAATTAACGCATATTTCCCGAAAAAAATCAATACCGATAATTTTGGGATGTATGTTATAATCCGCTTATGCCTACAAAGAAAACAAAAGAAAAAAACAAACTGCATGTAGAGGTCGTAAAACAAATGCTAACTCTTTCAACCAGCGCGTTTGGATTGGTTGCTGCTCTCGCCTGGAACAGTGTAATACAGGAATTTGTAAATACTTATGTAAAAAGGTGGTTGCCAAATGGAAGCGGAATTATCTCTCTTTTGATTTATGCAATTATCGTCACTGTTCTAGCAGTCTTTATAACTCTCCAGCTATCTAGGTTAAGTCAGAGGCTTCAAGAGGATTAATTTCATTTGTCTCACCGGAAACAAGTTTGTCTGGATCAATTCCTTCATATTGTTCATCCATATGTCGAATAGCGGAGCTACCAGACAAGAAGCGAGTTGTGGAGAGAAAAATGTCCACACCTGGCCTTTGTTCTCCACCAGGTCCGGTTGAGACTTTTGGTCCTAGTACATCGTCTGATGGTCTAAATTTTGGTTTCCAATCTCGTTGCTCTGCGGGTACTTCTTTTAGGAATTCCGACATAAAAAAATATTATAAAAGGCTCCAGTTTATATGTCAATCAGCAAATTTTTCATTACATGGGGAATTTCTTCCGTTAGATCCGAGGCATTAAAATAGGGTCCGACCCTCCTATGTAACTCTTCTCCTGCTTTTTTATTTATAAATGAACCTGCACAAGCGGATAGAAAGGCAGAGTTTTTGCAATACAAAGCTGCTACTAACCCCGCTAAAACATCTCCTGTTCCACCTTTTGTCATGCCAGCATTCCCCCCTTTTATTTGAACTGTTTTGTCTCCGTCTGAAACATAATCACTCTCTCCCTTTAAGAGAACCGCGCAGCTGCATTTTTTGGCCATTTTTTGGACAGTTTTTTCCGTTCCTTCTGTGTTAAATAGACTTTTAAATTCCAAATGATGGGGAGTAATAATTGACTTCTTTGGTAGGAAAGATGAACTTATAACTTGAAGGCTTCCTCCATCTATAACCCACTTCTTTTCCGGATAATGCTTAAGCAACCTTTGTGTTAATTCCTTAGTATCATCATCTTTACCATCCTCACCTTCTTTTCTTGGTAAACCCGGTCCAATTAAAACACAGTCTGATTCGTTAATATAATGGTCAATTTTATCTCTTGGGACAACAATTCCATCTCTAAATTCTTCCTTTGCTTTTTGAACAATTTGGTTATTTTCAGGAACTGAAGAATAAAAAACCATATCAACAATTCTACTTGCCACTTTTAAGGACCACAAAGAAGCTGCATGAAAAAGATGAGAGCCGCCGATTATCATTAACTTCCCATTTTGCCCTTTATGAGAAGAAAGAGAAGGCTTGTAGAGATTTTTCAGTTCATTTGGATCGAATTTTTCCATTTTCTATATTATACATCCACCCTTCTTAGTCAAGCTTAATTAACTTCATTTCTTTGAGGATAGCTTTTGGCAAAAATTCTTTATGGGTTGTTGTGATAATTGTTTGCTGTTTGCCAATTATTTCAGTTATCAACTTTATGTGTTCACTGTCAAGTTCAGAAAAAATATCATCCAATAAAAGCACTGGTCTAAATCCTAAAGTTTTTTCAATAAAAATAAGCTGCAAAAGCTTAAGCTGCAAGATTGCCAAGCGCTGTTGTCCACGGGATCCGTAAAGTCTAATATCATGGGTTGTTCTTTTCAGATCATCAAACATTGAAAGTGAAAAATCATCCCGATGGGGACCTACAAGGGTTACCCCTGCTCCCAGCTCCGCTTCTTTATATTGTTCTAGTCTTGCTTTGGAAATAACCGATTTATCATAAAATGCCACAAAATCGAATATGTCTTTTGTTTCAAGGTTAATAAAATCCAAAAATTCCTCTCTTCTTTTGGTAATAATTTCACCGTTTTCGATTAAGAGATTATCCCAATATTCTAATTGTTTTTCAGTTTGAATCCCCTCCCTTATTTTCTCAAGAAGAGCATTTCTCTGTCTCAGCCCCTTATGATAGGCGGTAAGTGAAAAACGGTATTCCCTGTTTGTTTGTTCCAACACTTGGTCTAAAAAACGGCGGCGTAAAAAAGGAGAATCAATTATAATGTCTAAATCCTCGGGAGAAAAAAGCACAGACAAAAAATTTCCGGCAAAATCACCGCGCCTTTTGGAAACTCTGTTTAGCGAATATTTCTTTTGCAAAAGTCCTCCGTTTAGCTCTCTAAAGACGATTTCAAGTTCTTTATCTTCCTCTTTAGCAGTTATTAACCCTTTTATTCTTATTAAGTTTTCTCCGAATTTAATTACTTCGCTATCTTTTTCCGCCCGAATACTTTTCCCCGTGGATAGAAAAGAAATTGATTCTATTAGATTTGATTTTCCCGAGGTGTTTGGTCCGACTATTAAAGTTATTTTAGCAAATTCGAAATCCACCTTTTTGTAATTTCTAAAGTTAGTGAGTGACAGTTTTTTAAGAACCATTCTGCTCATCAATATATCAGTAATGGAGCTATGAATCAATGTAGTTTACTCAATTGTAGTTCCCACAAATTTTTCACCCTTAAAAAATTTCTTTACGTTTCCGAAGTCTTTTCCCATTAGCACTACTTTAAGACCTAACTGTTGTGCTTTTTCAACTGCAACAGGATCAAACGGAAGATTCATTCCAGGAATCCACTTATTACCCATCTTCTTTCGAAAATCTGGCCAAGAAATTTTAGAAAGTGGCTTAGCGCCCTTAAATTTTCTTGGGTCCTTGTTGTATACTTTACCAACTTTACTTAAGTTAATAATTAACTTAACTCCATAATCCTCACAAACACAAACTGCATCATAATCGGTTGACCAGCCCGGTTTCCAGCCAGCTCCAACAACAACCGGCTCTGTCGGTTTTCGAATTATACTATAGTCATCTATTATTACAGGGTGAGCAATATCTCTAAAAATTGTCCTTAAAAGATGTCCGTTTAAACGGGTAGCGTGAATACCAATCCAATCTAAATCATCTTCTGATAACTGATGCCCAATAACATTTCTGGCCGCTGCTTGATAGTATCTTGTTGTCATTCCTCCCCCTGTAATCAAAAAAAACTGGCGATTTTTATTTTTCGCCAGTTGTTCTCTTACGAAAACGTTTAGGTCCTTAAGAAACTTAGAGTCAATTCCTCCATCGGGGACAATAAGTGAGCCTCCTACGGATATTACGACCTTGTCTGTATACCCATTATTAACCATAAAAAACTAGCACAGCGTGCTAGAATTGAATTATATCCTATTGATTCTTCAATTGCAAAAGCTATTTTGCAAGAAACAAACTTGTTTATTTCGCAAGAATCAAGCTTGCTTATTTTTGACAGGCGGGGCAAAAATATGTTCCCCTACCACTAAGTATAATTTTCTTAATTGTTCCTTTGCAATTTGGGCATTTTTGTCCCTTTTTACCATATATTAAAAAATGCTGTTGATATTTTCCTTCTTCTCCTAAAACATTAACGAAATTTTCATCCGATGATCCGCCGAATTCTAAACCACGCTTTATTACTTTAAAGATGGCTTCATAAAGTTTTTTAATTTCGCTTTCATTTAGCTCTTTTGCTTTCCGTTTTGGATTGACTCTTGCTTCAAATAAAGCTTCGTTTGCATAAATGTTCCCGATTCCCCCAATTTTCTTCTGATCCATTAAGAGCACTTTTATTGGAAGACCGCTTTTTAAAATGATCACTCTAAAATCTCCCAGAGTTAACTTTTTTTGACCCAGATTCGTATTGTTAAAAGGCTCAGGACCCATTTCCTTAAAAAACGGCATACCGTAGACTTCGTCTTTTTTAATAACTCTAATCCAGCCGAATCTTCTTAGATCGTTAAAATAGAGAGTTGCTCCATCATCTAGGGAAAATATTACATGGCTATACTTTGAAGGCAAATCTCCGCCTGTTTTTTTGGACAATTTAACATTTTTTGTTTCCTTGCCCGAATAGACCAATTGCCCAGTCATTTTTAAATGAACGGCCAGGCAGAATTGATTGTTAAGTTCGATTATTAACCCTTTCCCAACTCTTTTTACCCCAGTTACCTTTGCGCCGATTACCTCTTTTTTATCTCCTTGAAAAATTTTTGACACCCTTATTTCAATACCTAAGATTTTGTGCCCAATAAGGTATTTCTGAAGCCCTAGTTTAAGAGTCTCAACTTCTGGTAACTCAGGCATATTAAATTAGTCCAACTTTTTTAAACAATTTTTTAGTTGGAAGGCATAATTCGTACTCTCCAAGTTTATCCTTTTTTGACCATTCCAATTTTTCCATATCGTCTCCCGGGGAAACTTTGTCTGTTTTGGAAAAAACATGAAATTGCAAAAAAACATAGTGGACCATTTCATTGTGCCTGTTTTTAGCATAATCTTCATTAAACGCAACGGGTTTGATATTAAAAATTTCAATCCCGACCTCTTCTTTTATTTCTCTTTTTAATGCATCAACCAAAGACTCACTTTCCAGATTTGCTCCCCCGCCCGGAATTTGCCACATATCCGGATACGGACCTCTTCCCGGTGACTTTCTACCAAGCAAAATTTTCCCATTATGCTCTATAATTGCCGCAACTACCACTCGTGTTTTCATTTTTAAATTTTTTGCTCAAAGGACAATCATCCTTTGGCCAAGAATTTTGAATTAACGAACTTTCTTATTTCTCTTTTAAACCTTTCTTTGGAAAATTTTTGAGCTTGTTTTATACAGTCCTTTGGATCTATCTTCATTTTTTCAAATTTCTTAATTGCGAAGATTAAGGATTCTACTGTTGGTTCATTAAAAAATACTCCGGTTTTTCCCTCAATCACAGTCTCTTTATAGCCTCCGCCATTAAAAGCAATTACCGGCGTGCCACACAACATTGCCTCAACCGGGGTTATCCCAAAATCTTCATCTTTGGATAAAGCCAAGAATCCTTTTGCCTTTTTATATAGTCTTGCCAGTTCTTCATCTGTAACCTGACCTAGAAACTCGACCTGTCCCTTCGACTTTTTAAGCAAATTCTTATACTCAAGATAGTAACCGGCGGGAGACCCAGCAATTTTTAATTTAAAACCAACTTTCAAAGCTGCATCTATTGCAAGATTCAATCCTTTACCTCCGACAATTCTTGACACTATAAAATAGTAGTCTTCCCTCTTATCATCGGGAACTTTAGGAAGTGACACAGGAGGATAAATTACTTTTGAATCCCGTCTGTAAAATTTTTTAATCCTCCCTGCAACTTCTTTAGAATTGGCAATAAAGTAATCGACCTTTTGGGCTTGTTTAAAATCATAAATTCTCATAAAATGGCCTACAATTACCGCATAAAATCTAACTATAGCGTATTTCTGGAAATTAATGGATGTACTGTAGCCATATAGCCACCTTGGGGGTGTATGACAGTAGCAAATCTCAATCGGTTTATTCCAAGCTCTGAATTTTGAATTCTGAATTCTTCTCCCAAATCCTTTCGTTATATACCAACTAGCCGATGAAATTACCAAATCATATTTTGAAAAGTTAAAACTTTTCCAAATTGAAGGAGTTAAAAATCTCAAAGGACTGCTAAGCAAACTTGCAAAAAAGGGGATAAAATGAGCCCAGGAAGGAATTATTTTTCTCTTTTTAAAATGTTCATAGGCGCTTGAATTTTTATCATAAAAGGCAGTATAAATCGGGGCTTTAGGAAAAATTTCGGTTAAAGCCTCCAAAACTCTCTCTGCACCCCCATACTCTTTAATATAATCGTGAACTATGGCGACTTTCATAATAATCCTAATTGGCCGTTTTCTTTATTTTGCTTTTTACTAGACTCTTTCTTTGTAGTTTCTTTTGATTGAACATTTTTACTATTGATTCTCTCGATTAAACTTTTAAAACCCAGTTTTTCAAAAAATTTTAAAAGCTCTTTTTTATCAATTCTATCTGTTGAGCATTCTTCAACTTTAATCTTTATCGGCGCATCAATTGCGATTGTTGCCAGCTTTTTTGCCAGGGCAGCTTGTTCTGCATCTTGGGCCAGTTTTATTCCTATCTTTTGCGGTAAATCAGCTAAATTCTTATAAATGTTTTCAAAAGTTTTATATTTTCCAATTAAATCCGATGCTGTTTTTGGACCAATTCCCGAGACTCCCGGATAATTGTCAGAAGGATCCCCCACCAATGCTTTATAATCAATAAATTGATGAGGTTTTAACCCGTATTTTTCCGAAACTTTTTCGGTGTCGAAAAAAATCATTTTAGTTATTCCTGTAATTGGTGCAATCATAAATACATGGGAGTTAACTAGCTGGAGCAGATCTCTGTCTCCTGAGACAATAATTACTTGCGTGTTTTTCTTAGCTTTTACAACTTGATTTGCAATTGTTCCGATTAAATCATCTGCTTCGTACCCATCAAGCTCAAATATTTTAATTTTTGAATCTTTTAAAGCATCATGAACAAGTTCAATTTGCAAGCTTAAATCCGATTCCATTTCCGGTCTATGCGCTTGATATCCAACATACAAAGCGCTTCTAAAAGTGGGTTTTGGTCTATCAAAACAAACTGTAATATATTCGGGTTTTAGATCATTTATAAGTTTTAAAAGCATTGAAAAAAAACCATAAACAGCATTAGTTAACTTTCCTTCCTTTGATTTTAGAGGAGGCAATGCATGATAGGCCCTGTGCAGTATTGCAAATCCGTCAATTACGATTAATTTATTTAGTCTATGCGGTTTTTCTTCCCTTGAACCTGATTTCATAAGCAGATTATACCATCATCATGTTTGCAAATTAAGGCTCAATCCTCTAAAATAGCCAATCATGACAGAAGAACAGCCTATAAATCTATATCAGATGCACCTTGGTGAAATTTCAGATGAGATAGAAGGAAACGAATCTATCTTTGAATTTTTGCCCTATTCAAGCTTAAGGCGATGGTTATACGATACAAGCATTTATGAGGAAGCCCATGGTTCCCTACCTCTTATGAGATTACACCATATAAGGTCGCTAAGTTTCTTATCTTATCTTGGTAAAAATCGTGAATCGCTCTATTACATTACTCCTGCGAACCATACTCGATATGACCATAGTTTAGTTGTTGCGATGGTTTCTGAGGAAATATTAAAACAAAACTGTTTCCCTCAGGAAGAAATTAACAAAGGGATTTTGGCTGGATTGGTTCACGATATAGCTACTCCGGCACACGGAGATGCGACAAAAAAAACCGATCCTAGAAACTTGGATGAAGAAAACTTTTGGTCAGAAGTTATTGGTGAAAAAGGACTAGAATATCTTGCTAAATACGGTTTAAGTAAAGAGGGGATGGACCAAATTATCCATAATCAAGGAGTGTTAGGTAAGGTTTTGGACATTGCAGATAAAATTACCTATACAATGAAAGACGTCTATAATCTTTATACTGTGCTTGTAGCTCCCGCTGAGAACTTCGATCCAGTTTTTTTCCCTTTATACATAATAATGCAAAAAGCCCCACAGGTTGGAGATATTTACAAAGATGTGAATATAAGAAGAAGCACAAGAGAAGTATTTTTTTCTGATCCTGAAAGATTCTTCGATTTTTTAAAACTGAGGGCAATAATATCTAAAAACTACTATTACAATCCTTCAAGTCAAGGGAGAGATCTGTTAATTAGGAGGCTAATTGAGCCAATATATTCAGTGGAAGAAGATACTTTGCTTAACCCCTCTAAGTTAAGGTCTATTGGAGATGAGTCGTTGCTTAACATCATCAGCAATTACTACGGAATCGTTACGACATCATATATGTTTGGAAATTTAATAAATTGGCATCCTCGATACGAGGTTTTTAAAACTTGGGAGGAGGAAAAAAGAAGAGAAAGTGAACTTAGGAGAGAACAAGGAATCTGGGTTATTGGAACATATTATTGTAAGGGGTTTAATACGGCTGTTGACTTTTCTGTTCTTTATGAAGGTGAAATTATTCCTTTTGAAGAAGCAATGCCTTGGAAAGCAAACGAACTTCAAGAAATGTCTGACTCGGTAAAAGGTTATTATGTTTTCTATGCTCCAAAGGGTCAAAATAATGTTGTGGACACATTGCTAGAAAAACTTTCGAAAAAAACAGAAGAACTTAACTCCTAGTAGGCTTTCAGAGTAGCAAGAACAGGCTTTCTTGGACCTATTAATTTTTCGATTTCTTCAGACTCAATTGTTTCTTTTTCCAAAAGTTCTTTTGCTAATCTATCCAGCTTTTTTCTAAGCTTTGTTAGAATAGTTCTTGCCATTTTATACCCCGTATCGGTTAAGTGTTTAATTTGGGTATCAATTTTAGATGCCATATCAGGAGAGATTGTTGTCTGTTCGTATGGGTTTCTTTTGTTAAAAGTTTCACTGTCAAAATTTATCGGGCCCAAATCGCTCATTCCGTATTCAACAACCATTGATCTTGCCAAATCAGATGCTTTGGCTATATCATCAGATGCTCCGGTTGTCATTTCTTTAAAGACCAGGCTTTCAGCTGCCCTTCCTCCTAAAATTACCGCAATTGCTTCCATAAGCCTTGTCTTTGTTTCATGAACTCTGTCTGATTCCTCAAGCTGAGTATGTCCTAAAGTCATGCTGCGACTAACAATAGAGATCCTATTAACCGGATCCATATGGGGCATAAACCAGGAAACTAAAGCATGCCCTGCTTCATGATAAGCAGTCATTCGTCTGTCTTCCTCTGTCTGCAGTCTTTTTTTCTCAGGACCAAGTTTTACCTTGGTTGCAGCTTCATAGATATCGCTCATATCAATTGCTTTTTTCATCAGTCTTGCCGCAAGTATTGCCGCTTCATTTAACATATTTTCTAAATCCGCTCCCGAAAATCCAACGGTTCTTCTTGCAATTTTTGTCCAGTCAACCTCTTTTACAAACGGCTTTCCTCTGGCATGAATAGATAGAATTGCTTTTCTGCCATTTATATCCGGCATATCCAAAACAACTCTTCGATCAAATCTTCCCGGTCGAATCAGTGCCGGATCTAAAACTCTAGGCATATTCGTTGCCGCCATTACTACCAATTGCTCATTTGGCGTAAATCCATCCATTTCTACTAAAATCTGGTTTAGGGTTTGTTCTCTTTCGTCATGACCACCCATTAATCCTGCCCCTCGTTGTCTTCCGATTGCATCTATTTCATCAATAAAGATTATTGCCGGCTGGGCTTTTTTGGCAGTAGAAAAGAGGTCCCTTACTCTTGAATTGTGAAGAAGAACTGGTTTGTTCCCTCCGAAGAATGCTTCATTCTCTACCCCGCATAAGTCATAAACAAATCCATCATATTTCTTTCTTATTATTTTTTGCACAACCGGACGCTTGAAATTAAACTTTGACTCAATTTTCTCCTCCAGAAAAGGATTTGAGGTTTTCCCAATAATTAAATTCCAATATTCCCCGTCAGGCAGTTTTTTTGTCTTAATTATCCTTCCTCCTTTCTGTTTTCCATATTTTATGCCAACTTTAATCCCATGCATGCTACAAAGCCAGGATAATCCCAAAATTAGTTGCTTGGAGACAGACGTCATAGACAACTTTCCATCTTTTGTTTGATAACCGTCTCCTTGCCAATATCCATTAAGATAAGCAAGGAAGTATTCTTTTGACAAATCCCAAATAAACTCTGGAACATGCTTATTATGGCTTCCGTTTCCGCAGTGCCTTGTAAAAAATCTTCCTAAATGGGCAGAGTAATATTTGATTCTTACTGTGTTGTCAATTGTTTTTTCCAGCACAGGCGAAATACCAAAGACTTCTCTCATAAGAGAGATGACTTCCTTATGAAGCATGATTTCGTGTATTCCGAAAGTAAATTCAAGATTGTTAGTTCCTCTTCCTTCGGCAGTGTAGTAACCAAAAAGTTTCATCAACGAGGGAGTAACTACTACCCTATCGGGTAAATCTAATTTTACTAATTTTTTACTAATCATTCGGGGAAGGTGTTTTTTGCTTTGCCAATTACAAACTGTCATTTGCGAAACACAAATTTGTTGTCCAATTTCACATTGACTCATAAGTCCTTTCTGCGCTAGGGCAAAAACATAGTTTTTCGTAATTTGTTGATCATCGTCCCAAACATCCAATGGCTCTGTTTCTACTTGTGGGAATGTATAGGCAATAATTTTGTGTCTCTGTTTCATGCCTTTTACATATGGTAGACGGACGTTAAGAGGTAACTCAACCAAAATATCTCCTTTTTTCATTTCCTTTGTAGGTATTGCCATTATCCTTCCATGTCTTCTGATAAAAACAGAGTGATCAGCAGTTGTTCTAATCATTCCTCCTAAATAATGGATTTCATATATTTCCTTTACCTTATGTCTAAAAACCGAGGAAACTTTCTTGAAAGAAGAGCCGGTAATTCTTTGCATATTTTTACTCCTGTATCCATAAAAGCCTTCTTCTTTCTTGTTTGAATCAAATCCTAATGTTTCAACCTCCTCAACAGGAATAATGCCTGGTTGATTATTGTTATAAAATTGGTCGACAAATTCACCAATAGGTAAAAGCTGTGTCTTGCCATTGTGTCTTATCAGAATAGGAGTATCGCCTGTTACTGACGCCCCGATACCTACCAACATTTCCATAAATTCAGATCCTGCCATTGAAAAGAAAGGAACATTGGCCTCACCTGCAGTGGCGCGCGCAAGTAACGTTTTCCCTGTTCCCGATGGACCAACCATTAAAACTCCCTTTGGGGTTCTTGCCCCCATTGCCTTATATTTTCCCGGGTTTTTAAGAAAGTCAACAATTTCAGTTAATTCCTGTTTTGCTTCATCAACTCCGGCAACATCGGCAAAACTAATTCTTGGCGTATCTTTACTAAATAGTTTTGCTCTTGATTGGCCAAAAGAAAAAATACTCTCCTGAGCTCCTCTTGCTTGGCGGAATATAAAGTAGAAGAATAAAACCATAAGTCCTACCGGTAAAACAGCTGATAAAATCCCAACCCAGTCGTTAAATGCGGTCTGATCTTTAACAACCACTTTAGTTCCGGCAAGAGAAACACCGGCATCGGAAAAAAGTTGGTAGATATCTGAATTTTGTTCCTTAAATGCTTGAATTTGAACATTTCCCTTTTCTTTAGCTATAATTTTTGTTCCGTCGATAACTATTTCTGTAACTTTTTTATTTTTTACATCTTGGATTATTTGGGAAACAGGAACGGTTTTTGTCTCTGACTGATTTGTTGCAGACTGGTTAAATCCCATAAATAAAAAGGCCATGAATAAAAAGAGGAAAAGATACAAAACAATATTTTTCCACGAAGTTTTCACCTTGGGTCTGACTTTTCTATTGATTCTTCTTCCGTTTGGCATTTGGGCAAAATTATAACATAATCGAAGCTAGATTGCCAGGGTTTGTGAGGGATTTATGATAACCCGACCTTCTCCTTTACCTTTTCCAGAATTTCTGAGGATTTTTCAACTGCAAAGTTACGTCCTTCGTCTAAAACTTTTCGAAGTGCTTGCTCATTATTTCTTGTTTCTTGATATCTTTCCTGAATTGGTTTTAATTTTTCAACCAACAAATCGCCTAGTTTTTGCTTAAATTCCGAATATGAAACTCCGTCGAATTTATTTAAAACTTCCTCAAATATTGAGTCTGAAAAAGCGGCATAAATTGTTAACAAATTTGGAATTGCTCCCTCTTCTTTGTTGTGAACGGATTTTGAAACAGAACTTTGTGAGTCTGTTACTGCCCTTTTCACTTTATCCCTTATCTCTTGCTCACTATCAAGAAGGTTTATTGTTCCCAAGGGATCAATATCGGATTTACTCATTTTTACATTCGGATTTTGCAAACTCATAATTCTTGCGGTTTGTTTTTGGATTAAAGGTTTTGGCAGTTTAAAAGTTTCGCCATATGTTTTATTGAACTTTTCGGCAACATCCCTTGTTAACTCTATATGCTGTTTTTGATCCTCTCCAACCGGCACCTCATCTGTTTGGTAAAGTAAAATATCCGAAGCCATTAAAACCGGATAATCAAAAAGCCCTGCATTTGCCTGTTCTCTGCTTTTTGCATAGTTTAGAATTTCATCTACTTTTGAAACAACTTTCTCAAATGCGTTTTTAAATTCTTCTGGAGATTTTATTTGACCCAATTCTCTGCTTAATCTTGTTATATTTGGTAATCCAGCCTTTTCCTTAAATTGAGTTAATCTTTCAAGTTGACCAATGGGAGTGATGCAATTTAAAATCCAAGTTAAATAAGGGTGGTTTGGATTTTCGGATTGGACAAAAATATGGGATTTTTTAGGGTCTAATCCGCAAGCAAGATACAAAGCCGCAACTTCTAACACTTTCTCTTTGAGAACTTTTGGATCTTGAGGAACAGTAATTGCATGCAAATCAACAATGCAGAAAATTGCTTCTGTTTCTTCTTGAAGTTTAACCCATTGTTTTATTGCGCCAATGTAGTTGCCAATGTGCATTTTACCAGTTGGCTGAAGCCCCGAAAAAACAATTTTCATCTTCTTAATTTTATCATACTAACCATTCTTTTTTCATTACATTAAACTTATCTTTAAGAATTGATTCTCTTATTTTTTTACTTAAATTAATAACAAAATAAACATTGTGGTAACTTGCTAACCTGTAGGCCAAAAGCTCTCTGGTTCTAAAAAGATGGTGAACGTAAGCTCTTGTAAAGTTTTGGCAGACATAACAATTGCAGTTTTGATCAAGTGGAAGTTTTGAGCTTGCCCATTTTGCTTTTTGAATATCAATTCTAAACCTATTTTTTAAGTTTCCTTCTTTTGGGGAAACAAAAATAAAGCCGGTCCTTCCCAGTCTAGTTGGAATTACGCAATCAAATGTGTCAATTCCCCGCTCTATGATTTCGAAAATATCATCAACTTCCCCTACTCCCAATAAATGCCTTGGTTTTTCCTCCGGCAAATCCGGTATTACCCAGTTAATAACATCATAAATAGCTTTTTTTGACTCCCCGGCATTTGCTACTCCGCCTATAGCAATTCCGTCAAAATCTAATGAGGTTATATAGTCAGTTGATATTTTTCTAAGTCTTTTAAACGCCGCACCTTGGATTACTCCATAAAGGAATTGTTTCCCTTTTGAGTGCTTTTTGTGGTAATCAAGCGAACGTTTTTCCCAATTATGAATCCTGGGCAAAACTTTTTCCACCTCTTTTTCGGTTAGGAAATAAGATAAACATTCGTCAAAGGCAACTATTAAGTCTGCTCCTAAGTCATGTTGAATGCGGATTGAGTCTTCTGGCGAGAAAAAATGAGTCGATCCGTCCAGGTGTGACCAGAACTTTACTCCATCGTTAGTTATTTTAATTAATTTTGTTCTTTCCGGATTTTTCTCTTCCAGTCTGTCTCCCAGAGAGAAAATTTGATATCCACCGCTATCGGTCATGGTCGGTCCATTCCAGCCCATGAATTTACCCAATCCTCCGAACTTATTTATTAACTTCTCTCCTGGTCGAAGATGCAAGTGATATGTATTGCTAAAAAATATTTGTACCCCTATTTCTTTTAAATCATTAGGCGTTAAAGCCTTTACGCTTGCTTGTGTTCCAACCGGAACATACATGGGTGTTTTAATTATTCCATGCGGCGTGGTAAAGACCCCTGCTCTTATTTTAGTTTTTTTATCTTTTTTAATAATTTTAAATTCAAACATAATACTTAATATAATAATACATGCTTCTCTTTTAAATTTAACCTATTTTAATTTGAATAGAAGCTAGCTTCTATAGTATAATGCCTAGGCTATTTTATTATGGATCTTGAGACCTTGCGAGAGAAACATCCCAGATTTGTGTATGATTCTTATGACCTAAGTCAAGGTGAAAATAGCGTTAAAATCATCTTCAATTTTGTCCTCGAGCCTAATGTCGTTTTTCAGCCTAAATTAACTATTCCAAAAAGAACAGAAGTTCAACAACAGATATTAGAAAATTTCGCATTTCACCTTGGAATGATTGAAGCAATCAGTTATTGGAAAGCCGCATGCCCAAAAGAGCTTCTAGTTAAAGCTGGAAATCTTTCCGCTCAGCAAGTTTCCTGGTGGCACGATCTTTTTATTCATGGACTAGGAGAACTATTCTACAAAAACGGAATCGATTTCAGCGCGTCCGATTTTCTACAAATTATACCTGATAGCCAAGGGGCAAGAGATCTTGGAAAGCACACCAAGCGTGCATCTGGTAGGGATTTAGTCTTAATCGGAGGGGGAAAAGATTCTACTGTTACACTGGAATTATTAGGCACTACTGAAGGAAGAAAAGCTGGTCTAGCGCTTAATCCAACAAGAGCAACAAAGGAGACGGCTAAAAATGCAGGTTTTGACGATTTAATTACAATCGATAGATCTATTGATCGAAAATTGCTGGAACTAAACAAGGCAGGTTACATAAATGGCCATACTCCATTCTCGGCTTACCTGGCTTTCTTGGGCGTCTTCGCCGGAGTCCTAAATGATTTTGAAAACGTAATCTCATCCAATGAGAGGGGCGCTGGGGAGGGAAACATACTATTTCATGGAATTGATGTAAATCATCAGTATTCGAAAAGTTACAGATTTGAAAAGCTGTTTAGAGAATATTGTTCACAATATTTATCCGACGAAATTCAATATTTCAGTTTCCTAAGACCGCTCTATGATCTTCAAGTTAGCGAGCTTTTTTCAATCTACCCGAAACAAAGAGAAGCATTTAAGAGTTGTAACATAAAAAAATATGACGATTCTTGGTGTAATGAGTGTGCCAAATGCTCATTTGTCTATTTGTCAATGTTCCCCTTTTTAGGCAGGGATGAAACAATTAGAATATTTGGGGAGGATTTATTCCAAAAACAAGAAACCATCCAAATGATAAGGGAGTTAGTTGGACTTGGCAAATATAAACCGTTCGACTGCGTTGGAACCACTGAAGAATCAACTCTGGCAGTCGCCTTATCTATACAGAAATACAGGCAATCAGGAGAAGAAATTCCGAAATTACTAGCCCAACTAGAAAAAGAATTAAAAATCGATGATGAAAAAACAGTTAAAACATTGGAGGACAGAATACGAAAAGGCTGGGGTTTGGATAATTTTTTACCCGAAGAGTATGTTTTGATTCTAAAAAACGCATTGATTAAAGTACAGCCATGAAGGAAATTAATGGTTCTTCCGTTTTGATACTTGGATATGGGTGTGAGGGACAAAGCTCCCATAGATACCTCGTTGAAAATTTTCCCAATAAGCAAATTTCAATAGCAGACTTAAGTGAAGTATCACCTGTCGAGGACTTACCTCCTCCCATTGAAGTCTTTACGGGAAAGAGTTATCTTGATTCAGTTAACAATTTTGACGTAGTAATTCGATCCCCA
The DNA here is from genome assembly GCA_001781995.1 of Candidatus Levybacteria bacterium RBG_16_35_11. Taxonomy (GTDB): domain Bacteria; phylum Patescibacteriota; class Microgenomatia; order Levybacterales; family UBA12049; genus MFNH01. The sequence goes on along the minus strand of MFNH01000064.1, from coordinate 57,387 downwards.
GGAATCAGCTCATCTATTACTGAACTAATTAGCGCGAAGAAAGAAGGTGTTAATGTGACATCTGAAACAAACCTTTTCTTTTCCGAATGTCCTGGTCTTATAATTGGTATAACCGGCACAAAAGGAAAAAGTACCACCTCTTCTTTAATAACTGATATCCTTAGCAAAAGTTACTCGGACGTAAGACTAGTTGGAAATATCGGGAAACCGGCCCTTGATCATCTAAGAGGAGCCGATCCTAGCACTCTGTTTGTTGTTGAGTTATCAAGTCACCAGCTTGAAGATGCTAGATATAGCCCACATATAGCGGTTGTCTTGGCGATTTATCAAGAACATTTGAGTCACCACGGCACGTTTGCAGATTATGTTAAAGCGAAGCAAAACATAACCAGATTTCAAGGTCAAGAAGGTATCGTTGTGTTCAATCCGATTCATAAAGAAAGCTTGGGCATCGCAGAGCAGTCAAGAGGAAAAAAATATCGATTCGGAATTAAAAGAGCAAAGGGTTTGCAATGTTATAAAGTTGGCAATACTCTTTTTTATAAGCCAGCTGAAGCAAATCCTGTAGCTATCATTGACATAAAGGATGTTCCATTGTTTGGTAAAGGAAATATAGAAAACGTCTTGGCTGCAATTTCCGTAGGGGTCTTACTTAGAGTACCAATAGCAGATATTAGAAAATCAATTTACGAGTTTAAACCGCTCAGCCATAGGATGGAATTTATAGGAGAATATCATGGTATTAGATTTTATAACGATTCGCTTTCTACTATACCCGAAGCAACAATTAACGCAATGGAGGCATTAGGGATGGAGGTTGAGACTTTAATCTTAGGGGGGTTTGATAGAGGCGTAAGCTATAAAGGGCTTGCAAAATATTTAATAAATAGACTTGGGCTAAAAAACTTGATCTTATTTCCTACTACAGGAAAGAAAATATGGAGTGAAATTTCACAGTTAACAAGTGGGCAGAAAAAGCTAAATAAATTTAATGCCGACTCTATGTTGGAGGCAGTTAGCTTTGCGTTCGCAAACACTGGTAAGAGGAAGATTTGCCTACTATCTCCAGCTTCTTCCAGTTTTGGATTATTTGAGAATTACGAAGAAAGAGGCGAACTTTTTAAACAATTAGTAAAGGACTTCTAAAATCTATTTTGAGGGAATAATTAAAGGGGCGGTAAAAAAATCAGAACATTCAAAAACTGGTTGCCAATAAACAATTCCTAATTTGTCCCCCATTGCTCCTCCTATAAATACAGGATTTGAAAAAGCTTCTTGTGTTGTCCTTGCATATTTTCCGCCGAACAAATCTTCCCCCGTCGTCTTCAAATGCAGGAAAAATAATTCTGCATTATCGGCTATATTACCGACCATTGCCTGGAGACCTTTGTTTTCAACCTGGAGTTTTTCCGACAATTCTTCCACTAATCTGTTTTGATCCTGAACACTTTTTAAATTGCTTCCATCAATAAATATTTTTGCTGGATTTATTGCGACCTCTCCTATACTCGATGTCACATCTTCAACCCTTGGTTGAGATCTGTGCCAGGTGCTCCAAAACTTATTGCCTTCAGCTTCTAATTCTCTAATAGACTTGCCGGATAGAGAATAAATCAAATAACCCTGACTAGAAAGTTGATCGCGAGCATCAGGGGAAAATGTGCCCACTTTATTGGGCGATTCTTTAATGCCGCTAGTTACTCCTCGCCTCTCAGCTCTCGCCATACTCATAATAGTCTTGTATTATAAGTCTATAGATTTAATTGTCAAGCGCCACTTTTGGACAAATCATTGATCGAAGCTGCTGGACTTTCTCTATGTGTCTGGATAAAGGAAGAGCATCTACCGTTAATTCTCTCTTTCTCGTTATTCCATCTACCGCCCCAGCTTCTGAAACAGCTTTTAAATAGGCTGATTGATCTGTCGATGTAGGAAGTAAATCCTTACCTGAATATAAAGATAAAGCAGCAATTAAGCCAAATGTGGCCCAATCAGCAGTTCCGCCAACGATTAAATCGTCTACCTTTATTACAGACTGAATTTGTCTATCTCTTCTTATTAGTCCTTTTGGTAATTTCCCCATTCCTAGCTCATTAAGTCCATCTGCGCAAGATATTGTTCTAACATTGTGGCTGCCAAGATAATAATAAAATATTGCATCAAGTGGATGATTTGGAATAGCATCACCGGCCATATTTCTGTATTGATTGTCCCCACCTAGTCCTGGTCTCCCTATAGCAATTAAGGCGGTTTTCTTACTTCTGTTTATAATGTTTGAGTACAAATCAAATTCAAGAACTGGATAGTCATACTGCTTCATGAAATTTCTATCAATATGCCTTAAATTGAACCCGTCTTGCATCGAAGAATTCACGTTTCTTATAACTTCGGCACTATTGTCATCTAATAAAAATGTCACTGTTTTACCTAATTCTTTAAGAGCTCTTCCGAGAAAAAAAGCACCCGATAATCCATCTGTTTCTATTGTTTCTCCGCTTGGAATCACAAATCCAGTGCAAATATATATATTTTCTGAATCCAAAAGAGCTTCTGTAGCATCACGAAGATCAGTCTTTAGATATCTTCTTAATCGGCTAACTCTTCTATCTACAGAGTCCTCGCCAATCAAGAAGTCAATTTCAGTTAACTTACGTTCAATAATTTGCTTCGGTGATTGTTCTATCATGTTTTAGTATTTAATTACGGCGCAAATATACAACAAGCGAGAAGTAAATGCAAGGGGATGTTTGTACCAGGGGTGGGGATCGAACCCACGAACCTCAGGGATATGAATCCTGCGCTCTAACCAACTGAGCTACCCTGGCGTGCCTAAAGTATAACAATTGAGGTAAATTAAATCAATGTTTATTGCGGACTGATTGAAAAATTGTTATAATAGCTTCACGCGCGGGGTAGTGTACAGTGCACATGAGGCTCAAAATGGGCCCTTTTGTTAGTAATAATGAGAGAGAACTTGGCTATATCGGTAAAATCCTAAGCCTGTCGAAGGACAATACCGAGGGAACCCGAATAAAACGGGACACCGTAGAGACTAAACGCCGAGCTCCCTATTAAGGGATGAAGATATAGTCCGACACTTCGAGTAATCGGAGAAAACAGATTGCATAATCTCATAGGCTAGGCGCAACTCCTAGCCCCGCAACATCATAACTATAACAAGCTAAACAAAACTTCCTCCATCCTTCGGAGCCCAATCTTGCAGTTGAAAACTTGTGTTCTAAGGTATATAATCCTCGCCATGATAGAACAAGGACCAAAAGAACAATCTTTATTAAAGGGGCTTTTAGCTATTGAGCCGAAAAAGCCTGTTGTATTCCTAGCAATGGAAACCTTGAAAACACAAGAAGAAGTAGATTTGTTTTTTACCCAATATGTAGATTGGCTCGCCGAAGACCCAGGAGATGAGGATAGACAATATATTACCGAAAAAACAGCTCAATATCTTGCTTATGTTGTTCAAGACTATAATGATACCGAAATAACAGAAAGATGGGGAAGATTGTTGGAAAAAGTGCACCCAGAACCTCAAACAGACATTTCTCCCAAAAAGCTCTAGGATACAATATGATCTAACTTCCTCTATCCCTTGGTGTTAAATTTACCCTAACAAAAATAGACATTTTATCCTAAGTCTGGTATAAATACAGGCGTTGTTTGGGAGAGGAAGAATTTTCTAATTTCTTCCAATCCCCACAACATTGCAATTTAAATTGATATAACAAGCTAAACAGAGGTTCGTGTTGGAGGAGAAGGTTAGAGCCTATTTTATTTATTAAACTTTAGTTTCTGGGCAAAAGAAACATTAAATTTAAGATTTCCAACATATAAATCAACCAGTCCATTAATACTAAATTGTCTTCTTCTGGGTTCTTCAAAACGATCTACGCCTTGATATTCAACTTGTAATTCAGGTGATGCATCTTCTTCTTTTAAAAATTTATTGGCAACTGCATTACCGCCTAAAAATCTTGCAACTTGCCAAAGATAGCCGTCTGTCTCCACGCCTGCTCTTAATGCATCTTCGGTCATGTTCAAAAGCCTAACGGTATAAGGGTCAAAAACATGAATCGGGGTTTCTCCTTGTTCGGTCAATTGTGTAGTCGAGCCCATTAGAACTTGTCTGTCTAAAAGTTTTGCGTCTCCACTATTTTCCCAAACACTTAATGAAACAACTGCTCTCGGCAAATCTTCTTCAACGTTAACATCAGCTAATTCAGAAATGGCTTCCCCTTCAATATTGCCTTTAACAAAAATGCTACCTTGCCCCAAATCAACAATTTTTATTGGAAGATCATTTGGATCATCAACTGGATAAACCCCTTCAAGTTCAACGTCAACCATAATAGCGTAAAATTATACTGTTTTGAGGTAAATCTGTCAAACTATAAGTCCGAAGCTCCGAGGAAAGAGGAAGTTAGAATAAATGATTGGCTTTTTCAACTTAAATCTGGTATAAATACAGGCGTTGTTTGAGAGAGGGAGAAAGTATGTATTTCCCCGCACAATTCTATGCGGGACTAGGCTTCCAATCCCCGCAACATGCGAAGATTAGGCTGATGGAATCATCTAATCTTTTAACAATCTTATTTTTATCTCTTTAAAGCTTTGTAAGCGTTTGTCATTTGTTATAAATACACTTGCTTTCGCATAAAGCGAAGTAGCAAGTTGAATAGAGTCTGGTATTCTATAACCATAATTCCTTCTAATTCTTGCTGCCTCAATGCTAATACTTTGAGTAATATCAAATGTCTTAAGATTTGGAGTTTGAAGGTAAATAGTTTTTAGCTTTTCAATATCTTTATCTGAACCTCCTAAAGAAAGCAACTCAATAAGAGTAATTATACTGGTAATGGCTCTTATTTCCCCTCTTGTTACAGATTGAAAAACATTCTTTGCTTTATGACCAAATTGAGGATGTTGTTGAAAATAGTAGATGAATACATTGGTATCAATTCCAACAGTTATGATGTTTTTCATACCCATTCGTTTCGCATTTTTTCAACTTCTTTTATAGGATCTATTCCCTTCCAGGGTTTTTTCATTATTCCATAACTGCTTTCTAACCAACTTTTCTCAGTAACCTTAATAGCTAATGTATTTTCGTCTAAAGCATAAACATCTACCTTTTCTCCAGGCTTTAAGCCGTTAATTTTTTCCCTAACATATTTTGGTATAACAATTTGGTTTTTTGTTCCAATAGTAACTTGTTGCATAGTATGTCAATACTATCAAAAAACGTCATACTTGTCAACATCCACTCCCCTTTTCTAAAAGATTTTGATTCTATCATCGTTCATAGGTGATATAATCGAAGGGTGGAAAATCAAAAACCTATGCAAAAAGAACACTTGAATAAAACTCCTGAAGTGGCCTGGATTTTTGATGTAGATGGGGTTATTACAAATCCCGCTGAAAAAAAGGTAACTGAAGTTGGACTAATTGAGGAAATCTCCTCTAAATTAGATCAAGGAGATATAGTTGCTTTGAATACGGGACGTTCTATCTCCTGGATGATGGATAGGGTCATAAAACCAATTGAAGAAGCTGTTGGGGACAAAACTAAACTAGTAAATTTTCTGGCTGTTGGGGAAAAAGGTGGGGCCTGGGCCTCATTTAAAGATGGCGAGCTAGTTATTGAGGTAGATGATCAAATATTTATTCCTGAATCGTTGAAAGCAGAAGTAAGACACCTTATTGAGAGTAAATTTGCTGAATCAATGTTTTATGATGAAAGTAAATTAACCATGCTTTCAACCGAGATGATTGACGGCCGCTCTGTTCCAGATTATGCAAAAGAACAGTTAATTCTTATTGAAAAAATGAAGGAAATTTTAGAAAATCCTGAGTATCGGTCTCTTGATTTAAAGATAGATCCCACAACCATAGCAACTGATATTCAAAATTCCCACGTTGGTAAGCATTTTGGCGCAAGAAGAATCGCAAATTGGTTAAAAGAGAGAGGAATCAAACCAATCCATGTAATAGCTCTTGGTGATAGTCAATCAGACACGGAAATGGCGGAAGAATTACAAGGAGAATATCCCGTTGAGTTTGTTTTTGTTGGAGACAAATCAAAACTGGACTCAAGCAAGTTAATAAAAAAGCCAGTTTTTACCCAAAAACAATTTGGAGAGGGTACATTTGAATTTTTAACCTCATTTAAAGAATAAGCATTCCAGATTACTCTTAGAGCTCTTGTTTTTCTCGCTTTTAGCGCTCGAAAAATAACTCAGCCCATTTCTGCCAGTTTGGTCTTGTATCGGGTTTTGGTTTACTTTTTTCTTTCTGAATAAGGTTTTTTTGAATTAAAATATCTTGTTCTCCAGGTTTTGACATGAATAATTTGTCCCTTGCCTGCTCTTCTATAAAAGTTTGGCTTTGGACATAGGACAATTCGGCCTTTAGTTTTCTATTTTTCTCTTTTTCCTGCTCAAGTTTATTTTCTGCGGCTGTTAAAAGATCCTGCTTGTGCCAAAGGTCGTAAATTGAATGACTTAAATTATTAATAATAACCAAAAGAATAATAACCGTTGCTATATAAATAATCTTTTTCACTCTTTAATCTTAACAAATATTGCCATGAAATTCATTTTTCTTCTTGACTTCTCTTTGTTTGAGTGATATTATAGGACATTGGAAAATGAAACCTATAAAACTTCGGGATGCCCACGAACAGTTTAAATCATTTTTAAAAGAGAATAAGCACTCAAATTCAACAGTTGTTGCCTACGGCAAGGACATTGATCAGCTTATCTCCTTTTTGGAGGAATTAAAGAAAAATCATGTCCATGAGGTTACTCAAAATGATATTGAGGCTTTTTTGGCAAAATTATCAGGCAAAGGCTATACCCCTAAGTCAATTTCTAGAAAAATTAACTCAACCAGAACATTTTACCGATTTTTAAAGGTAAATGAATATATTACAGACGACCCTTCCTTACTGGTTGCCCACCCCACCTATCAACTTGCTGCTCCAAGGATTTTAAACCCTACTGAATATAGGGCATTAAGGGACGCTGCCAGAAACGATCTTAGGATGTATGCAATTATTGAGCTTTTACTTCAAACGGGGATAAGAATCGGTGAACTTGCAAATCTTAGACTTTCCAACATTCAAAAAGATAGCCTGTATATTGCTCCTTTTGAAAAACACGAAGAAAGAAATGTGCCTCTTAATAAAAGGGCAAAGGAAGCTTTAAATAACTACTTAAAAATAAGACCGCAGTCAAAAGACGACCATGTATTTATTACAAAGTCCGGCAAACCCTTCTTAATTAGAAATATTAGAACTGCGGTGGAGCGATACTTTAGGCTTGCTGAAATTAAAGATGCAAAAGTGAATGATTTAAGACATACTTTTGTTGCCCATCATCTAAAGCATGGGGTTTCTTTGGTAGTTTTGTCTAAGGTTTTGGGTCACAAGAGGCTTTCTACAACCGAAAGATACATTCAGTATGTCCCCGAAAGAGGCAAAGAAACCAACATCCTCACCGAGCTTTAAATTAACTTTTAAATAAAGCTGAAACTGTATCTTTTAGGTTTATGTTTTGTCCAGGTTTTATTTTTAATTTTCCAGTCCAGATGGCTTGCAATGCAAGATAATTTTCCGGTGAGATTTGACCGGAAATATAATCAGCTAACAAATTTATCTCCTGCGTTTGCGCTACCTCCCAGTTCGCTTTTTCAGAGAGAGAATGGGATTTAGTTGAATCAATACTAGAGTATCTTTGTCTTTTTAGGAGGATTCCGCTGCCGCTAAACTGGTATTCGACGTTGCTAGTTGTAGCTACAGGCAAAAAAGAAGATATTGTCGAAACTCTTATTTCTTCTTGATTAAGATCTTTTGGAATCATTTTTCCTTTTATTTTGACCTCGATAAGCCCCGGATTAATATCTAATCCCCTCATAATTTCTGTTATTTCAAGGACAATATGATTTTGACCCATCTTGACTTTTTTTAGTATTGCTTCTTTTAAAGCAACATTTGCTTCATCTCTTTCGATTTTAAAAGCTGGACCTTCTTGACTCTGTTTAATTTTTCGGATGTCCTCAATAAAACTCATGGCGGAAATCTAGCAGATGAAATAAAAAAAGTCAATAATCGAGCGTGCGTCCGCGGAAATTGGATATTTGTGCTCCCGCTTGGAGTTGAACCAAGTACCTATTGTTTATAAGACAATCGCTCTGACCGGTGAGCTACGGGAGCAAGTATGGTAATTGTATCAAAAGAGGCTAATTAGAACAAGAATTAGAGGCGGGCACGGGAGGCGACTTCAGCTTCAATTGTTGCAACATCTTTACCAAATTTAAGTCGGGATAATTCCCTAACCAACTCTGCAACCCTTGGATTTTCTGCTTGTTTTTCCTTTGCCAAATCCCTTGTTAAATCCATGGAAAAAGGAGGAACAGGCTCGCCGTTAACAACTGTTTTCACATAAGCATTATATCTGTCTACATTTATTAGATCACTTTCAGTAAAAACCGGCTGATATTCATGCTGTAAATAATTTGCGTCCGTTACCCCAACTCTAAAGGAGACTAAGGTTCCAACGTTTCCAAAAATAGCATTTTTAACGTCCTCTTCCATTTGACCAACAAATTGATTGGCAACAATTAGGTTTAGTCTGTATTTTCTTGCCTCTGATAGAATTTGGGCAAAATCAGGGGTTGCAAAATTTTGAAACTCATCTACGTAAAGATAAAAATCCCGTCTTCTTTCTTCCGGAATGTCCTGTCTACTCATTGCTGCAACCAGAATTTTTGGAACCAGAATAAGGCCTAGAAAGCTAGAATTCTCCTCTCCAATTTTTCCTTTTGAAAGAGAAACAAGCAAAATTTTCCCCTCATCCATAACTTTTCTAAAATTGAAAGCAGATTCTGACTGTCCAATTATATTTCGCATCATTTTATTGGTTACAAAGCGGCCGAATTTTGAAACAATATAGTCCAAAACCTCAGATTTGTGAAAATCAGAAGTTTGAGCAATTTGATCTGTCCAATAACGCCTAACAATTGGATCTTTCACTTTAGGCAGCATTTCCTCAACAAATGAAGCATCTGTTAATGCCCGAACAACCTCAATAAAAGTATTTCCGGGCTCACTCATTACAGTTAACATTGCATTTCTAATTGCGTGTTCAAATCGAGGTCCTATAATTCCGGTTTTATTAGGATCGTAAAGCTTATACATAAGACCAACAATTGAAGAAACAACATAATGTTTTTCTTCTTCGGTCTGTGATTCTAACATATTTAGTCCCATTGGTCTTTCAATATCCGATGGGTCAAAAAGAATTACATCCTCTGCTCTTTCAGGTGGAATAAGAGGTAAAAGCTTATCTATAGTATCATGAGGGTCTATAAAACAAACTCCTTCTCCCCTTTTTATATCCTGTAAAATCATATCTTTTAAAAATTCTGATTTTCCAACTCCTGTTTTTCCAATTACATACATATGTTTCCTTCGATCGTCCTTTCCCATATAAATTGGTTTTGCAAGGCCTCTGTAGGTGCTTCTGCCAAGAAAAAGTCCAGACTCTGGAATTTCTGAGGGAGCTGGTGCTCTTTTTGAGGCAAGCCAATGAATATGAGGAGTTGTTACCGATTTATTGGGAAAATGAAAAATAGTTGCCAGTTCTTCACTTGTTAAAACTCCCGTTTGTCCACGCATCGGCATATAGCGGTAAATAAAATCGGTTACAAAAAGATTTTTTAGCCGGTGTTTGTTTTTTTTAAAAGAGTTAAGCCCGGAAAATTGGCTAAAGGCTCCGACTATATTGTCTAGATGGGATTTGGCAACTTCTTGACTACTTGAAGAAACTACCATTCTAACAACAACATTAAAACCGGATTTTGAAATTTTATTTTCTATGCCTTCAATTTCTTTTGAGTCGGCCGAATATTTAGCTGTTTCTGGGTTAGCTTCTCCCTTTTTCGTTTTGGAGAGATATGATCTTCCGTGTTTTTTCCATTTGGAATCTCCCGGGCTTAGCATAATTTGGATTGCTGCCCCTTCCCCCTCAGTCATTTTTGCTAAAACTGATGTAATTGAAGATAAAGAATCTGTTGGTAAATCCTTAAAAACCTTAATTGGTAGATAATTTGAGGTTTTAAGCCTAAGAGAGGCAAAAGCTACTTTTCCGTTTTCTGAGAAAATATTATATTCGTTTCCAAATGCATATCCAGGCTTATTGGATCCATCAGCGACCTCGATAATTTCCGCATCAGGATATGCTCCGTTTATCTGTTTTTCAACCATATCCTTATACCTATTTGGAACATTGACATAAAAACGGATGTCTTGGGGCATTCCGACTATTTCAAAAGAAAGGGATGGTTGAAGATTTAAAAAGCTTAGTTTCCCGCTTTTTCTCATGGAGGCAAGACTAGAAAACATCTGCTCTGCTGCGTCTATTTTTATCTCGTTATCACGGGGCAGGGAAATTTGCAATAGTGTTGAATTCAGGGATTCTTTTTCTCTATGACGGTTCCTGTAAAAAATTATCAGGGTATAAAAAAGGGCTATTAAAAAAACAATTAAAATAGCTGCTCCGATTATTCCGATCACAAAAGTAACTAAAAAAGTATTAAGATTTTCTGCTGTTATCATTAATTTACCTTTCTTTTTTTAAGAAATTGCCTTATAACTGAAATTGCCAGCCAGAAAATTGAATTAGTAACTTTTTTATCGTTTTTAGTAACATTATCTGCTTGTTGTTTTGTCATTGGAAATTGGACTGACCCTGTTGGTTCGGTTGCAGGTTCTGGTATTGATTCTTTAATCCCCAAGTCTTTATGCTCAACCGTTAACGGCGGCCTTTCCGAAACCACTTCAACACCTATCTCCGCAACTTCGGGATGAAGTTTGGGCTCTTTATCTGAAACTTCCACATAGTCAGAAACGGGCGCTTTTTCCACTTCTTTACTTACGCTCCCAACTGGCTGAGCAGGTTGCAATTTTTGCTCATCGGTTAAATTTTTATTTTGATTAGTTGGATCCATACATAAACATGATATCACTAATTGAGGCTATAGACAATTGAAGCTAAATTATTCGCAAACCTCTCCGCCTTCAGCGGCAAATTCTTCTTTGGTTATTCCACACCCGGGACATTGATCGCCAATAGGACCAGTTGCATGATGTCCGCATTTTGGACAAGTAAACCGTTCACTTGATTGAAGTCTAAATTCGGTGGAAAATATATTATTGTTAGTCGATAAACTTGCGGTATCTCCAAAAAAACTTTTAATACTTACGCTGCCCCCCGCGCATCCCATTAGCTTTACC
>MFNH01000064.1:5485-46010 GCA_001781995.1 Candidatus Levybacteria bacterium RBG_16_35_11 | reverse complement strand
CAAGATATTTATCAGAAGAAAAGCTGTTTTCTAATTCCTTCGCTATTTGTTGGGTGCCATTTTCTTGCTCAAAGCTTTTTTCCGTTATTAATCTAGGCAAATCTGCAATGTTTATATCTTTATAAAATCTTTCTCGTCCTCTCTTTTTAAGAACTTCTTCAAGTTTAGACAATGTGATTTCCAAAGCATTAGCTCCGCTAGGACACGTTAAAACGACCGGATTAAGTAAAAACTCTTCTTCCGCTTGACCTTTTATAGAAATAGATCCCTGAGAAACTGAATTGAGCCAATCTGCTAAAATAGCTTCCTCTACATCAGACTTTAGTGCGTAAGTTTTAATTTTTCTTCCATCTATCTCCCCTATGTAAACTTGATGATATCTATAGTTAATATCTTTATAAATTCCTCGTGTCCCAGCTGATCCTTTAGGACTTATCCATAGAAAAAAACTAGGTCCTAAGACTTCTCCAATTTTTTCTTGCAGTCTTTTAAAACCTTTCAAGGCTTTACCTTCTCTTTCTAAAGGGTCTATGACGGATTCCATTAAAAATCTTTCATGAGGAATATCTGACGAAAAAAGTTTTGTTTTTCCTTGGAAATCCTGAATAAAACATGGGTAAAAAGAAACTACATTATCTTCAAGAGTTTCTGATTCATAAGTCCTTACTTGTCGAGCAGTAGTTTCGATAATTTCCTTTCGGAAATCAGGAGACTCTCTTAAGGCTCTTGTTACGTTCCCTGCCTCTTGAGCTAAATTGAAACCAACATTTTCTGCTGTTATTCTTTCTAAAACTATCTCTCTTGCCATAAAAAAACTCCTTATCTTCCGAAGGAGTTAATTGCTTCTGCTTCGGAAGACTTTTAACGGGGATCTGGCTTTACAGTTGCGGCACAGCATCGGAATTACACCGATTTCACCCGATTTTCCAAACTATTTCTTTTTCTTTATCTATTTTATTTGCAAACCTTGCCATTGTAAAGAGTAAATCGGAGAGCCTATTTAGATAAACAATTACATTATTGTCCACAGTCTCTTTTTTTGAAAGACTAACTACTCTTCGTTCTGCTCTTCGGCATATTGTTCGTGATAAATGAAGGAAAGATCCCTTTTCTCCGCCAGGAAGTATAAAATGGGTTAATTTCGGTAATTTTTTTGTCCATTTATCTATTAAGTTTTCAAAATCTCTAACTCTTTTTTCCAAAAATAGATCAAGTTTTTTATTTTTTTTAGTGCTTGCCAATTGCCCTCCTACCTCAAATAAATCATTTTGAATTTTCAAAAGCTCTTTTTTTAATGAGTTATCTTTGAGATTGGCAATTGAAATTCCGAGTGAGGAATTTAATTCATCGACGGTTCCGTAAGCTTCAAGCCTAATATGTGACTTTGAAACTTTTTTCCCGTCTTTTAGGATGGTTTTTCCTTTATCTCCTGCTCTTGTATAAATTGACATTTTTTAGCACTCGGAATAACCGCAGCTATAGCATTTTCTGCAGCCTTCCTCATATGCGAGGCTTCCTGATCCGCACTCGGGGCAGATATCAAAAAGTCCAGTTGCCATTCCCTCGGTTGATGATAATTCTCCCCCTTGAGTCTGAAGCGACAACTGCTCCAAAACAACTACTTCTTGTTTTTCGTCTGATTCATTGGACTTTTCTGTAGAAATGGTTTCTTTTGATTCAATTATTTGATTCTTTAATTGACCATTTCCTAAAACCATACCATTTTGTTGTCCATTTACTACGGGGATAACATTTTGACTTCCATTTAAATGGGCTTTATTTCTATCCTCAACAATGCCGTTTACCGCAAATCCAAAGTGAGTTGCTAAAACTTTGGCAACTGCATCAGGTAACGATCTTACTCTATTTGTTCCAAACCCAATGCTTTTTGCGCCACCTATGCCAATAAGGTGCGCGACAATTTGCCTTATTCTTTCTCTTGGGGGTAAATCTCCGTTTAATCTAAGCGTTACCGATATCATTCTGCCCAGTGCATCTGCCATGGCGGCAACATCTGATCCCGATTTTCCAACCGTTATAAATACTTCAAACGGATCTTTGTTTTCATTGTGGTTAATGGTTATGTAGGTTTTCCCAACCGGTGTTTCGGTTTGATAAGTAACCCCTTCAACCATATATGGTCTTGGAAGTATTGGCAAAGATGCTGCTTTTGGTTTTTCCTTGACTACATCTTCCTTTTTTGCATCCATTCTAGTTAAAACCCCGTCTCTTGATCCTTCCCGCATATAGGCTATTCCTTTGCAGCCTTCTTCATATGCCAACATATATAGTTTTTTTACATCTTCCACAGTGTGGGCTTTTGGGGCGTTTACTGTTTTGGAAATGGAGGCATCAACATATTTTTGGATTGTTCCCTGGACCCTAACATGATCCTGAGGGGTTAGGTCGTTAGCAGAAACAAAATAATCGGGCTTTAATTCATCAGGGTGAGCTTTTTTCCATTCTTCATAAAGATGGTGATACATTTTATGTTCTCCTAGTCTGTCGCGTCTTGTAAACTCAAATTCATAAATTGGCTCAATCCCCGAAGATACCCCTGCCAACAAACTCGTTGATCCGGTAGGCGCCTCCTGCAAAAGCAATGAATTTCTAGTGCCATATTTTCTAATTTTTGCCCTTATTTCCTTTGGCAATTTTTTAATAAAGTAGCCCTTTAGATATTTGGTTGCAATAAACTTTGGAAATGCTCCTTTTTCTTTTGCCAGTTCGGTTGATGCTTCATATGCCGCATCCCTAATTGTTGCAAAAATTTTTTCAATTACTTTTAATGACTCTTCTGAACCGTAACGAATATGCATTTTAATTAATGCATCCCCAAGTCCCATTGTTCCAAGTCCTATTCTTCTTTCTCCTTTTTGCTGCCTTTCTCTAATTTGAGGAAAAACGTAACTATCAAGGTCGATTACATTATCTTGAAGCCTTACCCCTATTTTTGCGTGTTCTGCAAGTTCCTTATAATCCATTTCTCCCGCTATATCAACTGAATAGTTCTTAACAAAGGCGGATAAATTCAAAGACGCAAGATTACAAACGCCCCAAGCCGAAAGTCCCTCTTCTCCACATGGGTTGGTGCAAATAACCTTATTCCAATACCAATTGTTATACCATTTGTTGTAGCGCTCCATAAAAACAATTCCCGGCTCAGCAGATTTCCAGGCAGCTTCACAAATAAGATTCCAGATTTTTCTTGCCTTAACGGTTTTATAAACCTTTACTTTTTTCTTAAGGGATTTCCATTTTTCCAAATCTCCATCCCACTTTTCGTCGTAGTCTTTATCGTCTTTATCCGGAAAAACTAGATTCCAGTCTCCGTTTTTTTTAACTGCCTCCATAAATTTATCCGAAACGCAGACAGAAAGATTTGCCCCGGTTATTTTTTGAAGATCCTGTTTTATTGTTATAAACTCCTCAATGTCTGGGTGCCAATCCCAAAGCATTAACATTAATGCCCCTCTTCTTGATCCTCCTTGTTGAATAATGTCGTGGGTTGCTATTGAATAAAGTTCCGCCCAGTTACATGGACCGGAGGAAAAACCGTTTACTTTTTTAACCCGGGCTCCGCGAGGTCTTAAAGAGGAAAGATTTATACCTGCTCCTCCACCTCTGGCCATTATTTCAATCATTGCCTTTAGATTGTCTAAAATACCATCTCGGGAGTCGGCAGGACTTGGTAAAACAAAGCAGTTATAAAAAGTTACATCAAAGCCTGTTCCTGCTCCTGCCAAAATTCTACCTCCTGGAACAAATTTAAAATCCTGCATTGAATCGAAGAATTTTTTCTCCCAGTTTTTTCTATTTTCCTTTTTTTCAACCTTTGCCACTCCTTTTGCAACTCTTCTCCACATTTGCTCTGGAGTTTTTTCGGTGGGATTTCCTTTTTTATCTTTTAAAGAATATCTGTCTAAGAAAACTTTTTCTCTAATTCCGTCTAGTTTCATAGTTTATTATTTAATTAATTTCTTTACTTCTTTTTCAAAATCTTCAACGTCTACAAATCTTCTAAAAACGCTTGAAAACCTAATGTATGCAACCTTATCTAATTTTTTTAGTCTCGCTGCAACTAATTGTCCGATTTTTTTACTTTCTACCTCAACTGAATCTGCACCTCTTAATTCTCTTTCGATTTCAGTTACAATTTTCTCAATCTTATCTGCTGATACCGTTGTTTTTTCGCAAGATCTAAATATTCCGTTTTTTAATTTTTCCCTGTTAAACTGCTCTCTCTTGCCGTCTTTTTTTATTACTACCAAGGTTACGTTTTCAACCCTTTCATACGTGGTAAATCTCTTTTCACATTTTAAACAGGCTCTTCTTCTCCTTATTGTCTCTAAATCCTCACTATCTCTTGTTTCTACTACTTCTGTTTCATTGCTTCCGCAATAAGGACATTTCATAAAAGGGCACTAAATATAGTGTCCATAAGCATATTATGGCGCTAGATCTACAGTGTCAACTATCAATATCTATATCAAAAAATGTCAGTCTTTTTTTTAGCCTCGAAATTAGTAAATTTTAGAAAATTTCATTTTTCTCAAGAAAAATTAATATATTCTTTTTCAAATGGCGGGTAAAAAAATTGTGCAATTTTTGATATTTTAGAAGATTGCGGAGATTATTTGCTTCCTACAGTTTTTTGGAATAGCTCCACCTTTTTTTCTTCCTGTTGAATTCCTGACTTAGTGCTTCCGGAAAATTTTGTTTCAAGTCTATCTAAAATTTCCTTATGTGCTTTCAGGGAAGAAGAAAGTTTTTCTTGTGTTTCCGAGACCCCTATTCCCTGTTCTTTTGCTTGTTGAGTTTTTGAAATTGCATCAGCAAAATAATTTTCTCCTTTTGAAATTGTTGAAACTGCTAACTTGTATTTTTCTTCACCGGAAATTAGAAGATATATTCCTGAGCTTAATCTTTTATTGGCAGTTAGGATATCAAATTCTATCTTTTTTAGAGGATCTGAAATAATTATTCCAATAATTTTATCCCTTACCATTTTTAGAAAATAAAAACGATTATCCGGCAAGATTCCAGGATAAGGAAGATTATTATCTTTTACTATTTCCTCATATGTAAACGGAGAAATTTTATCCGCTGCAAAAATAGGATTTGCTACCATTAAGAAAATAAGAAGTGAAAATAAAAGCAATAAAATTTTTTTCATATCCTACCTTTTTGCAACCACATTTAAAATGTCACTTTCTTTGGGCTTAAAACTTTCTCTAAAAAGAGGTCCTAAAAATCTTCCTCCATAGAAAGAGATACTGTTAAATCCGTTTTTCTTCAACAGGTTTTCAACTTTGTCTTTGCTTAAATAGATTACTGGAGTCGAATTAATTGATCTAAATTTCCACCTTCTCCCATCAGAATCAAAAACAGCCGTGTTAAGAGTTGCTGTATCGTTTCTGGTTTTTGGAGGATCAAAAAATCGTAAAAATGCTTGTTCTGCTGGAAACTTTTTCTTTGGAACTCCGAAAATTACATCAAAAACCCTTTTATTTACAGTCACCATTTTGTCTATGTTTATAATTTGTAAAACAATACTGGCATTTTTAGAGGGCAGTACATGACTTACAGCTTTTAATACCTCTTTATAATTGGTAAATAAATGGGGGAAAGCATTTCCCATAAAAATTGCTGCGTCAAACTCTTCCTTTTTATCGGAAAGAACATCAACATAGTTACCGGCAGCAAAGGTTAGTTTTCTTCTAATTGCTTCGGGCAACTTTTTGAGCTTCTCATTTGCTGCCTTTGCCATTAAGAAACTACTTTCTATGCCGTAAACCTCAAACCCTTTTTTCGCTAGTGCTATATCGTGCTCTCCTGTTCCATATCCAATATCAATAATCCTTTTAGCTTTATGTTTCTTGAATAAGTTAACTAAATCGGGTATTTCATTCTTTAATCTTTCTTCCCAATTGGTGACAACATCGTAATGTCTAACTTGCCAATCATGATATTCTTCTTCTCCCGCATAAGGAAGACTGTCTCCCACCGCAGCTCTAAAAACGTCCCCTTTTGTTAACATTCCAATTAAGTGATCGTGCTCGTCAACGACCGGCAATCTTCCAATTTTTTTTACAAACATTAAAGACTGGGCTCTTAAAAGAGGCATTTTAGGAGAAACAGTAACAGGGTTTTTACTCATTATATTCTCTGCTTTTAAAGAAAATATTTCATCTACTTTTTTTTCCATGCTCTCAAAGTCACTGGCATGAACATAATCTTCTGCAAGCTCGTGGATTGTGGGATAAAATTTTGCAAGAATATCTTTTTCGGTGATGAAACCGACAAGTTTTCGATCCTTGCAAACAGGTACTCCATTTATTCCTCTTCCAAAAATTAGTCTTGCTACATCTTTAACAGAGGTATTTGTTCTAACGGAGTCTATGTTTGTAGACATTACATTCGATACTTTCATATTTTCTCTAGTTATTTAATAAAGATCCGATGAATTGTTCTTTATTTTATCCCTTAGTGGCTAAAATAGCAATAGAGTCTGTTTACTCACGGGGAAGAAACGTTAGCAACTGAGTTGCCTTGTGCCTTTTCCAAAAGCTGTCTGAACTTAGTAGAAGACGTCGAGTGTCCCTTTCAACAAATCTTCTCTGTTTGTTATCCCAGCTCACGCAGTATTTAGGTTGAAACTCTTTTTTTAAATACCCCTCTTTTTTATATATTTTAAAAGTATGGCTGTTGCCCTCAAGTCCTAAAATAATTCCTGCTTCTGCTCCAGGAAGTTCAAACCCATTCATTTCTTTAGGTAAAAAAATTAAGGCGTGTGCTGTTTCTAATAATAATGTTCCAATACCTTTTTGTCTTTGATTTTTATCTACAGCATGGCCAGTAACCATAGCATGGGTCATTCCACGACCCATTGGTTTGACTATGGTTATTGTCCCAGCTATTCGCTTTGATTTTTTATCTTCGGCAACTAAAAGCACTGAATCTGAATCTATGGTGCCACTGTAATCTTTGTATAAGTCCTTAATTCCTTCTTCACTCCCCAAAACAATATGGTAATCAGGATATTTTTCTGCATACCTTTTAACATTTAATTCTGCAGTTTGCCAGGTAGGAGCTATTCCGGCAAGATGTTCTATTACCGAGGACTGGCGAAACAATTCAGCGATTCTTGTCGCGTCTTGATCTAAGTTTGAAAGTCTTATTTCAACATTAGCTGTTCCAATTCGCTCTTTTACTCCGAGGTCAACGGCGGCAGCAATGCTTCCTTCAAGCTCTGGCCTTCCTAGATCAATTGCCTTTTCAAGAGGATCGCCGGGAAGAGAGATTGGATCCCCATGGTTAATTATTCGTGGTAGTTTTTCTAGATCTGGTATTAATTTTTCTGATTCAACACCCATATGTAAATTGTTTTGAGAGGCGATTATAGAATAAAATAATACCTGTGTCAAAATAGTAGCGTACAAGATGAGGCATCGAACGATACATCTTTTCACCTCCTTAAGCTAACTATTCTAGGTTGATTATTTTTCGCCCCTAGTTAAGTAGAAATCTAAAAACGTAGTTATATCATCTGGATTTGCATTTTTTATTTCCCGGAGGGTCATATTCATTTCTTCGATAGAAATTGCACCACTGTCACAACCTATTTTTAAAGCTTCTTTAATTTTAAGAACCGCCTCAGAACTTTTAAGCCCCTTAAACTTTAATTTTATCTTTTCAACAGTTACGGATTCCTGTTTAATTCCTTCTTGAATCATTAATTCCCATACGAATTTAGCTAGTAAAGGATTTTCAATAATACTAAGGAGAGTCTTTCTAATTACCCCTGACGCTTCTTCCGAGATACCTTCAATTCTTAAATCTTCCCAGCAGGAATCTGCGATTATGAGCCTTCCACCTGGTTTTAAAACTCTGACAATTTCTCTTATTACCTGTTTAGGATTTGCCAGATGTTGGAATAGCCTATCTGCGTAAGCCGCATCAAATGTTTCGTCTCCAAATCTTAAATTATTAGCATCTTGTTTTAAAAAGCTAATTATTCCTGAGCTAACTAAGTCTTCTGGGGTGGATTCCTCTGCTTTATTAATCATTGTTTGACTATTGTCAATGCCAAAAAACCTCGTAGATTTATTTGTCCTAAGCGCCATTTCCCTTACAGTAGTTCCTATTCCACATCCTAAGTCAATAATTAATTCACCTGCTTGAGGATCTAGTAAATTATATAGCCTTTGCTTAGATTCCCTTATAGGAAGAAGTGAATCTACAGTATCTAAGTATGTCGTTAAAAAAGTTGGATCCTGATAACTATCAGTCCTTCCAAAAACGTCAGTTCCTTTTTGCTCTTTCCTGCTGTGCATGAGTGGGAATTATACCAATTAATTAATAATACTACAAGCTGTTGAGCAAGGATAATATCAATAAAGTCTTTTTATTTCCCTTGGTCCAATATGCCCAAGTTAGATTAAATCTTCTAACTAAAGAGTGTATCAATGAATCTCAGCCTTTTGTTGAATTCTTTTAACTTCATCTTTTTAGCGCATCCCTTTTAATCAAGCGAATCAATAAACCATCAATGTCGGGACAACGAACTATTACCGTTGAGCAATCAATAATTTGTCCATTTGGATTTTCTCCTTCCTTCATCCAAGATAATAAAACTCCCGGAGGAAGATAAACAGGTGCCGTCTTAGTGGTTCTTCTTACATACTCAAATTCAAAATCTTCGCAGAAGAAATGTTCAGCTCTAAGACAATCTGGAACGTTCAGTACAAACTCAGCATATAACGGATTTATTTCTTTTCCTCGACCTTCTCTTACATTTTCCGCATGAAGAAATTCTAAAAAACGTCGGAAAATTTTTTTACCTATTCCCTCTCCTTGTAGTTCATAAGGAAGAACCCATTTCCGAACGTATTTTACATCTTCACGAGCTTCCTTAATAGTTTCAAGCGATATGAAACCTAATGGGGTTTTTTCTGGTTCCTTTTCTTCTAAAGGATCTTTCGTGTAGCCCAATCCAACAAAAGATCTCATATTCTTTTTTCTTAAGTCTTTCTTAAATTCTTCCAATGTTTTAGGAACTATTTCGCCACTTTCCAATTCTTTATGGGTTTCAATGAAATAAAAACAATTTCTCTCATCTGCAAGAGCATCAAGATATTGTTGAATTTCCTCATCATCTTTTTGCCTGAGCTCTTTAACTTCAATGTCTTTCCCTGGGATTATTTCCTTAGGTGCATCCTCACTAACCGAGGGGTCTGATTGATTGGGGAAACAATTTTCAATTTGACTTGACATAAATCTCCTATCTTGTTCTATTGAACGGTTCATAGTTTTTGTTTACTGGAGTAGCATTATAATCCTAAAAAATGTGGCTGTCAAAGCTGGAGATTTAGGGGTTATAGTTTTTTCCGACCTATTGCCTTTAATGCAATATTTAATGTTTCTTCTTTATCATGGTCGTATGTGTTAATTACTAAATCATAATATTTTTTATCCCAATAAACCCAATTTTTATCATTTTTAGCATAAAGCCTTCGCCATTTTTCTGTGTGTCTTTTTTCCCGCTCTAATACTTCTTGCTTTGCTTTTTCAATGGGGATACCATCTCTATTAACGAGTCTGTCAATTCGAATTTCTGGCTTATCTCCTCCTTTATCTGTGCATTCAACAAGTATTTTAAAAACTCCATCTATTCCTTGCGCATCAAATCCTGCCAAATGGCTTTGAACAATAATATTTTTACCATTTTGAAAAATTTCTTTTACCTTTTCCTCATACTCAAGGTCAAAATGATCTGGCCGTTTATCAACCATTTCCTGATCCAAATTCAATTCTCTATGAATTTGCTCAAACAACTCTCCTCCCTCTAATAATTCCCAGCCTAAATTTTTTGCCAGCTTTTTTGCCAAGGTGGTAGAACCGGAAGCAATTCGTCCCGATACGGTAATTACTCTGATGTGCGGAAGTTCAACCGGTTGCTTCATTGTTTTGAGGCAGAACTTTTGAAACCATTAAGACCTCTTCAACCAATCTGTTCGCATAACCATACTCATTGTCATACCAGGCAATTATTTTTACCAAGTTTCCCATAACAGAGGTTAGAGAAAGATCCACAATTGTTGAATATGAAGAGGCAATAATATCAGAGGAAACTAATGGATCATTGGAGACTGCCATTATTCCCTTATATTCTTCTTTTTGAGCCTCTTTTTTAAAGACTTCATTTACTTCTTCTTTTGTAGTTTGCTTTTTTAAGACAAACGTGAAATCGGCCAAGGATCCATCGGTTGTGGGCACCCTGATTGAAAGACCTTGAAAAATATCTTTTAATTCTGGAACGGTTTTAGAGGCTGCAATAGTTGCGCCTGTTGAGGTTGGAATAATATTTGCTGCAGCAGACCTAGCCCTTCTATAATCTTTATGTCCACCGTCCTGAAGCCTTTGGTCTGATGTATAGGAATGAATTGTTGTCATCATTGCCTTTTCAACTCCGAAGTTTTCAACCATTACTTTTGCAACTGGCGCAATACAATTAGTTGTGCAGGAGGCATTGCT
This sequence comes from Candidatus Levybacteria bacterium RBG_16_35_11, assembly GCA_001781995.1. Classification (GTDB taxonomy): domain Bacteria; phylum Patescibacteriota; class Microgenomatia; order Levybacterales; family UBA12049; genus MFNH01. The sequence continues at coordinate 35,474 of MFNH01000064.1, read as the reverse complement.
AATTATTTCTTCTCCTTTATAATCTTTGGCGTTCACCCCTAAAATATAGGTTGGAGTATCATCTTTTGCCGGAGCGGAAAGAACAACTTTTTTTGCACCGGCAGTAATATGCGTTTTCAGTTTTTCTGTTGTCTCAAAGCTACCTGTTGATTCAATAACAACATCTATATTTAAATCTTTCCAGGGCAAAAGGGTTGGATCTTTTTGGGAAAAAACAGGAATTTTTTTGTCTTCTATAATTAAATTTCCGATTTGTCCGTTAAGTTCTTTTTTTTCGTCAAACGAAATAGGAATATTTAGAATCGGACCATAGGCAGTGTCGTATTTTAGAAGATACATCCAGCCTTTAATATCGGTAGACGTTCCTGCATTTATTGCCGCAATCTCTATTTGCTCATAAAATTTTTCTAAAATGACACGGTGAGCAACTCTGCCTATTCTTCCATAACCATTTATTGCAACTTTTATCATATTACAAAGTATAGACCAGTGGTAAAAATGGAGCAAGAGGTAATTTTTGGTCTTTCACTCCTTAAGAATCTCAATCCCCGGTAGTTTTTCTCCAGATAGAAACTCAAGCATTGCTCCTCCCCCGGTTGAAACAAAAGAAAGCTTATTAATGATTCCCAAATTTTTAAGATAGCAAACAGTGTCTCCTCCCCCAACTATTGAATAAGCGTTTGAGTCGGCAATTGCCTTTGCGACCATTCTTGTTCCTTCTTCAAAACACTCTTCTACTATCCCCATTAAGCCGTTCCAAATAACTGTTTCTCCTATTCTTAAAACTTCTGTAAATTTTTTGGCGCTTTCTTTTGAAATATCTTTTTTATTTTCTATTGAATCTGCTATTAAAAGATTGGCTTTTCTTTCTCCAAGCACATTTGGGTTTTGTTCTAAGAGATTTTTAAGTTCTAATGAAACTAGCCCCCCTACCAATAAATGATCTGCAAATAAACTCATTTTTTTAACCAAGGGTAGTTTTGTTTCTATTTTTGCCCCGCCGATTAAAACAACTAGTGGTCTTTTTGGATTTTCCAAGGCTCTTGATAAAACTTCTACTTCTTTTTCAAGATGAAATCCCGCAAAATGAGGCAGAAAAGCCGGAACGCCAACTATTGATGCGTCAAAACGATGTGAGTCGCCGAAAGCATCGTTTACATAAATGTCGGCAAGCGATGCAAGTTTTTTTGAAAACTCTGATTCATTCTTTTTCTCCCCCTCATAAAAACGGAGGTTTTCCAAAATGAAAAAATCGTTTTTGATTTTCCAACCTTCAAACTGTCCGATGTTTTCTTTTGTCGGGGTCGATTGATAAAGTTTTCCAAACCATTCGGCAACCGGCGCAAGCGAGAATTTCTTATTCTCCTTTGAAATTTGAACTTTGAAATTTGAACTTTGAAATTGTGGCTTAGGTCTTCCTAAATGTCCGACAACAATTACAGTTGCTTTACTGTTAAAAAGTACATTTAAAGTGTCAAGGCAGGCTTTTAACCTTAAGTCATCTTCTATCTGGCCATTTATTATTGGGACATCTAAATCTGCCCTTAATAAAACTTTTTTTTCGTTAAAATCTATGTTCTTTAAATTATTTAAATGCATTTACTAATTAATATCAGTTATCTGACTACTTGCTATACGCTATTTTCTAGTCTGTAAATTCCTGGCAAAACATTTCGCCATAAATTCCGCCGTCAATTACACCTACTCCTATCTTACCAAACTCCGATGATAAAATATTTTCCCGGTGTCCTTCACTTTTCATAAATCCGTCCATTGCCAAATCAACATTGGGAGCAAGGGCAAGGTTTTCTCCCGCAGCAACAAAGGAGATATCCGCTTCTGTCATCCTGTCAAAGGGGGTATATCCTTCGGGAGTATTGTGGGAAAAATAACCTCTTTTAAACATATCTTCGCAATGCTCTCTGGCAACTTTAGTTAATGCAGTATCAACTTGCAACTTAGAAATTTCCTGTTTTTGCCGCTCATTATTTACCATAATAAACATTTCTCTTTCTGCTGTTTGATCTATACTTATTTCTTTTGTTTCAAAATTTAGATTAACCGACTCATTACCTCTTGGCTCAACTGTAAAAAAAGCAAGTCCTTCGTTAACCGCTCCTCCGAAAATATTGTTTATATCTTTTCCTAACCCTTGTGTATTTGTAACTAATTTAGAACCGATTATGGACTTAGAAACGGCTTTTTTTAAGTAAGCCGAAACAGGCAAAGTCATAATCATTGTTAAAATAAAGGCAATTAAAACAATTGCCGAAAAAATGCCCGGGAAAATGCCCAAAACACTATTTAGGATCTTGTGAACGGAGGATTTTGAAAGATTTTTAAAAAAGATTGTTTTTTTTACAAAAGTTCTTAAAAGTAAACTAATTATGATTTCTGTTAAAAAAGCTATTGTAAAAAACCCTAAAGCCTTTGCAAATCCTTGGGGAATTGAAAGTGTCTTAATTAAGATATTAGAAAGATGATAGTAAAAAGAAAGACCAAGAATAAATGCCGCTACAAAGCTAATAAGATCTAAAAGGGCAAGGTAAAATCCTTGAGAATAACCCTCAATTGCATAAAAAAAGATAACTATGATAATAAAAAAATCAATCCAATTTAAAGGTGAACTGTTTAGGAATTGAAGGAAATTTTGTAAAAACATACTTAATATTATAGAGCACCTAAAGGTTGTAAGCCTTAGCTTTGAGTGCTATTATATCTAAATTGATATGAAAAAAATAATTAAGAAAAAGATAAGGAAGAAAAAGAATCTTATCACAAATCCTAAATTTTGGCCTTTTTATTTTCTAATAATCGCAATTGCTACTTCTTTTTATTTTTTTATCCTTAAAGACCTTCCATCCCCCTCAAAGCTATCAAGCTCTGAGACGCCTCAAAGCACAAAAATATATGACCGAAATGGCAAGCTTTTATTTGACATTTACAGAGAAAAAGATTCAACTTTTGTTCCTCTTTCTGAAATTCCAAAAGATATGCAAGAAGCAACTATTGCAATTGAGGATCGTAATTTTTATAGTCACGGAGCAATTGATATTAGGGGCATCACACGGGCTCTTTACTCAATTGTTTTCCACAAGCAAATTCAGGGAGGATCAACTTTGACCCAGCAATTAGTTAAAAATAGTCTTTTAACTTCCGAGCAAACAATAACAAGGAAGATTAAGGAAATAATTTTAGCATATGCTTCCGAACTTTTATATTCTAAAAACCAGGTATTAGAAATGTATCTAAATCAAACACCTTATGGAGGAACAGCTTATGGAATAGAAGCTGCTTCTCAAACTTATTTTGGCAAAAGGGCGAAAGATTTGGATCTTGCAGAATCAACTCTTTTAGCTGGGCTTCCCGAGGCTCCTACTGCCTATTCTCCTTTTGGTGCTCATCCGGAGCTTGCAAAAGCAAGACAAAGACAAGTTTTAGAAGCAATGGTAGAAGAAAAATATATATCTTCCGGACAAGCGGACAAAGCCTACAATGAAACCCTTGTCTATAAAAGATTTTCAAATGAAATTAAAGCTCCTCATTTTGTCTTATATATTAAAGATCTACTAATTAAAAAGTATGGAGAGAAAAAAGTTGAAGAAGGTGGACTTAAGGTAATTACTTCATTAGATTTGGATTTGCAAAATATGGCTCAAGCAACTGTGTCTTCGCATATAGATGAGCTTTCAGGCTTTCATGTTTCAAATGGAGCTTCGATGATTACAAATCCCAAAACAGGTGAGATTTTAGCAATGGTTGGCAGTAAAGATTATTTTGATGAAAAAATTGATGGCAATGTAAATGTTACTTTAGCAGAGCGACAACCAGGTTCCTCGATTAAACCTGTTAATTATGCTACCGGATTAATTAATGGCTACACTGCAGCAACTCCATTTATAGATGAAAAAATTTGTTTCCCCCAACCAGGATCAAGGCCATATTGTCCTGTAAATTACGACGGTAAGTTCCATGGGGTAGTTCAAATGCGTTATGCCCTTGGCAACTCCTTTAACATTCCTGCTGTTAAAATGCTTAAACTAAACGGCATTCCTTCCTTAGTTGCAACGGCAACAGCAATGGGAATAACTACCTGGAAAAATCCAGATAACTACGGGTTATCCTTAACTTTAGGAGGAGGAGAAGTAACCATGATTGACATGACTCAAGCTTTTGGAGTTTTTGCCACAGGAGGCTATAAAATTAACCTTCAGCCGATTTTAAAAGTAACGGATAGGACTGGGAAAGTTTTAGAACAATATACTCCTCCAAAGAGCCCAATTTTTGGCAAGAAAGTTTTACCAACAGGTGTTTCTTTTATAATTTCCGATATTTTAGCTGATAATAATGCAAGGATTTTAGAATTTGGAGCAGGATCCGAGTTAAAAATTGTGGATCAAGTTGTATCGGTTAAAACAGGAACTACTAATGATTTCAGGGACAATTGGACAATCGGTTATACCCCCTCTTATGTGGTTGCTTCCTGGGTCGGAAACAATGACAATACTCCAATGAGCGGACTTGTATCTGGAATTACCGGAGCTGCTCCTATTTGGCACGATATAATGAGTGAATTACTTAAAAATAGATCACCAGAGCCAACGCAACGACCAAGCAATGTAATCCAAAAAGTGGTTTGCTCATCGGGATATCAATCCTTGGGAGACCAAAAAGATCAATGTCAGGGACGATTTGAATATTTTATAAAAGGAACCGAGCCTTTTGCTAATTATAAAGTCGCAAATGAAAAAATTTGGGTTGATAAAAATACCCAAGCGCAAGCAGCTCCTGGGCAAACGGAAAATCTAGAGTTAAAAGAAATGCAGGTTATTACCGATGCAACCGGAGATAAGTATTGCCTAAGCTGCGCTCACCCAAGCCCTTCTCCAACCCCCACGCCAACGCCCTAATTTAACCAAGGGCTTATTTGAAGTTATGACTATGGATTTAGGGGGAAAAGTCTAGTTTCTGCTTTTGGCCTAATGTCTATTTTCCCGTTTCTATCGACAACCTCTAACTCAGATTCAGTAACTCTTTTGAGAACATACTCTGGTCGGAAGTAAACTCCAAAACCACCCTTATTGCCAATATCAATGACTTTGTAAACTTCTCCCTGGCGCAACCCTTCTCTTAATAATTCTCTATACTCATCTCTTTCTTGCCAACCCTCAAGAAAAGTTAATCCTTCTTCCTCAAAATCTTCTTGATGCCTAGCAACAACTTGTTCATTCGCAATAACTGTGACATCAGAAGCTCCTAGGGTCGGTGTTTTATATTCGCTTCGCATTAGTCGGTTTAGCTTATGATAGCAACCTGTTAACGCTTTACCTGGATTATCTTCTCTATAGGGATCGTAGTCTAAAACTAAAACGCTAACCCTTCCGATTTCCCTTCCTTCAATTCTCATGACCAGATTTTATTCTTTTAAATTTTTAATGTCAATCCTTGAAATTCCGTCCAAGAGATTTTGTTAAAATTGCCTCTTTTCAAGGTAAAATACCTATAGTATAATTGAGAAGGTCCCATTAAGAACTTTATTAAAGGTTTGTGCTGCCCTTTTAAATATGAATTTAAAAACGCTTCTTGTCTTAATTATCTTTGTAATAAAAACTTTAATTAGAATTGGTGATGCCATTATCTTCTTTTTTAGACTCATTTACTCAAACGCGAAAATTGCCGTAGAGGCTATTTACCGTTTTTTCTCCTTTTTATCTATCTCTTTTAAAATTAAATTTTTAAAAATTGGGATAAAGACAGCGGATTTTAAATTTGGCATTTCGCAAGAGATAGCTTTACAAAGACTTAGACGAAATAGGCTAAAATTTAGAGTTAGAAAAAATTTTAAAGCTCTCAAAAGAACTCTTTTTAAGCCTTTTAAAAGAAAATTAAAACCACAAATAGCATTTCAGCAAAAAAAAGAGATTCGTTTTCTCCCTAAATTAAAGTATTTTTCATATGGTTTAATCTTTTCACTACTTTTTATTTTTTTGCCAATCTTATTTTTTATTTTTCTTTCTCAACTTCCTAATCCAAAACAGCTTACTGTTCGGGAAATGCCACAAACAACAAAAATTTTTGATCGAAACGATAATTTGCTTTACCAAATTTACGCTAATGAAAACAGAACTATTGTTTCACTTTCACAAATTCCTAAGGATTTAAAAAATGCAACTATTGCAATCGAGGATAAAGATTTTTATAACAATCCTGGGTTTGATATTGCCGCAATTGTCAGAGCTGCTATTGCTGATTTAAAAGGTCAATCGCTACAAGGAGGCTCAACAATAACCCAGCAGTTGATTAAGTCTTCACTTCTTTCTCCTGAGATAAGCATCGAAAGGAAAGTTAAAGAAATAATTTTGGCTTTCTGGGCAGAGAGAATTTATAGCAAAAATGAAATTTTGCAAATGTATTTTAATCAAGTGTCATATGGTGGAACATCTTGGGGAATAGAGGCGGCGTCCGAAGTTTATTTTGGTAAGAAAGTTAAAGAACTAAGCCTTGCAGAGTCTGCATTTCTAGCAGGACTTCCCAAAGCCCCCACTATTTACTCGCCTTATGGAAAGTATCCCAATCTTTGGAAAGAAAGGCAAAAAGAAGTATTAAAAAGAATGCAGGAGCTAGGATATATATCAGAGGATAAACGAGAAGATGCGGAGTCCGAAAAGATTTCTTTTAAGGCGCAACAAACCCCTATTCACGCTCCCCATTTTGTCATGTACGTTAAAGATCTACTGGTACAAAAATATGGATTAATCATGGTCGAAAAAGGAGGGTTAACGGTAAAAACCTCTTTAGATTTAAAAACCCAAGAGCAGGCTCAAGAAATTGTTAAAAACGAGGTGCTTAACAATTCCGCATACGGGATAAGCAATGGGGCAGCCTTAGTTACAAACCCAACAAATGGTGATGTCTTGGCAATGGTTGGAAGCATTGATTATTATGAGCCAAATGGAGGAAACGTAAACGTCACGACTTCTCTTCGCCAGCCCGGATCAAGCATTAAAATCGTAACCTATGCGGCAGCTTTATCTCACGGCTTTACAGCCGCAACAATACTGGATGATTCGCCCGTAACTTATTCTTCATACAATACTCCCTATTCTCCGGTAAACTATGATGGTAGATTTCATGGGAAAGTTCCGCTTAGGCTTGCTTTTGCAAACTCTTTTAATATCCCCGCAGTAAAAACTTTAAACGCAATTGGAATTCCAACCATGGTTAATTTAGGAAAACAAATGGGAATAACTACTTGGACAGATCCAAAAGATTACGGTCTCTCAATTACGCTTGGAGCAGCAGAAGTAAAAATGACAGATATGGCAACTGTTTATGGAACGGTTGCAAATAGTGGAAAAAAGGTAACGACAAACCCGATCTTAAAGATTACAGACTATAAAGGAAAAGTAATTGAGGAAAAAGGCAGTGATGATGGCGAAAAAGTTTTAGATCCGGCAATTGCCTATATTCTCTCAAATATATTACAAGATAACAGGGCAAGATCAATAGAATTTGGGCCAAATTCTGCTTTAAATATTCCCAATGTTTCCGTTAAAACGGGAACATCAGATAATAAAAGAGATAATTGGACAATTGGCTATACTTCGCAAAGACTGGTTGCCGTCTGGGTTGGAAATAACGACAATTCTCCCATGAATCCAAATCTTGCTTCAGGAATAACCGGAGCAGCTCCAATTTGGAATCAAATCATGACAAAGGAGTTGGCGAACTTACCAAAGCAAAATCAAAAAATACCTGAAAATATTATTGCAAAAAGGTGCACAGGTTACATAGAATATTTTATAAAAGGCACTGAGAGTGTTTCTTGTTACCCGATTTCAACCCCGTCAGCTACCCTATTAAGCACCCAGTAGTGAAGATAATTTTTCTAAGTTTTCTTTTGGATTGCCGTTGAAAATATAGCTATTTGAAACAAATAAATCTGCTCCTGATTCTTTTGCCTTAATTATTGTTTCCTCGTTTATGCCCCCGTCTATTTCAATTATTAAACTACTAGCACCCGGGTTCTCTAAAAGCATTTTTCTAATCTCTTTTACTTTCTGAAGATAGCTGTCTTCAAATAATTGTCCTGATGCACCGGCCTTGACAGTCATAATAAGCAAAAGGTCAAGATTAGATAGCTCTACCTTTAATCCTTTTAATTCTGTCGGTCCGTCTATGGAAAGACCCACCATCCCCAAAAGCTCCCCCTTTGCAACAAATTCCGCCTGGTCCGGCATTTTCTCAATCTGTCCGATGAATCTTTTAAATCCGGCATTATAAAAGGGGTCAAGGTATTGAATTGGATCATTGCCTATAAAATGGGCCTCAAAGATAAAATCATTTCTGTATTTTGAAAAAGGAACCGGATCTGGAAAAGTTAATGGAGAATCATTGATAAAATCGATATGAACAATTTTTGAAATTCCTTTTAATAAATTCAATCTTTCCTCGATTTTTGGCCAGTCTTTTTCTAAAATTGCCGGAATTACTTTTTGCATTTTTCTATTTCTTTTATTTCCTCTATTCTTCTTTTGTGTCTTTCCTCTTTGGAAAATTCAGTTTCCAAAAAAGCTCTTGTTAATAAAAATGCTTTGTGCTCGTCTGTAAATTGCGCGCCCAAAGATAAAACATTGCAGTCGTTATGCTCTCTTGAGAGCTCAACATTTTCCCTTGAAAAACCAATAACCGCTCTTATCCCTTTTACTTTATTTGCAACTATTGCCTCTCCTGCTCCTGATTTTCCAAATACTACCCCTTTTGACCTTTTATCTTTTGCAACCTTTTTGGCTGCCTTTACAATTATCTTGGGGTAGTCATCCTCCTCATTAAAAGATAGTGCTCCTAAATCTTCAATCTCATAATTTAGTCTTTCTAGAAAAATTTTTACTTTTTCTTTTAAGTGAAATCCTGCATGGTCTGATGCTAAGTATATTTTCATTTGTTTTCAAAAAGACTATAAAAATGCAAGTAATTTTTTGCAATCTCATTTACCGCATCCTCTCTGTTAAGTTGATTTTCCTTAAGCTTTAAAATGGCTGGCCAAAAAATTGTTCTACCAATGGCAAAGCCAATCACGCCTGAAACAGTTGCCCCCACTCTTATAAATCTTTCGACAGTGTCTTTGTCTTCTCCACCACCCAAGATTACAATTCCAACCTCTCGTCTTTCGTCTCTTCTTATCATAGAAACAATATTTTCATACTCCTCCTTTTTTTCAAAGCCTTCAAGCTTCCATACGTCCGGCTCAATCCCTGCATTTTGTAAATCTTCTATTAATGTCAAGGTTAGTTTTGAATGTGATGCATAATTAGCATCAATAATAGGTTCAACTAAAAACTTAAATCCGTTGCTATGACAAAAATCATTTACTCTTTTTAACTTTTCTAATCTTCTAACTTTTAGGTCTTCGCCTTCAATATCGTTGTAGCGAATTAAAGCTTTTGCAAAAGTTGGCTTAAGAGACAAAAGATGACTTTCAAAATCAGGATACTCAAATGTAAATTCGCTCTCTCCGCTTTTTTCAATAGCCAAAAGAGTTGTATATCCCTCGTATTTTGCATCTACTAAAATATCCTTGCCATATATTTCGTCAACTAATATTGCTGAGTATTCTTTTGGAAGTCCTAGGTCTATTGCTTTTTTAAAACCCTCGTAAATTATTCTTTTCTGTTCCTTAATATATTCGATATCGCTATCTGAAAGCTTATCTTTATCGCCTAGCAAACCTTTAACAAAGGACTCCCTGTGGTCAAACGGTAATATGTAAAGAGGTTTATTGTAGCCTATCATAACTTTTGCTCAATTTCTTTTTTTGTTAACAGTCCTAATTGCGTACCGATTTTTCCAATAACCGATGCAGAATTTAAGGTTCCCCATTTTATTGCTTCTTTAAAGTTTTTTCCAAACATTATTGCCGATAAGAATCCACTAGCATAAGCATCTCCTGCTCCGGCTTTACTTATAATTTTTTGCCTTACGATCCCCTGTTTCAAAAACCCTTCCTTTTTATTATAAAGGAAGGAGCCGTTTTTTCCGTCAGTAATCACTACCGTTTTTGGGCCAAGCTTTAATAATTCTACCAGTAATTTTTCCACATCTTCTGTTTTTGAGCTTAATAAAGTTTTTGCTTCCTCTCTGTTCACAAATAGTATATCTGTTTCTTTTAAAATACTATCTATACTAGATTCTCCTCTGTCTAGTTGAGAAGTTCCCGGGTTAAAAGCGATTTTTGCTCCTGTTGTTTTTGCAAAAATTAATGATCTTTTATAAGCCCCCTGCCATTTATCTTCCAAAGAAGTAAGGTAAATCCATTTCGCAGAAATTCCCTCAAGGTTAAAATCATTTTCTCTTTTAATATCTTCGCGAAGAACCGTTCTTTCTTTTTTATAGGCGATGACGACGGAAAAACGGCAAGGGGCATTTGGCGTTTGTTTTAAGAAAATCTCAGATACCCCTTCTTTTCTTAAGTCACTTATTATTTTAGGAGCAAATTCATCTGAGCCAATTTCTGCCATTATTGCCGACTTAAGTCCCATTCTTGAAACCCCAACGGCAACGTTTGCTGCGTTTCCTCCAATTGAAAAATCGAGTTTATCAATTGTCACTTTATCTCCGAATTTTAGACATAACTCATTGGTCTTTTTGTCCAATCTGAAATGTTTATTGGTTTTTCTAATCATTAGGAAAATATCGATTGTGGCATTGCCGATTGTTAACAAATCAAAATTAGCGATCATAAAGTTATAGTATCGCAATCTTTTCCTTTGAGCAACTTATTGGGGATTTATTTCGTAAGAAACAAACTTGTTTACTTTCCTACAATCACGAGCGCATCAGCAGAAACTGTTGCGGATAAATCATTTGAAGTAGTTGAAACAGTGTAATTTTCTTGTAAATCGGATTTTAATAAATCTCCGTAATCCGAGTTTGCCGATTTAACAGAAATAATTATCCCCGTATAATCAAAGTTGTCTGCGTTTCCAACAGCCGCAATGTTATATCCAAGATCTTTTAAGTAATCAGAAACTTTAGAAGCTGCGCCCACCACCCCACTGCCGTTTTGAACCTCAACGTTGAGCTCGCTTCTATCAAGCCCCGTAGCTGAATCAACTGGATTTTTGGTTGGCTTTACTGTTGGGGTAGGTTTCTCTGTCGGAGTCGGCTCTTCTGTTATCTTTGGAGTGGGTGTATTTTTCAAATTTTGAGCAACTGTTGGAGTTGGAGTTGATTTTTTAGTTTCTTCTTTAGAAGAAGACGCAAACCTAGAATACAAAACGAAAATTAAAACTACAACAATAACGCCAATAACTAAGTAGATAAATCTTTTTGGAGATTTTTTAGAGGGCGCTGTAAAGGCAGGAGCTGCGTCTTGAAAGGCTGCATCCTCCATAAGTCGATTTTTTGTAGTATAGCACAAAAAAAGCTTTTTTCAAGTCCCGATCTTAAGGGTAAATTTGTTATAATGAAAAAGCCGTATGAAAAGAGTTCTTGTTTTAGTTTTTTCTTCATTCTTTTTAATTCTCTTTTTACTCTTTTTTTTGCTTAACACAAATTTTGTAAATGCCCAAAACACTGATTGCAATAATCCTTCTTCCTTAGATTTAGATAAGATAAATATTTGTCTTGATGAGTTAAATAGAGCAAAGGAACAATCAGAAAAAGCAACAAAACCTTTAGAAGACCAGCTTAAAGCTATACAAGATAGAGTAAAATTTATTGAAAATGACCTTGTTGTTAAAGAAAAAAATATTGAAGAGGGATATAAAAAACTGGAAAAACAACAGCAAATCCTGGCAAGAACAATCAGGGACTATTACATTAAATCCTATTATAATTCTCCCTTTTTAATATTGTTGACCGCAAATACTGCTTCGGAACTTACTCAAATCCTAGGTTATCAAAGAGCAACGGCAGACAGAGACAAAACAATAATTCTAAATATTGCAATCGCTGTTACAGGTCTTGAAGAAAGAAAAAGAGACCTTGAATCGGAGAAAAAAGAAATTGTCCTGGTAAAAGAAAAGCTTGATAAAATAGTCGGAGAAGCAAAAACTTATCAGGCTACACTGTCTGGAAAAATTGCCCAGCTTTCACAAAGACAGCAAGAAATCCTTGCTCAAAGACTGGCTGCATTAAATATTCCAAGATCCGCAGGCACAGGGGCTAGAGGATGCTCAAGTGATATTGGAAAAGATCCGGGTTTTTCGGGCTCAAAATTTGGTTTTTTTACTTACGGCGTGCCAAATAGAGTTGGACTTAATCAATATGGCGCTTGGGGAAGGGCAAAAGCTGGACAGGGATATGAACAAATCTTAAGGGCATACTATAATTTTGATTCCATAGAAAGAAAAGATGCCACCATAAATGTTGATGGTAATGGAAGTTACTCACTGGACGAATATACTAAACGAATCTACGAGGTACCGGATTCTTGGGCTGACAATGACCTTGCTACACTAAAAGCGCAGGCAATTGCAGCCAGAAGTTATGCTCTAGCTTACACAAATAATGGACAGGGTTCAATTTGCACGACCGAGCAGTGCCAGGTATTTAAACCAGAACCAAAAGGAGGAAACTGGGAACAGGCGGTTAATGCAACTTCGGGACTAGTAATGGTCCAGGGCGGAGCAGCAATTAAAGCCTGGTTCTCCTCTACTCATGGAGGATACGTTTTTAACTCGGGCGATATTGGATGGTCGGGAACAACTTTTACTAAAAACGCTGTCGATACAACATCAGGTTCTGTAGGAGGATTCTCGGATGTAAAAGACAATGCTTATGACAAGGATTCACCTTGGTTTTATTGTGACTGGGGCTCAAGGAGTCAATACAACGGGACAGCCTGGTTAAAATCTGAGGAGGTCGCAGACATTGTAAATGTCCTACTTCTTGCTCAAAAAGATTCATCACTTTCCAATCATCTTTACCAAACCGATAAGCCAAACCCTGCAGGAACCGAAACCTGGAGTGCAGACAGAGTCCGGCAGGAACTGGGCTCAAGTGCTTACAATAATATTAGCGATGTAAGTGTTTCCGCGGATTTTGGATCGGGTAGATCAACTACTGTTACAGTCTCCGGGGATGGTAAATCTAACAGTTTTCCGGCTGATATTTTTGTCACCTATTTTGACTTACGTGCTCCAGCTACTATCTATATTCCTCAGCTTGGAAAAAATTCCAACGGTTCATTAAAAGCACCTTTATTTAACGTTGAAAGATAAACAAGTTTGTTTCTGACGAAATAATTTTTTGCATTAGGTAGTATAATATCGATACGAACAAAGCGAGTTATGACTGATATATTTGTAGCCGAGAGAGAAAATAAGTTAGGAGGCAAAAAAGATCAAGATAATTTAACCTCTGTTAAAAAACAAGTCCCTCCTTTTCCAGAAATCGAACCCAAAAAAGAAAATCCGCCAGCCAGGGAAGAAGAAAAAAAACAAAGATTCGCCCATGAAGAGCTTATCCATTTTAAAAGTAAAGAGATAGGGCTTTTTTCCTCTTTTCACCTTTATCCGATAAATGTTTCATTTAAAGAGCAAGAGGAAAATGAAGAAATAATTCTTCTTTTAAGGAAACATTTCGTTACTAATTTTTACTGGATATTCCTTACTGTTGTGTTAATTTTCTTACCTATTATATTTTTTTTAAACAGAAGTCTTTTTCCAGTTCCTCCAATTCCCGACAAATTTAATGTTATGGCCTTTCTTCTTTATTTTACTATTATTGGAGCTTACGTTTATATAAATTTCATTACTTGGTTTTTTAATACTTCCTTAATAACTCAAAAGAGGCTAGTTGATGTCCATTTTGTGGATATTATCTATCACGATATGGCAGTAACAAGGCTGAATTTAATTGAGGATATTAGCTTTACCCAATCCGGTTTTATAAAATCGTTTTTTAATTACGGAGACATTTATGTCCAGACTGCCGGGGAAAAGCTCCATTTTGATTTCCTGGCGGTTCCGGAACCTGATCATGTTCTAAATGTAATTGAAAATTTAATGGGAGGAGAAAAAAATGTACAATAATTTGCAATTTCTTATTAATCCCTTTTTTCTTTTAAAAATTTTAATGCTCATAATGATCTTCGTATTTATAATTTTTATGCTAATTGTTCTAGTTCAGGTAAGATCAATGGCTAGAACAATTAATCAGCCTAGAACAGCAATCGTTGTTACTGTTGGAATAATTCTTTTGCTTGCAGCAGCTTCGCTTTTTTTGACATCTCTTGTTATACTATAACCAATGTCTGAAAAAAATATTTCTTTTTCGAACATAGTTTCAACACCTACTTTAAACTCCTGGGCTCAGGCCTACAATGCTGGAAAGCTTTTTGCCGTTTTATCACTTAAAGGAGAGGTTGAAGAAGACGGTGGAGACGATCAGAGCTTAGGAGCAATAGGCAAGAAGATCTTAAACAACTTAGAGCAGGAATTTTTTACTCTTGAAACAAAAGATTTAAGATCAATAAAAAGCGCAATTGAAATTACAATTCAAAAAATACCCGCTGAGATTGAAAGTTCATTTGTAGTTGCGGCAATTGTTAACAATATTGCTTATTTGTTTTTATTAAATAGAGGCAGAATAAATTTAAAAAGAGAAGATAAATTAGGAACAATAATTGACGGTGAGAAAGATCATGATAAATTAAAGGCATCGTCCGGATTTTTAAAAGATAATGATATTATTATTCTTCAAACAGATCAGTTTACAAAACTAGTATCAGAAGATCGTCTTTCTTCTTCTTTAGATCATCAGAAACCTAATGAAATCACCGAAACTTTAGCTCCTTTTATCCATGAGGCAGAGGAAGGTGGGGCAGCTGCGGTAATAATAGGGTATAAAGAAGAAAAGGATGAACCTTTAGAAGAATTAAAAGAGGAAGAATACGAAGTTAGCGGCGGAGAAGATGAGCTTAGGGAAGAGGCCGAAGCGCCTTATGTAGAAAAATCTTCATTTTTTTATAACCTAAAAGAAAAGGTTAAGCTACCAAGGCTAAAAGTAGCTCACTCAAAGAAAATTTATTTAACAATTGCTATTGTTATTTTAGTTGTTTTGGTAAGTGGAATCTATCTTGCTTACAAAAACCAGCAGGATACCAAAGTTAAGGCAACATTTGCAAAGTATTACCCCAGTGCCGAGAAGAAGTATGAAGATGGACAGGCATTGATTGATTTAAATCAAAGTCTTGCCAGGGAAAGCTTTCTTTCCTCAGAAAAAATCTTAGACGAAGCAAAGGGAAAACTTCCCAAGGGATCAACTGAAGAAAAAAAAGTTTTGGATTTGCTTTCAAAAGTTGAGGAGGCGCTCTCCAAAACATCCGGAATTAGTACTTCTTCTGCAAAAGAAGTAAGTTTTAGCGAAAGCAACCTTTTATCATTTGAAAAAAACCACTCAGGAAATTATTTCGTGGAGGCAGAAAGAAATATTTATTATGTTGATGATAAAGGCGTAAACCTAAGCGATGGAACAACTGCCAAAACTATTATTGAAAATGAAGATGATTGGCAAGAGCCGGGTGGGTTAGGTGTTTATTTTGGAAATATTTATGTATTAGATAAGAAAGATGGAATACTTAAATTTGCCTCAGGCTCTTATGATAAAAGCCAATACTTCCAGGGCACTACTCCTAATTTGACAAAAGCCACTTCTATTGCGATTGACGGATCTATTTGGATTTTATCTTCGGATGGAACTATCGGAAAATTCACCAGTGGAAAGGCAGATAATTTCAGTATTTCAGGTCTTGAGACAAAATTTTCAAGTCCAACCAGAATTTACACAAATTTAGATTCAGATAACGTTTATGTTTTGGATAATGGAAACAGTAGAATTGTTGTATTAAATAAAGATGGAGGCTATAAGGAGCAGTATCAATCGGAAACTTTAAAATCGGCTAAAGACTTTGACGTTTCAGAAACCGCAAAGAAAATTTTTGTCCTCTCGGGCGGAAAAATCTACCAGATAGACTTAAAGTAAATTTTTTGGAAGAAGGGGTGGACGCAAACTCGGGTGGCTGAAGGAAGCCTTTTTCGGAAATCCTCATCATTTTTAACAACTCGTCCATTCTTGAAGCTCTACCATAATAGATATCACCATAACTCCCCTTTATCGTTTTGTTACCTGTTGCTGCCATTGTTTCGAATACAAACCTTGGCTCTTCCCCTTGTGTTTCAAAATGGATTAACCCAAACCTACCCTTTGTGCTTAAAATAAATGTAATTCGTCCTTGATCCATTGCCTGGTAATCAGTTCTTACTTCATACTTTCCGTCTTTTTCTAAACGTTCAAAATAGGGATTTAGAACTTTGGCTCCAATTAAAGAATAAAGTTTTGTGGCCTTAACTGCGGCGTCTGTAAGAGACTGCGAAGCTTCTAAAGTTCTTCTTTCTGTCATTAGGAAATTTTCTTCCCTAATAACCTAGTCTATCATTGTCAAGATTAGGACGCAAGCACATTCTTATCGCACTTAAAACTAAGTTTAATCCGTTCCTTTATATTTTTATAAAATAGTCGGATTGAAATAGCGAAGCTATTTTACTTTTCCACTCCTTTGACGTATGATTTGGATATGAAAGTTGTTAATAGACGCGCTCGTTTTGACTACCAAATCCAGGATAAGTTTGAAGCGGGAATAAATTTATTGGGACCCGAGGTTAAAGCAGTAAGACTTGGACAAGTTGATCTTTTAGGATCGCATGTAAAAATTGTGGGCTCCGAGGCATATTTAATAAATTCAAGAATCTATCCTTACAGATACGCAAACCTACAGGATTACGACGAAAAACGAACAAGAAAACTTCTTTTACACAAAAAAGAGATAATTTCTTTAAAATCAAAATTAGAAGGAGAAGGATTAAGCCTGATTCCTTTGTCGATATATACCAGTAGAGGCTTTATTAAAGTGGAGCTTGCTTTGGCAAAAGGAAAGAAAAAGTTCCAAAAAAGAGAAAGTATTAAAAAGAAAGATATTCAAAGACAGGTTGAGGAGGAGGCTTTTGGAAATAATTAAATCAAAGTAAGCAAAACTAATTATTTTATTTTCCCCCATACAGTCTTAAAATCTCTTTTGCCCAAACCATTGCATCTTTTACTCTAATGCCAGAAGGCTGTGGTCTTATCCATAGCTCCAAGTTTTCTATTCTATTATCATCTTTAACTCCATTCTTATGATGAACACTCTCTTGAGGCAATAGAAATCTTCCCAATTTTTTCTCCATTACGAGAATATGTTCAAAAATGTATCCTGTGTGTTTCTGCGAATGAGGATGATCTCTTTGTCGCATTAACACATAGCCTTGATGCATAACATAAGAGTCATATCTTCTCCTTGTTTGCGCTTCACACCTTCCACAGAGGCCTGATTTGGGTTGTATTAATTTGCCGCACGTAGGACATGGTTTTTTGTATATTTGACCTCTACAAGAAGGGCAAAGCTTATGCCTACTGGAAGGAATAAATGACCTGTTGCATTTGAAACATTTTCTCTCCACATTTCAAATAATACCTAAATGTGGAGTTATTGTAAAGTGTGGAGATGTCGAGCTTTGAATCTCGAGTCCAAGAAATTTATTAAAAAACTTTCTACAAGCTTATTCGATTATTAAAGTCGCTTTACTCTTGTCCAATCGAAAAGAAAAAATAAAGTCAAGATTATAAATTCGATAAGGAGCTAATCAACTTCCTTATTAATTTCTCAAACTGTGTTTTTGCCTATAAAATCCCGTTTGAGTAAAGATTAAACAGACAGGTCTTCTTAGTTTAAGTATGCGTTTTGAGACGCATAGGCATAAGCCAATCGACCGCTAAAATTGCTTCTAGCATTTATATTTTGACTAGTTTTTACGACATTTAGTCATTGTCGGCTTGCAGTTTTTTAAAGTGCTTTCCTGTCGATGCAATGCATCCCCGTTAAGAAGGGATTATACCACTTTTGCCTACCAAAATGCAAGTTCCACCGCCTTCCGCAATAAACACTTAATCTAGGTTGATTTTTCAATCTAATCCTTTTTTATTGCAATAGAGTCCCATAGCTTGACAACGCATTGCTCTGGTAATATAATTCCCCCCTATGACAGCTGAGCAAGGTGGAAAAGGAGAACAATTATCTCCTGCTGAAATTGGAAAACAAAATTATGATGCCATTGCATTATTGGCAAGTAACCTCATCAAAGCTCCAGAGTTTGTAAAAGCACTTGAAAAGGCATATTTTGCACGACAATGGAGCAGGGAAACTTCGAGAAACGAATTAAATTGGGTTGGGTTTGCTAAAGGAGATTTCCAATATCTTGTTGAGTGGGGAAGTAGACGATTTAGGCCTAGTTCTCACGGAAAACATCCAACTCTTGATTTAATCGAAACAACACTAAAAATTACTAAATATGACCCCACTGAAAAGACTCAAGATTCACTTGGTGATTGGATGAAGAAAGTTGCAGAAACTAATGTTTCAACCTCATTTGTTGAAGCAGAAGACAAATCAATCTTAAGATTTACGGATGGCTGGAGCAGGCTTGAGGAAGATTATCAATTAGAAGCATCTTGGGAAACACCTCATTCTTGGAGAAGCGCAAAACCTGATAAAAAAATTGAAGGAACTACTGTAATTGGACAGATGCCGAGAGTTTTTAAAGATATCTATCGTTCTAGATGGGGCTTACCTAGAAGACAAAAGATTAATCTTTCATTAAAGATATAGTTCCAATACCCTCTTGTGATACTTCCTTATTTCTTTAAACTGAAGCTTAGTTCATTCTCTGCAATACTGGATACCATTTGAAAATATACTCCTCTATTAGGTTCCAAGATATTTTGGCTTTGTCCACAAAATATCCCGCTTTACGGCGGGATTTTTCATGAGTGATTTTCCCATAGCTTTCGTTTTAATTGACTAGGAAGATGTAATCTTCTATACTTCGCGACGATGGTAGAAGAAGGGAAAATAACCGTAGAAACCCCAAGCGAAATTCAGAAAAAAGGGTCTTTGCAGGAAATATTGGCAAGAATAAAATCAAACCCTTATATTTTTCATCCTGTTCCAGATATTATTCACAATGATCTGGGAGCCTACCCGTTTCTACCTTATTTTGTTCAAAAGGCTGAAATAATTGTTTCTCCTAAAAAATTTACCGAGAGCGTTGAAGAATTAAATGAGCTCATGAAACAAGTAGTCGGAAGGGAACTTCGAAAAACGGAAATGTGTAGTATGGCAAGTGACGGCGGGATGAAATTGGGACATGCTATTTTCGAAGAGGAAATGGGAATGGCAAAAGAGCTAGGGTTGGTAAAATTAGTCTTATGGAAAAGACGTAGGATGAAATTTCTAAGAGGGCTTTATCCTCAAAGAAGAAGAATTATTGTTAGAATCTTTCCCGATCCTATCTTAGCATCCGTTATTCATGATTATGACTGGGAGGTTGAAAGGGGGGAAAGAGATCCAGACTGGGAAACTGAATTTGGGAAAAATGCCTTATCTAAAGAACAGTTGGATGCACTCAGAGACAGAAACCTATTAATCCCTGGCCAGAGTTAAGCCGATTACTTTTTTTACCCCAGCTCTTTTTAGGACACTGGCCGCCTCATTTAAAGTAAAACCAGTAGTTGCCAGATCGTCCACTAAGAAAATGTTTTTAGCATCTAACATATAGTTAGTGTTTATTTTGAATGCATCTTTAATGTTTTCCTTTCGTCTTTTTTTGTCAAGGCCGAGTTGGATCTTGGTATTTTTAACTCTTTCAAGCAGGCTCTTAGTTTGGAAATTAAATTTTTTAGCAAGTTCTTCTGCTAAAATTTCCGATTGGTTATACCCTCTCTTTCTAAGCTTGGTCTTGTGAAGAGGAACTGGAATTGCTATCCACTTCCCTTTGTTTAGTTCTCTTATGAAATTTTCATTTTGAATTAATCCTTCATAAAACAAATCCGATAAGATGTTTTTTAAGCTTGATAAATAAGGTTTTTGTTTAAAGCTGTAAATTAATTTTTGGGCTGTTTTATTGTGGGAAATTGAAGAAAAACAGCCGTCAATGCCATGTCTTTTCTTGCATCTTAAATGAGTTAATCCATCAAAAGAGGGTCTGTCACAAACTAGACAGGTATTTTTTGCGTCAAAAGTAAGATAGGAAAAACAATTATCGCAAATGTAACTGCCAATTTTTTTGCAGGCAATGCATTTTTTGGGAAAAAGTAAATCTAGAAACATCAAAATACTTTATACTTTATACTTTATACTTTATACTATTTGCATGGACGTTTACATTTTTCGTCATGGACAAACTGAGGACAATTTAATTCATGAATTTTCCGGCTGGAGAGATGTTGATTTAAACCAAAATGGCATTGAAGAAGCCAAAAAAATCGGGGAAGAACTAAAAGCTGTAAAAGTTACCAAGGCTTATCAATCTGATCAAATCCGCTCACAGCATACTCTTCAACTGGTTCTAAGTAGCTGGCATAAAAATGTTGAGATTTTTACTGACCCAAGAATTAAGGAGCGAAGTTATGGAGATTTAACCGGATTAAGTAAAGATGAAATTGCCAAAATTGATCCCAAAGATTATGCGCTATGGCACCGTTCTTACGATGTTTCCCCACCAAATGGAGAAAGTATTAAAGATGTGGAAAAAAGAGTAATGGAATTTTTGAGCGAAGAAATGCCAAAGTGGAACCCGGATGACGTAATCCTTATCTCAGCCCATGGCAATTCGATAAGGCCTATGAGAAAGTTTTTTGAGCATTTATCCAATGAGGAAATGTGCTCTTATGAATACGCTCCGGGACAAATCTTCAAATATCAAATTTAGCCTCTTAATGGTATAATTGATTGAATTGGAGGAGTCGCATAGCCTGGTCCATTGCGAGGGGTTGCTAACCCCTTGAGCTGAATAAGCTCGCGTGGGTTCGAATCCCACCTCCTCCGCCCTCGCCTCGCTGAGACTTAACTTAAGCAAGATATTTGCTATGATTAAGGAATGGATTTAGAAAAATATTCAGGTTTAACAACTTCCGAAGTCCAAAATCGCTTAAAGGCCCACGGATACAATGAGCTTCCCTCGGAAAAGAAACGAAGCATTTTTAGGATCTTTTTTGATCTTTTTAAAGAACCGATGCTTCTTCTCTTGATAGCGGCAGGCGTAATTTATCTAATGCTTGGTGAAGCACAAGATTCATTAATGCTTTTAACAGCCATCTTTGTTGTTTTGGGTATTACTTTTTATCAAGAACGAAAAACCGAAAGAGCTTTAGATGCTTTAAAAAACCTTTCAAGCCCAAGAGCTTTAGTTATTCGAAACAAAGGGCAGGAGAGAATTGCCGGACGTGAGGTTGTAATTGATGACATTCTTATTCTTCGCGAAGGAGATAGGGTTTCCGCCGATTGCGTAATTTTGTCTGAGACAAATTTAATGGTTGACGAGTCTCTTCTTACAGGGGAATCACTGGCTGTTACCAAATCTATGTGGAATGGTAAAGATGATATTAAAAAGGAAGCTCCCGGAGGAGATAAAAAGCCATTCGCCTATTCCGGCACCCTAATTACTCAAGGAAGAGGAATTGCTAAGGTTATTGCAATTGGAGCAAATACCGAAATGGGGAAAATAGGAAAGTCTCTTCAAACAATTACCGAGGAAGGGACTCTTCTTAAAAAAGAAACTGCAAAATTGGTCCGCATTTTTGCTTTAATCGGACTTGTTCTTTGTCTTATCGTTGTTGTAGTTTACGGATTAACAAGAGGAGACTTTCTAAATGGTTTTTTAGCAGGGCTTACTCTTAGCATGTCTCTTCTCCCCGAAGAATTTCCCGTAGTTTTACTAGTTTTTTTAACTTTAGGAGCATGGAGGATTTCTAAAAGAAAAGTCTTAACCAGAAACACCGCAGCGATTGAAACCCTTGGGGCAACAAAAGTTTTTTGCATTGATAAAACCGGAACTCTAACCGAAAACAAGATGGAACTGCAACTACTTGCTACAGATAATAAGGTTCTTAACCTAGGGCAAAAAAAGGTTAGTCTGAATGAAGATTTTCATGCTCTTATCGAATATGCAATTCTTGCCAGTCAAAAAGATCCTTTTGACCCAATAGAAAAAGAGATTAAGCTAAAAGGTGAAAAATTACTTCAGAAAACAGAACATATTCATAAAAAATGGCAAGTAATTAAAGAGTATCCATTGTCAAAAACCCTTATGGCTCTCTCTCATGTCTGGGAATCCTCAGATAAAACAAGATGTGTAATTGCGGCAAAAGGAGCACCGGAGGCAATTGCCGATTTATGTCATTTCACAAAAAAGGAAAAGGAGGATTTGATTTTAAAAATTCAAAAGCTTTCTTTTGAAGGATTAAGGCTAATTGCAGTTGCCAAAGCAACGGCTGATAAGGAAAACTTACCTCAAGACCAACATGGTTTTAGTTTTGAGTTTATAGGAATTCTCGGTTTTGCCGATCCTATTAGACAAAGCGTTGTTTTAGCAATTAAAGAATGCTATAGCGCGGGAATAAGAATTTGTATGATTACAGGAGACTACCCGGGAACGGCTCAGTATATTGCAAAGCAAATTGGTCTTAAAAATCCCAATAATTATCTAACTGGAGAGGATTTGCTAAAACTTAATTTTCAACAGCTACGTGAACAAATTGCAAATATTAATATTTTTGCCAGAATAGCTCCGCAGCAAAAGCTAAATATTGTAAATGCACTTAAAGCAAATGATGAAATAGTTGCCATGACCGGAGACGGTGTAAATGATGCCCCTGCTTTAAAAGCGGCAAATGTAGGAATAGCTATGGGAGAAAGGGGAACCGATGTTGCCAGAGAAAGCGCAGATTTAGTTTTGTTAAATGATGATTTTTCTTCAATTGTTGACTCTGTAAAAATGGGTCGAAGAATTTTTGATAATCTAAAAAAGGCGCTTTCCTACATTTTCGCGATTCATATCCCAATTGGTGGAATGGCTTTATTTCCGGTTGTTTTAAATTTACCAATTGTATTTTTTCCTGCCCAAATTGCTTTTCTGGAGCTAATTATTGATCCTGCTTGCTCAATTGTTTTTGAGTCAGAAAAAGAAGAGGGAGATGTAATGAATAAGCCTCCTCGAAAGCTTAAAGAGCCATTATTTAATCGAAAAAATATGATTTTTAGCACACTTCAAGGATTAGTTATTCTTTTTGTTGTCTTTGCAGTTTACATTTTTTCTCTTTCTCTTGGGTATTCGGAAAATCACATCCGAACCCTAACTTTTACGGCCATTGTTTTTGGGAATCTAATGTTAATAATTGCCAACCTTTCTTGGCACAAAAACTTTTTTATGACGCTTTGGGAAGGAAATAAGTCACTTTTTTATGTCCTTTTCGGAACCATTTTCTTTTTAACGGCCATGATTCTTATTCCTTATCTACGTGAACTTTTTCACTTCTCCGCCCTAAATACAAATGACCTTTTAATTATTTTCACAACAGGATTTTTAATAACTCTTTTATTTGAATTTCTTAAGATGTTTAATAGAAGTGAGGACGTCACATAATTGATCAAGATCTGATGCGGAAGCGACAGGATTCGAACCTGTGATACTCTTGCGAGTATAATGGTTTTCAAGACCATCCCGATAAACCGCTCTGGCACGCTTCCCTTATGATTTTCTAGCTTTGAAATTATATCACTATTTAAGGTAAATTAAATAGGCTTTCCCGTCAGTATAGAAAAAATCTCCCTGAAAATTTCTTCCCTGGGTAGGAGCGACAAAATTTATTTTTGAATATGATTCTATTTCGCCTGTTTTTAAAAGGTCTTTAAATAAAAATTCTCTTTCGGCATCTATGTCTGCGTCTACTTTATGGCTAAAAAATGTTTTCATTCTCGGATCATAGCTTGCTGTGACCACGTATAAAGTTTGACCAGTAACAGTTTTTACATTTGTTTTCCAAACGCGACCGTGGTGTCTTTGTCTAATCGTATTTTTAGCAGTCGGTTTACTAAAACTAAAGTTTTGGACAGTATTGTTCCAAATTGAAGGATGAACTGTAGCGGTTGGATCTGGTTTATTTTCTATAACTTCTAATAATTCGATTAAAGATCTTTTAAGGGTTATTCTATCAGCTAGAAACCAGCCTGCCTTTTTAAACACGTCAATGAGCTCCCTATCATCTTTTGCTAAGATTAGAAAGCTTAATGGTTGCTGGCGTTTACGGCTTAATTTTTCTGTGAATTTTGGTAAGGTTCCGTTATTAAATTCTAAAATTACATTATTGGTAATAATAACCTTTGGAGGTTTTATTTGTTCGACTTTTGGAAGAGAAAAGTAAAAAAGAGAAGATGCTATAAGAATAATAACTGAAATAATAACAATTATAGTTTTAGGCATTATTTTAAAGCTAATTGATTTAAACCATAATATTCCTAAAGTAAGCCAAACTGCTCCTAAGAAATACCCTGCTAAAACATCGCTGTAAAAATGAGTCCTTAGGTAAATTCGCGAGAAGCCCACAAGTAAAATAAGAATTAGAAAAATAAGAAAACTTACTTTTCTAGAAGAATTTTTTTTGACTACTATAAAAGCAAAATAAGCAAGGATCCCATAAAAAGCAATTGAAATTGCGGCGTGACCACTGGGAAATGAGAAAGATGTTTCCGAAATCAAAGAAGAAAAAGATCTTGGCTTTTGAAGAATTGCTTTTAAGATTGAGTTACATATTTGTGCGCCTGCCGTGGATAGTAGAAGCGGGAAAATATATTTAAATTTTTTGTATTTCCACAAAAGAAAAATAATTAACAAAGTTAGGGGAAAAATAAACTGCCAGTTTCCCAAAAAGGTAACTATCTTTAGAAAGGCAGCAAGCTTTTGATATTCAAATGCAATAAAGAGGTTTTGTAATTTTAAGTTAATACCTAAGAAATAATTTGTTGTTTCAAGTTTTGAAACAAGCAGGAAAACTGCCCATAAAAGAGCAAGAATTACTAACCCTATTAGTTTTTTTCTTTTCTTTTTTTTCATAGCTAATAGTATACAGCTAATTGACTAAACAGGTAAAGATATTATAAATTTAAACTATGGCTGAAGAAGAACAAGAAAGCAAAGAAGAACAAACTCCTATGCCCCAAACTGTTAAAACGATTCTCTCTTGGACTGCTCCGGGAAGACCATTTCAGAAAAAATCAAAGCAGTATTATGCAACCAGTCTTTTAATAATGCTTTTGGTAGAAATAATTTTATTCTTATTTTCTCAGTATCTTTTAATGGTGGTTGTTTTATCTTTGGTTTTTTTGGCTTTTGTTTTAGCATCTGTCCCACCCCGTGATTTTCATTACAGAATAAGCAGTGAGGGAATAACGGTTGAGGATCATTTCTTTTTGTGGCAGGAGCTTTATGATTTTTATTTTAAAAAAAGAGAGGGCGCAGATGTAGTCCATGTAAGAACTCATGCTTTTATACCCGGAGAATTAACCATCCCCTTGGGATCAATAGATAAGGAGCATTTAAAGCAGGCGCTTCTTCCTTTTTTGCCTTTTAGAGAAATTGTAAAGCCGACTTTTATAGAAAAATCCGGAGACTGGTTAACCCGCACTTTTCCCCTTGAATCAGCAAAATAAAAGTTTGTTTTCTAAGGCTAGATAAAGTAAAATACGAGTGATGTGCCCGTAGTTCAACGGATAGAACACCTGGTTGCGGTCCAGGTGGTTGGAGGTTCAATTCCTCTCGGGCACGCAATCATATACTTTCTGGGTGGGGTGCTGGAGCGGCTTAACAGGCTGGTTTCGAAAACCATGCGAGATGAAAGTCTCACGGGGGTTCAAATCCCTCTCCCACCGCTAATCATATCTTCTTTTTAAAATTTTCACTTTATTCATAGTTAAATCTTTTCAATAATTTTTCCGTGTCTTAATTGCGTATTTATATTTAAAAATTCACATTGCCATTATATTACACTGTAAAAGCTGCTCAGCGGGTCTCATATTTGAGCCATGAATTTAAGATTTAAGGGAAGGTTCAATTTGCTTGCCAGTTTCCATAAAAGCGTTGCCTAAGACTATTGCTGCATACTTTAAAATTTCAATTAGTAAATTTTTCTTCTTTTCAGGATCTGTCTCAGCTGCATGCTTAACTAATTCTCCAAGTAATTTTTTCATTTCCTGCATTTCACTTCTCATTTCCTTTATTGTTTTTTCCATTTCCTTAAGTTTTTGCTCTGCCGTTTTTTCTCCTTCCTGTTGAACTTGGGATTGTTCTTGAAGATCTTTAGCTTTTTTATAATTTGCGAGTGCTTTCTCCTGAAGCGCTTTTCCGTCAGGTATTTGCCTGCTTTCTTTGAGCTCATCAAGAACTCTATCCCAACTCTCTCGATAAAGAGGGTCTTCGGCAATCTCTTTAGATACTTCATTTTGTGAAATATCTTTTGCCCATTCACCATAATACTGCTCAACTGCTTTCTCTTCTATTTCCTGTTCTGTTAACCCTTCTCCTTTTTGCCTAATTTCATCTGAAATTTCTCGGAATCTCTGGCTTTCCAAGACTTTTCTTGCAACTTTTGGTAATGGGTCTTCGGGGCTTACGGGGACTTGATTCTGGCTTTCTTGTCCGACAGCCTTTGGAACACCCGGCCTTGAAGGACCACCTGCTTCAGCTATTGTTTGTACTATCGTTGAATTAACCGGACTTTCTATTACAGAAGGTTGGTCGCCGGTTGGCTTTTCGCCTTGACCAGAATCACTATTGTTTTGCAGCAAACCAGCTCTTGCCATGTCAACTTGAGCTTCTAATCGGCTTAGGGCTAACCGGGGCGGAACTGGTACTTCTGCTACTTCGAGCATACTTTAATCTTTTAATAAATCCCTGAAAATGTCAAGTGAATAAAGTATAATTTGAGTATGAAATTTCAATTTTCCGCAGGTGGAATTGTTTTTAAACAAGCAAAAAACAAAACATACATATTAATTTCTCAGCATTCGGGACACCATGGATGGGTTTTTCCAAAAGGCTTAATTGGAGATAAAGTAAAAGGAGAAAAAAAAGAAGATACAGCGATTAGGGAGGTTCAGGAAGAAACAGGAATTGAGGCAAAAATAGTAAAAGCAATTAAACCAGTTACTTACTGGTTTAAGTTTCAGAGAGACCCTTCGACAGGCTCAGGGCAAGAACTAATTAAAAAAACCGTTTATTATTTCATCATGGAATATTTAAAAGGAGATTTTGAAAAAAGAGATTTTGAAATGGAAAACGTAGAATGGGTTGAGTTTAATGAAGTTAAAAATAAATTGAGCTACAAATCAGATAAACAGGCTTGGGCGCAAGCCGAGAAACTAGTAACTAGTTAATAGTAAACTAGTTGCTAGAAATTGCGGAGAGGGCGGGATTTGAACCCGCGATACTCTTGCGAGCATACGCGCTCTCCAAGCGCGCGCACTAGACCACTATGCGACCTCTCCATCGAGTTAGATTATATCAAATCATAGAACTTGACATAATTTTCTAAATATCTCAAACTATACTTAATGAGGTTTACCCTTAAATTTTTTATTTCTGCCTTTTTAATCGGAATTTTGTTTCTATTCCTAGTTTCTAAACCTTCTAATGCCCAATCCACTAATCCTTACTCTTCTCCTAATACTAATCCCGATGTTCCCAGGAACCTACATACCTATGCTCAAAGTGTGGTTTTAGAGGTTTTAGCTGCTTTTTCTTGCCAATTAACAGGAGTTGATCCATTAGGTCCCAATTCAAAATGTCTCGGATTTGACGTTAAAACCAGAAAAATTGGCTATGTGGAGAGTAATGGCGGAGCTCTTGGAGGAATGGGAAGTTTAATTGGCATGACATATAACATTCCTGTCCATACCTCCGACTATACCAGTTATCTTGCTTCTAATTTTGGCCTGGTGAAAAAATCTTATGCACAAAGCCCGGGATATACCGGACTTCAACCGCTTGTTAATGTTTGGAAAATTTTTAGGGACTTTACTTACCTTTTGTTTGTTTTTATTTTTATTGTAATTGGGTTAGCAATTATGTTACGGGTAAAAATTGACCCAAGAACAGTAATGACCATTCAAAATCAAATCCCTAAAATAATTATTGGCCTTGTCTTAGTTACGCTTTCTTTTGCAATAGCTGGGCTTTTAATTGATTTTATGTGGATTGTTACATATTTGATAATTGGCATTTTTTCCCAAGTCGTCGGAGCCAATGGTGCTCCAATAATTGGTTCAACTGCAGTTTCTGGCTTAGCCAATAATCCTATTATTTATTTCCATGACGTCGGTTTAACATTGTTTGGAACAATCTGGAATGCATCTGGAGAAATTGGAAATATTGTATCTAATCTCGTACTCCAAGCACTAGACTCTGTTATCCCTAACCTTGATGTTAAATGGTACTACTGGATTTTTCCTCCGGTAGGAGCTTCCATGACTTTAGTGAATCATTTAGGAGAGGGTCTCTCAAAAACTCTTGGCGGAATAGTAACCTTCGTCTCTTTTATAATAATCCCTATTGTTCTTTTCGTTGCACTTTTTAGGCTTTGGTTCACTCTTCTTCAGTCATTCGTTATGATTTTAATAAATGTTATTTTTTCACCGATTTGGATACTTGCGGGACTTATACCAAATAAACAAACCGGTTTTGGTGGATGGCTTAAATCTATGCTTGCCAATTTATCTGTTTTTCCTGTGGTCGTCTTAATGTTTGTGCTGGCAAGAGTTTTTGACACTCTTATTGGCGAAAGCTCGCAACAGTTTGTTCCACCGCTCGTTGGCAGCAATAATAGTATCGATGGCCTAAGAGCAATGCTTGCCATTGGAATAATCTTACTTACTCCAAATGTAGTCAATATGACCAAGGCTGCCTTTAAGTCTCCTAAGTTTGACTTCTCTTCACTTGGAGGAGTTGTTGGTGCTGGAGTAGCAGTTCCTGTTAATACCATTAAAAATATCGGATCCACAATTGCAGGAAGTAGAGAATATCGTATTAAAAATTTTGAAGAAGGACAGGTTAAGTATGGAAAAGTTGGATCAGCCAGATCATTTTTCACAAGAATGCTTAGGTAACGATGACTTTATAAATTTTTACTTAGTTCCGGAGGTAAAATATGTTTTACAAGCTGCATACCAAAAGTAGGTCCAAGTAAAGCAATTATTAATCTTGCCCATTTTAATAATACTCTCCCCTTAAATGACCTTGTTTTTTTTCTAATATTATCGACTTGCGATCCTTCCGGATCCATGGTGTTATCGGAAAGTGCTCGTGCATTTGCTAGAGCCTGAATAACTGTTGTTGTTTCTTCTTCATCATTAGAGATGTAAGAATTTCTGTAATATCTCTCCATTTCTGAGGTAGGCATTCTTAACGCCCGGCTGATTGTTTTATCAAGGGGAATCCATAATTTTGTCTCATCTGTTCTTGCCATAAGCAACCAGGCTACTGTAACCGGCTCTACTATTTTCTGGGCTCTTACCCTTCCCACCACATTGCCGATTTTATCAACTGCCGTTGCAACTTTCTCAACAAATTTTTCCGTTGGGCTTTCCAATAAGCTACTTAACTGTCCATACCCTTCGGCAAAGTCTTTCTGATCACTTACCAAAATCCTAATCAAGTCCTCATCCGATAAACCAGTCATGCCGTCGCCAGTTTTTTTCCAGGCAACTATTGGCGCATCATCAATGCAATAAGTAAAATTCATTTCCGCATCAGCTAAATATTTTGCCCTATTAAATCCCCTGCCTATTACTAGCTCAGCAATTGCTCGATCTTGCGGCTCAAGATATTCTAAAAGCTGAAAGGCATAGCCAAAATCTACGTAACCCCTGTCAATCTCTCTCTGCGCTCCGTTAAAGTTTCTTAATTCTTGATCCATTTTCTGTTGAAGAGATAATTTTTCACTATTTTCCTCCGCTGTTAACGATTCTTTTGTAAGTAGCTCATTAAGTCTCTCTAAGTCTTTTGCGTCTTTAATTACCCTTTTTTGTTCTGCAACATAGAGATTCTTTCTAACTCTATCCCAA
>MFNH01000064.1:0-5463 GCA_001781995.1 Candidatus Levybacteria bacterium RBG_16_35_11 | reverse complement strand
ATCGGCAGTTATTTCAGGACATAACGATGCAAGAGTAGAAGGCTTAAGAATTGCCATTTTTTGCCAAAGTTTTGTTTTTAGCTCGGTATCAAATCCTCCCGCTTTTACTAAGGCCGATAAATAAAGCCTTTGTTTTAACACCACATCCTTCACGCTTCTTGAATACCTCTGCGATTGCTCCCCCCTTAAGCTTCTTCCAGTAAGAAATGGGCTTTCCCCCGCAGTCATATCTCTGGTAAAAGCTAGTTGTTGTTTGCTCAAATATTGCTGGAGGGTCATTTTTTCCCCATCTTTTTCCATTTTTAATAAGCCAAAAAACATTTCTGGAGTTCTCCAAAATTGACTTTGGATATCAAATGAGCCAAAAGTATTTAACATAATAGAATGGGAATCTAGGCCAAACAAAGAT
Organism: Candidatus Levybacteria bacterium RBG_16_35_11; assembly: GCA_001781995.1. GTDB lineage: Bacteria > Patescibacteriota > Microgenomatia > Levybacterales > UBA12049 > MFNH01. Next base: position 5,054 of record MFNH01000064.1, on the reverse strand, counting down.
TTAAAATTCCCCATCTTCTTTTGTTGTTTAAATATAAGTTGTAATAAACGCCTTGAGCCTGTATTTTCATTTGTATAAAATCTTGCTCCAAGCAATTTAAACGGCGCAAGCTTTCTTGCAACATATTCATATGGCAAAGATGCAATTCTTTCTGTGGTATTTACCATTGGCGGAATATCTCCTAAAAGCGCATAAAGAGACATTCTTTGTGTTCCAATAAAGAATATTCTCCCTAATTTTAAGGCTCTTTCTTTTTCCCAGTTCGTAATTTTTCTGTCTTTTTTATCCACAATTAATCCATCAGCTTGCATTTTATTAATTAATTCTGCCACTTCATTATCTATTTCTTTCATATCCCCATCATTTAGCCAAAATCTTCTTTCTTTTACTTTGTTTGGTGCGCATTTTTCATACAAAGAGATAACGTCCGAAACTCCGACCATTTCCTGTCTAATGAAATAAAGTCCTTCTGTTCTTAAGTGTCCCAACACATATTCGGCGTATTGGTCACCATGCCTGGCGTTGCGGTTTAATTCATGGGCTACTCCCCTAACATAAACTAATCTCTTGATATATTTTTCAAAATCTGCGTCAAACTGTCCTTCAACAGCGGTTCTGATATGATCTATTGTGCTTGTGACATACCAGCCGCCTAAGGCACTTCCATACTCTGCTTCCGGAACAGCGTCGGGGATACTAATAACTCTTTCCGTAAACCTTTCAAAAAGTAATTTTCTACTTGCGTCAGATAGCTCTATCTCATTGTCAATTCCAGTGCCATTTATTCTTGCCATTCTTCTTCTTGGTCTTCCAAAATTATCAAGATAGGTTACATAGTCAATTTTAAATCTGCCCGGATTTGTTACGACCCCTAACCAATAAGCAAATTCTCCTCTTGGCGAAGCAGGATCAAGAGATTTAATAAAATTATCAAGTGCCTCAAATTTGGGATTTGTAAAATCTGGCTGACCACTGGCCAATTCTCTTCTAATATCTGGGTCATCAAAAATATCTTTTAACTTTCTCATTAAAATCTCTTCCTCACCGCCATCTTCGGGGATTTCAGGAGGCCCAGAAGGTCCTTCAGGTGGACGGGGCGGTCCTTCCCTGCCACCTCCTAAACCTCCTGCCCCCCCTCCTTCGGGAGGTTTTGCAAATAATTGGCCACCAGGGCTATACATAGAAGTCCATCCATCAGGAACATCCTCTATTGAATTAAATCTTTGAAAGCCTAACTTGGCATAATCAGTTTCCCCACTTGGTGAACCTGATCCATCGTCCCCAACCTTTTCTCCCCTAACTCCTGGCTGAGTTTCGGGAGGAGGCGGATTATTCCATCTGGCATAATTTTTCCCAGTAGATTGATCCATTTTTATCTCTGCTCCAAGAGGTATAACTGTCCCAGGAGGAACTTCTTGCCAGTCCGCAGAGGGAATGAAATCATCAGGTTGATTTATATGGGTTTCGGATGATGGATCTACGTTGTGTTCTGCAGGAAACGTAGACTCACCTGGTCCGGTTCCCTTTCCTGCATCGTTTGGAGCATTTGGTTCCATCATATTATTGCCTTCTCTTTCCAGTCTAGGAAGGTCAGGAAAGTTTGTCAAATTGTGATTTCCGATTGGTTCTTGCTCTTTCATAGTAAACAGAGTATATGTCAGGCAAACGCAAAGTGCTTGATATTCAACTAACAAGATTCTGACAATTTTGGTTGCTATAATAGATATATGGATGAATTTCCTTCTCACTTTGATTCTTTATATCCAGAAAGCTCAAGATTTGAGGAGATTGAAAAGATACTTTCTTTTATAAAAGAAGGGAAATCCGTCCAGCTAATTTCTGTTCCCGGAGGAGGTAGGTCAAATTTGTTTGGATTTTTAGCCTATAATCATAAAATTAGAAGAAAGCATCTAGGCGAAAACCAAAAATGGTTTCATTTTGTTTATCTAAATTTATTTGAGATAAAAAACCGCAATTTTTTTGATTTTCTTAAGTTTCTTTTCCTCTCCCTAGCAGATTCCCTAAAAGAAAGGCAGATGATTTCCGAGCACGACAAGCTGCATCGGATTTTTAAAGATCATCTTGGGTTTAACGATGAGGTTGTTCTATTCCAAGGATTAAAAGAGGCGATTGATTTTTTGGCAATAGAAAAAGAGCTTACTATTATTTTTCTTTTCGACCAATTTGAGACATATATTCCTTCAGTTTCTCCTTTGTTTTTTGAAAATTTAAGAATTTTAAGAAACAGGGCAAAGTATAGATTTTCTTCTGTTTTCTCTCTTACAAGGCCGATTGATAGTTTAATTGATGAATCAACCCTTGCACCATTTTCTGAATTTTTAGAAGATAACCAAATATACCTTAAGTTAAAGGATGAGTCAGGTTTAGACTTTAGGCTTTCTTATCTTGAGAAAATAACCGGAAAAAAATTAAACAAGGAGCTTGTTAATGAGATAATTGCATTAACTGGAGGCCAGGGAAGATTAACTAAGTTAGGTGAAGAAATTGCAATTTCTGAAAATATATCTAGCGAGATTTCAATAAAAGATTTTTCAAGGGTTTTACTTTCTAAAAAGGCCGTGGACCAGGCTCTTTTGGAAATTTGGGACTCATTAACGCCAAGCGAGCAAAGGATGTTAATTAAAAAAGAAAAGAATGACTATCTTGAAAAAATCGGCCTTTTAGAAAACGGAAAAATTACAATCCGTTTATTCGAAGCTTTTATTAAGGATAGAAATAAAAGAGCTGAGAGTGAAAAATTTTATTTTGATAAAAATTCTAAGGAAATTAAAAAGGGAGAGCATATAATTTCTGACAAATTAACATCTTTGGAGTTTAAGCTTTTAAAATTTTTAATTGAAAATAAAAATAAACTTGCAGAAAGAGAAGAAATAATAAAGGCAGTTTGGACCGAAGCACAATCAACAGCAGGCGTAACTGATCAAGCAGTAGACCAGTTAATTTCAAGGCTTAGAAAAAAAATAGAGGAAGATTCAAATAATCCTGTTTTTCTTCAAACCATTAAGGGAAGAGGAATCAAATTCAGTAATTAGTTACTACTTGCTAGTGACTTCTATTGACTAACTATCCTAATTTGTCCTACGATAAAAATGTGAAGAAATTCTTGGCCATTTTTTTATTTTTCTTTTTTTCTTTCTTTTTTATTTTTAGTCATTATTCTTATGCTGGTAGTAAAATTTGCACCCCTGAAGAAGAAAAAAACCAAGATTCATGTGATTGGACAACTAACTACGCTAAGGGGGATGATGATTGTTGTCAGGGATATAGTTGCCGCAGGATCGATGCTGGTTTTGGAGGTGTTATAGGAAAATGCTATTCAATTGGAGTAAAAACCTGTACGGATAAAGTAAAGGAAAATCCATATCCGTGCGACATTAAAAGTGATAATTGCTGTCAGGGATATACCTGTTTTGAATATGGGGGCACTTATGAAACTGGCATTTCAAATACACCTGGTACTCCGAAATGCATTGTAAACGGAACATATAATGGATACTTTCAAACAGGAGAAACGACTAAGCAAGCGTCAAAAGTAATAAATAATTATCCACCACCCGGCTGCACACAAACCGGTTCGGGCAGCAACATCTCTGTTACCTGTAACACTGGACTTGGAATTGAAATTACTGCAAATCCTCAGGATTTTACGAGAAGTCTCTTTGGAATAATTTTAAGCATTTCCGGAGGAATCGCTTTAATTTTAATCATTGCCTCAGGTTACCGACTTATGGTCTCCGGTGGAAATCCGGAAAAGGTTAAGGGCGCAAGAGAAACATTAACTTCTGCAATAGTCGGATTAGCATTTATAATTTTTTCACTTGTAATTTTGCAAATAATTGGGGTTGATATTTTAAGAATTCCCGGATTTACATGATAAAAGAACTTGTTTTAAAAATAAACGATCAAGAAATTATTCCTCCAGGAGGAGTTCCGAACCCATCAAACGTTGGTTTAAATCAAATACTGCCGGTTTTTTTTGGAATATTATTTTTAGTTGCAGTTTTACTTACACTTGGGTATTTGATTTGGGGGGCAATTGACTTTATAACTTCTGAGGGAGATAAAGAAAAAAAGAAAAATGCAAAAAATAAGATTATTTATGCAATTATTGGCTTAACAATAGTTTTTATGTCGTTTTTCTTTATAAGAACATTTGGTTTTATTTTGGGAGGGAATATATTTTAATGCTCGAGCATAAAGATTGCCCTTGACAAGTGGAAAAAAACATAATAGGATTAAGAAAATGAGGAAAATTATTGCTTTATTTTTGTCTTTGCCTCTATATTTTCTTCCGATAAAAATTGCACATGCTATAGAAGTTTGTCCACAAGATCCAAATAGCATCGCCTCTAAGGCATGCAAGTTTACTGCGGGAGACTTTGGACCACTAGTAGGCACCATTATTCAGGCAATATTTGTAATAGCAGTTATTGTTGCCCTTGGCTACCTAATTTATGGGGCAGTCCGCTGGATTATCTCTCAGGGAGATAAGGCTAAAGTTACAGATGCTAGAAACCATATTATTGCCGCCATAATTGGATTGGTAATTGTTTTTCTTTCCTATCTTGTTATTAACCTTATACTTGGAATCTTTTTCAACCAGTCGATTCAAGACCTACAATTGCCCAAATTCACCCCAGTAGGCTCTTAGCAACCACAGCCCTATTGACGTTAAACTCTATTTTTTGTTAGTCTAAAATCATGCCGACCGGTAACTGGAATGATATTGTAGGAAATTGTGTTACCCCAGAAGGTGTAGCAACGCTACAATGTATTCCTGCAGTTTTAAAAAATGTCATAAGTGCTTTTTTAGTTCTTGCCGGGATTGTTGCTGTTATTATCGTAATTGTTTCCGGGTATAAATTTACTATGTCTGGCGGGGATCAAAAAAAGGTTCAAACCGCAAAAGCATCATTAACTTACGCTATTTTGGGACTTTCAATTAATATTATGGCCTTTCTTATTATAAATATTATTGCTTATATAACCGGCGCCCAATGCATTACCTATCTTGGCTTTACCGAGTGTAAATA
>MFNH01000063.1 GCA_001781995.1 Candidatus Levybacteria bacterium RBG_16_35_11 | reverse complement strand
TTGCATGGATGGGCGAGTGCAAGCGCCAATTTTGGAGTATGGCCAAAAAAGATACGGCGCCAGATATGCGGACACAATTACCGAAGCGGGGCTGGCTGGTTTAATAGGAAATGAAGACGTTGATAAGAAAATACTTGAGTCAATTAAAAATAAGGTTTTGATATCAATTAAAAAACATCATTCAAAAGGAATAATTGTTCATGGACACCAGGATTGCGCCGGAAATCCGGTTGACGAAACTTTGCACCGCGAGCAAACAATAAATACAGCGCGGGAAATCAGAAATTTTGTCCTTGGTGATATCGAAGTGATGCCGGTTTTTGTGGTCAGAGACGGCGAAAACTGGAAAGTAGAAGAACTATAAATAATTATCTGTGGATATAGCTTCCGGACTGACAGCAAACATATCCAGCCGAACATCTCCCGGAATTAATCGTAATAGAGCAATAATAACTTGAGGTATTTATTTTACAAACTCCTCCTACGGAACTGCAAGATGGTTTAGGAATACAGCAATAAATACCCGGAGAATTGTAGCTATTGCAATATTTGTAAGATTTACCAAGGTAACCTGTCCAGGTATAACCGGTTTTACATGATTTAGTTGCCATACATGTTCCACCATTTAATTTACATAATGCGGTGGCTTCGGTAGAAGCTTCTTGTTGAATTTGTTGCTGTTGGCGATTCATGACTACCGTCAGAGGAATTGCGAAAAGAATGACAAGAACAACTACTAATGCAGCCAGTTTGGAGCCTTGGATTCCTTTAAGTAGGTTTATGCTGCCTGTATTTTTCTTTTTCGCCACTGATCTAATTTAGACTGATTTGACCGCCTTTTGTCAAGCCCCCAATTATTCGCTATTTACTATTTACTCTTTACTATTTTATAATCACAACATGGTTTTATCAGATAAAGACATAAAATCTGCATTAAAAAATAAAGACATTAAGATTTCCCCTTTCCCAGATTTTAGAACTCAACTTGGTTCCTGCTCAATTGATCTTAGGCTTGGGAATGTTTTTAGAGTTTTTGAATACAGTAAGCATTCACTAATTGATCCATTTTCAAAAAAATCTAAAGAAAAAGAATTTACCAGAGAAATAAAAGTTAAAGATAAAGAACCATTTATCATGCAGCCTGGGGATTTTGTATTAGCAGTAACAAAAGAAAGAATAACAATTAACCCAAGCTTACTGGGGAGACTGGAAGGACGTTCTTCATTAGGGAGACTTGGAATAGTTGTTCATTCAACAGCTTCTGTTTTTGATCCTGGGTGGGATGGTCAAGCAGTTTTGGAACTTGGGAATTTAGGAAGATTACCGGTTGCCTTATATCCCGGGATGCGGATATGCGCTATGACTTTTGAACAATTATCTTCAAACGCGGAAGTTCCATACGGAAAGAAAAAAGACGCAAAGTATAAAAATCAGCAAAAACCTGATGAATCAAAAATAAGGATGGAGAAAAAATGAAGCATAAGATTCAATTTGAACTAGAATTTAAAAAGAATACTTACCCAGGAAAATTAATTGCCTTTGAGGGGATGGATGCAAGCGGTAAAACAACGCAAGCAAAAAGACTTGCAAACTATTTAACAGAAAAAGGGGAAAAAGTTTTCTTAACCAAAAATCCAACCAGAGAAGGAGAAATTGGAGTTTTAATACACAAAATCTTACAAAAGCAGGTAAAAGTTCCCTCTGTTGCAATCCAGTATCTTTATTCGGCAGATAGGGAAGTTCAGCAAATTGAAATTGTAGAAAGGTTAAAAAAAGGCGAAACCGTAATAACCGACAGATACTTTTGGTCTGCTGTTCCATATGGATTAGCAGATTTAAAAGACGCATCGGTTGAGGATGCAGCTAAAATAATCTTAGTAGCCCAGTCTATTTTGTCTCACTATCATGGTTTTATTATTCCAGATTATACATTTTACTTAGAAGTTAGTGTAAATGAAGCCGTAAAAAGACTGTCTGAAATGCATAAAATTAAGGAAATTTATGAAGAAAAAGAATTGTTCGAAAGGGTAAAACAGGGCTATGATTTCCTTATTGGAGAATTTAAGGACGAAATTATAGTTATTAATGGAGAGAGGGATGAGGAAGAAGTTACTGAGGAGATTGCTAAGATACTAAACAACACTGATTAAACATATCTAATTATAACTTTCTATCACTTAATATATAATAAGATAACTTTATGATAGTTGGGCCCAAGCAATTATTGAAGCTAGTAAAAACAAAAAAACTGGTCGAAGGGCTTTCGGAAAGAGAGTTGACTAATCCCGAAGGGGCTGGTTTTGACTTAAGACTAGGAGAAGTCTTTAGGATATCAGGTTCGGCCTTTTTAGGGGAAACCCATAGAAAAACGGCTGATGTAAAGACTATAATTGCCTTTAAAGAAGGAAAGAAGAGGTCAATTAAAATAAAACCGGGAGATTTTTTCCTGGTTAAAACAATTGAAAAAATCAATCTTCCAATAAATCTTTCAGCAGTAATTATCCCAAGAACTACCACTTTTAGATCGGGCTTGTTCATTCGAACAGGACCTGTTCAACCTGGATACCAGGGAGAATTGGTTTTTGGCCTTAAAAACGAAGGATCAGTAACTGTAGAAATAGAAATGGGGGCAAGGTTTGTTCACATTATCTTTCAAGAAGTAAGAGGTGGGGGAAGTAAATACCGTGGTCAATGGCAGGGCGGAAGAGTTACAACTAAAAGAAAAGAGAAGCAGGTTTAGCGTAAACTAGGAAAATACACCTCTTTTAATATACTCCTTAATCAGTGATTGGTAAGGAATATTGATCTCATTGGCTTTTTCTTTGAGCCGATTTAAAAGATATTCAGGAATACGGATGGAGATAGGTCTGGTAGTAGGTTTTAAATTTGGAAAACTCACTCTTTCTAAGTCCGAAGGCTCTAAGTATTCTGAAAGGTCCAAATTGGCCCAGAACTTTGCTTCCTCATCCTCGCTTTTGAATTTTGGAATTTTAAGCTGCTTTTTCATAAAGTGCCACCTCCTTTCTATTAATAGGTCTTGCCGTAATAATTCTAATTTTTTTTGCCCGAATCATATAAGTAATGTTTAACAGTCGTCCTTTCTTAGTCTTACCCAAAAGGGTGATTCTTTGTTCTTTTGCCGAGTGCTTCCAATCTGCAAATGCGACTTTATTCTCATCAAAAAAAGCTTCCTCGGTTTCTTCGGGAGTTAACCCATGACTCCTAGGCTTCTCTCTATTTCCTTCATCCCAATCAAACCCAAAAGTCTCTTTAACAACCCTCATGTATATACTAAATTATACACTGAAATTGTGCCTTAGTCAATAACGGGATATAAAAACAGGGGAAAGAAATTTATAGCGCAAAAGTTATCGGCGGATTTGTGGATCAAAGATAGCCTAAAAGGAAGTCTGGTCTACTTCTGGATTTTGTAAGGCTTTCTTTACAACAGCCTTACTGACAAAACCGCTAAGCCCTTCGTCGTCCGGATTTTCAGCGTTTACTGCCTCTACTTCGGCATAGTGATCTTCCCATTCACGCCAAAAATGCTTAGATGTGCCTTCGATTATAAGATCGGTCTTATCATGTGTCTGATCTGATTCTAATTCAGGGCGATTATCCTTCCCTGTCCTCAGTCGCTCTTCTTTTTGCATTGGATGTTTAGAATATAACTGAACAGACGTGAAAATTGTTAGAACTATGAAAGGTCCTTCTTTTCCTTTCTTGAGCCGTTCAGTTTTAATATCAGCTATGCTTTTGTGCTTAGATCTCACTAGTTCATGTTTTGATCCGGTTTCTACCAGTTGTTCATGATGTTTTGATTCAACATTTCCTGCTAATTCATTCTCTGGTTCTCCGAATTCGGGAGGGATATCGGAATAACCGGGAACCCATCTGGGTCTTCTCCGGGCGATATTTCGCTGTTTTGCTAATCTTTGCTGTCCTGCTTGTTCCATTTTCCAACCTTTTCCAGCCTCTTTTCTTGCTTTTTGCTCTTGTTTTGCCTGCCTTTTTTTCTCCCCCGTTTCTTTTCCCAAATCGTCGGTAAAGATAGTACAGTAGTGATATTCATCGTCTTTATCTTCAAAATGTTTGTCTGCTTCATGAACGGTTCTTACAACCCATCCGCTTAATTTTGTTGGCTGCTTCTTCAGTAATTTTTTTACGTCTTGGCCAAAATCTATTAATATTGGGCCTTCTGGATATTCAAATTTGCCCGGCGTTCCATATGGGGCGATCCGGACGGCCATGATTTCTTCAACACACACGCCATTTTCTATTCTCAATATAGGTTTTTTGGGATCCCTAGTCCATCTAAAAGAGTCTTCTTTCTCTTTTTTAGGTTCGGTTGAAGTAGCTTGTTGATCCTTAATGCCTTCGACCATAGCCGTATTATACCAAAAATAAATGACATAGTTTGACCTATTGTAAAATTCCTACCAATCCTCTAAAAATTATTTATGAAAAACCACAACCATCCTGAATATCAATATCTTGATCTTGCCCAAGAAATTTTAGACAAAGGAATTAGGAAGGTAGACAGGGGAACAAACATTGCACTTATTAGCTTATTCGGCCGTCAAATTAGATTTGATCTATCACTTGGATTTCCTCTTTTAACCACCAAAAAAGTTTATTGGAGCGGAGTTTTACACGAGCTTTACTGGTTTATGTCTGGCCAGACTAATATAAAATATTTAGTCGAAAACAATGTTCATATTTGGGATGACTATCCCTACAAAATTTATCAAAGGAAAGCAAAGCAAAAATTGGTAAAACCTTTAGCAAAAGATGACTTTATTCAAAAAATATATGATGATAAAAAATTTGCAAAAGAACATGGGAATTTACTTCGAATTTACGGGGAAATGTGGCGGCATTGGCCAACTAGAACAAAAGGGAAAACAATAGATCAGCTAAAATGGGTTTTAAGGGAGTTAAAAGAAGACCCTGATGCTAAAAACTTAATTGTTAACTCCTGGAACCCTGAATATCTTTATACTATGGCAACTTTAGAGGATGCTTCAAGGTTTCCGATTTGCCACAACATGTATCAAATCAGTAATCGCAACGGAAAACTATCACTTCAGCTTTATCATAGAAGCGCAGACCTGTTCTTAGGAGTTCCGTTTAATATAGCCAGCTATTCTTTACTAACAGTGATTTTAGCACGGGTTTCCGGTTTGGAACCGGGAGAATTTATCCACACTTTCGGAGATGTTCACATTTACGAAAATCATATTCCTCAATTTAAAGAACAGTTAAAAAGGAAACCAAAGCCATTGCCAAGGATTATAATCGACAAAAGGGTTAAAAAATTGGACGATTTTAAACCCGAACACGTAACTTTAGAAGGTTACGACCCATACCCAATAATTAAAGCGGATCTAACAGTTGCCGGAGGTCTTTTTGATAAAAAAACAGGCAAAATGGCCTTATGAAATGAAGCCAATTCCAACCATCGGAGTCATTGTTTTTAGAAACGATAAAAGTGAGGTTCTTTTGGTAAGACATGGTGAAGAAGCTGGACACTTAACTGGTTCTTACGGAACACCTTCGGGAAGAATCGAAGAAAATGAAAATCCAAAGCAAGCAGCAGCAAGAGAGTTAAAAGAAGAAACAGGTTTAGAGACAACAGAGGAAGAACTGATCCCTCTTTCTTTTGATTTTGGAGTAACGGAATTAAAAAGAAAAAATGGAACAATGCTTTGCACCTGGGAAGTTTTCATTTGCAAGTCATATAGAGGAGAAGTTAGAGGAGAAGGAGATGAAACTACACCTGAATGGGTGGAAATTTCAAAATTAGAAAATTACTGGCTTTTACCAAGCGTTTTAAAAGCGGTTAAATTAGCAAAAGAGGTTTTATGATACAGGAAAGAACGCCAATACCAGAACAAAACGGCTGGACACCGATATCTCGCTATATAGACGGAAAGCTACTTAAAGAGCTTGGTTTATCTGGGGAGCCTACATATTCCATGCGAAGATTTATTGGCAATGGAGGTGCTTTGGAAAAAACCGAAATCGCTTTTTTCGTAGCGAAAAGAGTGGTTAGAGAGAACAGTTTATCTGAAAATGGACATCCGGTAATTATTTGCAAAAAAGGATCAACGACTGATTGGTATCTAGTTGGGGTTGACGGAAAACACCCTAACGAAAGCAGTCCTGGGGAACGCCGGGATTTTTTTACTAACGCAGAGCAAATAACAGACAGAAAAGATCCCTTGTTTGGCCCATGGATCTTGGAACATTTCGCCGAAGAATTAGTTAAAAGCCTTATTAAATGAAGATATCAATTATTGTTGCGGTGGATGAAAAAAATGGAATCGGTAGGGGAGGGGAATTACTTTTTAAGATACCAGAGGATCATAAAAGGTTCAAGAAACTTACAACCGGGCATCCTGTAATTATGGGGCGAAGGACTTTTGAAAAAGATATTGGCCGATGTCTTCCGAATAGATCAAATATAATTATTACTCGCAATAGTTCTTTTTCAGTTAAAGGAGGAATGGTTGCAAATTCCCTAAAGGATGCCCTTAATTTCGCTTTGCAGGCTCCGGGCAATGACGAATGCTTTATTATTGGCGGAGGACAAGTTTACCAAGAGGCAATAGATATAGCAGATAAGCTTTATCTAACAAAAGTTAAAGGAGTGTTTAAGGCAGATACTGTTTTTCCAAATTATTCAAAGTTTAAAAAGAAGGTTTTTGAGAAAGAGGGGGAATCAAACGGCTTCAAGTTTACGTTTTTAGAGCTGGAAAGATAATGTTTTAACTATTGACAAAAAATGGTAAGACTATAAAATAGTCAATAACCATGCTAAAAACGAAGGACCCTAAAATCTATAATCTCATAAAGAAAGAAGAGCTAAGGTTAAAAAACACTCTGCAAATGATTGCCTCGGAAAACTCTCCATCCAAAGAAGTATTGGAGGCACTTGGTTCGGTTTTTAACTTTAAATATTCCGAAGGATACCCTTATCAAAGATACTATCAGGGAACAGTTAATACCGACGAGGTTGAAGTAGCGGCAGAGGAAAGGGCAAGAAATCTTTTTAAAGTCCCGTTCGTAAATGTCCAGCCATATTCAGGTTCTCCGGCAAATGCGGCAGTTCAACTTGCGCTTTTAAAACCCCTTAAGTCAAAAATTATGGGATTGTCTCTTGCCTATGGCGGGCACTTAACTCACGGTGCTTCTGTTTCTTTTTCAGGCAAACTCTTTAAGACTATCTCATACGAGCTCAATAAAGAAGGATTATTGGATTACGGAAAGATTAAAAAAATTGCAATCAAGGAAAAACCCGATTTAATTATCTGTGGAGCAACAGCTTATCCTCGAATTATTGATTTTAAGAAATTTGCGGAAATCGCAGATAAAGTGGGTGCTTATCTTTTGGCGGACATTTCCCACATTGCAGGCTTAATTGTTGCTGGGGTTCATCCAAGTCCGGCTAGATATGCTCATATTATTACAACAACAACGCACAAGACCTTAAGAGGACCAAGGGGAGCGTTGATAATGGTGACTAACAAAGGGATTAAAAAAGATCCCAATCTTTCTTCCAAAATCGATAAAGCTGTTTTTCCGGGACTGCAGGGAGGACCTCATCAAAATCAAACTGCCGCAATTGCGGTAGCGCTCAAGGAAGCTTCGGGAAGATCTTTTAAAAAGTATGGGGAGCAAGTTGTTAGGAATTCAAAAGTTCTGGCAGCAGAGCTTAAAAAACATGGATTTAATCTTGTCAGCGGCGGAACAGACAATCACCTCATATTGATTGATTTAAGAAACAAAGCTGTTAACGGCGCAATTGCCGCCCTTGCTTTGGAGACTGCAGGAATAATCTTAAACAAAAATGCCGTTCCTAATGATCAAAACCCACCTTTTTACCCGGCAGGACTAAGGTTGGGGACTGCTGCATTGACCACGCAGGGCATGAAAGAGCGGGAAATGGTAAAAATTGCAAAATGGATAAATGAGGTAATTAACGAATGTCCGCAAATTTTACTTCCCAAAACCAAAGGAGAAAGAAAAATTATTTGGGATAAATTTAAAAAAGATATTGCTAAAGCGGAAAAACTTCTAAAAATTGCCAAGGAGGTAAAATTTTTCTGTGCAAGATTTCCGCTTCCTTAATTTTAAATGAAAAAATAGATTTTTCAAAAAAAGGTGGTGACAAGAAAAATGAACAGCGAAGCTATAGAACAAAAAATGGGAGATATGCCAAAATTAACTGAAGGTCCTGTCGGAGTATTACTAGCGACTCGTTGCAAAACGGGAGATGGGGCTTTTCTTAAAAGAGTAAACCTAGCTGGGACTGAGGGTTCATTGGTAAAAGTTGGTGAGGTTATGAGAGAAATAAATCAATTGCCGGATGGATTGGGACCAGAAGATCTACAATCAGAAGCAAACGCAATATTTAACTCCCACGGTCTTTATCAAATTAAACGTTAAGTAATTATCCAAATAGTTTATAATAGTTTTTTTGTGTTCGATGAATATCTTAGTTATTACAGGAGGATTGTCTTCGGAAAGAAAAATCTCCTTTATGTCTGCAAGAAATGTAACTTTGGGACTTAAACAAAACGGTTATAAAGTAAAGTTATATGATTTAAAACAAGGATATGCAAAAATACCTTCACTTATTAAAGATTTTGACGTAATTTTTCCCATTTTGCATGGAGAAGAAGGGGAGGGCGGAAAACTTCATAAGTACCTTGTTAAATTTAATAAACCGATTGTCGGAAGCTCTAATTTTGCGGGTTTTCGTAATTCTTGGTTTAAGGTCCTATTTAAAAAATTCTGTGATAAAAATAATATTCTTACTCCAAAGTGGAAAATTATTAAAAACCAGATTCAGGTTATGAAATTTGGGTTTCCGGTCGTTTTAAAGAGTTCAAGCGGAGGTTCATCAAGAGAGGTAATAATTGTCAAATCAAAGGAAGATTTTAAAGTGAATCTTTTAAAAAGATTGTTAAAGCCAAATATTCCCGTATTTGCGGAAAGACTTATACATGGGACTGAAGTTACGGTTGGAATTTTAAATAATAGGGCACTGCCTGTAATAAAAATCGTTCCACCCAAAGGGGAGTGGTTTTCATATAAAAATAAATATTCAAGTGAAACAAAGGAAATTGTTAATCCGCATGACATAAATCAGCCTACAAAACATAAGCTACAAAAAATTGCTCTGGACATTCACCGGAAATTTAAGCTTGGTTCGTATTCAAGAATAGATTTTATTTTAGAAAACGAAAACCCCTATGTTTTAGAAGTTAATACAATCCCCGGTCTTACAAAGGAAAGTCTTTTGCCCAAAATGGCAAAAGCGAAAGGAATAAATTTTAAAGATTTTGTTAGTCTTCTTGTCAAATTGGCATTAAGAGATTTTAGACAAGCTTAATTACAAAAAGCTACTTGTTTTCATTGCAGAGCCTAACAGCGATTTGCTTAAATACATTCTCTAATTCTTGGTTTCCGGGGGAATAAAACCAATAAGAAAGATCAGAGGCAGCTTTTTTCATAAAAGCAGCTCCAGTATTATCGCCAAAAGAGATAGTAAAGATTTTTACTTTCATCTCTTTTATTTCATTTGCAATAGAGGTTGGGTCTCCTCCCGTGTTCCATTGTCCATCCGAAAGAAGAATTAAAGAAAAAGAATAGTTGCTAAATTTTGGAATTGCCTCTTTAAGCTCATCTCTTGCGTATTTTAAACCTTCATTCATGTTTGTACTCCCGCTTGGCCTTAGTGAGTTTATTTTAGAGTTAACCAAATCTCTTCTTCCTCCTAATTTATCAATTTTAAAATCAAGTGACGCATCAGAACCAAAGGACTGCATTCCAAGCGGACTATCATCCGGCATTAGGCTGACAAATGTCTTCGTAGCATCTTTAAGGTATTGAATTTTTTGCTTGCTTCCGCCATCTTGCCTTTCGGACATTGATCCAGATCTATCTAAAACAAGGTCAACTGCTACTGTTTTTCCGCATTCTTTAAACTTTATGGTTTCCAGTTGAAGAGAACTTTTTTGTCCTGCGGGTCCGGGAGTAATAATTTCGTATTCAACACCTTTATTTGCTGGGGTAAGGGTAAAACTTGGGGCAAAACCTCCTACCATTATGTAGCCTAGGAAAATAACGGCGCCAATAATAATAAGATTAATCCCCAAGCCTCGTCTTTTTCTCCGCATAAAGCTAGTATAGTTACTATACTTATTGTTGTCTACGTCTTCTAAAATAAATTAGATATCCAATTCCCAAGCCAGTTAGGGCAAATCCTGACCAATCTATAATTCCGTAAGAGAAATATAACCTCACATGGTTTTGTGTTGGAACAACCATCATATACGAGGGAGAAACCAAAAACGGTCCTTTTGCACCACTAACGCGCCAAGTTGGAAAATAGGTAATTTTTATAATATGAGGGACGCCAATATTATTTGTGTCAAACTCCAAATAGTCCCTGCCAGACTTAATATTTGACACAGAGCTCTCTGTTACGGGAGTAGATTTATTCGCTAAACCGGAAAGATACCTTATTTCTCCATTATTAAAAGCAAACACGATTGGACTTTTAAAATCATCACTTTTAAACCATTCTATTGATTTTTTTAACCAATCTTTATCTTTTTTCTCAATAATAAAAGTTGGACTTATTTCAACCATTGAGCTATTAGTAACCTTATAAACCGAAAACTGACCTGTATTCTTAAGCTTTATTAAACTACTGGAGTAATCGGCATCACTCTTTATTTTATCGGTGTAGGCAATAAAATACTGAGCTCCTGTAAGCTGCATATGGCGTACTCCTTTGGCAAAATCAAAAGGAGGATATTCAAATCCGGCAATGGCAGAAGTTGGCTTATCGGTAGTTTCCGCTTGAACAATAAAATGAAAAGGAGCATAAAGCGCCGAATCTACAGCAAGTCCCTCAAAAGTTGGTTTATCGGTAAAAAACGGGATTGCCTCCAGTACCCGTGTTGTACCATATTTACTAAAATCTGGTTGAAATTCCCACATTACTCGTCCCTGCGGAAGGCTATTAAGATATTTAAAAAGACTATTCACCTCTGGCCAAGCCGGTTTTACCTCGTAGCCTTCAAAATTCCACTTAAACCAAAATGCGGTAAAAGACATATTCTGCTTTACTGTTACAAGTGAAAAAAGCATTAAAAAGATAGTTGCAATCCCCGCAATTATAATTGTTTTTTTCCGAATGGCTCTAATAACATTTCCGTAAAAATATGCCGCAAAAATCAACATACAAAATAATACATAAGGCAAAAATCTGTTATTCCAAATGTTAGATTTATCGACAAAAAAATAGCCAAGACTGGTTAAAATTAGCAGCACAAAAAGCCCTATTAATCTTTTTTCTTTTTTTATAATTGCAAGCGGAACGCTTAAAGCCGCCGCATAAATTAAATATCTAAGATGGATGGGGAAAAGCTCATCCCATTTTATTTCTTTTCCCCATTCCATATAGCCGCTATATTCTTTATAAAAAACCAGTCCAAAGGTCCAAAAAGCAGTTATTAAAAATATTCCTAAATAAATCTTAAAAACCCTAAGTATGGATTTTCTGATTTTTTCACCCTGAAAAATAAAGGCAGGGGAGATAAGAATAAGTAAAATTCCCGATACTGGATGCGTAAGAATAATTGCAGCACCTGTTAAAACTGTCCAAACAAGATATTTGTTTTCCAAAACGTTTTTGTAGATTAAGCCTATAAATATAAAAATAAGCCCAATACTTACAGTGTGAGAAAACTGACCGGAAAGTAAGCTTGCCAAATTGCCGCCGTAAATAGTAAATTTTTCAAAAAACATTAAAGATAAAGAAAAAACAGCTGCTAACTGTGGTATCGGATACTTTAACCCGAGAAGCTTAAGGGATAAATAGGCAGCTACCGGATATATTAACACGCCGGAAAAAATTACCATTTTAAAAGCAATATTAGCTGGGATAAGGTACCCCAAAAGAGTGGATACCCAAAACATTAAAGGCGGATAAAAATACATAATAGGATAACCGCTATACCAATCAGGAGACCACCATCTAAGAAGTGGAAAAATCTTTTGCATGTAAAACAATCTGTAAATTTGAGATCCAGTATCTCCACCAGTAACGGTAGTATTTGTTAGTAACAAGGAGAGATCCAAATATTTAGCAATAAAACCAAAGGATAGTAAAAATGCTAAAACCGTAAAAAAAAGTTCGATTTTTGCTTCGGAAACCTTTAGTCTCCAGTTTTTTAATCTAATTAAAAATTTAAGCATTGTTTTTTTGCCCCAAAGTTGACCTTATAACATATGCAGGTCTATTCATAGAAGTATTAAAAATATCAACTAAATAAATTGCAATAATTCCCTGAAAAGAAATCATTAGTCCAGTAACTACCATAATCAGCATAACCAGTATAAAACTATTACTAAACGCATCGTAATATATAAGAAATTTGTAAAAAAGGGTATACAAAAGGCCTGCGGAAAAAACAACAAATATCAAAAATCCAATTGCTATAATTGCCTTTAAAGGTCTAACGCTAAATGAGGTAAGTCCTGCCCGGGCCAATTCAGTCATCTTTTGCAAATTGTAAGAAGATTTTCCGTATCTTCTTTCTCTGGCCGTATATTTCACATAGGTAATCTCATAACCTATCCAATGCATTATGCCTCTGTAAAACTTAGGTGTTTCAGGTAAATTATTTATTTTAGTTAGCACCTCTTTGTCTATTAGCCGAAAATCTGCTTCTCCGGCATTTATTCTTACAGAAGAAAAATAGCTTAAAATTTTGTAGAAAACCTGCGAGGTTATTTTTTTAAAAAATCCTATATTTTCAGTATTAATCCGCAGGGTATTTACGATCTTATTTCCCTTTCCCCACTCTTTAATAAGCTTGGGAATAAGCTCCGGAGGATGCTGCAGGTCACCGTCCATCATAACCACCAGATCTCCAAGCGCAGATTCTAAACCTGCCTGAAGTGCGGTTGCGTGTCCGAAATTCCTGGTTAAGCTTATTCCCTTAACATTTGCATCTTTTTGATTAATATCCTTAATCTCATTCCAAGTCCTATCCGTACTGCCGTCATCAACAAATATTATTTCGTAGCGATATCTTCTTAGACTGTTTGTTATTTTTAAGAGCCCTTGATATAAAAGAGTTACATTTTTCTCTTCGTTATACACTGGTATAACAACCGATAAAAGCTTTTTCATAATAAAACATTAGCATAGTTTAAGCTTTATAACAATCGCTTTAAGCTTAAGGCAGAAGCAAGAACATACTCAGGAAAACTTCTTTAAAGTCTTATCGAGGTAAGATGTCATTACAGACAGTTTGACAACCATAGGGCGATGCCCTATACTTATTTTAATAAAAACCATAGGGTTATAAAAATGAATGATTTATTAAGTAAGCTTACTCAAAAGAAACAAAAGCTAGACAGCTTTAGACCGTTGTCTTTGGCGTTAGTTAACAACCTTGATGAATGGTTTAAGGTAGAGCTAACTTACACTTCAAACGCTATAGAAGGCAACACCTTAACAAGAAAAGAAACTGCGCTCGTGGTCGAGGAAGGCATAACAGTAAGAGGAAAAACGCTAAAAGAACATTTGGAAGCAATAAATCATGCCCAAGCTCTTGATTTTATAAAAGATTTTGTCGGCAAAAAACGGGAGGATTTAACAAAACGCGAGCTTTTAGGCATGCATGGATTAATCCTTAAAAAAATCGATGATGACGATGCGGGAAAATACAGAAACGTAGCGGTAAGAATAAAAGGGACGGACGTCATATTACCTAATCCTCTAAAAGTGCCGGAACTTATGGACTCTTTCTTTGAATGGCTGCATGGCAAAAATAATGATCATCCGGTAAAAATAGCGGCAGATGCTCACATAAAGCTTGTTTCAATACATCCTTTTTTGGATGGAAACGGCAGGACCGCACGGCTTCTTATGAACCTGCTTTTAATGCAAAAAGGTTATCCGCCTGCTCTTGTTAGGAAAGAAGACAGGGAAGCATATATAGATAGTATTCAGAAAGCACAGCTTAATAATAATTTTAAAGATTACTACAAAGTTATTTATAAAGCTATTGATCGTTCTCTTGACATTTATCTTGACGCAGTGGAGGGAAAAACGCCTACCTCTGTTGTGCAAAAAAGATTACTAAGAATAGGAGAGCTGGCAGAGGAGACCGGGGAAACATTGCATTCCATACGGCACTGGCTGGAAAAAGGACTGCTTGAAGTGGCAGAGCATACACGAGCCGGATATCAGTTGTTTGATCGCTCTATGATCGAGAAAGTAAAAGAGATACGAAGATTGCAGAGGGAAGAGAGGTTAACCATTGAAGAAATTAAAAACAGGTTGGAAAGTTGATTGACAGCCGTGCGTCACGCCCCGATGCTTGGCATCGGAGTTACCTTGGGCGCTTGACAAAAAGTTATACTTATTGCAAAGTGATATTTACATAGGTTCAAATTCCATAAATTCAGCATAATTTATGGAGTGTGAGTCCATAAAATTTGACAAATATATGGAATTGTGATAAGTTGTAAGCATATGATTAAACGTTATTATGATGATTTGACGCCGTTTATTAAAGAAAATCGTGCTTTAATCATCTATGGACCACGAAGAGTGGGAAAAACAACGCTCCTTCAAAATTTCATAAAAAAGACAACTTTAAAATACAGGCAAGATTCAGGTGATAATATTAGAATTCAGGATCTGTTAGGATCACAGGATTTTCCGCGCATTCTTGAATATGCAAAAGGCTATGAATTAATAGTGCTTGATGAGGCTCAGTATATTCCAAATATAGGGATGGGGATTAAAATACTTGTGGATCAGGTTCCAGGACTTAAGGTTATCGCAACGGGATCATCTTCTTTTGATCTGGCAAATCAAATAGGAGAGCCTCTAACTGGAAGGAAAACAACCCTTACCCTCTATCCGATTTCACAACTAGAACTTTTACAAATGGATAATAAACATGATTTAAAGGAAAAGCTTGAAGATTATCTTATTTTTGGGGGATATCCCCAGGTAATTACTTCTCAATCAAGAGAGGAGAAGATACAAATTCTTGAAGAATTAGTCAATTCATATATCTTTAAGGATATTCTTGCTCTCCAACAGTTAAAAGGATCTAAGATTTTACTAGATCTTTTAAAGTTTTTAGCTTTTCAGGTGGGAAATGAAGTTTCTCTTAATGAACTGGCAACAAATCTTGCTATAGACATAAAAACAGTTGGAAGATATTTGGATCTTCTGGAAAAAGCATTTATTATTTTTAGACTTGGTTCTTTTAGCAGAAATTTGCGCTCTGAGTTGGTCAATAAATCAAAATATTTTTTCTTTGACAATGGGGCAAGAAATGCCGTTATATCTCAGTTTAATGGATTGGATTCAAGAAATGATGCTGGTGCTTTATGGGAAAACTTCATTTTGATTGAAAGAATGAAAAAAAAAGCCTATGAAAATATTCATGGCTACATGTATTTCTGGCGAACGTATGAGCAGAGGGAAATTGACTTAATCGAAGAAAGAGATGGCAAACTCTTCCCTTATGAGTTTAAATGGTCGGCAAAAAATATGGTTTCTCCTCCAAGAAACTGGTTCCTTACATATCCGCAATCGGAAAAGTTTTCCGTTATCAACCCCCATAACTACTTAGATTTCATTGCATAGTTATTCGGATCTTCAACTTTTCTTTTTTCTTGACAAATGCATACTTCTTCTTTTATGCTATGTTTGATGCCAGTAAGTTCAAGGTTTTCTGCAAAACGGATTTTTTGGGTAATTGGATTAGTTGTCTTGGCTATTTTGGTTTACCAATATTCACGAACAGGTTCACTTTTTCCAAAACCACAGGGACAATTAGTGAGCCAATCCTTATCTGAGAAAGCCTCTAAGGCAGGTTACAAAATTGCCTACAGCAGTATTTCAAACGATACAACAGGAAGAGGAATTATTGCGGAAGGGAAGAGATCGGAGGAATTGTTCCCGGAAAACTTCTGGTGGAAGGTTGAAACAAACTCTACCTTAAACTTGACCGATTTTCCAACCGGATTTGGCGTTTTTAAAGAATGGAAACAAATAGATGGATCAAATGATTTCTATATTATTCTAAGTAACCCCATTTCAAAATCAACTGAGGACAAAAAACTTGAAGCAAGAATTTCAACAAGTACAGCCAAAATCGGAACATATTCAGCTACAATAAAACCAACCCTTCTTCTAGTTGACAATCTTGACTATGGTTATAAAAACAAACAAGTTAACCCTTCGTCTCAATTTAATCCTTTAGTAAGTATAGATAAAAAAACCTTGGATAAAATTATTAAACCGGGGGATATAATTCAGGTTTTTACAATTCCCCTTAACGAAAAGGACGCAAAAGCAAGCAAGCGCTTGATTTTGACAGATGAAAACCACACTCCCTATGCTTTCTCAATCGTAGTAAGACGCTTCGGGGGACTAGAAGAGTTGAAGAAGGAACTTAAATAGTTTCACGGCCTTGACAATAGTCTAGGTATCATATTATACTCCAGGATAATGAGAAAAGATCGAGAGCCAAAAAATACCGGTCAACAAGAAAACTTTGTTAACGGAAGGTCTTTTTCAAGGAGAGATTTTCTAAAGATATCAGGAATTGCATTTGGGGGCTTGGCGCTTGCTACTCCTCTGGGTAGGGCAGCTACTGCGTTAGCAGAGTCAACTTCAACAACCCAAGAACAAAAAGCTAAATTAACAAAAGCAGAATTCATAGGTTTTTCAGATGTTCCAGTAACTCACCCATATTACGAAGCAATAAACGGTATGGCTCAGGAGGGAATAATTAGCGGATTTAATGATGGGACTTTTGGTCCGGACAAACTAATAACCAGGCAGCAATTTGCCAAAATAATCGTTGGAGCAATTGACTTACCGGTTTCAGAGCAAGATATTTGTCCATTCGATGATGTCATGAATGGCGGCCCGAATGACTTTTATCCCGATAATTACGTTGCAGTAGTTGCCAAATACGGAATTACTTTAGGAAAAAGCCCGAAAAAATTTGCACCTTTGGATAATATTACCAGGGCGCAAGTTGATACCATGATGATAAGAGCTGCCCAAAACCTTCAGCCCGGACGCTTGGCTACTCCACCCGAAGGATATCAAACCATGGTCGATGCCGGAGAGACTCATGGTGGTCCTTTGAGGGTAGCCGATTATAATGGATTATTAATAAACTTAATTGCCTACAACCGATTTTGGAATCCTTTTGAGTCGGCAACAAGAGGTGAAGTTGCGCAAATGCTTTGGAATTTAAAAACTTACGAAAGACAGCAAAAAACAGGTGCGGGATTACTTAATATTGAGCAATATAATCTGCAAAACATCCCTGAATTTTTAAAACCCACTCTTCCTCCCAATGTAGTTGATGTTGAAAAAATTGATGCTTACCATCCTGTTAATGCCAGCCGGGAAATCGATTTTTATTTGGTACATAGCTCAAATGAAACTTCATTTTCTTGGGAGAATCCAAAAGGAAGTGCAACATATATAAATAAAAAACTTGCCGTCGCAATGCAAATGGATCCTAGAATTTTCTCGACAACTCTTTTCTTCAATTATTCCTCAGATACTGGCGGAATAGATAAATTATTAACGTTTCAATTATTACCAAAAGAAGGTAATGAAACAGTAGGACAATACGAAGGAAGAGCACTTGCATTCATGACTGAAATTATGCAAAATCATGCTACAAATGGGGTAATCAGAGTAAATGAAATAAAAGATGTTTTAAATCAAGCAATAAAGCTAGAAGTTTCAGATCCAAATAATCCGGATTCAACAGGAATAACTTACAATCGAGGTTTGGGACAAGGGGCAGCCATAGATGAAGTTGTCGATGCTTTATAAACGCTTATAGCCTCAAATATTGACAACTGGCGACCCATGTCGTATACTCTAGGATATGTCTATGAGAAAAGAAACCATTCTTATAGGGAGAGGCGCGTTACCAAACCCGACTCCTGATGCTTTTAGTAGAGGAAAAGATGGAATAGACTATCAAAGCTATATAGAATTCCAAAAAGCACTTCCCGGGCAAGAAGTTTTTTCTTCGGAAGAGCTTGAGGGGTTTTCTATTTTAAGGGGAATTGGCAGTTTTGTTTCCGGCCTTAAAGAAGCAGGACAAAGCAAGGTTTTTAAAACGTTAGCGCCTCTGATTGTTGCCGGTACGCTAGGCGGTCTTGTTCTTGCTGGATGCGGAAAAAATGAAACTACAACTGTCCCCTCTGTATCAACTACAGGAATCACCCAACCCATAACTACCGAATCTACAACAACCTTGCCTACTACTACAACAGCTGGGGAAACAACCACCACAACTGAAGCTACTACAACCACCACTGAGGTTACAACTACGACAACCGAGCAAAAAACGGGAATAGATGCCAATCTTGTTTCCAAAGAAAGAACGCTAGCAGATGTAACCGGAAAAATTGAGATAGGTAAAATTTTAACGAAACCGGTTGGAGAAATACCGGCAGATCTGCAGAAATTATTTCAAAGCAAAAATCCCCAAAATAAAATTCTTTACGTAGGCAAGGCAAATGAAGGAGACAAAATGAATGCAGTCGTAACAGATAAACTTTGGAAATTTAAAACAATGCACGGACAAGAATTTAATTTTTTTGGAGGTAATCCGGAAAGTGCATGGGGAGACTATCCACAAAGGGCAGTAATGGAATTTTTGGATGTAATTCTTATTCCAGACTCGGAGGATTTCTATATGAGAGGACAAAATCCGCTCACAGGAAGCGAGATGTATGTAAGGATGACTTTGGGTAACGAAAAAACACTAGACTACCCCTCCACTTTCTATTTTGATTTAGGCATTGATCCGCAAGTAGTAGTCGGAAAAAACCGTACCTGGAACCACTTTTTGGCCTCTCATAAAATAGGAGATATAATTCAACCCGGAGATATATTGTATATAAGTTTTGTTGCATTTGGTAAAGGTGGTAGTCTTCAGGATCCCGGTAGTATTAAGTGGGATGTTGTCGTAGACGAGAGGGGTGTTCAATATGCGGGCAGGGTATTATTTTCCGTTTTCAACGAGGCAGATAAAGCAAAGTACGAAAAGCTTTTTGAATAAATTTATTAACCTTCATGTTCTTTGCTTGACATAACTTTTTAAATCTTCTATTCTGAATATATGCCCGAGGAGCAAGCGATAAGCACTCCTGAAAGTCCTGTTAAACAAGCCGAGTTTGGTTTCGGAGGTATATTGATCGGTATAATCTTTGTAACAGTAATTATATTAATTCTAAACTACTTTAACATAGTAAAACTTCCATTTAATTTACCTCATCAGCAGATACAACGGCAGGTTCAAACAATTACCACCAAAAGTCCGTCGGAAATTCTTCCTGGAAGCCAAAAAATAACCCCGGTTCTTGAAGCAAAAGCAGAAATAGCAGGATATAAGATAATCTGGCAAGGAGACAAAAATGATACTACCGGCCGAACTATCTTAGCTTCAAAAGAAAGGGCAAAAAATAAAGGATTCCCTGATCAATTTGGCTACCTAAATTACCAAACGGCAGCAATAGGAACATTTAAAAGTTTTGAAAAAATACCTTCCAGCGATGACTATTATATGGTTTTAGAAGATCCAATTAAAAAAGGGCAGATAAAAGTTAGACTTTCTGCTGAGGTCCATTCGCCAGATACATCAACAGTTATTTTTTTGGTAGATAATCTTGACTTCATTAATGTTAGAAATAAAGCATATGAAAAAATTTTCGATTTTACAGGATCGAAGTCGGATTTGCAAAAAATAGAAAAAATAGTAAAACAAGGAGATATAATATATGCAGGCCTACATGCAGTATTAATAGGGGATAATGGTGAAATCAAAAATGCAAATATAACCAGGGACAAAAATGGGCTTATCTATGCAGACAGCATAATATTGAGGCGTTTTGGAGGTAAAGAACAAATAGATAAAGAGCTTGCGCTATGAGAAAAATAATTATATTAGGGTTGTTTTTATTTATAGCATTAAGCTTATTTTTAAGCAAGCCTAAACCTGCTTTAGCAGCCACATGTTGGTATGAATGTAATTTAAATCAAGGATACTCTTGCTCGGAGCTTGGTTGTAGTTGGTATACCGGGTGTTATGGTGGTATATGTTACACAAGCCCAACTTGTCTTGATAGTTATACTTGTGGCGGGGGGACAACGACCACGGCCTGCCCTATGAGTTGCTCCTATTACGGGAGGTCTTGCGGGACATGGTCAGCTTGTGGTGGAACTAACAATTTAAATTGTGGAACATGTCAACCAGCAGATGAATATCAGTGTTCATATAGCGGTAGTACTGCCGGAACATGCATATGTTCAGCAAACGATACATTTTGTCCTGGAAGATGCAGTACTACTCAAATAGGTTGTTGGGTATCATGGTACGAACCAAATAGTCAGTGCAATAGATCCGGTTGTTATGGTGGAGAGGTCTATAATTGTCCAGATCCCCGTTGTGATACCACAACCACTACAACTACCGCCACCACAACTACCACCACACAGCCTCCTTCAACAACCACAACCACAGTAAATCATTATTCCTGCAATACAGGCACCGGTAATTGTTACTCGGATTCCAATGGTTCATATACCAACCAGACAACCTGTAATAACGCCTGCGATATTCACTACTCCTGCAATACCGGCACCGGTAACTGCGTAGTTGATTCCAATGGCTCATATACAAATCAAACAACCTGTAATAATAACTGTGACATTACATCGACAACTTATTATGAATGTAATAACGGCACCGGTAATTGTTCTGCGGTTTCCTACGATACGGGTTACACTAACCAGACAACCTGTAATAACGCCTGCGATATTCACTACTCCTGCAATACAAGCACAGGCAATTGTTCTGTAAATGCCAGTGGTTCATATACCAACCAAACCAGCTGTAATAATGCCTGTGATATCGCATCGACTCCAACTCCAACTCCGACAAGAACTCCAACCCCAACTCCCACAGGAATTCCAACACCGACACCAACAGGTATTCCTAACTATACTGTTTCAGGATATGTTTATATTGATTCAGACAGAGACGGTGTGAAAGAAGCGGGAGAGGGCGGTTTTCAGGGGGCAATCATTATCTATCAGAAAGCAGGGGGAAATCCGACAAACAACCCTCCAACAGGAGCAACCGGTTTGTACATTTTTACAGCAACTGCCGGAAGCTGGACGGTAACCCTTAATGTCCCAAATGGCTATGAGTCATCAGACGGAATTACCCAAAGGACATTAAACGTTGCTAGCAACCTCTCCGATATTAATTTTGGAATTATAGCCGCTGCTACCCCAACTCCAACAACAGTTTCTTATAATGCAAGTGGATTTGTGTTTTATGATTACAACTCAAATCAGACTTTCAATAAAAACGCGACAATTCCCGAAAAGTGCCTTGATATTCCGGTTACAATTAATTTCTGCGGTGTTGCACACGTATTTGATCCTGCCGATTCCAATTGGGCTACAGATCCTTCATCGGGATGCAAAATATATTCTTACAGTTGTTCAAGTGGGAATTCATGCGAAACTGTTATAATTCAGAGCTTGCCGACGGGGTATTTTACAACAGGCTGGAATGGCTCGGACGCAACAAGGCAAAATATCTCAGGCATGACAGGAGCATCGGCCTATGTTTGCAATGAATAAAATTATGAAAATATTTAAGAAAAAGTTAATATTAGCATTTTCCAGAATTTTAATAATTTTATTTTTATTTCTTGCGCTTTTTTATAACCTGAATGTTGTCAGCGCCGATGTGGAAGTGAACTTTGGAATAAACAATTCACAACCTTGGGTGCAAACAAAAGATTCGGATGTACGAGTAGAAGGAGACGGATCATTTGTTTCTGGGGGTACCTTTACAAATCCTCTTCCGGGAAGTCCTTCGGACTCACCAGCACAATATTGCAATACCAACCCTAACATTCCTAACGGTTATTATAATTCATATACCTCCTTACAAGGCGAAGAGAGTGGTACTCCGGGAATAGTATTTACAGGAAACAACGATTATGATTTTGGAGCGGGGTTGGCTTCAAGACAATCTCCACCGGATAATTTTGGCTGGGTAGTGGGTGGAAGCTTTCCTGCGCCACTTAATACTCAATTAAGCAGAAAAACTTCTTACAGCTATATTTATTCAAAAGCACGTCAAGGAGGATTAACTCCGATTGCTCTTGAAACAATTTGTTCCGATCTTGGAAATTGCGATTTGGCAGTGGCAATAACAAATGGTACGTTTACACATGGTCTGTATAATGCAAGTGGTAATTTAAAATTAACAGGAGGGGAAGTTACATTTTCGCAAAACCAGAATTTTGTTATTTTGGTAGATGGAGACCTTTTAATATCAACTGAAATTAAGGTTAATCCGGGTTCTACTGCAGTTTTTGTCGTAAAAGGGGATATTACAGTTGATAAGAGCATTGGCGAAAGTGATATTACATCTACAAATACCAATCTTGAAGGAATGTATTCGGCAGATAATGACTTTATAATCGATGGATATCATGATTGCTCTGCCCATGGTTCTGATTTAAGGCTGAATTTAGCCGGAAATGTTGTAACCGGAGCCGGCGGTTCATCTGGTTCACTTGTAAACAACAGGGATTTATGCGATGGAAATTTAATATGTCCTGTTTTCTTTGTTTCCGCAAGACCTGATTTTCTCTTAAATCTTCCTACGTTAATGCGTTATAGCAACTACACCTGGCAGGAGATTGCCCCTTAAACCTTCTTCAGTCATTTGACAAATGTATATTTTTGCAATATACTACATTTGTGATTAAATTTCCTAGGCCAGCCGGGTTTGATTGGGATAAAGGTAATATAAATAAAAACCTCATGAAACATAAGGTTTTTAATACGGAATGCGAAGAAGTTTTCGGCAACAGACCTTTAAAAATATTTGAAGATGCTAAGCATTCTTTACTGGAAAAAAGATTCTTAGCCTATGGAATCACAAATAGAAATAGAAGATTAATAATCGTTTTTACCTTAAGAAATCAAAAAATCAGAGTAATTTCAGCAAGAGATATGCATAAAAAGGAAAGAGGTGAATATGAAAAAACTTAAGCAAATTCCTAAATTTAAAAACGAAGACGAGGAAAGGGATTTTTGGGCTAAGGCGGATACATCAAAGTATTTTGATTATAGTAAGCCAGTAAAATTAGATTTATCAGACCTTAAACCGTCTACGGAGTCTATTTCGTTACGTTTACCGTCTTATTTGCTAGCACGTATTAAAGAACTTGCAAATAAAAGGGATGTTCCATATCAGTCTTTAATGAAAATTTTTATAAGTGAAAGAATAAACCAGGAGCTCAAATGTACGAAATAAATTTCTAATGCGATTTAATCTTCCAACACTTGTTCGCTATAGTAACTACCTGGCAGGAAATAGCACCATAGTGTCTCGAATTCCTGGAAAGATTAGTAATGCCTTAGACCTAGTCTTTGCAAAACCGCATTGGAAAGTCGTCGCCTAATAGGTCTAATTTCTGGAATTTCAATATGTGAAAGCTGAGGGGGAATGAAATCCCTATGTTTATCTAGATACCTGAGCTCTCTGGTAATAAAGATTCTGTCTTGCAGATGACTTAAACATTTTAAAACTTGCAATCTATGCCTTTCCTGAAGTTCGTCATCACTTGCCGGTAAAACATTTGACACAATAGTCTGATCAGGCTTTTTCTTCTCTTTTTGCCCTTGATTTGCCTCAAGTCTCTTGGCGGATTCACGCATTGCTTTTAATCTCCTTTGATTATAACCGCCATTTCCCTCATACCCGAAGTTTTTCAAAAGTTGTTCAACACGACGACTCATAGCATTAGTTGAATTATACAGTAATTTCTTTTTGTTTCAACATTACTCTGTTGTATTTAAGGAAGATGGCGAAGAGATGGTTTGTGGAGATAGTTTAACTAAATCTATAATAGTCCCCAGAGCCGACTTTAGTACTGATTTTGATTGCCCTTCTGCAGAAACTTTAGTTTTTGGCAGAAAATTTATAGACGTTGTTGTAAGATTAGATCCCTCAAGGGGAGAAAATTCAATTTTGGCAATGCTCCCGTTGCCAGAAACCGCAGCTTGTCCCATTTTAATTGCAATGGCATAAGAAATCCTACCGTTTTTTTCATCTACATTTTTTAAAAGGACAATAGGATCATTAAGGAAATCTCCGGGAAGAATGTCTACATTTGTTAATGCTTTTGGATCGTACGATATTTCCAGCTGGACAGCCGTAATTTTGTTGTCACCCGTCGATATTTGAGTGTCCAAAGAATACAAATTTAATTCATTTGTGACTGCGCTTGGAGAGGAGGAAAGAGTGATTGTTGTTTTGGCAAAAGGCACAACAGCGGGTTTTTTTGTAACGGTCGGTGCTTTTTCTTGGGGAACCGTATAAACCGAAAGCCAAACCAGTCCAACAGTAACTATAATTAAAGCTAATATTAAAAGCAAAGTTCTTTTAGGCATATATCAATAGTAAATAGTCAAGAGCATTTAGTCAATAGCTTAGTCTCCGTTTTGAACCGAGAATTCCCTTAAGAATAGATTATAGTCTATTTCGTCAATTGTTCCATTATCATTAAGATCCGATAAAGTCCTGTATTCGGCAACGCTATTACATAATGTGCCGTGATCGTTGCTGTAAACCCAGCAGCTTATTAGAACATTGTAGTCTAGAACATCCAAGGCATTATTTGAATCTTCTTGCGTATTGATATCTCCGTTTGTAAGGTTGCCAGAAGGAATTTGATTTGTCCCCGCAACAAGGGCCTGAATATTTATTAATGTTTTCCTAAGCAAACCTGGACTTTTTACCTTTATGGTGTAGTTTCCGGGAGCGAGATTAGCGGAGGCATTACCCTTAAAGGTTCCTGTTGCTGCGTCATAGGTAATGGTTATCTTTTGATCCGGATATTGATAATCTTTATTTTGCAGGAATGTTATATTAAGGTCTCTTGCAGTCCTTCTTGGGTTCTTATTAGAAGTACAAGTCTGTAAAGAAGTACATGGGAGTGGATGATCTCCAGCAGCCCCTATTCCATCAAGTCCAACATTAAAGGCAAGTATCATGTTACCTCTGCTGGCAGAACAATTTGCATTGGTTCCTCCGTTTGTCCCTTGGCACGTCCAACTGGTTGTACTTCCGATAGCGGGGAAAGCAGGGCTTACTGGATTTGAATCTCCAACCAAACACAAGCCATTCGGCCATGTCGAATCAGGCCATGTTGTTTCAGATTCAGAATAGGCTTTCGCGGAACCTCCACAAGCTCCGTTTACTGGAGCTGGCGTAGGGGTGGTTGGAACAATTCTAAAGTTGTGGGTATAATTACCATTGAGAGTAAATACATGGGGATTGTCTGGTATTGTATAGTCAGATGGAACGCTTGATAAAGTTAGGGAATATTGACCAGGAGGCTGATTACTAAATGTATAGCTGCTGCTTACATTATCTACCCATAAATAGTCTGCTGGATTACCCTTAGCGTACGAAAATAATGCTACGGTTTTACCAGTAGTGTAATAAGGCTCACTGCTGTCTTTAGTTCCATTTCCATTACTGTCTATAAAAACATAGCCTGAGATTGTATAGGTTGAAGTTGGGGTTGGAGTTGGAGTTGTATTAATATACATGCAGGTTTGATTTATTGGATTACATTGTC
This sequence comes from Candidatus Levybacteria bacterium RBG_16_35_11, assembly GCA_001781995.1. Classification (GTDB taxonomy): domain Bacteria; phylum Patescibacteriota; class Microgenomatia; order Levybacterales; family UBA12049; genus MFNH01. Next base: position 23,682 of record MFNH01000063.1, on the reverse strand, counting down.
CTTGGCAACAAAGCGTATTTATGGCACAAGATCCTCCTAATGCAACGCAAAATGGAGTAGGAGTAGGGGTAGGGGTTGGTGCACTAGTAGGGGTAGGGGTTGGAGTTGGGGTAACCGGCGATTTTGTAAATATAAGACACCATCGATTAACGATTCCTGTATCAATCCTATCATCATGATCCCTCCTATTATCGTAAACCGTTAATCTCCAGGTTGCCGCAAGATCTTGACTGTTAAAATTTGAGAGCGGTTGGTTAGGTCTACGAGTTCCGCTTATTGCGGGAGTTGATTCATTACACACATTGTCAACAGTTGATGATGCCTGATCATCTAACAATACGTTAATGTTATTTCCTGAGCAAGTTCCATCACCGTTTCTGTTGTAATTTATCATCCGATAAGGAACTCCCGAAGTTTGTCTTTGTAAGGTAAAACGCAGGTTTCCGACATAAGTGTGGGCTGCATCAACTAAGAGATTAAGGTCTCTTACTGCCCCTCCTTCCGTTACAACAAGATCCTGATAGGCAGAAGAGTAATCTGGGATATTAAGCGGCGTATTACTGCAAAAAACATATTCTCCCGGTCCCGGTGTCGGTGGAACGGATACAGCACACCTTCTGGTGTTGGAATCACAAATACCTGAACAACAAGCCGCATTTTGCTCACATCTTTCACCGCCAATTAGACAAGAAGGTCCTTCCGCCCTTTGCCGTATTTCTTGCTGTTGTTGGGAAACAATAACCGTTAAGGGGATTGCGGCAATTACAACAATGATGGCAAGGATTCCGAAAGTTTTGGAGCGGGAGGACAAAATAACCTGCCAAAGAGATCTTTTTTCTCTAACTGGCGCTGTAGATTCCGGATTAACTGGTCCCACAACAGGATTCTCATCCATTAAGTTTAGTTTAGATTAGTTTTTAGATAATAGTCAAGAGGGCCCAATCTTATTTTTTGCTAGTCTCCGTTTTGGACAGAATATTCTCTTAAGAACAGGTTGTAATCGATTTCGTCAACTGCCCCATTATCATTAAGATCCGATAAGGTCTTGTAATCGGCAACACTATTGCAAAGTACTTTGTTGTCGTTACTATAGATTGAACAGCTTATCAAAACATTATAGTCAAGAATATCTAAGGCATTATTTGAATCTCCTTGAGTGTTAATATCTCCAACTGTTAAGTTAGCAGAGGGAATTTGATTAGTTCCGACAACAAGATTTTGGATACTGACCAAGGTTTTTCTTAAAAGACCCGGAGATTTAACTTTTATGGTGTAGCTTCCGGGAGTCAGGTTAGCAGAGGCATTTCCCTTAAAGGTGCCTGTTGTGCTATCGTAATTTACGGTTATTTTTAGATTCGGAGTCTTATCTACCTTGCTTTGGTCTAAGACTGTAATATTAAGATCTCGCGCAGTTATTCTTGGATTTTTGTTAGAAGCGCATGTTGCTAAAGATGTACAAGGGAGTTTGTGATCTCCAGCAGCTCCTATTCCATCAAGTCCAACATTAAAGGCAAGTATCATATTGCCGGGTGGTTGGGTAGTAGTAGTTGAACCTCCGCCGGTTGTGGTCGTAGTTCCTCCTCCGGTTGTTGAGGTGGTTGTTCCAGCCCTTGTGGTTGTGGTAGCAGCAATGGTTGTGGTTGTTGAACTTGGAATGGTGGATGTGGTTGTTGTACTCGTAGTGGATGTGGTTGTTGAAATTGGCGTACAGGTGCTATATAAGCATCGATCATCTCCTCGTACGCAGACCCCATTTACCATCTGATACCAAACTCTACTTCCGGATAAGCATGGGCATTCACTTTTGTTCGCACACTGACTTGTTCCTGCGCCGGCAACAGCTATGCATAGTTCGTTAGAACAAATGGTATGTGTTGATCCAGATATGGTGGTTGTTGTCTGAGTGCATGAATAATCGTTTGTGCACAGATCCACTCCGCCGCCGGAAACAAGTACACACTTTTTGCTACTGTTGCAAGCAAAATGTGTCTTAGTAGCAGTTGTGGTAGTTGTTGTGCTAATTGGGCTTTCCCTTGGCTTAGTAGTAGTTGATGTACCCAATTTAGAACAGGAACCTAGACAATCCAATAAACTTTCGTATCCTATATTATTAGAAACAGGGTAACACGTGAAATTACTAGTGTTGCATGCAAAATGTCCTTCCCCCGGGCTAATCGTGCCGGGAGGACCACCCGTTCCGGGTGCAGTTGTAGTTGTTGTTTTAGTATTTGGACCTGTTTCTATCACTCCTTTAGTGGTTGTTGTTGCTGTTGATCCCCCACTACAATGGAGATTAATACAACTGCCACAGCAAGGACTTGCATCGCCGCCACAAAGAGCTCCATCAGGCCAGCAATCCGCGGCTTGTTGTCTTGTTTCCTGTTGTTGCTGAGAAATAATTACGGTTAAGGGGATTGCGGCAATTACAACTATTATTGCAAGGATTCCGAAGGTTTTGGAGCGGGAGGATAAAATAACCTGCCAAAGAGATCTTTTTTCTTCAACTGGCGCTGTAGATTCCGGATTAACTGGTCCCACAACAGGATTCTCGTCCATTAAGTTTAGTTTAGATTAGTAAATAGTAATTAGTCAAGGGCAATTTCAGTCAGTAGAAATTCAAGTTCAAGAAATTCTAACTCCTACCCGCAGGAGGTAGTCTAACGTCAAATATTCTAACCACGGAGGTTTGATTGCTTACATAATTTGTTCCAACCTGCGAGGTTTGATAACTCTTATTTGGAGCTTGGTTCAATTTGTTAACATTAACGAGAGGGAGCTACCGAGTAGGACAACATACTTCCCAAGCTTTGCCCGTATATCTTGTAGTTCCCCCCACGCATAATTTTGCCCAACTTGCAGCTTGAGCTTGGTTTTCAGCGGGAGCACAGCTAACTTTCATTATGGGAGTTGGTGTGGCTTTAGGGATATATGGAGTAGGACTACTTTTGCAACTTGAAGTATTTATTCCTTTTACTCCGCAGTTAATTGTTCCTTGTGTGCAGCTGCAGTCTAACGTATATTTCGCATTTTGGTTGTCAGTGCAAGTCTGATTACCTTGCCATGAAATCCGACAAAATTTGTATGTATCACTACAAAGGGAACACCAATTAAGAGGAGTCCCGATAGTGGGTGCAGGCGTTGGCGATATTGTGCGAGAACAACATCCCCATCTTCTACTTAAACTTTGCAGGCATGTTTTACCCGACTGACTGGAGCAGTAAGAGTTACAAATGGAAAGGGTTCTAAAGGCATAAATACATTCTGTTCCTGCCGCTTGTTGTCGAGTTTCTTGTTGCTGTTGGGATATGACAACGGTTAGGGGAATAGCAATTATTATTGCAACAAAAGCAATTATAGAAAGCTTTCTTCGTAGACTACCCCGGGATCTACCTTTTGACTTAGCCATCAAGTTTAGTTTAAATAGTCAATAGTAATTAGTCAATAGCAAATAAAGCTCTTGATCTTATGATACTTTCAGTATATAATAGCTTAATCTTACACATCCGAAGGATTTGTCCTGATGAATAGACAAAACTAATCATTGGTTCGGATGGAGGGTTTGCATCAAACTGCAAACGAAGGACGTAATTATGAGAGAAATTTCACTTGAAGAACTTCTTGAGGCAGGTTGCCACTTTGGACACCAGATTATAAGGTCAAACCCCAAGGCACGTGATTTTGTTTTTGAGGCACGCGACAATATTCAAATTATAGACTTGGTAAAAACAAAACAGGGACTAGAAGAAGCCGCCGCCTTTATCAAATCATTAGCTTCCAAAGGAGGCAATTTGTTGGTTGTTGGAACAAAAAGACAAGCGCAAGGAATAGTAAAAGAAGAAGCTGATAGGGTAAAACAAGTATTCAAAAAAGAAGGAATAGGTCAAGCCAACAGTCTATTTTACGTTGCAAATAGATGGGTCGGGGGAGTTCTAACAAATTTTTCGGAGATTTCGAAAAACCTAAAAAAGCTAAAAGACCTTAGCGAAAAAGTTACAAACGAAAAACTTCAGGAAGGTTATACTAAAAAAGAAGTAGGTCTGTGGGACAGGGAAAGACAAAGACTAGAATCTCTTTATGGAGGAATTTTAAATATGGAAAAAACGCCGGATGCCTTGTTTATTATTGATTCCCACTTAGAAGACTTGGCTGTTAGAGAAGCAAATAGGATGGGTGTTTTAACAGTAGCAATTGTCGATACAAATGCAGATCCGCAATTAATTGATTACCCAATCCCCGCAAACGACGACGCGGTTGGTTCCATAAAACTTATAACTTCCTATATAATAGATGCATGGATAGAAGGAAGGGTTGAGTATGCAAAATCAGAAAAAGAAATAAAAAAAGAGACAACCGAAAAAGTAAAAAAAGAAACAAAGGTCAAAAAAACCGAAAAAAAGGAGGAAAATGCTAAAAGTAAATCTGGAAGATCTAAAAAAACTACGAAATGAGACATCGGCAAGTATAGCCGATTGTAGGGTTGCCTTAGAGGAATCAAAAGGCGATTATAAGAAGGCTCTTTTGTGGCTTAAGAAAAGGGGAATAGAAAAAGCGGAAAAAAAGCAGGATCGAAAAACATCCCTTGGACTTGTCGAATGCTATATCCACCAAAACGGAAAGGTCGGGTCCATGATAGAGATTTTATCTGAGACCGACTTTGTCGCAAGGACAGACGAATTTAAAAACCTTGCCCATGAAATTGCAATGCAAGTTTGTGCAATGAACCCTAAAGATATCCCAACACTTTTAAAACAGGAGTATATTAGAGATAACTCTGTGACAATTAATGAGTTGGTAAAGGGGACTATCGGAAAATTAGGGGAGAACATTATAGTTAGAAAAATAGTAAGATTTGAAATTTAATATGGACCCAAACTTAATAAATAATATCAGGCAAAAAATGCAAAAAGTGCCGGAAATTTTAAAATCGGATCTTTCAACAATAAGGACCGGTAGGGCAGCTCCCTCTTTGGTTGAAAATATTGTGGTTACCGCATACGGAGGAACTGCAAAGTTAAAGGTAATAGAGCTCGCAAGCATAGCTACATCGGATCCGCAAACCATTTTAATTACCCCCTTTGATGTATCAATAGTTGGAGAGATTAGAAAAGGAATAGAGGTCGCAAATGTCGGATTAACTCCTGTTATAGACGGTTCGGTTATTAGAGTTTCTATCCCTCCACTTTCCCAGGAAAGAAGAGAAGAATTAGTGCATTTACTTAATCAAAAGCTTGAAGGAGGAAGGATTCAGGTTAGACAAATTCGCCATGAGGCAATGCAGGAGATTAAAAAAGCGGAAACGGAGAAAAATATCTCCGAAGACGAAAGAATCGCTTTGGAGAAAGAAGTCCAGAAAATAACGGATGAAACAATTGGCATAATCGACAGCCTAGGAGAGAGAAAAAAAGAAGAGTTAATGCAGGTGTGATTTTCCTCATATGCATCCTGCGAAGTAAATTAGCCTCAAAATTCATATTGATTTATATTATCAAAGTAGTATAATTATAATACATGAATAAGACAGTTTTACAAATTCCAATCAATCAAGATTTAAAAATTAGTGCTGAAAAGGAAGCTATTTCTCAAGGATTTTCTTCACTTCAGGAACTGGTTAGAGTATTTTTATCTAAGATTGCAACACGTAAAATAGAAGTCACACTACAAGAATCAACTATGCTTTCCGGAAAGAATGAAAAAAGATACCTTGATATGACAAAAGATTTTGAGTCGGGTAAGAATATTTATTCTTCAAATTCAGCAAGTGATTTAGTAAATAAACTACATGAAGATTCAATATCATAGAGAATTTCTAAAAAGCTACAAAAAAAGAATTGCTCCATACCCAAAACTTGAAAAACAATTTAAAACACAACTAGGAAAACTTCTTAAAGATTCCAATGACCCGTCATTAAGAGATCATAAACTTATCGGTAAGAGGAAAAACTTTCGTTCATTTTCAGTTACTGGAGATATTAGAGTAGTCTATGTAATTGTTGATAATAATATCTGGCTATTTGATGTTGGTTCTCATAACCAGGTTTATTGAAAGAAATAGATTTGAGCATCATCTATTGCTCGGAGCCTCGTTTTTAATTTAATTATCTTAGTTGAGAAATTTATTATTATTAGCTATACTGACTAGATAATTTGTTATAAGCGATAAGCCATATGTTAATTACAGTTGTTGTTTTCATAGCAATTCTTTCGGTATTAGTTCTGGTTCATGAATTTGGGCATTTTTTGGTTGCAAAAAAATTAAAAATTAAAGTAGAAGAATTTGGATTTGGTCTTCCCCCAAAAGCATTATCAATAAAAAGGGGAGAAACCGTTTATTCAATTAACTATCTTCCAATTGGCGGGTTTGTAAAACTTTACGGAGAAGACGAAGCGGGGTCAGGATCAGTAAGAGTCAAGAAAGAAAAGACAATTATCAAGGATCAAAGCAGAGCTTTTTTTGCAAGACCCGTCTGGCAGAGGGCAGCAGTATCAATTGCCGGTGTGGTAATGAATTTTCTTTTGGCAGTTTTGATTATTTCTTATCTTTTTTCTGCGGTAGGTGTCCCTGTATTAGGAGATAAGGTTGTTATTTCAAATATTGTTAAAAATTCACCAGCTGCGGCTGCCGGATTAAGAAATGGGGATGTAATTGTATCAATTGACAGGGAAAAAGTAGAAAACCCAAACCAATTAATCTCAAAAACTAAAAAACACTTAGGGGAAAAGTTAAATTTGGAAATTAAAAGAGATGGTCAAACAAGAGCTTTACAAATAACTCCGCGAAAAAAATACCCATCCAATGAGGGACCTATGGGAGTTACGATTTCCCAGGATATAAAAACAGTTAAGTATCCCTGGTATCAGGCTCCCTTTTTAGGAACTAGGGAAGCATTGTATGAGTCCTGGTTGATTGCTTCAGGAATTGCAACGGTTTTATACCAACTTGTGTTCTTTGGGATTTCTCCCCAAGGGGTTGCTGGTCCTGTGGGGATTGCCGAACTTACAGGACAGTTTGTTCAGATTGGACCCTATGCCGTTTTATCATTTGTATCTCTTTTATCTTTAAATTTGGCAATTTTGAATATTCTCCCTTTCCCAGCGCTGGATGGAGGAAGACTTTTATTTATTGTCATAGAGGCAGTAACAGGTAGGAAAGTTAACCGAAAATTTGAAAGTTACGCTCATGCAGTTGGAATGGCGATTTTACTTTCCCTAATCGCATTAATAACTGTTCATGATTTTGTAAGACTTTTTACAGGGCAGCCTCTTTTACCGAAGATCCAGTAAGACAAATTACCACTTGACATACGTATTACGTATGATATATATTGTCTTTATGCAACGAATAAGCGTACACATTTCTAATGAAACAAAACAAAAAATTGATCTAGCAGCTAAGGCTAAAAATAAAATTGAGGCCGAGCTAATTCGGGAAGCAATAGATGCTGGTTTAAAAGTTATTTATCCCAAGCTCAACTCCGCTAAGGCTTTACTAGAGCTGGCAAGAATGGCAAAAAAACTACCCTCTGACGACAAAGAACCTACAGATGTTTCCGAAGATACTGCAAAATATGCTTTTGGAAATAAATAATGAAAAGAATAGCAATTGGGGATGCTGACGGATTAGTGGCTTTAGCGGATGAAAAAGATGCAAACCACGATAAGGCTCAAAAGATAAGCAAATGGCTATTGAGTAACGGATACGAAGTAATATTTCCCAACACAGCAATTTTAGAAGCAATTACCGCTTTAAAAAGGGCAAAAAATCTTCCTCGTAAAGCCCACTTGATTAATAGACAGTATCAGGCAGGAGCCTTCTTAGTTGAATTTATCAATGAAACAATTCAAAACAGAGCAAGTCAAAGGTTTGAAAAAACAGTTTCCAAGAAAAATACGATTTTTGATGCAATAGTTGCTGAAACTGTAGTGGAATTGGAAGCAGAATATGTCTTTTCCTTTGATAATTGGTACACTAAAGAGGGTTTTCATCTCGCTCCACAGAAGTAGTAAGAAAGTCCAATATCTTGTCTTTTTCCTCTAGGGAATGGACAAGTAAATCAGGAGATTCTTTTTCAAGTTCTTCAAAACTAGAAATACAGGAAGAAACTGCAATTATTTGAACTTTTGCCTCTTTTGCGCAGAAAATGTCTTTTGGACTGTCACCGATAATTACAAAATCCTGAACTTGAAACTTTTTATTCAACGCCATTTCCGCATTTTTCCTGGCTATTTCTACTAGCTCTGCTCTTATTTCAGTTTTATCACCAAAAGCGCCAAAACCAAAAAAATCTCTAAGCCCTGCTTTTCCCAATCTTGTCCAGCCGATCCCTTCTACGTTTCCCGTTAAAAGTCCAAGAGGTGTCTTCATGTTTTTCAAATCGGAAAGTAAATCAAAAACACCAGGAAGAACTATTGGCCGTAAATCTTGTTTATGGGCATTGAAAAATTCGACCATAACCCGCATTGCTGTTTCTATTTTTTTTCTTGCTTGCTGAGGAGAAATTCCTCGAATTTTTAATACCTCTACAATTATCTGCCTATCTGTCATTCCATTGGTATTTAGTTCATTCTGTCTTGGGGGCTGATTGTAGATTTTTTCAAAAGAATAATTAAAAGCTTTTCTATGTAATGGATCCCTAGCTTCCAAGAGAGTTCCGTCTATGTCAAATAAAGGGATTTTCATTTTAGATAATAAACTCTTTTTGTGTAAAAATCGGGAGAGTTAAAGATTTTAACTGCCATCTCCCTAAGATTTTCAGATGGCTTGGCATAATAAACGTCGCAGTAAATATTAAAAAGGCTTTCAATATAGAGTCCTTCTGATTTGGATTTTATATCATCCAAAACATCTTCTAATTTCCAATCTTTCATTTTGCTAAAGTAAAAGTCGCAAATTGTATCGTGTAGACTTGCTATTTTAGAAATATATGAAATTACTTTTTCGGAAACCAAATCTTTAAGAAGCTCCGGGATAAATAATGAGCTTATATATTCATGCCCCGGGCAGCTTGTAATTCCATCTTTTGTATGCAAAACCTTTCTTTCGATTTCACCATCTTTGTAAAGGACGGCTTTTCCTATATCGTGTAAAAGCGCCACCAAAACCATGCAATCTTTTCTCAGTAAATCTCCATCAACTTTTTCATTGACGAACTTAATAAATAGTTCTTTTGCTTTTTTATTTTCAATAAAATCACCTGTTATTTTTTCTTTCGCAATATTAAGAACTAACATGGTATGTTCGTATACTGGTTGGTGGTTATGATGAGTATTGTTTTCTATGACATTTTTTAGCTTTAAAAAACGCGGATCATTTTTTATTTTCTCAATAATCTCATTAATTTGCATAGCTTATATTTTAATTTAATAACGTGGCAAAGTCCACAATTGAAAAAAAATATAAAAGTGTTAAACTAAAAATGAATGAGGTATTCAGAACTTTTCGGTAAAACTTCTCGCGACTTTCCAAAAGAAGAAGTTGCGAAAAACGCAAAATTACTGCTTAGAGCGGGTTTCATTGATAAATTAATGGCTGGATCATATACCCTTTTACCCCTTGGGTTTAGAGTAAAAGAAAAAATCGAAAACATTATCCGCGAGGAGATGGATAAAACCGGCGCTGAGGAAATTTTAATGCCTCTGATGCATCCTAAGCAGATTTGGAATGAAACAAAACGCTGGGAATACGCCAAGGACGTTATGTATCAATTCAAAAAAGATGATAAAGAATATGCTTTATCTTTTACCCACGAAGAAGTAGTTTTAGATATTGTCAGAAAACGATTATCAAGCTACAAAGATCTGCCGATAAAACTCTATCATTTTTCAACCAAATTTAGAAATGAGCTTCGAGCAAAATCAGGAATTTTAAGAGCAAGAGAATTTTTAATGAAAGATCTATACAGTCTTCATGCGTCAAAAGAAGATTTAGATAAATACTACTTCAAGGTAGCAGAAGTTTATATAAAGATTTTTGAAAGATTAGGACTTAAGGCAAGAATGGTAGAGGCACCCGGCGGGGTATTTACCGAAAATATAACACACGAATTCCAAGTTTTAGCAGAAAACGGAGAAGATTCAATTTTTTATTGCGAAAAATGTGATTTTGGCCAAAATAAAGAAATTGCCAAAGTGAAGAAAGGAGACAAATGTCCCAAATGTGGTGGGCTAATAAAAGAGGGAAGGTCAATAGAAGTTGGGAATATTTTCCCTTTAGGAACAATATATTCGGAAAAAATGGGAATTTATTTCGCGGACAAAAAGGGAGAAAAAAAATTGGCCTGGTTTGCCTGTTATGGAATCGGAACAACAAGGGTAATTGGTGCGCTGGTTGAAGTACTTAGCGATGAAAAAGGGATTGTCTGGCCCAAAGAAGTTTCGCCCTATGAGGTTCACTTAGTTGGTTTAAATCATAAAGCAGAGGGAGTTTACGAAAAGTTAAAAGGTAATAAGGTTGATGTACTTTTTGACGACAGAGATATTTCAGCCGGAGAAAAGTTTGCGGATTGTGATTTAATTGGAATTCCGATTCGCTTGATTGTTAGCGATAATACTCAGGACAAAATTGAATGGAAAGAAAGAATTGGCGAAAAAACAGAGCTATTAACAATAGACGAGGTTTTAACCCGACTTCACTAGTGCTATTGTGGAGCAGCGCCGGGGTTTAAAAAAGGAATCGTTAGCCCAAAATATTTTATCCAGACAACCGCGTAAATTGCAAGAAATACAATGACACCTAGCCCAATAATTAAAGGGGAAACTTTTCTTTTCGTCTTAACAACAGCCGCTTTTTCCGCAGTAGGGGATGGTACCATTGTTGCTGAGGAGGAAGGATGTTGTGATAAATGTTCGAGAGTAGGTTGTGCAGGAGGTGGAGAAACAGGTTGAATAGGTTCCGAATGAGCCGGAGGAGGCGGAGGAGATACTTGTGGTTGAGGTTCAGCCGGTTTTGAAGGAGTTACAACCGTTCCCATAACTCGGTCATATGCTTCCTTAAGTTTTGGATCTAGTTGTGGGACAGCTTTATCCATAGACAGTATTTATATAGTGGTTTATTTATAGAATTTTGTCAAGTTCTTATTACTAATATAATGTCCATCCACCACCTCTTGCCTCCCATTCTATAAGTCCAGTAAGAGGATCAGGAGGGGGTTTATAAAAACGAATTTCTCGTTCTTGTCTCGCTTGTTCTTGTCTCAATAAATCAGATTCTTCTTGCAAAGCTAAATAATCTCTTATTCCCTCCTTTATTGCCTTTTTTTTCGGAATTTCTCTTTGTCTTAATTTCTCAGCCATAATAAAAAAGGATTTTACGAAATAAAGAAATATCTGTCAAGGAGAATTTAATGATATAATTGTTAACATGAAAATTATCGTAACCCATACCTCGCCTGACTTAGATGCAATAGTTGCAGCTTGGTTACTGAAGAAGTTTTTGCCAGGTTGGCAGGATGCAAAATTTGAATTTGTTCAAGCAGGAGATAGATTGCACGAAAAATTCCAATGCGTTGATGTAATAGAGAATATAGATGGAAACGAGGTAATTCATGTGGATACAGGACTTGGCTGTTTAGACCATCACCAACTTCCAACCGAAGAGGAAAGCGCTTCAAGCTTAACCTGGAAATTTATCCAAAAACAAATAAATCTAACAGGTGAAAAGTGGGAAAATCGAAAGCAAGCCTTAGATAGGATTGTCCAAATTGTTGTTGAGATTGACCACTTTAGAGAGGTGTTTTGGAAAGATCCTACAAATGATTATTATGACTTTTCTTTTGTGGGAATTATAGATGGAATAAAATTAGAAAAACCAAACGATGACAGATTTTACATAGAGTTTGGCATAATTTCTTTGGATGCAGTTCTCCATGAGTTTGAAAATAAAGTTTGGGCGGAAAAAGAAATTAAAGAAAAGGGAATTATCTTTGAGACAAGATTTGGAAAAGGGATTGCGATAGAGTCAATAAATGACACCGTTATTAAGCTTTCCCAAAAAATGGGTTATGCTCTTGCCGTTCGCAAAGACCCGAGAAAAGGCTATGTTAGGATAAAAGCCAGACCATCAGATAATGGAAAGGATGTTGATTTGACTCCTGCTTATGAAAAGCTTAAAAAAATGGATCCGGATGCAACCTGGTTTTTACATATAAATAAAAAAATGTTATTAAACGGGACACCGAAAAATAAAAAAATGAAAGCATCAAAATTAAAACTAAATGAGATAATTGAAGTATTGAAATCAATCTGACTATGGAGAATTGTGTTTTTTGTAAAATCGCAAAAGGAGAAATTGCAAAAGAATTTGACTATGAGAATGAGGATATTATGGTTTTTCCCGACCTTCATCCTTTAAGACCAATTCATCTTTTAATTGTTCCGAAAGTTCATATCCCCGATTTTTTGGATGCTCCTGACTTAGTGCTTTTGAAAATATTCAATACTGCAAAAAAATTAGTTAGAGAAAAAAAACTGGAAAATAAGGGCTATCGCTTAGTAATAAATGGCGGAGGAGCACAAATAATCCACCATCTTCACCTCCATCTTTTAGCCCCATTGAGCTCGCAGGCAAAAATGTAATCTTTACAGTTTTTCTCCTTTGCAGTAGAATAGATAGAGTTTCCCGCCTGAATATATTGTGAGGCTTTTTGGCGGGCTTAAGGAGGTGTTTTTTATGGTAGTAGTTAAAAAAATGCCGGGAGATTCTGACGATGTGTTAATTAGAAAATTCTCCCGAAAAGTAATGTCTGAGGGAATTCTTAGTGAAGCGAAAAGACGAGAATTTTATCTTAAGCCATCACTTGCTCGAAAGCAAAAAAAGAGAGATACAGAAGAGGCAAAGAAAAGATGGCTTTCAGGTATCTCTAAGTAAATATGAACTTAATCAATGTTTTAATTTTTGTTGAAAGCAGATATAAGGTTAACCGAAAAAAAATCAAGCAGGCAATAGAAAATTTATTGCATAAGCAGGAGATAAATAGTCCTATTGAGGTATCGATTGCAATAGTTGGAGATAGAAAAATGCGGACACTTTCGCGGAAATATAAGGACGAAGATAAAACCCGCAACGTTTTATCTTTTTCCCAAGAGGAAGGAGACCCTTTAAAATCTCCCTCCAGCGTTTTAAGACTGGGAGATATTGTAATTTCATATCCAGAAGTCATAAAAGAAGCGTCAAAAGAAGAAGTTTTAGTTGATGATAAAATTAACGAGCTTGTTGTTCATGGACTTTTGCACCTACTTGGCATCCATCATGATTAAGGTAGAAAAATATGGTTTTTTACAGAAAATACAGACCTCAAAAAATTGAGGAACTGGACAATGAAAAGATAAGGGAAACGTTTTATAGGATTTTTGCAAATGAAAATTATCCCCATGCCTTTCTTTTCTCGGGCCCAAAGGGTTTAGGAAAAACCTCTGCAGCAAGAATTATTGCAAAAGTTGTAAATTGTGAACGAAAAGCAAAAAGAACCACAAAAAGTAAATTGTCCAAAAATCAGGTGGAGCCATGCAGTAAATGCAATCAATGTGTGTCTATTGCAAATGGAACAAATATTGATGTTTTGGAAATTGACGCAGCCTCAAACAGGGGAATAGACGAAATAAGAGATTTACGGGAAAAAATAAAACTATCTCCAGCCTCGGCTCGCAAAAAAGTTTACATAATCGATGAGGTTCACATGCTTACAACAGAGGCTTTCAACGCTCTTCTTAAAACATTAGAAGAACCACCTAATCATGCTCTTTTTGTTTTGTGCACAACCGAACCACACAAAATTTTACAAACAATAACATCTCGTTGTTTTCAAATTAATTTTAAAAAGGCGACAAGAGAAGAGCTAATCCGTGCTTTTGAAAGAATAGCCAAGGTGGAGAAAATAAAAATCGACAAAGAAGCACTCGAGGCAATTGCCGGCCTTTCAGACGGAAGTTTTCGAGATGGGGTAAAAATTCTTGAGGAAATTTTATCGCTCTCTTTGGGGAAAAAGATAACAAAAGAAACAGTTGAGAAAAAACACAGCATTACAAATATAAATCTACAAATTTTAGAGTTTATTAATGCTTTTGAGACTCAGGATATAAAATCAGGATTGAATTTAATAGGAAAAATTGCAGATTCAGGAGTAGATCTTAAATTTTTTGCCCAAGCATTTATAGAGAAACTGCATAAACTTCTCCTTGGTAAGGTTGGGATAAATGATGAAAAAGAAGAAACTTCTTTATCAATGTCAGAACTTAAGGAGTTGATGGAATTATTTAACCGTGCTTATTTGGAAACAAGGTATTCGGTTATTGTCCAACTTCCCTTTGAAATGGCGATTATTAACTGGGGTGAAAGAGAAATGTCCAATGACAAACAAGAAACGGAAGATAGAATCAAGCCAGAACAGACTGTTGGTAAAAAGACGGAACCCAAAAAGGCAATCGAACATCAACAACCAAGATTGCTTGGAAAAAATGAAGCATTTTGGGGCGAAGTGATTGAAAGAATGAAAGGCCATAACCATACAATTGCCGGGGTTTTGAGAGGAGCTAACTTACACGATATGGAAAAGAAAATGGTTACAATTGAAACAGGTTATAAATTTCATAAAGAAAAATTAAGCGAATTAAAAACTTTACAAGCCTTAGAGGAGGTTTGTTCACAAATTGCCGGTAAAAAAATGGCGGTTTCAATTATTCTAAAACAAAAAGGGAGGTGATTTTTATGTTTAATCCTTTCGGACAACTTGGAGAACTAAAAAAAATGCGAGATTCTGCAATGAAAATCCAAAAAGAGCTTCAAGCAGAGGAAATATGGGTTGAAAAAAACGGAGTCGAAATTTTAATCGCCGGGGATCAAAAAATCAAAGAAATAAAAACAAACGGAAGGGGAGATGACGATATAAAAGAAGCAATAAATGAAGCTGTTAAAAAGTCCCAGGAAATTGCTGCTAGAAAGCTTTCGCAAATGGAAGGGGGCTTAGGGGGACTCTTGGGAAAGTAAAATTGCTTCGCAAAAAAAAGCATAGTAAAATAAATGAATGAAAATTTTTAGTGGAACTTCAAATAAACCATTGGCTCAAAAAATTGCCGAAAAATTGAATTTAAAACTTTCACCTTTGGAAATTTTTGTCTTTCCTGACTTAGAAAAAAGAATTAGAGTCTTGGATAAGGTTGTAGATGAAGATGCTGTAATTATCCAGCCAACATCAACACCTGCAGACAATAATTATATGGAGCTATTTTTCATAGCCGATGCCCTAAAACGAAGCGGCGCATGTTCAATTACGGCAGTTATTCCCTATTTTGGCTATCAAAGACAAGATCATGTTTTTAGAGATGGCGAAGCAGTCTCTTTGGAAGTAATTGTAGAAACGCTTCAAGCTGTTGGAGTCTCAAAAATTATAACAATTGACCTTCATTCCATAAAAACACCAGAGCTTTTTAAAATCCCGATAGTTCATTTATCTGCCCTTTCCTTGTTTGCAAAAAAAATAAAGGAACTTGAATTGGTAAATCATAAATCCGACTCTGTTTTGGTTTCTCCGGACATGGGCGGGATAAGAAGAATAAAAATATTATCCGAAGAGCTTGAAAAAATGCCCTATGCGACAATTGAAAAAGATAGAAATTTGAAAACTGGTTCGGTCCTGGCAAAAAAAATAGAGGGGGACGTAAAAGGAAAAAGGGCAATAATTGTTGATGACATGATTTCAACAGGACAAACAATTAAAACTGCAGTAAATCTTTTACTGGAAAGGGGAGCAAGAGAGGTTTATGTTTTTGTAACCCATCCTATTTTTTCCGGAAATGCCAAGCAAATACTTGAAAAAGTAAGAACAGGAAAAATTTTTGTTACAGACACAGTCTATATTCCAAAGGAAAAACAATTTGAAAATCTCGAAGTTCTTTCGGTTGTTGATATAATAGAAAAATCACTTAGAAACTAGTTGCTAGCTACTTAGCCTCTAGTTGCCGACTATGAAGGTTCCAAAAGCAATTCAAAATTTAATTGAGTCTTTTGAAAGACTTCCGGGAATCGGGCCTAAATCGGCTCAAAGATTAACTTTTTACCTACTACACGTTCCACAGGGTGAATTAGATAAGTTTGCAAATTCAGTCCAGGATTTAAAAAAAGGAACAATTTTATGCTCAAGCTGTCTTATGATTGGAGAATCCGATCCATGCGATATCTGCCAAAATAAAGAACGAGACCAAGAAACAATTTGCGTTGTAGAGCAACCATTGGATGTTTATGCCTTAGAAAAAAATGGCAAATATAAAGGGGTTTATCATATTTTACATGGCAAGATAGATCCTCTTAACAGTATTGGCCCAGATGAAATATATATTAAGCAATTATTAAGAAGAATTAAAATTTACGAGGGGAATGGGAAAAAAATATCGGAAGTTATCCTAGCTACTAATCCCACCATGGAAGGGGAAGCAACGGCAATGTATATAGGTAAACAAATAAAAAACAGCCACTCACACATAAAACTAACTAGGATTGGAAGAGGGTTGCCAGTAGGTGCGGATTTAGAGTATGCTGACGAAATAACCCTGCAAAGGGCAATGGAAGGAAGATCTGATTATGGATAAAGCAGGAATGATGGGGGAAATTTTAGAAAAAGGCCAATCTGCTGTAAAAACGGTAAAAAAGCAGGTTACAGATACCGCAAAAGCAGCAGTTTCGCAGGTTGCTGGGGATTCTACAATAGATCAAGCGTCTCCTACTCAAGTTGGAAAAGTTGATGAAAATTTTGTGAAAGACCTTTACGGAATAAAAGATAAACCAATAGCTACTGGACAAAAAAATCAACCACAAGTAACCAATCAAAATCAACCGGCAAGCCCTAGCCAGGCTCAGGAGGTAAAAAAGGCAGAAGATAAGCAAAAGCTAGCAAAATTAAGACAAGAACTGCATATGAAAACCTACTTTGAGCCAACATTTAATCCTCCAAAACAAAAACCGGAAGAAAGACCTGCCGAAAAAGTTGAACAGGAAAAAAAAGAAGAAAAGATCGAACTTCATGAGAAAGAGAAGAAAAAACCGCCGCCAATAGTTCAAAAAGCACAACAGCGGGTGGAAAAATTCCCCGGCGCAAGCGGCTAGTTTAATATGCTAAGAATTTATAACACGCTAACTCGAAAAATTGAGAAGTTCCAGCCCATAAATCCTCCGGATGTAAAAATGTATACCTGTGGGCCTACAGTTTACGACTACATGCATATTGGGAATTTAAGAACCTTTGTTCTTTCAGATACTCTCCAGAGGGTTTTGGAATATAATGGATTTAACGTTAAGGCTGTTGAAAATATCACCGACATAGATGACAAAATCATAAATAAAGCCAAAGATGAAAATAATACTATTGAAGAAATTGCCGATAAATTCACGAAAATTTTCTTAGAGGATGTTAAAAAGTTAAATATAAAGACAGAAAAACTAGCAGCAACCCCAAAGGCAACGGAATACATAAAAAAAATGGTTGCTTACGTTGCGGATTTGGTCAAAAAAGGATTTGCCTATGAAGAAAAGGGTTCTATTTACTTTGACATATCAAAATTCCCAAATTACGGAAAATTATCGCAACTTGAAAAAAGAGAATTAAAAACAGGAAGTAAGGTCTTGGCGGATAATTATGAAAAAGATAATGTTCGGGATTTTGCTCTTTGGAAATCTGTCGGAGAAGACGAAGTAGGTTTTGATTCACCGTGGGGGAAAGGAAGACCTGGCTGGCACATTGAGTGTGCGGTAATGAGTCAGGAATTTTTAGGGAACAAATTCGATATTCATTTAGGTGGAGTTGATTTAATTTTTCCTCATCATGAGAACGAAATTGCTCAAGCCGAGGTAAAAACAGGGGAATCACCCTTTGTAAAATATTGGGTTCATGGAGCTCATATGCTTGTTGACGGTAAAAAAATGAGTAAATCGTTGAATAATTTTTATACAATTGAAGATATTGAAAAAAGGAAATTTGATCCGCTTGCGCTTCGCTATTTATATCTGCAAACCCACTTTAGGCAGGAAATGAATTTTACTTTTGGGGCATTGGATGGTGCGCAAAAAACACTTAATAGATTAAAAGAGGAACTATCTTTAATGGGTGAGTCAAAATATGAATACTTGGAAACAGAGAGGGATTTTTACGATGCAATAAATGATGACTTAAACATGCCAAAAGCGCTGGCAGTTGTTTGGGATTTGGTTAATTCAAAAGATGACCCGGCACTAAAAGCGGGAGCCTTACTAAAATTTGATAAGGTTTTAGGACTTAGACTTGATAAGGTAATTCCAGGTGAGAAAAAGAAAGAGAGGGAAGTTATTATTCCAAAGGAAGTTTTTGAACTTGTTAAAAAAAGAGAAGGTTTAAGAAAAGAAAAAAGATACCATTTAGCAGATCAAATAAGGCATAAGATAAGAAAATTCGGTTTTGACGTAGAAGATAGAGACGGAGAAACTAAGCTTAAACCAATTTCTTAACTGCCTGTTTTATAGTTTTTGAGTCCAATCCATATTTTAACATCAGTTCCGGCCATTTCCCAGATTCAGCGAAGGTATCCTTAAGTCCCACAAATTCCATTTTTGTGGGATATTCTTTTGCTAAAACTTCGGCAATTGCACTTCCCATTCCACCTTTAATCTGATGGTCTTCAACCGTTACAACTTTTCCTGCTTGCTTTGCAAATTCAACTATTTTTTGCTCATTCAACGGTTTAATAACGGCAACGTTTGCAACTAACACATTTATCCCTTCTTCTTCCAGTTCCCTTGCAGCTAAAAGGGCTTGGTATAAAACATGACCGGTTGCAAAAATTACTGTTTTTGGTTGCTTACTTATCCAAAAAAGTTGAATATCCTCAAACGGTGTTTGATCGGTAGTAATTGTCGGAATTTTTTCTCTACTTAGCCTTAAATAAACAGGTCCAACTATTTCAGCAGATTTCAAAGTTGCTTTTTTTGCCTCAATTGCATCACATGGGGAAAATATTTGAATTCCCGGCCAAGCTCTTACAGATGCAATATCCTCGGTTGCTTGGTGAGTTGCGCCATCCGGACCTGTCATAATCCCAGCATGGTGTCCGGCAATTTTGACATTGGAATTGTTATATATAATTGTTGTTCGGACGGTTTCCCAGGCTTTGCCAGGGGAAAAAACTGAATAAGAGCAAACAAAAGGAATTTTTCCCGATACTCCAAGTCCGGCTGCAATTGCTACCATATTTTGCTCTGCAACTCCGCATTCAAAATAGCGATTGGGATATTTTTTGGCAAAATCCTCTGCTTTTGTAGATTCGGAAAGGTCGGCAGATAAGACAACAACATTTTGATTTCTTTCTCCTAGTTCAGATAAACCCTCTCCAAAACCCTCACGGGTTGCTTTTTGTTCAACATTAGCGCTAAATAAGTTTTCGTTTAATTTCAAATCGGAATTTAACATTTTATTAAATTCAATAGCTAAATAGATGATTGTTGCATAGCTATCTAACTATTCAGCCATATAACTATTCAATTCTTTTAGAGCTCGTTCCGCTTCTTCTTTTGTCGGCGCTTTTCCATGCCATAAATAATCGTTTTCCATAAAAGAAACACCTTTTCCCGGAATGGTTTTTGCGATTATTACAACCGGTTTCTCTAGAATTTCTCTTGCTTTTCCTACAGCTTCTATAAATTCCTTAATGTTATTTCCGTCAATTTCAAAAACAGCCCAGTTAAATGCTTTATACTTTTCCGAAAGGGGTTCAAGCGGCATTACATCTTCGGTTTTACCACATATCTGAATATTATTTCTGTCGACGACTTGAGTTATACTTGATAACTTATTTTTCCCCGCAAACATAACAGCCTCCCAGTGGTTTCCTTCATCATGCTCGCCATCCGAGGTTAAGCAATAAATATGAAAATCCTTACTATCTAGTTTTTTGGCAAGCGCCATTCCAATTGCCTGAGACAAACCTTCGCCTAAGGGTCCGGATGTGGTTTCAATTCCGGGAGGTGAGGTGCGATGGGGATGTCCTTGCAATCTTGACCCAATTTTTCGCAATGTCTTTAATTCATCAACGGGGAAGTATCCCGATAGGGCCATTGCCGCATATTGCACAGGACAAATATGGCCATTAGACAAAACCAGCCTGTCTCTATCTTCAAAAGTTGGATTTTTAGGATCATGTTTTAAAATGTGGAAATAAAAAGCGGTAAAAATATCCGCCATCCCTAAAGATCCGGCAGTATGCCCGGATCTCGCCTCACTAAGCATTTCAATTACAAACACTCTTAATTGGTTTGCTTTTTTCAAAAGATCAGCTAATTTTTCCTTGCTTAAAGAGGAAGTCATTAATAAAATTGTAGCACAAATTCAAAACCCACTTAGACTAATTTTTTGGAGCGAAGAAGAAGCAGGTAATCTCTTTCAGAAATAAGTAAGGCTCCAAAACCAAACAAAACCGCAACTGTTTTAAATATTGCTCCAATAAAGGGGATTAAGGCAATTATACTGAAAGCTAAAAGTCCTACAAATAAGATTAATGCCTTTGATACTTTTTGATTTTCGGAGAAAATTTTCTCTCCCAAAACGTAAGAAACATAAATCTTGCTAAAGTAGAAAAGCAAGATCATTATAAAAACAAAAATAAATGCAATTGGGATTCCAATAAGACTAATTAAAAGTACTACAAAAATAATTGGAGTTAAGATTGCTCCCAAAACTCCAATACCAAAACTAAGCCAAAATCTCTTTTTTAAAACATTGGAGACGCTTTTTGTGAAAACGGGAAGAAGATAAATAAGCAAAAGCCCGATTATATATGCGGCAATAAAACCAACAATTCCAAAAAATATTTTAAAACCGGAAAAAGCCACAGCAGTTCCTTTTTGAAATTCTTGTATATCGTATTTTGGAAGGGCTTTTTGCAGAATTTCTCCGGAAACTGTTGCGCCTTCTGAAAGATTTAATTTTTGATTACTCCAATATGTTAAATCGCCTTCTATTTTTGCCGATTTAGAAAGAGACAAATTGCCGGTTGCAACTCTTGCATTTCCATTTACACTATTGGACACAACAATCTTACCTGCCGCAACGTTTATTTCCTTACCAATTGGGCCTAGGAGTTGAACTTGTCCTGCTCCGGCAACAAGACTACCCAAAACTTCACTTGTATCTGCCAAAGTTACATTGCCAGAGCCCAAGGTTACATTTCCACCAATTTTTGCATTATCAATAACAACATTTCCCCCTACGGCTCTAACGTTGTGAGCAATGTTTCCCTTTATAATTATTGTTCCTCCAGCAGCGAGTAAGTCTCCATTAATTGTCCCATCAACAAGAACATTTCCTCCTGCAACATAAACATCTCCTTCAACTGTGCCATGAACACTAACATTGCCAGCGCCAGCAAAAAAATCGCCATTAACTATCTCATCTTTGGGTAAGGTAACGTTTTTTTGTGAGAAATTTGCGGCAAAGACAGGGGCACTAAAACAAAAAACCAAAATTAAAAAAAGAGGAATAAGAAAAATCTTTTTCATCCTTGGCTATATTATATACTGGTTAGTCAACAAAAAGATTATCCTACATTTGCAAATTTATTGTATAATAACGATCAATGGAAAAGAGATTTCTATATTTGATTTTAGCAATTGTAATTGTTCTTCTTATTATCTTAGCATGGCAAGATTCAACGAAAAAATCGTCATCTCCACGCGATAAATTAAATGTAACTCCTACGTTGTCGTTTGGAATTAGCCCTTCTGTTTCTCAAGCCCCGCAAAACCCGGTAAACCCCACTGTGAACCAAAGCTCTACGCAATCGGGAGTTTTAGAACTTGAAGGAGGGGTAAAAATCCAAGATTTTACAGTTGGAACCGGAAAAGAGGTGAAAAGCGAGGATACCATTGCAGTTAATTATGTTGGTTATTTGGAAAGTGGGCAAAAATTCGACAGTTCTTACGATCGCAATAAACCTTTTATTGTCCAAATTGGAGTGGGTCAGGTTATACCAGGATGGGATATAGGAATAATTGGAATGAAAGAAGGAGGAAAAAGAAGAATTTTTATCCCATCTGCCCTTGCTTACGGTGAAAAAGGAGCCGGAAACGGAGTAATTCCGCCAAATTCAAATTTAATCTTTGACGTTGAGCTTTTAAGCATCAAGTAATCTTAAAGACTTTTAACTGAAAGGAGGTTTATGGCAAAGCAGCATTTTACAGCTGAAGAAGCAAAAGAAATAGGGGAAAAGCTTAGGGTTGACTGGACAAAATGGGATGTTGAGCAATTTAGAATGGGAATGGATGTAGAGCTTGAGCATGGAACAGTTGATCCAAACACAAATGTCACAAATGATGATCCGCTAATGACTGGGAAAATTGCCCTTGCTCATTTAAATGAATTCGGCGATTACTACACAAGGCTTGATCAGATGGAAAAAGAAGCAGAAGGCAAACTCCTTCCAGTTGTTGAGGAAATTGTCTAACCTTTTTCTTACATTAATTAATAACAGTTCATTATTTAGTAATCAGATAGTTAATTTGTGAAAAGCTTAAAGAAATCATATCTTATAAATACTTCACCTTTTAAAATCTGGAAAGGGTTAACTATTCCAAAAGAAATAGAAAAGTGGACAGGATCCCCGGCGGTTATGGATGAAAGAGAAGGAACTAATTTTAAACTTTGGGATGGAGATATTTTTGGCAAAAATAAAGAAATGATTAAGAATAAAAAAATTGTTCAAGAATGGTATTCTGGTAATTGGGATAAGCCCTCAATAGTTACATTACTTATAAACAACAAGGACGGCAAGTCAGAAGTTGAATTAATTCACGATGATATTCCGGACAATGACTTCGAAAGCATAAATCAAGGTTGGGATGACTATTATTTCAATCCTTTAAAAGAATACTTAGAAAGATCCGCCTTCACATAAAGCTTCGGCGGACAAAGGAGGTGACAAATGAATAGACCAGTTCACTTTGAAATACCAACAGACGATACTTCTAGGGCAAAAGCATTTTACGAAAAAGTTTTTGGCTGGAAAATTGAAAAGTGGGGAGGAGGGGAACAGGAGTATTGGCTCATAAACACAGGCTCAAAAGAAGAGCCGGGGATTGACGGCGGACTCATGAAAAGAGAAAAACCCGTTTCTTCCGAAGGAGATTCTGGATATATTTGCACGATGGATGTGGAAAATGTCCAAACTTGTGCAAAAAAGGTTTTGGAAGCTGGTGGAAAGCTAGTTACGGACAAAATGGACGTTCCAAATGTAGGCTCAATGTATCATTGCAATGATACTGAGGGTAACAAATTCGGGATCATGCAAATGGTAGAAAATCCCCTGATGCAAAATCCTACTTGACCTTTTGTAAAAATTTTGTATAATCACCGGATGAGTGAGTGGGAACGGGAATCTTTTGAAGATGAAGTGCACCAATTTGCGCTGAGAAAGAGAGCTCTACGTGGCATAAAAGATGCATACGCTGGTTATTGCTCTTCGACTGGAGTTAGCAAGGATGATTTATTGGATTCACTTAGGCAAGGAGAAAAGAACCTGCGCGATACGGCTGGACTATTGATTCCTATTGAAGATCTTCCCGGGACGATAGAAGAGTTTCTTAATGAATTAGGCTTAAGGAGATCTCCTGATCCTGAGCGACAGAGCAAGAGAGAAATTGTAACTGGGTTATTGGCTCAGGGTTTTATTGAGGCTGGG
>MFNH01000062.1:12612-12754 GCA_001781995.1 Candidatus Levybacteria bacterium RBG_16_35_11 | reverse complement strand
AGTTATAAAAGTTACGTTTTTAACTATAATCACATAATTTTTTTTCATACCATCATAACGAATTTTTATAGTCATATTAAATGTATCAAAATCATTACTTTCCTCTGGAGTCCATAATACCTGATAAACTGGCACTGATATA
>MFNH01000062.1:3563-12594 GCA_001781995.1 Candidatus Levybacteria bacterium RBG_16_35_11 | reverse complement strand
TCATTGATACTCGTTTTTATCTTAGGAGTATCATTGTTATTGAT
The DNA here is from genome assembly GCA_001781995.1 of Candidatus Levybacteria bacterium RBG_16_35_11. Classification (GTDB taxonomy): domain Bacteria; phylum Patescibacteriota; class Microgenomatia; order Levybacterales; family UBA12049; genus MFNH01. Next base: position 12,550 of record MFNH01000062.1, on the reverse strand, counting down.
ATTATTAAAATTAAATATAATATTGAGAGTGATATAATAATTATTAATATTATAATTATTATTTTATTTTTTTTTGTCGTAATTATCCCCTTTATTATTTCTGTATCATTTGTAATAAATTTAACGTACAGGAAATGACCAATCGGCTTTATAGCATAGTGATTCTTTTATGTAATCCTTTTCGGTCATATTTCGACCCATGTATTAATTGACGAGCAAGGAAAGAAATAAAGCCTACATATAGCGTTTTAATTATTCACAACCATTTTTTTCCTTTTCCTTTGCATGTTGTACTGATTCGTTTTGTACTTATCTTCTCGGTATCAGTTTGACATCAACAATAATATCTCTCACGATATTTATTGTGCCAGAAGCGTCGAAATAGCCTCCCTTTTTCACCAAATATTCATAGGACAATGTGAAAGTAATTCCACCTGCTTCATTTGTTTTCCCTCTATATGAACTTGATAATTGAATATTTGCACCTTTTATAGGACTGCCTGTTTCACTATCAGTTATTATAAACGTAACAGTGGGCGGAACATCTGGAATTTCATAATTCACAGTGACTGATGCTTCATTTGTATTTCCTGATGCGTCAGTTGCTCTTGCATAGATTATATTTGAACCTTGAGAAAGAGTTATAATTTTACTCCAAGAAGTTGTTCCAGAAGCCAGTTCCCAAATTCCTGCCCCTACTTTCACCTCAACTTTATTCAAACCAATATTATCAGATGCCGTTCCATTGACTGTTATTGTGTCTGTCGAGAATGTTTGACCTCCTATCGGATTAACAATAGAAATTTCGGGATTGATAATATCCCATCTGACCAATGGATAGTGGTCTATGCTTGCTCCGATTGATAAACTTGAATCGCAGATACCATTACTATTGACATCATTACAGCCTTCTGAAATTTCATCAAAGTTGCTCCAATGATTGCCGATGATACCGTTATCCCATTGATTAGTACCAGTATCGTAAGCATTAACATTATTTATCATGTTGTTATAGTAGACTATATTATTTGAAGAACCTTCAAGCATATTGATTCCGTACTGGCCATTTGATGTGATATTATTGTCTTTGAGAGTATTATAGTGAGACTGTTGGATTAGCAGACCATTATAGACATTCCCTTTTACAGTATTTCCTGAGATTGTATTATAATTACTGGAATATACAACGAATAATCCATTATAGTTATTTGAGTTCAGGATATTATTTGAGACGGTATTATGGTGACTGCCTGTAGCTAAATGCATACCGTCGCCAGCCATATCTGAAGCAATATTATCAGTAATCACATTTTCATGATAATATATCCAAACTCGTACACCATACCATCCATTCCTCATAGTAAAACCACTTACAACACTATTATTTGCTTTTACCTCTACAACAACAATTTGACCTCCGCCCCCATCAATTATCGTAGTATCTCTGTCTTCTCCTTGAAGTATCAATTGTTTATTAACAACGACTTGCTCATGATATGTGCCATTGAGTACATTTATTGTATCGCCTGGGCTTGCCGCATCAATAGCCGTCTGGATACTTGAATAAGTACATCCACTTGGACAAACCATAAAAGTCGTTGCGCTTGCGTTTGAAATGAATAAAATCAAAATTATTCCTATTACATATACTCTGAAAAAGTTTATTGCCATATATTTCCACTCTCCACTCTTGTAGGTAGTCTTTTTGAGTTACTACCAGATAATTACTTTGAAGTTAAGGATATAAATAACTTTTTAAATTGTTTCCAGCGAATAAAAAAGACCACACAGAACTTAAAAATTAAAAGAGTATTTTTTATGTTAAAATTGAAAATTGCGTTTGCGGGCGCATATCGGCTTATTGTCGAGGTAGCCTGATTTATCTCGTTTATTAATATCAAATTCTTGATGGCAGAAAGCACAGGTTTCCATTTTCTTTTCTATAATTCGTTCTCTAATCATTGATATCCTCCTGTTCAGGAAGGTATAGCCAACACAGAGATTTCCTTGACTCCGAATTTGAGCCAGCCTTGCTTTTTTATTCGACGGGCAAACAGTCGCTGGAAGCTCATGAAATCATCCATTCGGTCTGTGTATATCGTAAGCTTTCCGTCCTTAAAATAAGCACAGATGGTATCACGTATCACATAATTGCTCCATTGTTCGACACGCAAAGGTGACCAGTAACCGCTTATATCTTCCATTGCAAGTATGGGGTCACTCATCAAATCGCCGTTTTGCACGAAATGGTGACCAACAATAATTGTGCTGCCATACCTTTCCATTACCAAATCCATGTAAGGTTTATTGGAGAGCTTCAGATGGAAATCATGTGAGGGATTAATTCCATGCTTTGCCATTAGCTTTTCCACGATGCTCTGAATTTCCATTTTATCATTGAACATTTTTACCATTCCTGCCCCATAATTAAATTACTTTTCATTTGGATTTGCATACATGCTAATATCTTTCATAGGGGTTGGCTCATCTTTTCCAATGAACATGACTTCACAAACAAGACCGCTTTGAACTTTCAATCCATTCTTTTCCCAGCACTGTTCCCTGATATTTTTAGCGAACGTCCTCTGGAAAGCCCGAAATTCCTTAATCCTATCTTGATAAACGATACGCTTTTCGTTCTCGAAATAGGCACATACCGTATCTCCCAATACTTGTTCGATTCCTAAAGGAAGCCATTTGTCCTGAATGCATGAAAAAACCAGCACAGGGTCACTTATCAGGTCGCCATTATTTTCTCGATAATGACCGATAATGAATATATCGCCTTCTCGTTCCATCACTAAATCCTGATAGGGTGGCATTGAAAGTTTCAAATAAAAGTCTTTGGAGGCATCTAAATTGTGCTTTTTCAATATTTTTTCGGCTAAGGTCTGTAATTCAAGTTTGCGTCTCAAAGCCTTTGACTGTGTTTTGTTTTTCATCATTCTCCAGATAATTCTGCTCTCTGATTTTCTTTACCAACATTCCTTGAAATAGCATGCACCTTTTGAACCTGAATGGGATAATCATGTGATTGCCATTTTCGATGAAACTGCAGATGGTTTTGCCCAATTTGTTCTCGATAGATATGGGAAACCAATTTCCTTGGTTATAATCCAAAGCAAGTACAGTATCGCCAATTTTTACAAGAATCTGTTCTCCTACTTTCCCAACTGTGAAATTTTCATGGGAAGGCATACGGAGTTCAAGGTAATATGTATCTGCCGAAGGGTCAATTCCATGCCTTTTCAAGACTTCAGAAATTGCCTGCATAAAGAGTTTTCGCATATTAGAGACTGGATTTAGGAGAATAAATATGTTGTTCACAAATATTATATACTCGTATTGATTTTAATCGAATGGAGCAAATGAACATTAGATATATAAACTTTAAAATAGATTTAAATTATATATATGGGCTCGAAAGAGTAAAGGAATTGTATTATGGCAAAGGAAAAATTAGATTTAACAGGTTTTGAACCAAGGGAATGGACACAAGATGAATGGTTAGATACACCCCCCGAAGAGCGAGATTTATACAATGCGAAATTAAAACAATTTCGTGAGGAAAAACAGGAAGCTGAAGAAAAAGCCCTCAAAATGAAATGGGGTAGGGAAACTTTAGAGGGCGCTCTAAGAACTTATATTAGGTATGGTGGTCGTCCCCCAACTGAAGAACATAAAATAGATGGTAAGAAAAGAAAGTTAAAATTCCTAACTATTGAAGAGATACTTGAAACAATCGCTGACAAACTCGCAACAACAAAACCAGAAAAAATTACTATTACAGATGATGATGTAATAAATTTTTTAAATAGAAAGAAGACATCGGCAACAGGAAAGCTATTAATGTTGGATGAAGAGAATAATAAAAAGAAACATGAAGTGGAAGAGATGTTTTAAAAATGTGTCCCATTAGTCCCTTTGTCCCAAAATGCATTACCGTTCTCGATTTTTTATGGGACAACTATGGGACAAAATTCTACTTCACAGGTTAGATTTTATGAGTAAGGTGATAAATAATGTCAAATGATATTAACAAAGATACCATCAATAACGAAGCAGTTGATACCAAAAATGATGCTTCAAGTAAGGTTAAGCCTATTGAATTAAAACCTGATACAGAGATTCAAACAGAACATATTCCCGATGAGGATAATAACGAAACGGTTGATTCCCCTAAAAATAATGCTTCAAGTAAGGTTAAGCCTATTGAATTTAAACCTGCTGCTACAGAGTTTCCATGTATTTTGTCCGAGCCTTTGTTATCAGAGGATACATTTGATTATAATGAGGGGATTAACGAATCGGAAAATGATAATTCTTCACTAAGTGACTCCTATGATAAATCGTCTTTACCTGTAACTATCAAGGATAAGAATGGTAAAGTATATCCTATTATCTATGATACTGAAAAGTATCGTGTAAGTTTAAAGAAGGGGGTAGAGATTGCAAAAAATGACAAGGTTAAAGGTCTTCATTTTGAGACTCTTTCACCTGTTGCTATATCTCCAGTAAATATATATAATAACAAAGATACCACAAAAGTCGATGTTTTAGTTGGATGGAAAGATGGTGATAAGGAATTTTATCATAAAATATCAATGAGTAAACTCTTGTCAAGAGGAGTAACCAAGGAGTTTTCTACTGCAGGGGTTGTTTTTACAGATAAACAAGGAAGTGCTATGGCTGAGTATTTTAGTCATATCTTACAGAGTAATAAAGACATTATTCCCGTAGTAGATGCCTATAATGTTATGGGATGGAAGGATAATTACAATTCCTTCGTTATTGGCAGAAATAAAATATATGTTGATGAGAATAAAAAGGTCAAGTCAGAAAGAGTGGAGATAAATGCCAATTATTCTTTCATTGATGCCTTTAACAAAAAGGGCGATATTCGAGAATGGCTTAGGGCAACGAGACCTCTTCTGGTCTATAAAAGCACAAGATTTAGTTGCTATGCTGTAATCTCATCATTCCTATTATCTATTTTAGGGGAGCAGTCGAGGCTAATTCATAGATGGTATGATAGTAGCGTTGGTAAATCTACTGTCCACAATGTTGCTATGAGTATGTTAGGCTCACCTTTCCCGCTTAACATGACTGGTGATGCTTCTGAAACAGGATTAGAGGAAATGTTATCATTCCTAAACAATGTTCCTGCTAACTTCGATGACATACAGCTTGACCCAGAGCTTAAGAAAAAAATCGCCTATTTAGTAGGGAATGAGAAAGGTAAACTAAGAGGTAAGGGTGCTGGTGGGATGAGGGCTATAGCCACCTGGAGTGCTACTGTTCTCACTACCTCTGAGAACCCTTTGTTGGAAGAAAATACAACCACAGGTGCAAGAGTTAGAGCCTTCGAGATACATGGTGGTTTAGGTGCGAAAGATAACAATGCCGTTGATACCTTTAATAAAGATATTTTTAAGGCAGAGCAGTCTTATGGTCACCTGTCACCTTATATAATATCAATCATTCTAAACAGTAAGCCTGTTCTACGAGAGAGGTATGACGAGGCAGTTGTTTTATTGAATGACACTTTAGATGCTGTTGCTAAATCGCAATCAATGCAGCCACAAGAAAGAAATTCAATAGCAGACAGAATCATCAACTCCTTCGCCGTGATTTTAGTCGCAGGATGGATATTTGAGAAAATAATGGCTGAATTGGGCGAACCCACTCATAAACCTGAAGAGGTGATAATTGATGTGATGAAGCAGGTAATAAACGAAACCGTCGCTAAGCCCCAATATATTCAAGCAATTCAATATATTTATGATTGGATAAATGAGAACAATAAGTCCTTTACCATAAATAAGGAAACTCCTGGGGGTTTTGCTCCAAAGAAGGTATATGGAAATTATAGGGATGGGCAATATATAGATATTCATATAAACACTATATCCAAAGAACTTAAAAAAGGTGGATATAACTATAAAAGGATTAGAACGGAATGGGAAGCCTATAAAATTATCCAACCTATGGACAATGATAGACCCCGCATAGGCGGAGAAAGGAGGCGGGCTATATCAATTGATACTAATATAGTCAAATCGATAATGGGTGAGGAGTCCCCTCTGACTGATAAGTTTGGTACGGCTGCGGTTGAAAAGGATGTTAAGTCCCAGAAGAAAACTTCTATTCCAACTAAAAAAGTTAAAGTAACAGCTCCTCCACAAAATCCTGCTATTATTGGAGAGAAAGTAAATGGGGAGAAAGTAAATGAACCAGAACCAGGAACAATGGGCTTTAGTGCGCCTCCAGATTTAATTATTAACCTGATAAATCTTATTGCTCTCCCTTTGGCAAAAGACGTGTGTGAATTTGGAAAAATCGTTTTGCATTTCGATGGTGAGAAGAAAGAACTTTGGTGGTCAAATAAAGCCACTCGTGGAAGTTTCCTTGTGAATTTCGGGCATGCAACATACGATTACTTTGAAAAATGTTGGGGAGATGGTGAAATTGCATTTTCACCAGCAAAACTTCTTGAGTATCTAAAACAGAATAAAAAAGCAAAGTTATTAGTGTTTTCTGCATGTCAAACAAAGAGAAGTTATGAAATTAAGCACGTTGGGAAGAAAGATGGTTTCACTCAACACCTTGAAGCGATATCACAAATTAATACCCATAAGCCACGCATTGACTATTTAAAGAATCAAAGCGAAAACCAAATCAAGTTGGATGATTACTACGTTCCAATATTAAAAGAGGAAATTGCGGCTCTCAAATATGGTGGAATTATCAACGCAAGCGTACTCAAGAGGATTGTTCAAACAGGAATAAGGCTTGATTTTAAGACTTATCCCATTGACTTCAAAATAAATCCACCAGCTTTGATTGTGACATTTAATGATAAACTTTCACCTGCTAATGGCACTCAAACTATAGAAATCCCAATCAAAGAGGGAAGTCTAATAGTTCCTGATGTAGATATTTCACAGGTAATTAGTGAAATGATTGTGTCACCAGCTATGGTGCTAAAAGGAGACGTACTTTTGAGACTTTCTAAGAAGGACAAAGCACCAGTTTATCTCCTGAAGGAAGAAAAGAGTAAAGTCAAACCAAACGGTGTGATGTTCGCTGGCATGTTGATAGCAGCAAAGGCGGTTCCCCAGACTGAGCCCATAATTGAAAACATAACTCAATTGACACCTGACATATCTGAACAGTCATAGGGGTTTCAAACGTTTCATGAGCAAGTCTATATCCTTATCACTTTACTTTTTGTCCCATAGGTGTCCCATAAAAAATCGAGAACGGTAATGCATTTTGGGACAAATGGACTAATGGGACACATTTTTACTGGAATAGAAGATAGAACTTTAAGAAAATGGAAATGGAAGGAAATGGAACTTACCTTTTTGAATTTTTGCTTGGGGTGGTATAATTATTGTCCTATTTGTCCTATTTCTATAATATACATTATACCATTAGCGATTCTTTATGGGACAACTATGGGACAAAAATAGTAAATGGGACAACTAAGAAGTCTTATCTTGCTTGACCTCAATGTAAAGGACTTCATCTTGGTATAGTTCCAAACAGGCACGAAGTCCTGTAATGCAGAACTTGCCAATGTATTTAAGGCTCAACCTTCTTAAATATCTTTCTTACTATTTTGAACCTTTTTGAAACGATAATATCGTTTATCATGCTACCTTCTCCCAGTCACTTCAATTCATTAACCCATATAAATATGAGCATCAGATATTATACCGCTAAAAGAGGGTGAGTTTAATGTCGAGCGAAACTGGTTAAAACTGGCTCAAGACAAATGTTGGGGTATAGACCATGTATGGACATGGTAAGGACTTATCTGGACTCTAACTGACTGCGATAAGAAGATTTCACCCTTCCAAACATCCAGGTTAGAATCCTGTGGCTTATTTGATAGTTCTTGGTATGATACTATCATTTTGCCCGCAAATTTGTTATAGAGCTTTACTTACCACAAAGTCTATGTTGGACTTGTAGCAAGTAAATGCGGTCATTCTTATCCCTGTCCATTTTCTAACTGCCTAACTGCGCTTTGTTCCGATACTAACATATCTATCCGTTGTTCTTCCCCTATAATCCATCACAGGGTCTTTTCAATAGTTATTCCGACACACTTAAACACATTAAAAAACACCATATAAACAAATTGTTTTAAGCCTATACTTCCATAATACACACATACACACTTACTTTTAATAAATTATTATTAAATATAAGATAAATGGGTATATTATAGTATAAAAAGAATTTGTAGAGTATGTGTGTTGAGTAAAAATTAACGCTTTTTCGATAATGGTAAATAATATTTATAATGACACACATCAAAACAATGTGTGTTCAATATTTAGTAGATAGATAAAAATCCTCCTCATGTTCTACAGGTTCTACTATTGTGGAAGCATTTGGTATTAAATATTTAATGCTTTCGTTAAAGGTTATACCTGTCCAATGTCTTACCTTTTTATGCCAACATGTTTTAATGGTATTTTCGCCTTTAACCTTGCCATAGTTATCAACAATATCTTCTTTATATGCTGCCACTGTTTTTGAGAAGGCAGATTGATTATCCTTACCTTTGAAGATATTCTTATAAACATTATATAATTCTTCCCTGCTTATTTTATCGTCTTCATTACCTGTTAAATTACAATGTTGTGCCATAAAACGTCCAATTTCAGAAGAAATAACATCACAACTGTATTTATTCCACAACGTAGGCGTTTCAGTTTCGTCATACCCCGTGAATTTATTATTTATTAGCAATCTTTCAAGCCCTTGAATTGCCAAGTTTAAAAGACCACTCAACTCCTCTTCTGAATAATCCTGATGTTGCATTTTTGGGTCGGTAGTTTTATCATTTGCATCAAAATTATTAACCAGTTCAATTGCAACTATCCTATCTATAGTGGTTTGAAATTTTTTTGCAGGAATCCGAGGGCATTCGTTACCCACTAAGAGGAACTTACTATTATTCTGGAAAGGGT
>MFNH01000062.1:0-3557 GCA_001781995.1 Candidatus Levybacteria bacterium RBG_16_35_11 | reverse complement strand
CGGCGTATTTCTGTTCTGCACGAAAAATGGAACCCGAAGTTGCCGCTTTAAATTTACCGCAATTTTTGAGACTCATGGAATCCATTTCTTCGACTATATTTACAAAACAATTTTCCAATTCAGCAGGAGCATAGGTTGAATCCGATAAGTTTTGTAGTGAAACTGCTGATATGTGTTTATCACCAATGAACTTTTTAACAATATTTACTAAAGTTCCCTTACCTACGTGATTTCTACCAAGTAAAGCAAGTGATTTCATGATTTCGTATTCTGACATTAAGCATAATCCAAGAAATTCATAGAATATATAAACCTTTGACATACGACTATCTGCGTTCAATACAGATTGACGAAATGCCTCTAATGTTTCTTGTATTTCGTCCTGTTTTTCTGGGTCTGAAAGTTCTTCGACTGATAATTTCTGAATCCATGTTAGGTTATTTATATCATGTGCTTCATTAATTTTTTTATCGACTAATATTTGCTCTACAATTTTTGATATTCTGGGGCATGTTGCACTTGGTTTATATGCCACAGGGAGTTTATAGGTGAAATTCATTTCATGGAAATCTAAAGGATGTTCTCTTGGTTTAAAAACAACTTTGTTATTCTTATATTCGAGTATTCCGTTCGCTATATTTATTGTTCTTTTTGGTTGTTTAAATTGCCATGTTTCAATTGAACCCTTTGAAACAATATGGTTATAAACAATAGTGAACCACTTAATATCATAGAGTTCTTGAAGTTCATTCTTGACCAAATGATTTACATCCTGGTCAGCCCCTATATGATAATAACCCTCCTTCCAAATATACACCTCAATAGTTTTCAGCTTTGAGCCACGAATAACCTTTATTTTCATATCGTCCATTATCTTATCAGCAAAATAACTTAACCCATCGGCACTTAGTTCGAAACCGCTTTTGGTTATTGTGGTATTTCTACTCTTTCCACCACTGCCACCACTGCTATTTTTTGTAACTTGTTGAGAAGAAGCCGTGTTTAAAAGTGTATTAGATTCTGGTAGTTCTGGTTGCTTAGGTTCTGACTTAATCTCATCAGGCTTCAATATTCCAAGTTTGACCTTCCAATCCTTAATTTTTGCATCTAATACTTCCTTGACCTTCGGAGCATCCCAAGTATAGGTCTTTGCGATTTTACCTTTGACTATCTCTTCAGCTTGCTTTATTTCATCAGAGAATGACTTCTCCTTTATTATCAATTCCACCCGTTCCCTAACCTTATTCATTAAAGTATGAGTTAGCGGTATTTTTTCAAGATTGTTCCATTCGAGAATAACGATAGAGTCATCAGTAAAGGCACAATCCTTTATCTTGATATAAACGCCAACAATAAATTCGTTGGAAGGAGTCTTCTGTATTCCTATCAATGGTTCTATTGATAGTTCCAATTGTTCTATTTGTTCCACTTTTAGAGTTGTTTCTTTAACATTCTCCGATTCCATAATTATTTCACCTCACCACGTCATCTCTAAACAGCACCCAGAATGCTCGATGGAACAATTGTTTCAATCGCCTCAGTTATTACAATATAATTCTTTTTTCCATCAGAAACTTCTTTTACAAGGTATTCCTTCCCCAATTCTAAAAACTCAGTCATGGCTAAAACTGTTGAAGAACCCTGTTTTATTGCTCGTAATGTCCTTTTCATCCAAACCCCTCAGTCTTCTATATTATCTATATTACACTGATACTATTTAAACTTTATTATTTGTATGTAAAATAAAAATATGCATTGCCATTATTGATTAAAATAAATCGTTTAAAACATTATAGGTATTTCAAATTATATGCAAAACTTATATCTAACCAAAGTTGCATCAAATTTATAATCCATACTTCTTAATTAGTTCAATTTTGCATTTCATTCTTCAAACCACTTAGGGCAAGCATTCACATCTGTCTGGCATTCGTGAAGGCAGGCTTCCAGTTCTCCAAGTATATCATAGCGGTTGTAGTCTTTTTTATTGAGGAACTTCTCTTTCCCGCATAAAAATACATATTTTACAGGTCTTTCCAACAGAGTTACTATCAGTTCGCTTGCCTCTGTTTTAGTGAGTTCCTCAATTCTTCCCTTCTTCCGCTGTGAAAGAAAGAATCTTATATCTTCTTCGTCTTTGTCCTTTGTATCAGGATAATTTGATAATATTTGTATGTAATCAATTTGTCTCTGCGTAGCACTTTCCTCATTCCAAGAATCTAACTTATATTGCACCATTATTTGATTATAATATGGGCATCATATTTGATAGTCATTTCGATTCACAAATTTCTTGTCCAATATCAAACTTTACCCCGACAAATTACATACAAAACAGAAAATCCTTCTTACCGTAGGCTATTTTTAGTTATTTGGAAAATTAGTAAATTTGAGAATCACATATTTTTCCATTAGAATATATCGTCCACCTTCGCTTTGCTCCATATGACATCGCAGATGTCGTCGTAGGCTCTTCGTTCATGGAAACACTTTGCCTTTTGAAATTAAAAACATCAGAGTTTTCTTCTTTCTGGGAGGATGAATTCAATTATATTATACACTTTACCTATTTTTCCACGAATTCCAGATGCTCTTGCTTTAAAATCTTGTGTCATTTTCTTGGTTTTGCCCTTGAATTTTATTGGAACCAGCAAGCCCATGCTCCAGTTTTTCCAGTATCTCTTGAGAGCTTTTTTTCCTTTCATAGTCAATTTTAATTCTAATTTTTGGCGACCTCGATAATGCTTTACCACTCTTCTTTTTCTACCTGTAATCAATCCCAATTGCTTATAGCGTTTTAAATTTTCCTTTAAGCTCTCTGCTTTGACTACCTTTCCAATGTAAGGCATTCTATTGAGTTCGTCAAATATTTCATCTCTGGTTAGTCTAATTGCCGATTTATCAAGAATATCGAGGGTGAGCATCTTCATTGTTCCAAAGTTGCCGCGCCAATAACAAAAATAACATAACGTTTTTTCAGGGTATTCTTTAATGAACCCGCAGGAAGGGCAGATATTAGATTTTGATTCCATATTAAAATTTTATGATTGTTTATAACATAAATATATGCATCAAAAATAAGAGAATATGGTGTTATTAATTCAGTAAATAGAAATTCATAATGGTATAATTTGCAATAATAAACAAAAATATTATAACATCAATGATTTTAACAATTATTAGAACTCTAATACAAAAACAGAGAGTTTTAAATATTTATTTTGATGCAAAGATTTATAAGTCTTAAGGATATTAATATTTTATAGGGTTGGGGTGAAAAAGGTTGAAAAAAGAGCCATATAACGAATGTCCTCGGTTTCTGAAGTGTTCCGTTAATAATTGTCCGCTGCATCCGCAGTATCCCAACTTGTTTACTGACCCAGCAGACCGTGAGGTAAAATGCAAACTCGCCAAGGAAATCAGGGTAAGGATAGCAGAGCAGTATCCAGGCGTTTTGAAGTTCAATGGACTTACAAAAAGGGAGTATGCATCAAAAACCCGCATCTCTCCAGAAGAAAGGGAGAGAATCATTTCAAGGACGAAAAAATTTCGATTTA
>MFNH01000061.1 GCA_001781995.1 Candidatus Levybacteria bacterium RBG_16_35_11 | reverse complement strand
ATGTTTTAGGTCGAAGAATTAGAATTTTTTGGTTTATTTCTTTTGCTAAATTTATGGCAAAATTATCATTTGTAAAAAAATGGTGGTAATGTTTTTCCAACGTCCAATTCCAATTCGGTTCTTTATAACCGCCTGCCAAGCCTCCGGGAAATTCTTCTTTCTCAAAGACAAAAACCTTATATCCTAATTTTGTAAGTTTGTAAGCTGCGGAGAGGCCAGTAAATCCTGCTCCTACTATTGCGATTCTCATAAAGCTACTCTCCCGCGGGACAGAAGAAATAAAAGAACCCCAAAAAGGGCAATTGTCATCCCCAGTATACCAAAACCGGTAACAGATGAGCTACCAGGAGGAGCTAGTGTTGGTGTAGGTGATCCGATGGGAGTTGGGCTTAATGAAAGACTGGGCGTTGGAGCATTGGTTGGAGTTGGAGACGGTGCTAATGTTGCGGTTGGAAAAACAGTTGGAGTTGGAGATGGTGCTAATGTTGGAGATGGTGAAACTTCAGGTGGGGAAGGCGAAATTGATGGGGGAGGTGGAGTCGCATCGGCTATTTGGGTGCCAGACGCATAAACTATAAAACTTCTAGTAATAAATCTTGTTGCGCCTGTAGAATCTTTTGAAGAAATCGTAATTGTATGCTGTCCCGGAGGAAGTTCTTGATCCGGTCTATATGTCCAGTTCCCCGCGCTATCTGCAGTCACCGTTACCTCTATTGGCTCATCGGAATTAATAGTTATTGTAACTTTCTCATTGGGAGTTGAAGTTCCACTAAAAATGGGACGACTATCGGTGAAATTAGCATTCTCAACCGGCGTTTCTATTGTAACCTTATTTTCTTCTTCTGCTTGCGTTGTGGAAAGATTGGATAGCGCTTGCATTTCGCCAGAATCTGTTGCAATAGGTTCGCTTCCCAGACTAAAATCATAATCTTTTGACAATGTAACTGTTGGAATAGGGTTTTGGCCGATAGAGGTAATTACAACTGATTTGGTAAAGTCATCTCCAATAATCTCCATCGTTATTGTTGGTTTTGAAAAATCGAAATACGTTGAAAAATCGGCAGTTCTTAAAGAGTTTAAGGGAATAATATAAGATCCATCTCCTTTTAAAAGGGTTGAAATCTTTTGTGATCCATCCAGGGACGCAAAAATTAAAGCCTCTTTCGGAGCTGTGCCTTTTGCGGTGATTGCTTTTCCAGAAATTGGAACCTGCTCGGGCGGAACTTCGGAAATAACTTGTCCAGTTTGGGCATTATAAGGAAGTTCCCCGTTTAAATAATTCTCCTCTCCATTTGTAATGGAAAAATAATACTTAGTCATTGGAGACAGATTTCTTAACGTAATATTGTGAATTTTTCTTGGAGTTAGGCTATTATTCTCTTGATCTCTATCATCTCTGGCAATTTGCCCAAATTTTTGATCTTTCCCGTAATTTACTGATCCAACTGTATTTTCATCTGTAAGGTAGGAAACTGTAAGAGAAGAATCGGTGACATTGGTTACCGATACCTGCTTGGGCGAAAGAGCGGGAGCAGCCTTTCCAATAAAAATTATTCCTTGTCTAACAAGTAATGAGGTTAGACCAATCCCGATTAATATGAAAAATATTCCTAAAAGGGTAGGAATTCTTTTTTCCCAAATTGTATTTTTCATTGTTCTAAAATTCCTCCCGGTGTTGCAGAAGGAGTTGGCGAAACGCTCTCTTCGCCTATGTTTTCGAGTTGATAAAGTGGAGTAGCCTCTGGTCTTGTTTTTATATTACTAATTGCCTGTGAATTAAAAGTCGGTTCTATAGGAATAATTTGAACATTTTGCATAGGGGTTATAGTCGATGTAACCGAATTATGGTAAATAGAGAAAGCGATCCAAAAAACAACAAGGACAAACGATGAAATTAACAATATATAAATTTCTCTATGTTTCATAATTTTTTAAAATAATTATTTAAAGTTTTTTAAAATAAGCTTCCCCTTTAATTGTTAATAAAAGTGTATTCTCTTTTCCGGTTTGTCTTGTTACAGAGATTATATTTTGCACGGTGATTCTTCTTGTGGAATTTAAGGAATCAATAAATTTCGAAATTTCATTAAAGTTACCATTAGCATTTAAAGAAAAATTAAAGGCAGAATATTTCTTTCTTCCGGAATCGGAATCAACCGAAAAAACTTGAAAATTATTTAATTTAATTCCGGAGTCCTTTGCCAATGATTGAATCTGAGCACCAAGCAAAGCAACATTGGGATTTGTCGGAACCGCAGAATAAATACTGGGAAGGTCGGATTGTAGACTGTTGTATTTTTCTTGAAGTGAAGAAAGATTGTTGATTTTCTTTTGCAGCTCCGAATCGACAAATTTATTATCCTTTAATTCTTTGTTTAATTTTGAAATAGTAGAAAGAGTAGGATTTATAGCAAAAAATCCAAAAAATGACAAAGCTATCAGCGTTAGCGAAATATAAGTTATTTTTTGCGTTTTTTCTTCCCTAAAATCAGGGAACAATTGTAAGTACTTATTTTTCGCCAGTTCCTTTAAGATTTTATCTGCTTTGAGTCGCATAGGCTTTGTTCTTAAGAGTATTTTTTAAAGTTGCGTTAATTGTTACAGTCAATATTCCAACTGATGCTTTATTTTGTATTTTATCTATTAAAACCTTATCTATCTGATCGTATTTTTTAATTGAATTAACAAAAGATGATAAAGAAGAAATAGAATAAACGGAAGCATTAATTCTAAGCCGATCATTGGTTAAATTAAGCTCATCAAAAATAATTCCAGAGGGGGCAAAGGCAATAATATCTTTAAAAATTTTTACTCTACTTTCCCCTATTTGTGAGAAATTATCAGCAACCGAGAGCCTATCTTGTAAATTTCTATATGTTGCTTCACTATCTTTTAAATAAGCTACGATAGCCTGCTCCTGTTTTATTTTTGAATGAAGGTCAATTAACTGTTGATCAAGAGAAAATCTGTACAAAAAGGCAGAAAGAGCAACCAATTCTGTAAGAATTACAACAACTCTACCAATGGTTAAAGTCCAATTTATAAATC
Organism: Candidatus Levybacteria bacterium RBG_16_35_11; assembly: GCA_001781995.1. Taxonomy (GTDB): domain Bacteria; phylum Patescibacteriota; class Microgenomatia; order Levybacterales; family UBA12049; genus MFNH01. The sequence goes on along the minus strand of MFNH01000061.1, from coordinate 3,170 downwards.
TTTCAAGAAATGAAGAATGTTTACTGCTTAAAAGATTAATTCCAGCCTTCTTGGGCATAAATTTAGTCTAGGGGTTTTTTTATTTTTTGTCAAAGAATTATGAGGCTTTTTTTAGCAGTTTTTTTAGGGTGAGTTTTCTTTTTACTTACCACTTCTTTGATTTGTTTTTTTGGCATCCTTTTTGACAAATTGGATTTTATTCGTGCCGCTTTATTTGCATGAATAATATTTGCTTTTGCTGCTTTATCGATTGCCTTAAAAGCTTTTCGTAAATTCTCCTCAGTTAACTTTTTTTTCGCCGCTTTAATGCTGTTTTTAAGTAGTTTTTTTAATTCCTTATTTCGTAGCTCCCTTTTTTTATCTTGTTTTAATTTTTTCTTTGCTGATTTTGTGACTGGCATGATCGGATTTTAGCATGCTATACTGTAAAAAACAATATGCCTAAAAAATTTTTAGAAAAAGGCCTTGCGATTTTATTAAAAAGACAAACAAATATTTTATCCGCGGCATTTGTGATAATGGGAACTGTTGTTATTGCGCAATTATTGGGTCTTATAAGGCAAAGACTTTTAGTTGCTATTTTTGGTGCATCAAATATCTTGGGCGTTTACCTTGCTTCCTCAAGGCTTCCTGATTTTCTATTCCAATTAATAATTGCAGGGGCATTATCCTCTGCGTTTATCCCGGTTTTTTCCGAGTATTTGGGAAAAGATAAAAAGGAAGATGCCTGCAGAATGGGTTCTTCACTTCTGCTTATGGGGTTAATAATTTTTTCTTTTGTATCTTTACTTTTATTTATTTTTGCCCCGTTCTTCTCAAAACTTATGGCTCCGGGGTTTTCCCTCGATCAAATCAGCCTAATGGCCTCCCTGATGAGAATAATTATTTTAGGAGAATTGTTCTTTATAGTTGCGACCTTTTTTTCTGCAGTTTTGCAATCTTTTAGTCATTTTTTCGTTCCCGGAATTGCTGCTGCCTCATATAATCTTGGAATTATTATTTGCATTTATTTTTTATCGCCATATGTTGGAATTTTTTCTGCCGCTTATGGGGTAATTTTGGGAGCCTTACTTTTTGTATTGGTTCAAATACCAATGGTAAGAAAAGTAGGCTTTATTTTTCGTCCTTCACTATCTATTAAAAAAAGTGGGGTTTTGCAGGTATTGAAGTTAATGTGGCCAAGAAGCATTTCAATTGGCGTTTTTCAATTAGGAGCTGTTCTTACCGTTACTTTGGTTTCCTTTCTTCCAAATCCCGGCAGAAATTACGTAATTTTTGATTATGCTCAAACTTTATATTTTGCCCCCGTTGTTTTGTTTGGACAAGCAATTGCTCAAGCAGCATTTCCGGTGCTTTCTCGCGAAAAAAATAAACTTGATGATTTTAAAGCTACTTTTATAACCAGTTTTAATCAGATGATGTATTTAGTTTTGCCTGTGTCGGTTCTTTTATTGGTTTTAAGAATCCCGGTTGTTCGACTACTTTTTGGTGCTGGGCAATTCGATTGGCAAGCGACTGTTCTAACCGGAAGAACTCTTGCCTTTTTTAGCGTTTCTATTTTTGCTCAGGCTTTGGTTTATCTTGTTTCCAGAGGGTTTTATGCGCTGCATGATACCAAAACGCCTCTTACCGTGGGAACAATAACCACTTTTTTTATGTTAGGGCTTGGAGCTTTGTTTATCTTTAAGTACCATTTAGGGGTTGAAAGCATCGCCATTGGATACTCTGTGTCAAGTATTTTTGAGGTTATAGTTTTATTTTTGCTTTTAGATCGCAAGGTTAATGGCTTCCCTAAAAGAAATCTATTTTTTTCGCTATTTAAAATAATTCTTGGAACCATGTTTATGGGTTTTGCGCTATACATTCCGATAAAGCTTTTGGATCAGTTGGTTATTGACACAACTAGAACAGTCGGGCTTTTGCTTTTAACCGGAGTTTCAACTTTTGCTGGATTAAGCCTTTATCTTTTTTTAACCTGGCTTTTTGATGTTAAGGAAGCCCAAACATTCATTTTAATATTCAAAAAAGTAGGCGACTGGAAGCAGATCCTAACCAGAAAAGAAGAGATAATTACCCCTTCTCCCGAGGCTTCCCAACATTAAATACTTGACAAGTGGGTATATAATGGTTTTATATAGTCTTGTACGGTTATTATAGGACTAAATAAATCATTAGATAGTAGAAGAATTTATTTATGGCAGAAGTCTTAGCTGGTGGAAGAGGCGTTGATCAAGAAAGGGAACTGCAAGAAGGTGTCAGCTTTTTGGAAAAAATAGGCAGACCCGATCTTAAAGAAAAAATTACCCCTCGCCACCCTTGGGTTTATATTTCAGAGGAAATCGGACTTCCCAGATTACAGTGTGTTGGTGGAAAGGGTTTTTTAGCGGGAGATACTATTAGCTTAGCCAATAATGCAGAGGTGCCCATAGTAGGCATAACTCTTCGTTATTCTAGTAGATGTGATCAGAGACTTGATAATTTTCGTCAGGTTGAAGATTTTAGCGATATTCCTCATGACGCCGAAGCCGAGTGGGTAGGCAAGGTATATATTAGGGCTAAAGACGGCGAGATGGTTCCCATTGATGTTTTTAATAGGAGTTTTGGTAAGAATGCAACAGTTATTGAACTTTACGAACCTGGTCTAGGGGAAGTTTACGGCGGGGACACTAGCTCAATGCACAGGTTATGGCAAGAAACTGTGCTTTCTATTGGAGGAATGCAGGCATTAGAAATGCTTGGATATGAACCTGCTTTCATACACCTAAATGAGGCGGTAATTGCATTTTCTGCAGCATCTCATTTAGATAAGTTATGCAAAAAAGGAACTTCTCCCGAAAGCGCAGTTGAAGAGGTAAAGCATGATGCTCTATTTACAAATCATACTCTAGTTCCTGCTGCTTCAGGAGCTTTTCCAACGGATCTTATTGAAAGCTACCTAATCCAAAATCTAGAAACAGATTATGCCAAGAACACTGTTAGGAGACTAACCAGAACAAATGAAACAGGTACTTCTTTAGATCCTACTGATTTAGCAATTGACCTTTCGGGAGGAAAAAATGCGGTAAGTAAAATGCATGCAGAAATCGCAAGTAGGTTATTTAAGGGCCCCAATGGTGAGGCAGTGTGTTTTAAAGGTATTACGAACGGAATTGACATGCAGCGGTGGTCAC
>MFNH01000060.1:10561-11145 GCA_001781995.1 Candidatus Levybacteria bacterium RBG_16_35_11 | reverse complement strand
AGCATATAATTTGGGGTATATAAGCAACTTCGTTAATAATAATAAATTCAGGTAATTTTTCACAAAAAAAACATTTTTATATATATATATATCATCATTTCAATGTCTAAAGTCCCTGTCCCGTAAAAAAAGTCCCTGTCCCATTAACTCCCTTCTGAGTCAGAAGAAGAGGGTGACTCTTGCCACACTGGCGAGAGAGGGTCCTCGAGGAATCACTCCCTCAACGAGGACTACGACATGGAGGACTCCATGATCGCTAAAGACTCCGAAGAGGAGATATACTATGCGGAATGTTAGGAGCTATGCGATGAGAAAGTCGCTAAGAGGAGCAAAAAGATCAAGAAGCCCTTGAAAAAGACTCCTGCTGGGAACTAGTCAGCAACTCCTTATCGACCGACTGCTGCTCTTCAAGTATTTACTAGTTATATAGGTAATATTATGATCAAACACACTGAAGACATCGTCACTATCACCAATGAAGGTGATTGGGCTGGAAAGCCCTTATTTAATTTAAAAATATTGTGATGTTCCCTTTTATTGCATGTTTAATGTGTATGTTTTATTGATTTTTTTTCTAACTTGAA
>MFNH01000060.1:265-10554 GCA_001781995.1 Candidatus Levybacteria bacterium RBG_16_35_11 | reverse complement strand
AAAAAAAAAAAGAAAAAAAACTTGACTTAAGAATACAAAATAAAAAAATTGAATAAAAGAATACCTTCGCAAAAAACACCCGCTAACATGAAAGTTTACTAGAACTAGGAAGAGCATATGAAGATGCATGAAATAGACCCGAACCCTGAAGAAAAACAAGAAGTTGAAGCTAACGTCGGTAGATAGTTCGATGCAATTTTGCGCAAACACGTCACAGCTGGAAACATGCAAGCTAACTTTGTGAGTCTGTTCACAACAGCGTCGAAATTCAAGGAAGGAAAATGGTCATCAATAAAGATAGGTCTGAAAGCGGAGAACACTTAGAACAAGAGCTTCGTACCTTGGATTTGGTAAGCCAGCTGGGTGGTTTCAGAATTTGGTGTGATGAAACCTGCGAAGGATCAGTACTCATTTGTGACAAATATTGGTGGGTAAGAAGCAGACAATTTGCGCGCGCTTATCGAAGCACAACCTACAGATAATTGGGAATATCGATTTTGACGATCACCCAAAAATATTTTTTTGTTTTTTCATCTATATATTGTCATGTTTTCCAATGAAAAATTAATAATTAATATTAGCAAAACTTTTAAAAAAAAATGAATTCCATTTTAAAGTCGTATTATTAACCATTTGCGAGGAAGGCTACAACTTCCTTGTAATCAGTGATTAAAAAATAGGACCCTGTAAAAAAGAAAGAAGAACCAATTGTCTAGTAGAAAGAATCGAAGATGGAGGTGGAGCGAAGTATTTCACCTTGGTAAAAGAATAGTGTGAGTGAATAGTCCAAGAAAATAACACGTGTCAACGGTAGATTTGTCAGTCTCACAGGTGATCAGAAAAAGAAGAAAGTCAAGTTTGAGAAAGTTTGGAAACCAGAATATCGTATACTCAGTATTGAATATCCTTTACTGATCAAAGAAGGTGTGAATTGTAAGAAGAAGTGGATTGTAACATTTACATATTTGGACGAATCTAATAATAAGAAACATCGTAAATAAGTGAGATTTGGGAAACAGAACGTTGAAGACTTTGTAGATCATCATGATTTATAGAGAAAAGAGAAATTCTTGAATAACTTACGTAACCCCAACAACCCTTTCAGAGGGAACTTCTGGGCTTTACATTTACTGAATGATAGTGATGATATGAATTAGAATTATACTAAATTAATTATGTAAATTTAATGATTACTACGTGTATATATGTACATATTATATATTATATGTCAATAATTTCTTCTTTTTAAATATCTTTTTTATTAAGGTGGTTTCGACCGCTACCGACGACGAGGTGTGTATTATTCTTATTCTTCTTACACATCTTCAAACTCTTCTTCCATAGGTTCTTGATATCCAGAGGTTTATAATTTTTTTTAGCGAGGTTCTTCTTCTTCCATTATATCGTATTCAATTTATCGAGGTGGTTGTGGTTGTTGAAACTTTTCTGCTGCATATTAGACAGCTCGCTTCACACCCTTCGCCGCTAATTCACGTCCCATTTCTTCTCCGCGTCCCATATCAAAACCGATGGTATTTCCAATACCTCTCATGACAGTCCCCAAAAGACCTTCTCTCTAACCTATTTAACCTAGTCTCTTACCCAAACCACCTGCAATATCTCCTAAGACAGAGGCGCCTTTTTGAATAAGAGTGGGAGCGACACTCGCCAATAGAGTCTTACCAGCCGAAGCTAAAAAAGGTAATAAAAAAGCCATTTTTTTTTTAAAGTTTTTTTCAATGATTTTTTAATTTAATTTCGTCAAAATTTCTATAATATTTATCTGAAATTTTGTTTATATATAAAAAAGGTCTTACACCATTGCGAGCTTCAAACAGACTAGGAAGTATTTTTTCCCAATATTTACTATCCAAGACAAAATTATCTTGCTTGACCTATTTCCAGTCTTCCTGATTCAACTTGAATAGAAATAAACCTGTGTAGATACTTCTGAACACTGTAGGTAAGAGAATATATTTCTGAGTGGTAATGATGATATGAATACAACCTGCATTTTATAAGAGATGTCTTCGATTAAAGAACAGATTTACAAGTTGAGGATTGTTCCGATTCTTGTTCAGATCACCTATCATATCGTCAAATATAATTAATAATTAAGGTCTCATATATCCTTATTTATTCAAGAGATTGATGTTCTCAAAGAGCCAGTCGAGATCAAACTTGGAGGACCAATTTGTCTCGTCTAATTCCAAGTCCTATATTTTGGAGGGGGATAAAAAAAGCACGTTATCGAACTTCTGGAAATATAATTACTTTTCCAAGAGCAGTTGTTTGATCAAGAATGACTTTCCAGAACCTGGTTTTCCTACTAATACAAAACAGAAGGATCTTTGCAGAGGTTCCTCCACATTGATGCCTTCATTATCGTTGAAAGAGGGATATTTTAATTAAATCTTAGATTTTTCAATTGAATACATGTAAAAAAAATATATAAAATAAATCAAAAATAAGTTATTTTCAGTCTTATAAATAAAGGTCTGTTCCAGTTCGGTTGATAAAACGGTGAATTTGACACTCCTTGAAAAAGAGGTATTTCAATAGGTTATCGATATCTCTAACTCGTATCTACTACTTGAGGGTTTACATAAGGACCACCACCTCCAGGAAGTTGAATAATAGGTAGTCGACTCTGTGGATTTCCAAGATCTGTAATTTCAATGTTACATTGTAAAGTAATTTATTATATATTATTACCCAATGCGAAGAGATCCTAATTGCTCAAATCACTATCTACAGCGAAAGAATAAGGTGGATATTACCCCACATCTCCTGTAAGTAAATTCTTTCTCAAACGACCCAATAATTGACTATTATTTCCATTTTAATCCCAGGTTCTCGCACAGTCAGCATATATTTTTATACCAGTAATTGAATAAGTATGCCAGGTATCCCAAGCATCAAGAGGTATATTATTTTACATATAAATTGGATTACCTGTTGATGTAACTTGATATAAAATATTAGGTTATCCACTATATGTTTGAAAGGGAGCGATATCTTACCAACTGTTGGATTCCAGTAACCAGTCAGCTCTGACAATCGCAACAGCTTTGGATTTGTTATTGTGTAAAATATTCTCTGGTATTTTCACCAGAGTTGTATTATCAGTAATAATTAAATCTAAATATTATTCATAATCCATTTTTTTAGAAATTATTTTGATAATTTTAGAATAAGAAGATATAAATATTAATTAAAAAAAAAATAATTCATATATTCATTAAGCCCCTATTTTTTGGGGTGATTAACCAAGTCTGAATAACACGAGAACATCATAATAACACCAGAATTATCCAGTAACTTCTCTTTCTCCCTACAAATCATAGTTTCCAGCTGCTTGATCAGCTGGATTATTTGACCAAGGACCTGTATCTGTGGTATCAGTAGTGACTAAGACATTGAATGGAATATTCGTTTTCGTATCGATGCCCCCCATTGAGTTTGTATCAGCACCAAGTGAATCCAAATCGATCGCATAGGCAGCCATACCTCGCATTTAATTTTCGAAGAATAATGGTTATCCTAATAATGTCTAATTTCTTTCATTGTATTGAAATGAGTCATTTATAAAATAGGGTTATCCTGAAATTGTAACATCATACTATCTTTTATTAGGAGTGAAATTTGCCATGTTTATACTTGCTGAACTGTCGATCGTAAATTATTTTCCGAAAGCTCGATATAATTACTGAACAAATTATTAGTTGGTTCGATATTATGTATTATTATAGAGACAATTACCTCCATGACCTATTAAAGGTGATTGTGGAAGTAATTTTTCTCCAATTCTTAATTACAAACTCGTTACATTTCGACTACACCTCCAATGTTTCCGACAAAAACTATATTACATATAATCATTCAATTCATATAAAATGAACAACGCTTTGAGACTTTCGAATCCGTAGTTGATCTGAAAATTACCTGCACAAGCCGAACTCGATGCGAATATTTATTTTAGAGCTAAAGTCCAACTACAGGTGTGTAAAAGAATACCTTGATTTAATAATTAACTATTGACCATTTCTTCAATAACTGGATCATCAAATAAAATGATATCCACATTCAAATTAAATTGTCTGATTAACCATGATCGTTTTTATTAATTAGCACCTGCTTTTCGACATGCTAATTAATTAAATAACACAGGTGGGGTGACACTATCAACTTCATCAGTAAAACCACTAGTAAAAAAAGCATATTTATTCAGGGTGAATTCAAGAACAAGATCTGTTGCAAGTGCTTTCATCGGAATGTATTTATAACTTTCAGGAGGCATTAAAATACCAAGAATGGAACTTCCAAGAGGTATTTGATAACTCGCTTAATTTATTATACCCGAAGCACCAATGTTTCCGTTCTTGGTAAAATTCAAAGGATAGTTATTCGAAATAATTTATTCACCACAATAGTCAGAAAAGTTTCCTGAAAAATAACCTGAAATTTCATTTCCAGTTAAAAATCTATTCTTAAAATTTGCCAAATTTGCAGGTGTAAAAGTATAATTATTCAACATATTTCCAGGTTCGTATCTTGATATTGGTACTTATTAAGCTATGACAGCTTGATTATTGATGTCTAAAAAATCATCAGGTCCATTATATCCATAAGGGTTTAGGGGTCCATTTGTTATCCAGTAAGCAGGTTCAACATTCGACATAACTTATGCTGTTAAATTACTATTTGCATTTGTGGTGGTTCCATAATTCCACCAGACATTTGCAGGTTTTGAAGGCATGAGAGGATTTCGTTTTTCATTATTCATTAAAAATTAAGCCGGTAAGAGAGTATCTCGAATTCCAAATACAGCAGGGGAACCTGGTGCATTTGTATTCTATTTAACACGTGTGTCATAAATTGAATTTGAGAAGTTTTGAGTCATCATATTACTATTTGTCTCGGTTATACCCACTCCTTCACTTATTTTCATCTTTTTATTACCACTGGTGGTTTACATATCGTATAAGAAGTGCATCAGACTATCATACTCATCGATCAATTCGAGGCTCTGTCCGTTGACATAGAGCTGAAATCTCGAGATGATACTCTGAGCACTTCCATCAAGTTATTGGACTCCCACTGGACTCATTTAAGAAAAATCTAATAAGATGTCTAAATAGGCAGTGTAAGGATCCCAAAAACCTCGACTTTAGTTGATTAAAAATCTGATCATGTCTTGTTATAAAATATTTGGGTTAAAAGGTTGCGGACTGAACGTTTAGTTCAATGTCTGCGCAACAAACCCTTTGGGTTTGATAAGTGAAAAGTCGATTTATTAAGGTGTACGAGTTGTCATTAAAATATGAAAAATAAAAATTAATTTTATATAATACTAAAGTATGAACAAAAAAAATTAATCATTATGATTTTAATATTAATCGTTCAAATTCTGTGAACACACGACCTATCTTTTGTTCTTCTACAGGTATCTGTTCTTGATTTGTTTGTTTCTCACGTTTCTCTTTCTTACTTTTCTTCTTCTTAGCGATCTGACTATTTTCGAATTATGTGATAAATTTTTAATCTTCAGACTCTTAGTATTCTTTTTCAGCATCGGTCCAATAACTCTTGGCAAGAATGTGAATTTAATCTTCGGTGAAAAGAGGAGTGTAAATTTTATGCCATGCAACAACATCATCAAAGTTCTTGCATTAACTCCATCTTTATAAAGCTTTTTTCTTATCCATTTAATAATTAATTTTTTTAAATTATTTTTTAAATTATAATAATAAAATAAAATGTAAGATGTTGTAAAATAGGTGGCAGATGCTGCCTAATATTATGTGAAAGGGTTGTACACAGCAATACCCAAACAATCAAACCCAGTAGAAAAAGGTCCTGATAGTATCACTATAAGAAAAACTCTAGAGGATTATACAGATCTGTCTAATGTATAACGAGCAGCTCGAGGTTTAGGTTCGGATTTACTATCAGATAGTGTAAAAAACTAATTTGACACAATAGAGTTTAATAACGCTCTAGAAAAGGCTCGTTATAGATTTTAAGATGTTGACAAAATGAAAGCTCGAATTGCTAAATAAATGGAGCGAAGAAAAGAAAAATTTCAATAGACAAAAGCAAATTGGATACGACCTGACGCCTAATATTATATTATAGAGCAACCTTTGTTGCAAGGAGCAATTAATTAAGCAGAAAAGTTACTAGACATTTAATTACGTGTAGATCCTAGAAATGTTTAAAAAGGTTTCTTTACAAATGATGAAAATGATAGTGAAACAGGATTTAGAGATTTTTCACGAGGTTTCATTCATGAAGTCAGTAGAGAGAAAGGTCAGCATTTTCTAGCTCATCCTATAATTCGATATGTACTAGCCGCTGATGCTTTTATAAAAGCTTAGTCATAACTATCAAATTTCATGGCGAAAGCACCTAGAAAACCAGATGTGTAAAGTTTTGCAGATTAAACATTAGCTAAGAACATAAAAGCGATTGGAAAGTATTATTATAATTTAAAGGTCAAAAAACCATCTCAGGCTTTCTTGGATAGTAAATTGGGTGTTAACTGGAAGGCTAGATAAAACTAAATTGCCTCTGCTTTAGGAGAATAACCTCCTTATGTAGGCGCTTAAAAATAAGAAAGATTAGTAACGAGTGGTTTATCAAAAGCATAATAAAAAGCAGCAGCAAAAAAAGAGAAGAAGAAGGAGTAAGAGGGTTTGAAAATGGAATTACGATCTGCTGGTAGTTAATAAACAGCATTCTTATGAAATCATAAACATTACATATTTGTATAGTATATATATTCTTTCAAATCTACATAAGGTCTCGAAATCTATTATCTATTATGATAAAATCTTGTTATTTTATTAGGTCTTATTAACTTCTTCTCATTACAAACCCAAACTCTCCCAAATTTTTTATGAAACACATTATCATTTACAATAGTTGTCTCACCTTTTTCTTCAATCTCTTTCCAGAGGTCTTCATTATAATTATTTTTCCTCACTCCTTTTATATGTTCAAACGTCTAGAAATCCTCGTCTATGATCTTGTAAAACTTCGGTGCCCATATTTCAATATGAGTGCAAACGTGTTCCAATTTCCAAGCTCCTAATCGCTAATCATCCATAAACTCTGCAGGCATCCTAACCTTGGAAATAATGCTATCAGTATCTGTGTAGAAGACGTTCTTGAAACCTAATCGATGAATCATCTCAAACAATCTGAATCGACTCGCCGCAGTAATATACGAAGCAAATCGAACCAGAGAACCTAAGAAATTAAGAGATTTGGCTTTTTCAAACTCGATTCGATAGATTTAACTATCTTCAATCTCTTCAAAACCTACCAGATCCTCACGCTCCAAATATTACAAAAGATCCTACTGTTAGCACCATAACACCTCAGGAAACTATCTCTAACCCATCTTTCCATACAACGAATTCAACGTTAACTTTGCGGCTTGTGATAGATCCATTGCTCCTTGTTATTTATATTCTAATCTTCTTCGATAGAGTTCTTCTACAAACTCGGTAAAAGGTTTCCTAGCTCTGTATTGATAAACCTTATAAATCTTGAGTTGATCAAACATTTTATTCTCCACCATATATTTCAACTCCACACCCCATCTTTATTAACGACTGAAGTTTCGAAAATACAAGAGAGTAGAATCTTGCTTTAAATTACCACTCTTAGGCTCACAATATATCGGATAGAGCACTGTGTCTTTCCAACACCCTGAAATTTCATACATAAAGTAATCAACAATCGACTCTTGAGTATATTCTTTCGCACCAATAAATTCACACGGCATATCTCCTAGCATTGAGGTTGGATAGGAAGAATTCAGATCATAATAATAGAGATGTGTGTTGTTCAACACACCTCTAAAACCGTTTTATGTAAAACCTCCATGATAACTACTCCTCTCTCTCATATATTGATCAAATGATTTTGCTCCGTGTATATTATAACTATATTTGAAGAAGCAATTCTAATAAATCTTCATCGCCAAGGCTGAATTCGTACCGGTCTAGATATTTTCAAGTCCCCATTATTTCTTATATTCATAATGTTTTCCCACTATTTCCAACAATATTTCCGTATCTCGATAGCAATATTCTATAATCTCTTGCTTATTCTCTTCATACCATTCCTTCGACTTACCACCCACCTCTAATTTTAACTTATCTATAACTGTACAGTTCAATTATTTTGCCACGTTCTCGAGACTCCCTGGATATATTAAAATCATGTCATAAAACATGACATCTTTGAAACGAATCATCTTTATCTGAGTATTAGAACCTATGATATCCAGATCAGTGGTACTTCTTATCATCTGTTTGATGATCAAAAGATTGTCAAACTTAGCCCCGTTGAAAGACCAGAATTCCAATCTTTCATTCCTGAATTTCCTAATCTATCTTTTCACATATAAGATAAACTTATCCACACAATCCAAACCCCAGAAGTAAGTCTTCTCCATGAAGGTCATCACACAGATGAGATAAGGAATCTACTCTGTGTCTTTGGTAAATGTTTCAATATCGAACGTGTATTTCTTGATCGGTCGTTTCATCGTTCGAGGTTTCTATAATCTGAACGTGTCTCTTTTTCGGTTCAGTTCGCGAGTTAGTCTCTCATTCCATGTGAGAATTGCATGGGCTTTCCGAAGTAAAATTACCAACACATGCTGAGTGGAAGAGGGTTACCCCTCTATCCACTCATTCAAACCTTCGTAATAAAGATATATTTCTATTTCGAGTACATTTTTTAAAAATTAAAATACCTCATATAATTAACCTTTCCGCGCCTTTTCAATTATCTCAGGATATTATTTTGCCACCCAACTCGGATTCTTCTGACTCGGATTCTTATAATCATAACACCAGTTGATAATCTTCTCCAAACACGACATATCTCGAAACCTCTCAAACATGTGTGTTATATCTAATTTGTTCCAACTATTCTCTCCGTTGTTTTTATGATACGATAAAGTCTGTTTCACAAGTTGCTAAACATTTCTCGCTGAATCTTTCTTCCGAAAAAGGATGTAAATATTCACATAGTTTATCATCATATCTTCTATTTCTTCATAATAATAATCCGTATTGATGATTGTTTCTATTTCTCGTCGTAAATGCTCTCGAATTTGTCCTATCATCTCATCTCTACTAAGAAACTATCCTTGAAAATTAAGAATGGTCTACCAATTCATCTACATTCTGTCCAAAGGTCGATTAGTAATATTTGCTCCCGAACTAACATGAAAGAATACTCTCATTGGATTGTAATTCAAGTTATACATAACATTTGCTCTGATTGAAATATCGGCAAGCTGAAGTATTTACTGAATTGGTCGAATTATTCCTTGCCTATCAAATCCTTGAACTCGAGTTCTCAATAACATGATGTCTTAGTTATTCATAACTTCAAAAGGATTCTCAACTTATTCCATTTGAGCTGGATGTCCGAATCTTACAATGTCTTCTTAGAGCTCACCTGGTCTCCGATAACTCAATCTAGGTCCTTCTTGATTATAATATTAAAAGTCTTCACCAAATCCACGCAAGAAAACTTGAGTTAATTAAGGAGGTATCATATTAATATTTACATCAGGTCCGTTCGGATCTTGGGCAGTGTGTATAATATTATACCAGTTCGGTTGATTTTCTACAGCTTCCCAAGTGGCGTTTTGTGCTACATGACCACCTACATTCTGATTCCATTACAAGCGACCTTCATATAGATCTTACTCATCCATAAGAAAGGGTGCCTCTTCTATCCCCAATTCTTACGGAGCTAATTCTAACTATTCTAACTATTCTGAAGGTTTTCGACTATGAATCTAACTTATTATATCAACATCTCCAGGTTAAGGATCCTCAAGCCTTTACAGAAGTTCCTCTATATTCGCAGGTTATACAAAATTTTCAATATTTGTTTAATATCCAATATCCTAGATAAATTATTTTCTTGCTTTTGCTTCTGCATCAGGACCATATATTAATTCATCCAAATCAAGAATTTATTTCTCTTGTAGCTCTTCTGTAAATTATGAAGGACCTACTTCTGAAGAGATCTAACTTTTTTACACCTTCTTTCTCTTTAAGAATTCCCTTTATTTCTCTTTCTCCACTCTTCTTTCTTCTTTTTAAGCTAATAAACGTTGCTTTTTATCTTCCTCTTCTTCCACTTCAAAACCTTATAAATTTTCTCTCATTGCTTCCTCAAATTATAACCGTTCCTCCTTCTCTGCTTCTGTTTCAAACATCTCTAAAATTTCTGGATCTTTTTTGCTCTAT
>MFNH01000060.1:0-179 GCA_001781995.1 Candidatus Levybacteria bacterium RBG_16_35_11 | reverse complement strand
CTACTTCATCTCAGGAATAATTTTTTTCAATCTATCTTGCTCTTTTTTCTCCGCTTTCTACTTCAAAATTTTCTCCTTCATCTCTTTCAAATTTTTTTCCATTTTCTAACCAGTTTTTAACAGCTCTTTCGAAATTTAAATTTATGTTGCTCCCTGATTAAATTTTTTTCTCGATTTAT
>MFNH01000059.1:4639-5426 GCA_001781995.1 Candidatus Levybacteria bacterium RBG_16_35_11 | reverse complement strand
CACAGGAAAAACAACAGCAGATATAACAGCAGAGTAACTTGAATTTGCAAAATCAAAAAAACACCAGCTAAGTATCTGTTTCGGATTTTTAACTTTCATCTATGACTTAATCTAAAGTCGGCGGACTATTTTGTCAATTGTTTATTTAGGGTTGTCACATTGGGGACCACATCAGGAAGAAAAGGCTTGATTTAGGTAGAGACCCATCTGTGTGGACCGTATGGTTCATACCTGAGCAGTTGACGGATTGGTTGAGTAGGAGGGTAAAAACTTGCAAGAGGAATATGCAAGGTATTGCCAGTTTTATAATTAAAGTACAGAACAATATATTGAGATAACTGAGGTCTAATAATTAACTATCTTTTTGACTTCCTTATTCATTGATCACTTTGTTGCTTTTTAAAATTGTTGCAACCAATGGATTATCCTTATTGAGAGAAAGCCAAGTTACAACACCATTGGGATCTTTAGGATGAGATGTTTCTCTATAAGAATAGATTCCATATTGCATAGCTATATTAATCCATCTTTGGGAGTCGTTCACATTTGAAAAGATAGGATTATCGGGCGGGTTACTGAGGAAATAGTCCCTTAAAGAGCTAAATCTTATCTCTTTACAACCTTTCCTTTTTAAATATGCCTGAGTTAGACGGACCATTTCTGCAAAAATTATTTCAGGTTCTGGCTTTGCTGGAAGAGAAAAATCTTTAAGAGCATCCTGAAGTACTTGTCTTGTAATATCAAAGGGGTGTTTAGATAACATCTCTTGAATAGGAAATACAAGGTG
>MFNH01000059.1:0-4614 GCA_001781995.1 Candidatus Levybacteria bacterium RBG_16_35_11 | reverse complement strand
AAAATTTTCTACCAATTTTTCTCCATCTTTACGCTTCTGCAAGCAAAGCAGGGAAAATGCCAGTTCGCTTAATCCAAGACTTTCACTTAATTTATCAGCAATTTCGTAAGCAGGTGGAATAGTTATATCTGGTTTAAGCTGGATACCACAAAGTATAAAAAATCCTAAAAGTGCCAAGTCATCGGCTTTTGCCTCAGTAAGAGCTGATAATATATCTTCAGATAATGACTGTGTTATGTTTTTGCTTAATTCTTTATTGATATGATATAAACCCCATAGGAGCCAAAATGAATCGTAAGTTGAAGATGATTTTATTTTTCGTATCCATTCCCCTGTTTCAACATTTTTTATCCAATCTTGAACTATTGAAGGATCAATCTGAAGCATATTCCAGATGAGTAGACTTACTGCCTCAGTTTCCGAATTATTCAAAAGTTCTTTAAAATCAAGATTAAATATATTTTTGATTCTCAGTTGAAGTCTATTGTTACTGGGGTCATATTTATGAAGTTGCCATAATAGAATAGCTAATTTTTTGTCGAAAGGAATGGTAACATAATCATCTAAGTTTATGTCCGATAAAATCTTACTACACAGCTCTTTGCATAGGGTTTCATCACATTTTTCAACATTACCAACTAATAAAGTAAGCTGCTCAAGATTATATTTTTCTGGCTGGGTCAAATCAATTTCTTGAATTATCTGCTGTGCAAGTTTTTTCACAGCCTCTGGATTGGTCTCAAAGGCAATTTGATAGGCAAAATATAATAATCTACCGAGAACTTCAAGAGGCTGTGTTTCAGACTTTTGGTATAGTTTTTTTATTGATTCGGATAGGTCTTTAGAAGATAGACTACTTATTATTGATTGTGCAAATTCTCTATCATCACCAATAGAGTTGCAATACCTACCAAGACTGTAAGCAATTGCGTTTAGACCTGAAGATAGCCATATCTGTAACCATTCTGAAGGTGAAAGACCGTCTTTAAGAGCCCTATGTAAATTACTATCAATTTGTTTAATAAAATTCATAAACCTCAAAACTAAGCCTATCGATGAATTCTTCATTTTTTCTAACAGACTTTCTTCTGTAATGGCTGATAGAAATGCTTTTAAAAAATCCTTGTTAGAAGGATTTTTTAAAAAATACCATAAGAACCAGTTTATTTTTTGCAAATTTGCAATTTTTGCTGTTTTAGCTATTTCTACTGGATTAATATTTTCAGTAATAATCATGAGTATATCTTCAGGCAATCCCTCTAATATACCGACTGCTACAGAGAATTCTGAATTTTCCATTTTTTCTGCCAATTCTTTTTTTGGTATAGCTGATAAAAATGCTTTTATGGAATCTTTGTTAGAAGCATCTTTTGAAAGACTTTTTAAAAACCACATTGTCTTCTGTAAGTTCTGTGTTTTTACCTTTTCTGCCAGTTTTACAGGATCAAGGTTTTGGACAAAGGACTTAGCTCTCTCTTCCGGCAACAATAGTATCATATCTCCAATTTTTGAAAGAGTGGAGTTTTTAATCATGTCAGAAATTGCCGCACAACTTTCATCGTCTTCAAAGATATTGGAAAGAATTTCTTGCTCTTTATTGCGATAAAGGGCTCTCAATAATACATGATAATTAACGGGCTTCTTCTGTAAATACTTTTGTAAAAGTTCGGTTGTAATTTCATCCACAGCTTTTTTCTTCAGAAAAGCCCATGCTTCTACGATGTAGTCTGCATCTGAGGAGTGCTGTAATTTATAATAATCTCCTCGTAAAAATGTTATATCTCCCCTTTTAACAAGCTTATTAAGGGTTGCATGATCAAAGCCTTGACCATAAAAGTTTATATCATACTGAAATACTGCCGAGACTTTTACAAGCATTTCTTGAAGGTGTGCATCTTTAAGTGGCACAAAAATATGTCGTATTATCTCTTCTAATACCATCTTTTTTGTTACGGAAGATAGTGGCCCCCCAATCTTACACCATGATTTAAGATACCATGATAGTCTGCGAAGGTTAGTGCCGACCTCATTATAAACATAGTTTAGATCTTCGTCAGAAATAGGATTTGGGTTATGGCTAAATTCTGTAGTTGCAATAAATGTTTCTATGATACCCTTAATAATTTCTGTATCTGGTGTTAAGTCCTCGTACATTCCCTTTTCCACCCATTCCTCAAAAGGATCTCCTAAAATAAATTGTTCATCTCCGGGAAGTATTTTCCTTGAGGTAAATATAAAGAAGGTTTTGGTATTGTCAGCAATTTTCACAAGTTCTGGCGTTATTTCATCTAAAGAATGATGGGCATTTTCTATAATGAATAATGTCTTTTTGCTACCCAAATCCTTGATGTTATTCAATCGCTTGGGGAGTTCTTCTTTATTCATATTAGAAATATCAATAACATATACGTCCCATCTTTGTTTGTACTGCCAATTAAATCCGATAGTTCTTGCTATTACAGTTTTACCCCTACCCTCAGCCCCCCTCAGTAAGCCGATTCGGTTTTTTTGTAGTAAGCTTTCTACTTTCTCGATAAGTTCCTTATCCAGAAAGACTCGATCTTTTTTAAAATCATCAAGGGTGGGCCAATCCTTTTTAAGAGCCTCTTCTAAACTTTCAAAACTGCTTGGCATCTTTATTGGTATCCTACTATGCGGATAAAATAGTTAGAAACTGTATTACTATAATAAAATATTGAAGCAGTAAGCCCAATAATAAAAATTATAAAGCAAAGCAATATCCATCTCATATACTTTCCTATATAACCACGAATCACTCCTGAATCCATCTCGGCCCCGCCAAGCTCCCATTTGCCCCTTGCAGTCTCTAAAAGCAAACTTACCCCAAAAGCACCAATAGAGGATATAAAAAGAGATAAAGCTATGCGATAAACCCTGTGTATGTCTATTGTAAGATCTTTCGAGAGGAGAGCAGTAGTAAAAAGATTGGCCGCTAATGAAACCAAAATGCCAGCGATAAATGTGTAAATATAAGCACTTGTAAAATTAAATAGTAACCGTTTCATCTTTTTACCTTACGGATTTACGGCTTAATTAAACCATTGCACAATTTTACATTCATTACCAGTATATTGTCTACTTGACTCTTATTAAAAACACGGGCTTGGCCGAGTCTTGCTGAAGCATAGCGGAAGGATTGCAAGGCGAAGGACAACCCTGAACTTGATTCAGGGGAAGGCATGAAGCTTGCTCTCTACGAGTCGTAGACTGGCACGAGAAAGATTAGTCTTCTGTCCGAACTCTTACTCGAAATCTCTCAACAGTAATTAATGCTTTCTTCTCTATATCATTCTTATGCGTTTCTATTAATCTAAGAAGAAATTTACCCTGTTCTTTTGCTGGAATATCTACTAATCTTATTATTGTGGAATGGGGTTTGCCGAAGACAAAGACGAGTTCTCCAAAATCTTTATCAGCAGTAACTAATACCCAGCCCTCATCAAATGCTTTTTTGATAATGGCTTCATCACCAGGGTCTTTGCCAATCTCTGGTATCCACAACACATCAAAACCAGAATCTTTAAGGTCTTCTACTGCAAAACTTGAAATACAACTGTCGAGCAGGAATTTCATTAGAGTTACACAGTGAGAGCAGGTTCAACCCTTTCGTGTGCAATTATCCGATGGGCATAGACAAGGCATGCCTGTATATCTTCTTTTTCCAAAAATGGATAGCCTTCCAGTAATTCTTCAACTGTAGAGCCGGCAGCAAGCATTCCAAGAATATGCTCTACAGCTATTCTCATTCCACGGATGATTGGCTTTCCACCAAAAATCGCAGGATTAAAAGTAATACGCTTTAGAAGTTCTTCGTCTTTCATTTTCTTTCCCCTCGTTTGTCTGTTTTACACAGTATAACACATTAGAAGAAATCCTAAAACTATATAGGGGCTTGGTCAAGCCTTGCGGAAGCTTGCTTTCCTTGAGCAGGACTCACTTTTATTTCTTGAGCAATCTGACGCCCGCTCCACTCTGCCTCTGTCTTGCAGAGAAAACGCAAGATTTTAACCTTTACCTCATTATTTAAAATCTTATCTAATGGGTTATGCACTCTCATAAATTCGCCTGCTTTTTTATGTTTCGGAACATAAACATATGTTTACAAATCTAAACATAATATATTTTCTATATAGGGCAATGTCAAGTCAAGTTAAAAAAGGTTTACGAAAGGTAATCAGGGGCTTGGACAAGCTTTGCCTCTCTTTGCGATTTATGATTTCTAGATTCCCCGATTAAATCGGGGAATGACATTGTTGGTGGGTGATGTAGAAAGGTTATTATGGTTGCTCACATTCCGAGGGACATTTGTATCAATAAATGCCTGTCCGGTTATGAAATCGCAAATACCTGACATCACATAAAGATTATCTCAAAGATTCACTTTTTCAACATCAGGCTTTATATTGTTTTTGAACTTCAACGTCTCTTCAAGCATCAAAATATATTTTAGATATTTAAATCCAAACTTCATAAGTGCAATTTCATCAGTCTTTGTCTTCTCAACATCTTCCTTATCAACATCGAAAGAATCAAGAAACCTGCTCTCAAAGATAAATCTCCTAAATTTGTCTAAATCATAACTTGCCATGTAGA
>MFNH01000058.1 GCA_001781995.1 Candidatus Levybacteria bacterium RBG_16_35_11 | reverse complement strand
GGCTGATACATTACCGAGGTATTTAAGGCTCTTATCCGAAAGCCATTTGTGCTCTTCGAGGTCGAGCCTGTTAAGGTCAGCCTGTGTATATTTGGGCTTTCCGAGTCCATACATAACAAAGTCCTCATCAGGATATAGCGCCGATTCTTTAACCTCCACCTTTATCAACGCCCTGTTACTACTCGCCGTTCGCTTCGTTTGCATAGAACGGAGCGTAGGCGAGACTGAGATACACAAAGCCTGGTTTGCTCTTAATCTGCCAGTTGTATTTCTTATCTGGCATGAAGCCTTCTTTCATTATGCGCTTTGCGTTTTCTTCGGTTGTGCCGTGAAAGAGCATCATATAACCCTGAAGACCCCATTAGACCATAAAAGTTGTCACTCGATTGGCTTTGTTAAATAAGTAGCATTTGTTTAAAAAGTCGCAATTTTGTTAAAAAAGTCTTTGGAGAGCCTTGTAGTAGAATTATAGCCAGTTGAATTTATTGACTTCGTAATTCACTTAGTTCTTCTTTTATTTTTATCCAAAGATTCTTTTGC
Organism: Candidatus Levybacteria bacterium RBG_16_35_11; assembly: GCA_001781995.1. Lineage (GTDB taxonomy): Bacteria > Patescibacteriota > Microgenomatia > Levybacterales > UBA12049 > MFNH01. The sequence goes on along the minus strand of MFNH01000058.1, from coordinate 10,223 downwards.
CCATTTGATTCCTAACTCACATGCCTCACGTGCATCTTTAGGTTTTACAGTTTTTTGTTCGAATGACTTAGGAAAGTATTCTTTTCTTATTTGGGGTCATAGAGCAAAATACCTTTTTCTCTTTATGCTGAAAATCCTCTGCCATAATATCTGCGTAGTTATTCAAGAGATGTTTGAATTGGGGATAAATCCTCAATTCAATCTTTCAACTCAACCGATTCAGCCACAACTCATTTGAAAGACCGTCGCATATTGTAGGGTTTAAGACAGTTATTTTAATATTGAAAAATTATTCTTATATTCCTTTATAGGATATTTGTGTTCTTTATCAAGATGCAGAACGTCTCTAACTTTAATACTAAAATGATATCTTGTACCTTTTTTGTTCTTCTTTCCGTGTTTCTCCAGTTTATCTCGGAGGAAGTAGGATGGAATTATATAACTACATATATATGTTAGTTCACTATTAAACCAGCAGTATATTATAAAATCCATATCTTTTAAGTCATTAATAGCTACATCAACCCAGATACGGTCAAGTCCTTTATCACTAACTGTTTTTATATTCATCTTTTTTCCATTAGATTCGTATTTATAATCCCCAATTCGATTCAAAGAGATTCCATCGGGTTCTATCAATTTTGTAATAATTTCACGAACTGCTATGTCTTTATTAGTCATATTTGTTGAAGGACACTTATCTGTACATTTCTCCTAATCATCGATACACACAATAACAATCTGCGCTTTATATAAACGTTGGCTTAAATTTTTATTGGTTGTGTGATGATAATACTTTTTCCACGTGTTTAGAAGGTCAGGGTGCTGTTTAAAAAGTCAAGACTTATTAAACAAAGTCCACTCGATTGCATAAAGTTACAAAACCCTATTTTAATAGATTTTTATACTAATAACGATAATAGGTGACATAATGGAAGAACAATAATGACCCGAATCGAAATTCCTTCAGAAACCCTTTTAGTGGAAATGGGAGACGATGGGTTGAACATACTTGAAACAAATATGCAGATGTCGAGCAAGGACGAAATGCCCAGGTGATATGCGTCCTATGTTCCAAACAACTCGGAAAAATGAAGGACGTTAAACACATTGAGTCCCCTGAAACAATTACAATTGCGGTAAGGAATGGGTTCAAGCCTGAGCAAATGCTAAAAGCCACTAAGGATATGCTCGAAGGTCAGGGTGAGAAAATCCCTGATGAAATCATGGAAATAGTATTTGAATCTTGGAAAACTATCGTTGATAAGAGCGAAACCCCATGGGCGTTATGTGAGGACTGCTATAAAAGCATTCAAATATTTGTCAAAAAGCATGAAAGTTGAAGATGACGCATATGCAAGGAATAGCATTACTCGAAGGCGATGTATGGGGGCACAGAAAAGATATTAATGAATATTATGAGATTAAGCCTGAAATCTTTGACCATATGAAGGAACTTAGAAAAGAGGGTTTATCCGAGGCTATATAATCAATATGTTCACTTATTATTTTATATAATTTTATATTAGTCATTTTAATCACCTGATAAATGCCTTTTTTCTACATGGACAATAACAAAATTCTGATACTATATTATCCCATTGTTCATTAGCTATTATCGATTCATCAGAAAGAATTACATGCATGGTTTCATGTATTAATAAATTAATAGCCATTTCAGGCGGAGGAAGATGGCAAAGTGGATGCGGAAGTAAATAAATGGTAGTACATTTAGAAATAATTTTATTATCATACATTTTAGTAATCACTATTGATTGTCCGCAATGTCTAATTTTACCTATTTTAATTCTAAATTTTTTATACATTGTTTCTTCCTAAGTGCTTATATTTTTTGTTGTTTAGGCATTGAAAAACTAAAGAAACTTTAGATTACCAATTACCTTTTGAGGGGGTTATTTCTTTTTTACTTTCCTTTCATAAGAAACTTTAGCAAATCATTGCTAATTCCAGACCCTCTTTCCATTCTTTTCATAATATCAGAATGTTTAAAAATTAGTTTTATATGTGTTGGTATGCTTTATTTATTGGCATTAGTTGCTTCTGATGCAATATTAAAAATGGTTATAAATGCACAAATAAACCCTAATCATTCAATTATATCAATTATATTTTCTCTTTTAGTTACTTATTTATGCTTTATTGGCTGGTTACCTGTAAATACTCCTGTCTCTTTTCCATTCTTTTCCAATAATACATAATTTTTTGTTTTCGCCATATTTTCATACCCTGACAACATTCTGTCGTCTTATCATTAAATCTATTATTATAATATTTAAGTTTTACTAAGATGGTGTCGGGTATGCACACGATTTGTACATATGCTACTACTGATGCTCCTGCTTTTTAGCACCCATTGCCAAAGCTTGCTCGACCATACCATATTTTTCATTATCAAAACCACCTTATCCCGTAGCGGATAGCTCTCTATTGAGTTCTTGAGAAGCTCACCGTAATTCTGATACTTACCTATTTCCACAGGCGCAGCATCTTCTATTATATTTGGGTCAAAGCCTTTCCTATCCAGATATTTCATTACTTTATTTCTTGCGCCCGCCGATGCCATTTTAAACCTATAGCTTGCCTTTTCATAATATGGCTCAAGTTCCCTGAATATCTCAGGGTCATCGAAGAAGTGCTTGAAATAATATGCCTTATTGAGCTTAAAAATGTTGATACAGGGGCACTTTTCTGTTATATCCAATGAGGGCATGGTTAATTAATATCCACTGAAGCCAGTGTTTCTCTTTTGGGCTTTTTTCTTACTCCGACAGTCCTTGCATCTTATAGTTTTTTATCTCCCATACTTAATCCTCCTCCAGAGGACGATTGGGGAATTTTAGATTACGATGCTTTGCAGTTATATAGATTGGAGGAATTAGGGCACATTTAGGGCTGGGTGAATTGCAATTTTTAAATCGTTCAATTTCTTGCATATGTGTAAATAATTTTTTTCCTTTTGACATACGTCTGGATAAATCCATAATGCTTTATCCAGTTCTCTGAAAGAAATATGACAATCATCGATTATTTTTTTACAAACATCGAAATATTTATCCCAATCATCGTTTCTTATTTCATATCCATATTCTTTGAGGGTTTGTAAAGCACGCTTATCAATAATAGGACAATTTCTTTGGCTGAAAAAATAAACAAGCGTAGAGGCTATTGGGAAAGAAATACCTTTATAGTTACCATTTCCTATAGTTTTTACTATATTTTTATTAATAGATGAGTCATCACATGCTTCATTTAATTGTTTTAGAAGTTCATCCTTTTTATCCGATGTCCAATATTCATTCCCAAAAAAGCGTTTAATCCTCAAAGCACCTTTCCACCACAAGATACATTCATCTTTTAAAAGTAAATCAAACAATGCCTCAGTATTATTTACATATTTCACTCTTTCTAAAATTTTTGTTTCTTTTTCGATTTCATGACTCAGCATGTAATCATAAAACTTGGCATAGGCTAATATTTTATCGTTGTAAAATTTTTGTTCTTCCATTTCTTATCACCTACAATACGCTCTGAATCTGAAGGATTAATCAGCCTCATTTGATTGGTAATAAACCATTTCCATCGGAAGACCTGCCATGTCATACTCTGGAACTTTCGGAATGGTTTTAAACTTATTGAACCCTAATTTCGCAGTGACTGCTGCAACCAAGGCATCAAGAACATCATCCTTAGTTACCCCACGCCTTTTATATGATAATGCTTCCTCAACAAGCTCATCGCACTCCATGTAAAGATTCCTTATCACACTTAATCGTTCTTTAAAGCCTTCTGGAGTTTTTTTATTATACTTCATGCTTTCTCCCCCATTTAAACCACAAAAGCATATCTCAGGATGAACCTCTCTCACAAGTTTACGATATTTTACAGATGTTTTAAGTAGTTCATCAACTTGTCTTATTTTATTGGATATAAACCAACTCTGTTTTGACAACTTCCTGCCTGTTAGTTCATGGTTAATGAGACTCGCTTCTTCATAGTTATTCTTATGCACTGCGTCTCGACACGGAACTGGAAAAACACTCGACCTTCTGTCTCCCAAAACTGTTCTTGCTTCTTTATCGCAAAGTCGTTCGAGATTTCCTTTGTCTCGTAATCCTATTGGTATATCAACCAGAATCAAACAATCATCATGAAATTTTTCACTCAAAGATTGGATATCTTTAAAGACACCAGATTTCCCTTTATCATAGTCATCCAGGCTTACATAGAACCATCCCTTTCTGCACCCATCAACGCCTATGTATTTCATTATTACACGACGTTCTATCTTTTCACAACCAATATATAAGATGACCTGTTTTTTCGTATCTTGTAGTTATCACATGGTCGCCTTTTTTTAGTGTTCGTATCAAAGTCAATCCTCTTATTACGTCCCCTTATGCTCCTTTATGATAAATCTACTGCAAAAAGGTTTTGTTGCGTTGGCGGGACTTTTGGTTTAGTGTTAAAAAAACAATGATTTTTTCAATCGAACTTAATTTTCTGAAGTATAGGTTTTAACTTATTAATTTTTTCTCGGATAATTAAAGAAATCTTTCCACCATGGGCATAATCGATTGTGGCTATCCTGATACCATTATTTCCATAATTTCCATACTTAAGCGTGTCAATCAAGAAATTAATTTCATGAATTATGTTATAGGCTTCCACTAATGCGTTTGCTCTATCTTTAAGAATAAAAAGCATTCCTGAATTCACAAAAGCTTTCCAAGCTTCTATATGAAATGGTATGATTAATATTTGGTCATTAGCTCCATAATTTGTGTACTTATCTATGAATTCGTAAATTTTATTGGCTAAATCTATATTTTGGTTAATTTCATTCTCAAGAGCTTTTCTTAATCCTTTTCTAAATATCGCATTTTTGACTTCTGAATCCTCCATCGGCTCGGATTTTAAATTACGCCTAATAAAATATCGGTTATCTACCATATGCGGAGCATCTAAACTTTCTGGAATCTCTACCACAAAAATTGCTTTCGATGGATTAACGGGGTTCTCAATATGGTATATAATATATCCTTTTATCTCAGGCTGAATATTATCTAATATTATATTCTCAATCTTTAGTCTAACACCTTTACTATCTATCCAGTTTATTGAATTTGGTAGGTCATCTACTTCATCGATTCCATAGATGATTTTACCACCACTCGTATTTGCAAAAGCTGAAATATCCTTGGCAATTTCTTTGTTAGTTGTCAATTCTCTTTTATAATCAAGAGTTATACTCTCTTTGATTTTATTATCAATTAAACTCTGAATATATTCAATGTTTATAATCATCCGATTTTACCTTAATCACATCATGTTCTCGCCAATCATAAAGGTCTTTGATTAATCCTTCACTTTCACACCGCTATCCTATTCCTTTTATTGAGGCTAATCTAATCATATGAATAGGCTTTTTATTGAGCGATTAGTAGAGGAGGGATATACCATAAACATTGAACACTGTAAGAAACTCATCAGAATAACCTGTGAGGGAAATACATTAAGAAATCTCATACCATTCGGTCAGACCAGGTTAAATGAATTTGGAGGCTAATATGGGCAGGACTGTTCCAAGTTTCCGAATGCTTCTGGAAGGCATAATTGAAGACCTATCGGTTTTCAAAAGGGCATTAAGGGGTGAGGATAAGGTCGCATTTGACAGCCTGATGAACAAGGCGAGGGCACATGCGTCGTCATGCACTGTTGCGCCAATGCTTGAACCGATAAATTATCTTTTTACGAAAAATGATTATCGTTAATATAATTAAAGTGGAAATAATTCCATACATCCCAAAAAAGTAATAAATAAGATAAAAAATACAAAATACAATCAATACTGTTAAGTCCACCTTAATTTCATCTTTCCAAGTGCGACCTACTATTTCCCATCCTGTGTCTATTGTCTCCACTTCAAACCAGTTTTTGACCTTTTGAATGATGATATCCAACCATTGTCCCATTGTATCACATATGCAGTCACAAGCATCCGAATAGGTTCTTAGACTTATCATGGCAGGCTGAAGCTTCTTCATCCCGTCCAAGGTCAACAAGAACCCAGCTCTTACAACTCCATACCGCCGCATCTTTTGGGTTAATTTCAATAACTTTATCAAAGCAGGCTAAAGCTTCTTCATTCCGTCCAAGGTCATAAAGAGCAAGCCCCTTATCTACCCATGCCTTCTCATCTTTTGGGTTAATTTCAATAGCCTTATCAAAGCAGGCTACAGCTTCTTCATCCCGCCCAAGGTCATCAGGTTGTAAAAAGCCCAATTTGATAAACAAAGATATCAATTTTTCTTCGGCGTTATTTGGACAATCGTAAGATAAAACTCCTGCCATTGCTTCAAAAGAGCGAGCTAATTCTTTGGTCGAGTGGAAAGAACGGCTAATCCGTTGATTTTGTTGAATATATACCATCTGTTCACCCAATCCAATTTTTTCTGCTATTTTTTGCCACCCAATTTCGTTATCAACTAACCGTTGTTTTAATCTATTCATTCGTCCAAGATTAAAATTATCTTTATGATTATACAAATATTTTCGCACGATAAATTCAAGATATGAATCGCCTAAAAACGCAAGTCTTTCTGGCTCACGAGTCCCTTTACTTCTGTGGTCATTATAATGCGTCAAAGCCTTGTCATAATCTTCGATATACTTATCATCAATCTCAATGTCGAATTCTTTTTTGATGAAATTTTTTATTTGCACTTTTCTTACTTCTTCCATAGAGTACCATCACCCTACATTACAGTCTCTCTATAGTTTGAATGACTGTTTAATAATATATAGCTAATCTCAGTTACACTTTCTGACCCATCACCAAGTATTTCACTTTCACACCGCTATCCTATTCCTTTTATTGAGGCTAATCTAATCAGACCATTACTCACGAACAGAGGTAATAACCATGAACCATCGTATTAACTCTCGCCATCTCCCACTTTTTATTGAGCGATTAGTGGAAGAGGGCTATACCATAAACATTGAACACTGCAAAAAACTCATAAGAATAACCTGTGAGGGAAACACATTAAGAAATCTGATACCCTTCGGCAGACCAGGTTAAACGAATTTGGAGGCTAATATCCCTTCCAGCAGCATTCGGAAACTCGGAACTGTTCGCCCATAATTGAAGATTTATCGGTTTTCAAAAGGGCTTTGCGTGGTGAGGATAAGGTTGCGTTTGACAGCCTTATGAACACAGTAAAAGAACATGCTTCATCATGCACTGTTACGCCACTTCTTGAGCCTATGGATGCTGTGTTCTTATCGATATTGGTGGAGCAGGAGAAAGAGATTAGCTCACTGCGCCATAGTCAGGGGGTTTAATATCCTGCAAATAACTACACAAAATAAATATATAATGTCGCCATATTTAGTCTTAGAGATAAGATACGACTGAAACGATGGACATATTTGAGAAAGAAGAACGCAAAAAAGAAACTGAGCGTAATAGAGCACATCAACTGAGACTTGCAACTTTAGCAGTGGCTGGTGTATTAGCGACTTTTACAGTTGCATTATTGGGTGCAAGAGACTATTTTCCACCTACATACTACACAATAATTTTTATTTTGTTGGTTATCATATCCTTGGTTTTAATTTTTGGATTATATAGCAGTTTAATTATTCAAAAGGTTAAAAGCTACTCTGAAAAAAGAAAGCACGACAGATTAGCCAAGTCTTATTTTGAACAATTTAAAAAGCTCGTGGTAAGATTCAAAGAATTTACTGAAAATCGAGACGATAATATACAATCTGTTATGCATTATATTAAAAATAATACTCCAGCGCCGAATCCATTCTCTCAAGTCAATGTTGTACAGCCTATGTTCTTTCAAGAGCGTTATGGGTATTATATGGAACGGCTCAATCAATTTAATGGAACTAAAGATAGTCTGGTAGCTTTAACCAAGGAGTTTGAGAGCATTCTGTATATGTATGATATGCTTTATATAAAAGAGCCAGTTCAAAAAATAAGAAGTATTGAAGGAATGACTATTGAGGGCAACAATGTTCCAAAACAGTATAAAGAATCATACGGAAAGGCTCGACAAAAATATATCGATTTCATAATGGATTACAAAAAATTCGCTAAAGACGGAAATGACGTTTTTAAGGAGAAAGAAGATTCGGGCTTTTTAGGAAGTGGAATAATTTTTAGAGATTTCTTTGAACAACCCGATGAACTTTAGAGCAATAAATGAAGAATTCGATACTTACAAGTACTGGAAAACTGCGAAAGAAATTTTTGCCAGCGATTTATTTTGATTCATCAGTTCTCATAGATTATTGGAGGACTGAGGGCATGGAAATGCCAGAAACAGTTGATAATGTTGAAGAAAATAACTCATCTCATTTATCAATAATTAAAGAAATTTTGAAAAAGGAAAAAACAATTAAACAAATGGTTAAGATTAGAAGGAAACTTCTTTTTGAAAAAGTCAATATTACTCCTGTAGTAAGCCCTCTTTCGTTGTTAGAATTGATGGAATGGCACACTGAAGCATCGTTCAAACAAATTGCTTCAGAATCATTAGGAACTATATTTATTCAGAAAATGGGCAAAAAAGAACTCGGCAATTATCTCAAAGAAGTTCTAAAAAAAGCAGAAGCAGAAGAACGAAGTGATGAGAGGCAGAATGAATCAACTGCCTTAGAGAGATTAATGTTAGAAACATGGCTAAACAGTTCATTTGCAATGGCACATGGATTGAAGGGATTGTTGATAGTTGATATGGTTAATTTTAATTTGTCAGTCAATGAAGTATGGCGAGAGCAATCTGCTTATGCATATTTGCAACTTGGAGTTGCTGATATTATGCATATTCTTTTGGCTCAGCATCTAAGATGTGAGTATATCGCAAGTTTTGATGAGGACTTTAAAAGAGTAAAAGACATGCTTGAAAAAATAGGAATTTCTGTACTTACCAGCCCAGAGGAAATACTTGCTAAACTTTGAGAAGGCAGTCCATTACTTAAAGCGAGGTAAGTTGTCGCCAGGTCTCCGAGGAAGTAAAATGCGAACCCGAAGATAAATAAGGCTTTATTATTTTTGTTCATTTTCAGATGTTAATAAAGCAAATTTTGTTTCTGAACATCATTTTTTTTGTCGGATTGTTCGACCTTGAATAGCTCACCACTCAAAAACCATCCACCATCTTCCTTAGAATTATCAAATAAAATATCTGCCGTCACACAGGTATTATCGGCTGGATTCCATTGTATATTCTGACCAAATTTATGAAGTAAATTTCTCTTACCAAGTATATTCATTTGAGTATCCATAAGCATTTTTTCCATCGTTTGTTCATTTTCCCCAAGTAATTTAGCCAAGCGTTCGGAAAGTTCTATAATATCAGAACCATTATGTGTATGGAAGGAACTAATAATGCCATCAAGCACAGGTTTTACAATTGACGCAAGATTAATCGTAGTTCCAATAGGGGCTTTGACTTTTATTTGAATACCATATAGCGAGGGATGGTCATTATTAACTTCTACAAAACCATTTTTCATGGCACACCAAATTGAATGTGGCTTAATTTCACCTCTTAAAGGAATACAAGGAATATCAGCCCAGCAAGCCAAATTTCTTCCTTTTTTCCAATAATTGAATTTCGTATCTTTGCTAACTACACTGTAAAGATGATAATGCATAGGTGGTTTCATGAGCTCTATTTGGACTTCTGGTGGCAAGACCATCCTTCTCTCGAAATGCAACCCGTTATTACAAAGATGTCCAAACCCATTACTGCCAACATTATAGAGTAGAACATTTTCAACGTCAAATGCCCCTTCCTGGGTTGAACTATATACAGCATTGAGTATGGTGTCATTTCCACTATTTAGACCTTTAATACATGACCGCAAAGAATTACGCATTTCCAGAAGCCACCCTTTAGGTTCAAATGGTAGCCTTGTAATAGACCATAATTCAACAGAATTGTTTCCTGTTTGTATGAAATACTTTTCAAGTTCAGTGCTTTCAGACGTAGAATTTCACCTTTAATCCGTATCCCTATCAGCCCAGAAGCTCGCATAGACTGGGTAATGGTCTGAAACCGCTATTGTGCTATCATCGGTCAGGTTATAGGCTGTATCAAACCTAAACACCCCTGCTTCCCCTGTGAAGTCAGTCCTTGCAGGATTTGATAAAATAATCCTGTCATAAGTGCAGTCGGTAG
>MFNH01000057.1 GCA_001781995.1 Candidatus Levybacteria bacterium RBG_16_35_11 | reverse complement strand
CGGGAAGCCCCTATTGGTAGACAAAAACTTCCTTAACCAACGCCCCTAAATCGGTGAGTTTTTCTTTTGGGTTTGGGTTTTGCTGAATTTTAGCCCTAATCTTTTGCGTATTTGTGTTGTACGCATCTACTAATTGGATAACGGTTCATAACGTTTATTTTTAACCCAATCATCAAAAAGCTTGTGAAGATGTCGCCCTATTATTAACTGGTTTTAAGTAAGATTAACCTAACTTTTTATAGTGTTATTAATACTATTTAAAATATGTTGGATTAGTGCTAAATTTTCTAAGGATTCACAGATTGCTCTTTTAATTGGGGAATCTTTCGCTTGTTCAGGTTGTAAAAATTAGTAATTTTTTTTTATTAAATTTTAATTTATACATTAATTGGCGAAATAATTATTTTAAATTAAAATATGGTATTAACAGGTTCTCCATAGTATAAAACCCCTTTTTTTTATGGACAAGATTCAGGGCAGCAAACAATACCCCATCGCCAAATGCTTCTCTTTGTATAGATTCATGAATTAGACGCACGGTTTGATAGGGAAAACCAAAGATAACCTCGTGACGACCAACAATGCCGCCTGCTCTAACTGATTTAATATCTGTTTCTGGTAACGATAGTGCCTCTGAAATTTTTATGGCCGTACCGGAGACCTCTTTTTTGTTTTTGAAATGTTCTTCAATTATTTCAATATCTGTATAAGGAGCAATAGTTTTAAGGATTTTAGCAGCCATCATCAAGAAATTGATGCCTATAGTGATATTAGGAGACCAAAGTACTCTTGTTTTTCGTGCTAATTTTTTTAGCAAAGCAACTGTTTCAGTAGGGTAAGCTGATATTGCAGTAACAATAGTTATACCTCTTTTAGCCGCCTCCTCTCCGTAAGATAATATGGCTTCTGCAGAAGAAAAGTCGATTATAACGTCCACAGGGTATTTGTCGAAAAGCTGCTCCGGTGTAAATTCATCTTTAGAGTAAATTAATCCTGGCTCATCATGTTCAATGCCAAGAAACTCTGGAACTGATCGATGCTGTAGAACTTTTGATTTTCGAATAACCCAGCAAAGGTATGCTTCTTTGCTTTGAAGCAATACTGTCGCAACAGCTCTACCTGCTTTACCAAACCCAAAAAGTCCCACTTTCATCTATAATCTAAGTAATTTCTATTCTCATACTCTATATATATCTTTATAATCTAATTTTCACGCGATCAAGCGCGCATACCTCTGCCTTGGTTTAGGAAGCCTTAAACCCCCAAATATCTACTAAGAACTTATTTCAGCTATAACAGAGTTTGATACTAAAAATTTCAGAGGTCAAATAAAGCAGGTTGACTTATTTTTTTTCGCCTTTGGGCTGTGGAGTAAGAATTTCAAAACCTAAAATCGAGCAGCTGTGCAAATTATCGACTTATTCTAAACTTTATCGTTCCGACATTCCTTGACGAGATTTTTAGTCAAAAGACCTTAAATCCCAAGCATTCAACTAAGCTTTAAGAAATGCTTGGTGTTTAGACAAGAAAATTCAAGTATGCCCTTTCTGCGCCAAGCGAACCAAAACTTTAATGCGCTAAAAACCTTTTTTTGTTCATCAACAAAGTGAGCCAGGTCGTATTTACCCCAAACTGGTACAAATACTTATGCTTAAATTTTAAAATGTTTTTAATTGCTATAGATTTCTCCGTCTGCAGGAGCCCCAGCGAACCCTTCAAACAATATTTAGTTTTCAGCGCGCGCAGCAATCATGTCTTTCTATTTTTGTTTCTTGGAGTCCAACTTCATCGTTTTTAACTACTATAGCATTCACTTTGCCGAAAAACTCTGTATAGCCAATCACTTTATCTTTGGTCATACTTATCGTCTACTACTAAATCCTTCTTGACCGTTCTTCTATTCTATACTATCCAAATTTAAGACTTATCATCAAAATTTTGGGTAACAGACTCTTAAGGAATCGTAAGTTCTCTACCGCACAAAGGGCATTCTATCGGTGACTTTTTTTGTGAATACATTAGCTCTATCCAGCACAGATAGCAAAAGTAGATTTGGCATTTGAGACAATAATAGAAGACTCCTCCAATCGCCTCTCCGCAAGCATTACAAGGTCTAGTTAAGTCAGTCATTGTGAAAAACAGAAGTTTCAGTTACTATATGGGAAAACGTTTATTCTCCTTTACCAAGAACCCTCTTTTTCGCCTAATTTTAGAAAGTATTTTACGGCAAAGATCTTGATGTTTATGTTCACTAATGGTTTAAAGCCAAGAAAATTAGATTCAATAATCAGGTTATATGTCACCGCTCTCTTATTGTGAGCATCTTTATGCTTAATTTTTTCAGGGATGACTTCAACACGGTCACATGAATCATAGTCTATAAAATATCTATTACCTTCCTCATTGAACTCTGTGCCATCGCCACTAAAAGTATGTCTAGCCCATTGTATTACTTGTGCAGAATTCTGTCCTTTTATCTGAACTAAGATAGCCCATCCATCATATTGAAGTGATTTTTTCTCTTCCTCTGAACCTAGGCGGTCAGGGTCAAATATATGGCTATTAAACATACATTCACCAAATTATTCATTGTTTTCGTAATGGCTATTTAAAACAAGCGAACATAGGACTGATTACAACAGTGGAGAGCTGAGTGAAAGTATTTTTTTTCAATTATTTCTTTTCAAGTTCATCTAAGAGTTCACTTTTGGCTTGTTCTTCTCGTTGATAATCTTCCACTTCATTTTCTTGCCTAATCTTTTCTAATAAGTCCAAAACCCTTTGTGTTTGGGACTCGTTTCTTATAACATCACTTAAATAAATGTATGAATCCAACCATCTCAGTCTATAAGCATTAATTTCTCTTTGGATTTGTTTTCGGGCTTTATCCTATACCATTGATGTTTTTTACTTAGAGGTCTATGAAAAGGTTCAATCAGGTCTTTTTCTTCTAAGCGCTTTATATATTTGGTAAGTGTTTTTTCGGAAACTTTGAGTTCATTTCCCATATCATAAAAAGTCATCTCTCCTCTTTCAGTTAGCATCTTTCGAAGGTTATCAATTCTACCCTTACAAGCAGCCTCAGCTTTTTTGTTACCTCTTTTACTATCCTTCGGTAAACGATTATGTTTTGGTGAAGGATATTTCAAGCTTTAATCTCTCCAAGCTAAACAGGTAAGTAACTATCCCAAATTACCATTATAATACTTTTCAATCCTTTCTTTTCAGGTGAGTTGATGTTAGAACAAAATCCAACAAATAGTGAGCATAAACTTGAAGAAATAATAAAATTCAGCAAAAGAGGTGAAAGGTATTGATAAAATTTGTTATTGCACCTACTAGTTTAACAAAGCTATTGAACCAAGCGTTGCCGACTAAGGCGCTACCAGCATGTCCAATTAAGTTCACACCGTTAAGTACCCAGATTAATTTTTTAGACCCTTCAGGAAAATTTGCTATTATTGCAAACTATGCAAAAGATAGCTACTTCAAATATTATGAAGCAGAGGATGATTACTTTGTTGTTATTAATAAGATGATTACTGCGTTAGGTATAGGTTTTGGAAATAGCAAAACACTTACGTTTTGGACAGATGCACAATTTACACATATTGATGGGGAAGGCTTAGATGATAAACTCTCTTGGCATATCATACCTGTTAAGGATGAAGTAAAAGAATCACCTTTTGACTCGTTTATGACAGATAAAGGTTTGATGCCTACCTTAAATGGCAAAGTTACATCTCCAGATATTTATGTTTCAATAGATGCGGAACGGCTGTATAGTACCTTTGCTAAATCGGCAAGTTACGGTAATAGAATTATCTTCAATTGGGATGGGGAAGAGTTGAAGATGATTGCAAAACATAAAAAAGGGGAGACAGTAAGAATCCTGACACCTAATAGCTTCAGGTTTAGGGGAGATCCAATTAATGCTTATTTTACAAGAAATATAGTGCAAGACTTAGCAAAACAATTCAGTGGCGAAGTGTGGCTTGGCATAGGTGGAAATGAGATCGTTCGGGAAATTGTTGAGGCTACAGGACTTTCCCAGCCTACCGTCAACAAATATCTTGATGACAAGTACAAAGTTTCTACAGATAAAGACAGAGTTAGAAAGCCTGAAATTTCTGCGACAGAACGAATAGAGAACAAGTTTGGAAAGGAAATGGTTGAAAGAGTACAACAAGAAATTATACAGAAACACGAAGAAGAGGATTCGACAATATTTAAGGTTAAAGACACAGATGAAGATTCGGAAGAAGAGAAATGGGAAGAGAGCGGAAGGATTAATGCACATCCTTTGGAACGAACATTGAAGGAGAGACAAAGAAATTTAGAGGAAAAACGAAATGAAATTATCAATCAACTACCTGATGAAGCTGAAAGAAAAGCCTTAGCTGATGAAGTCAAACAGCAACCCTACTTAACGAATGAGCAATTACAAGAAAGAGTATTTCAAATTAAATGTTCCAAACTAGGGCAACCTAAACCTGCTATTTCTAAGATGTTTGAGGCTAAGGGGGAAGGCGTTGTAGACTATATTTGTAAGCCGTTGGAAAGGTTTTCAAATGTTGATATTAGTGCTTTAAATGATCTAAATGATGACCAGAAAACAAAGGTGTTAGCTGTTCTCTTAGAAAGCCAAAATAAGATATCTGAGTGGATAAAGGCAATAAATGAATACAAGGAAACACAAACTAAATCAAATTAATCAAAAGGGTTTCTTGTCAACTTCTTTTTCTCCTCAATTTAGCACAGTTTTTGTACGCAAAGCTTGTAATAAGCTTCTTTTTCAATTTAATTCATAACAATTAAAAATTGTTGTTATTAATACTTTATTTGAGGTTTAAATGATTGAAAATAAATAATAAATCTAAAAGTGAATCCATTGTAGCTAAAACCCGAAAAAGTTTAGCGCGGTTAGACAGCCGAGAAAAACACCTAAACGAAAGAATTGTCAAACTTCAAAAACGCATCGATGCAGTTTCCAAACTTGGCTTACGAATGCAAGAGCTAAAGGAAAAAGCGCGAGAAATAGCCGATCTGAAGAAGGCGCGAATAGCTGAAATTCAGCAGTTAATAGAGGCTTTTGCGCCTGCCGAAACCCCACAAGCTTAATAATTTTTTTGATGTTTTTTTGTTATGTAAGAGGCAGTTTTACTAAAATCATGCAAAACATCACCTATTAGATTGTAAGACAAACTTCTTAAGTCAACTATTTTACAATTGCAATATAGTGATTTAGGTTGTCAGGGTTTGATTTCAATCTATTTGGCGGCAAAAGAGCGAAAAAGGAAAAGGAGTCCAATTAGCAAAAAATCAAGCGCGTGCATTTAAAATTGGCCAAGCGTGTAAAAAGTAAATTTTGAACGTTTTAATGATTTAACATCAGTCGACTGAAGTCTATATGGCGTTTGCTTCCTTTAAGAAATAAAGAAACAAAAAAAGAAAAGGAATGTTAAGTTGCCTATTTCTTTCTCATGCTAAGGAATACAGCGATTAAACCTATGATGATGGCTACAACGACGCCGACTAGTATGCCGTAAAGCAGATTAGTGTTGTCAGGTGCTGCTTGTAGAGTAGTTGTTTGCGTGGATTGAGGAGCTGGGTTCACAGCGAAAGCAGTTTCAGCACGTGATGACCAGTAGGAATTGGTTCCTTTGAAATTAGCGAAGACAGAGTATGTGCCGG
>MFNH01000056.1:11358-16238 GCA_001781995.1 Candidatus Levybacteria bacterium RBG_16_35_11 | reverse complement strand
TGTTGCAGGGACACCCTGATAAAGACCAAGCGTGTACCTGTTTTGTGTATCTTTTTTATTTTTTAAAACTGGATCCATATCCCCATCCTCGATTACAATACTTAAATTCTCTATCTTGTCCTTAAATTTATCGGGAATACTATGTAAAGTATTTGCTATTATTTCCTCGAATTTATCTCTTTCCATTTTTTAAATTAAAAAATTGTTTGTCAGTACCGTAATAAAATACCATAAAATAAAATATATATGAACAACAGGATACGGGTTTGACATATAGTATATTTGTGAAGGATTTTAGAACATAAAATAACCGGACACAAAGCGTTATTATATGATGCAGAAGCAGGCTTTTTATCGGAGGAATTCTTTATGTAACCTTAACTTTTTACCACCTTATAGTAGAATTGAAACTTATGCGTCTGCCAAACGTTAAAAGTGCTCTGAATATTTTTTTGAAAAAGTCGGCATTAAAAAATCTTTTTCTCATTTTAACCTTTAAGTTTCCTTTTGTTCCTGTTATATATACTAATTCTGGTTAATTAAAGGTTACGAAATTACTACATTTTGTATAATAAGATTGCTCTATCGTCTTCGAATTATGCTGTAATAGTATTAAATTACTATTTTATATAGTAATTATAACATAGTAGTATTAATATACTATTAAATTTTTTGATATAAATAAAGATTTATTTTTTAAACAGGCATATTTCTATCGTTAGAAGTATCACGGAAATGTTAGAAGATATCACGCAAATAATAGATTGTAATGACTAAAATTGCTTACGATATTGCCCTGAAATGGATCCCCGTCAGGGAGAAACCAATTGCATAAGGAAACATGGCAGGCCGCCTGAAAAGACTCCATAAAATCAGTTTCCAGTAGTATGCTCTTCCTTTTTGTTTAATACCAAGCCACCAGATCGAACCAAACAGCGCCCTTAAATGATAGATGCGAAGTTTGGTTGTTTTTCTTTTGGCTGGCCTGTATTCTTTTAAGAAAGTCTTGATTCTCTCATAATAAGCTTTTGGATTATAAATAGAGGATAATACTTTTTTGTGGCCGTTTATAAGAACATTTTTATCCATTTTAGGAGTAAAATTCAAACCTGCTGTTTTTGTATTATTGCCTGATGTTCTTGTGACCAATCGTTTTGTCTCTTTTAATCTCTGATATAATCTGGTCTTTGGCAGTGCGGTAAGCAGGCCGACCATAGCGGTCACTATTCCACTTTTCTGGATAAATTCGATCTGACGCTGGAAAATCGATACTTTGTCACTATCGAAACCTACTATAAATCCGCCCTGGACCTCCATGCCGGCATTTTGAATTATTTTAACCGATTCTATCAAGTTTCTGTTTTTGTTTTGAAGCTTGCCGCATTCTTCAAGACCGCCTGCATCGGGTGTTTCGATTCCTATAAATACGGCTGTAAAGCCGGCCTGTACCATTAATTCCATGAGTTCCTTTTCATCAGCCAGGTTAATTGAAACCTGAGTATTGAAACTGAAAGGATATTTTTTACTTTTCTGCCATTCTATGATCATGGGCAGATATTCTTTTCTAAGCATAGCTTTGTTTCCAATAAAATTATCATCTACAAAGAATACACCAGCGCGCCATCCTCTCTTATAGAGGGCTTCCAATTCATCGATTAGTTGTTCCTTGCTTTTAAGCCGGGGAATTCTTCCATTCAACTGTACCACGTCACAGAATTCGCAGTTAAAAGGACAGCCTCTGGAGAGTTGAACACACAATGAATTATAATTTTTGGTATTAATGGAATTCCAATCCGGAATAGCAGTTTTTTCAATATTGGGGAATTCATCACCAGAGTAAATTTTCCTAAGGGTGCCTTTTCCTAAATCCCTGACAAATTCTGAAAAGGTATTTTCTACTTCTCCTAAAAAGATGTGATCCACATCAGTAAATTCTTCCCAACCTGTGGTAAAAAGCGGCCCTCCGCCAACGATAGGTTTTTTGAATTTCTTGATCTTATTTATTACTCTCCTGGTCGATTCTTTTTGTACGATCATCGCACTTATAAAAATATAGTCTGCCCATTTGATATGTTCATCTTTTAAAATATCCGTGTTCATATCAACCAGTTTTTTCTCCCAGCTATCGGGAAGCATGGCTCCTACAGTAAGTAAGCCCAGAGGAGGATAGGCGGCCTTTTTACCTAATATTTTTAAAACTTTCTTAAAGCTCCAGAAAGTTTCTTCATAATCCGGATATACAAGTAAAATTTTCATTATAATTTTTCTCTTTTCTTTCTAATTAATAGTCTTTTCCCACTTTAGATTTAAATCATTCTGGCAGAATGAATCACTAATGTAAAGCAAATAGGTTTTCTACCAGGCGCTTTTGGTAAGTAGTTGCTTTATATTATAAACGGTATTTTTGAATTAAAGTTACAAAATATTTAAAACCAGCTTTAATTAGATCTCTTTACCAATTGAAAATCCTTTTCCCAGTTTCTTGCCTGTTCCAAGGTATTCTCTTTTGGCTGGATCGAAGAAGAATGGTTTTAATTTATCGATGTCCGGAAGACCGGATGAATCGAGTATTGATTCTTCCGCTTTTATATCCATAATCTCACCGATAAACTGAGTATGAAGTCCTATCTCGACTACCTTTAATAATTTACATTCCAGAACCAGAGGGAATTCCATACCATAAGGAGCATCTACTAAATCGCTTTTTTGCGGTGTGATACTTGTTTGTGTAAATTTATCTTTATTTCTTCCGGACACGATACCATAATAATCGGCTTTCTTTACCATATTCTCGGAAAGTATGTTTACAGTAAAAGCTTTTCTCTGCATTATATTGCCATGTGTATAAGTGGCCTTTCGCATGGAAATAGCAACACAGGGTGGAACGGAACAGCAGATCCCTCCCCACGCAACAGTTGCCAGATTTGGTCTTTCCTGGTTGTCGTAGGTTCCAATTATAAGAACAGAGGTAGGGGAAAGAATGGTCTTCGGCCCAAGTGATTTTTTCATTATCTTCCTTTCAATTAAATTGATTCTATTGTCTATCCATAGATCAGGGATTCAATTAATTCTAATTTTTTCTAAGATCCTGAAAATATTTTAAGTAAAAAATGGCCGATTTTCAATGTCATAAACCAGCCCGAGGAGTTTAAAGCTATAATGAGTTAACAAAATATAAGAAAATATTGACAAAATGTATATTATTATATATATTTAGTGCATTAAACTATTCATTATGTTAATTATTATTGATATAATAAGTTGGAAAGAAAATATTTAAAACTTAATAATAATCTGAGAAGATGCCGTTTTGAGCACCATGAGATTTCCCAGCAGGAACTCGCAAACGCTGTTGGCGTTACCCGGCTTACCATTCATTCAATTGAAAAGGGAAAATTCAATCCATCTGTTCTGCTGGCATTGAAAATAGCCAGATTTTTTAAAAAACCTGTTGATGAAATATTTTATCTTGAAGAGGAATAAATAAAGGAGTGTAAAAAAATGAAACGTTTTCTAAAAATCAGTAATACCACCACATTTATTTTATGTTTGATTTCGACTGCGGGCCTTATATTCACAAACACTTTCTTTTTAATGCTCAGGGATAAAATAGTCAATATGGGAAACGTTGAAGGTTTTATGAATAAGTTTTCGATTCCGGTTGCCCTGGTATACTGTATTTTTATTTTATTTCATTTGTCTGCCATGTTTACTCTGATACTGCAGTTAAACTTTTTTAAAAGAGAAAATTTCCTCCGCGCATTTCTATTTTTTACCGGCACAGTTTCTCTGCTGATGCTTCTTGGAGACTTCGCGCTTGCAAGTGATATCTCAAAAGAATATCTCTTTGGATTACCAGGTGAGTTTAATATTCTTTTTGTCAGTCAGGCGCTTCATTTTGTTTTCTATATTCTCATGATTGTCCTTCTTGTATTCACCAGAAAGTCGATTTTGAAAAAAAGTGAAGAGGTTGTCTTGAAAGACGATTCTATATTTATCAATGCACAATATATAGGGATAATGAGCGGTGTCTCAGGTTTGATTCTGTTTACAATTTTTTCTGTCTTATCCCTGACGGTATATCCATTACCGCCATGGGCTATAGATGCAGGTGTTGTCGTAATAAGTCTCGTGGCCGTAATTCCATATGTCCTCATAGTTTTATACTGGCTGGTGATAAAACTCAATGAGAGGATAAGCGGATGGTATGATGAGAAGCAGTACCAGGATATAACAAGGGCAAGTCTTGTCACTCTTATAGCATCTGTGATCATAATGGCACTGATCTTTATTGCTCAATATTTTGTAAGTTCTCTTAATTTTTTCAATGAAATCTGGTTTCCTTTTTATATATTTCTGGTTTTGCTGCTGTTTTCAGCAAGTACTTTATATTTCAATAAAAAAGGTCCCGATCTTGTTTCCAGAGAAAGTAATATAGACTTATCTAAAAGAAATAAAAATTTAGGGCTGGCCGTCTTGATAGGCGGTTATCTGACTCTTGCCTTCTGGCTGCTCACGATTCTCCTGAGTGTCGAGATAGGCCTGGGCTGGGAAAGCTATATTGCCATGGGATTTTTCGGATTGCTGATGATAGCATCAGGTATTCTGTTCCTTTTGAGTCTGATCTTTAATATCATAGAATCAAGGGAAAATAAACGTATCTCAAGAGGTCTGATATTTACTATTGCCAGTTTTCCGCCTATTGCATTCAGCTATCTGGCAATATTTATAAAGGCGCTTACCGAGGGGCATTAATAATTTATGGATTCTAGAAAAGAAAACGAACATTTCCTGGAAAAACAAGTGATTCACGTAAAACACTCCCTTTTTAAATCATTCGAATGTTCTGCAAGAGGTGTTGCAAGAGTAACTCTTACCCA
>MFNH01000056.1:6523-11159 GCA_001781995.1 Candidatus Levybacteria bacterium RBG_16_35_11 | reverse complement strand
GATATTACAGCGGGCGCAGTATTGGTCTCATCTTCAATTGCGTTTATAGGCGGACTGATAATATTCATACCGCATTTTCTGGCACTATTTTAAACATCAACGGGAATTCTTCGAGATAAATATTTCACCTGAGGATACAAAAAGACAATCATGACTTTACAGGTAAGTATGCAGTTTTTGGTCCAATAATTTAAGATTTATGGTGAAATATATAATTTTTTATATATAATATAGCAATAATTGATTAAGTATTAGTTAGGTGAGGGATAATATGGCTAAATCAAACCATTATGAAATTGCAGTGATACCTGGTGACGGTACAGGTCCGGAAGTTATAGCGGAGGGTAAGAAGGTTCTAGAAGCTGCAGGTAAAAAGCATGATGTAAGTTTTGAATTTCACGATTATGATTTTGGAGGAGACAGATATTTAAAAACGGGAGAGACACTTCCGGATTCTGCTGCGAAAGAGCTGAAAAGATTCAAAGCTATATATCTCGGTGCTATAGGACATCCTGATGTGCCACCGGGGGTTTTAGAGGTTGGCATTTTACTTAAATTAAGATTTGCTCTGGATCAGTATATAAATCTGAGACCGGTAAAACTTTACCCGGGAGTCGATTGTCCATTGAAGGATAAAAAACCGGAAGATATAGATTTTATAGTCGTAAGGGAAAATACCGGTGATATGTATGCCGGTCAGGGCGGGGTAACAAGAAAAGGAACACCTTATGAAGTTGCGACCCAGGTGATGGTTTATGACAGACAGATGGTTGACAGATGCCTGAAGTATGCCTTTGATCTTGCAAGGGTAAGAAAGGAAGAGGGAAAACCGGGAAAACTCACCCTGGTCAACAAAACAAACGTGCTTGTTTATGTTGGTGATCTCTGGTATAGAGCATTTATGGAAATGGCCAGAGATTATCCGGAAATCAAGACCGATTATAATCATATAGATGCTGCGTGTATGTGGACCGTGAAAAATCCTGAATGGTATGATGTCATGGTCACAACCAATATGTTTGGGGACATAATAACCGATCTGGGAGCAATGGTCCAGGGAGGTATGGGAATCGCAGCAGGGGGGAACATAAATCCATACGGGACTTCCATGTTTGAGCCAATAGGAGGCTCTGCTCCAAAATACACTGGCATGAATATAATAAATCCACTGGCTGCTATAGAAGCCGGAAGAATGATGCTTGATCATCTGGGAGAAAAGGAAGCGGCAAAATCAATAGAGGAAGCCGTGGCATATACCTGCACCCAATTAAAAAGTCTTAGTGCCGGAAAAATGGGCTTCAG
Organism: Candidatus Levybacteria bacterium RBG_16_35_11; assembly: GCA_001781995.1. GTDB lineage: Bacteria > Patescibacteriota > Microgenomatia > Levybacterales > UBA12049 > MFNH01. The sequence goes on along the minus strand of MFNH01000056.1, from coordinate 9,857 downwards.
TACTACCGAAGTAGGAGATATGGTAGCCGGTTATATTAATAAAAAATAATCTACGAATAATCATTATTTATTAAACTGTATTATTAAAGGGAGCGTATTTTGTCATTTACTCCTAAATTTAAGATAACAACAAAGATCAACAAACAGCTTGTTGAAATCGAGCGAGTACGAGGATTCCTTGATGCCATAAAGCTAAAGGATGATTGGTTTGAAGATATGCAGAATGAAGCTTTAATCCTTGAAACACACTATTCAACTCATATTGAAGGAACGGTTTTGACCCTTAATCAAGCAAAAAAAATTTTAGAAGGGAAAGAAGTTAAAAATGTTGATATTAGGGATAAAAGAGAGCTTATAAATTATAGATTCGCAATGGATTTTATATCCAAATATCTCGGTAAAAAAGATCCTGTAACGGAAGGACTTATTAGAGAATTACATAAAATTCTTGTAAAGGAAGTACGCGGGGGGAGAGTTGATCCTGGTAAATATAGGGTAATTCAAAATTATGTTATTAATTCAAGGACTAAGAACGTAATATACACTCCACCCCCACCTTTGGAAGTTCCAAATCTGATGAAAGAATTTATGGAATGGTTAAACAGTTACCAGGATTTGTCGCCGGTACTGGCAGCTGGTATTGCTCAATTTCAATTTGTACACATACATCCTTTTCTTGATGGTAATGGTAGAACTGCAAGGCTTCTTTCTACGCTGATTCTGTACAAAACAGGTTATGATTTTAAAAGACTTTTTACTATTTCGGAATATTACGATAAAGATCGCTCGGCCTATTACCAGGCTATCCAGACTGTCAGAAGAAATAATATGGATATGACCTATTGGCTTGAATACTTTATAGAAGGTCTCTGGTCGCAAATGATAGAAATCCAAAATAAAGGGAAAAGAGTCATTGGTGCAGAAAGTATAATTAAAAGCTTGAAAGAATATGATTTAAGTGAACGTCATCAAAAAATCATTAGATATATTGTAGTCAATGGTAAAATCAATAACAAACAATGTCAGGATGTATTTAAGATAATCAAAAGGACCGCTACCAGAGATTTAACTTCTCTTTTAAATAAGGGCATATTGGAGAGAATAGGAGAAAAGAAGGGAAATTATTATATCCTTTCAAAGGAAATTAGCTCTAAAATAAGGGACATTAAGGGACATCATTAAGGGACATTAAGGGACAAAGAACTGGAATAATTTCGGCCTATACAATTCAAAATATTTAAAAGAGAATTTCCCAAAAATCAACTTTTTACCCCTCATTATTACCTATAGAAGGAGCTGTCAGACTGGCATTAATGAATATGTAATACCTATAAAATTAAAGGGCTACTCTGGTTTATATATAAATGAGTAGCCCTTAAGCGATATTACAGCGTATCTTTCAATACCTTCTTTTATTCGCAGAATACTCTGATTTTCTCTTTGCCTTCAACATCAACTGTGAGATTATCAAGTTGCCCAATCAGTTCTTCGAGGTCTTCAGGTTTGATTCTGGAGAAATCCGTGTCGATTCCTTTTTCATGTAAGCTTCATTGACTTTAACCTGGGCATCTTTAGGGATAAAGGATGCTAATTTCAAGCCTGCCCTTATCAATTTTAACGGTACCCTGATATTTACCCTTTCAGTACTTGTGCTTCCCGGAGCCGGTTCGACAACTACTCTGAGGTATTTATGTCCCCATACCTTTTCAGTAATGTCCGAACCTTTTTCAGTTTCATTCGATAATGCTGATAGAAGTCTTTCAGCCTCATCAGTGTTTATTTTTCCTTCTGCGAGCATTTCAAGAATTCTTTTTCTTTCTTCGTTCATTTTCTCTCCTTTTGTTATATTAAATTAATGTAAATATTATTGCTCCTGGACCTTATATCTATTTTTAATCCGGACATGTATCCGATCAGTCCGAAGATCATAACGTAACCATACAGAAGAACTTTACCTTTTCCGGATGGCCAGAGTATAAGCGCTGCCAACAGTACCAGAGGTAAGAGTGCAACCAGAAGCGGCAGGACAATCAACCAGAGTAGAAAAAGCGGTAGCCACAGGTTGACACCTCTATGGTCTTCATTTCTGACTCTGATTCTCAGCAGTAATGGAATCATTTCTCACCTCCCAATTTTTTAACAGCTTCATCTACAGATATCTCTCCCTTTTCAAGCTGATTAAGAACCTCACTACCTGAAGCGGGAGGATTGATCTCTACAAATTCAAGTTTCTCAGCGATTTTGGTGAGCCTGTTTTTTACTGTGGGGTAACTAATTCCAAAAAGTTCCTCCATTTCTTTGATGGACCCAAAGCATCTTACAAAAGCAGTCACAAAGATCTGGTCTTCCAGAGTAAGCTGAGCAAGTGGAGGAAGTTCGAAATTGCCTTCAATTGAAATCCCACTTTGTTTCATTCTTACCCGTTCAACCTCAACAGCTTCACCCTTAGTTATTTCTGTTAAATCCTTCCAATCTCTTGTCATGTTATCACCTTAAATAATATGAAATATTAAAAATCTTAATAAATATAAGGGAAAATATTAATAATGTCAAGTATAAAATTAACTTTATTAATTATTTAGGATAAATTTATAAATATTTTTAATTTTTAAGAAGAATAAGACTCCGGAAGAATAGCTTTAAAGTGGTATATTATAAGGTCAATGAAGAGTCTTATATAAATGGGCAGAATATCTTTGTAAACAGTAATCAGGTTTAAAAAATATCTATTATATAGTTTATACAGATAATCCTAAACTGGCCGCAGAGTTCCGGCAAAAACAAGCCAGGCTAAAAGTGATTTTGCTACAAGGCTAAGAATAATATAGCCTCTTTCCCCGTATAGGTAATCCCGCCATCTGCCTATCTTTTTATATTGCAGGACCATGTTAACCGGGAAAAGATTAAAGAGGACAAAATAGGTACCAAATATTGCATAAACAAACCAGGGGACTCGCTCAAGTACACCGGGAGTCTTTACTGCTGAACCCAGGAAATAAAGAAGAACTACAACCCAGGGGATGGCTCCTGAAAAACTGCCGATTATAAAAGCTGTCCAGTTTGTCCTTTGTGTAATCTGGTTGTGGATCTCCATCATAAGACCCAAAAGGTTCATTGTAGCATTAAGTCCGACAATGGCTACTATGGTACCTATATCCTTGGCTCCAAAAAGCATTGATATAAGGACTATCATAACCGATGAACTTAAGGCATATTCAAACCACCTGAAATAATTGATTCCTTTTTGCAGGCTTTTATTGTAGAAATTGTTTATCCGGGGAAGCACTACAAGAAAATGGAATATGGCAGATAGAAACAGAAATATTGACACAAA
>MFNH01000056.1:5996-6138 GCA_001781995.1 Candidatus Levybacteria bacterium RBG_16_35_11 | reverse complement strand
TTTCCATGCGTTTTCTTTGGACCAAAATATCGGAAAGGTACTATTTGGGGTGCTGTAAAAGAAACCTATCAATGTGCTTAAAGAATTATATCCTAATGGATATTCCGGGAAAAATTTTTCACCATATTTTTTTATTATTTTT
>MFNH01000056.1:5656-5798 GCA_001781995.1 Candidatus Levybacteria bacterium RBG_16_35_11 | reverse complement strand
TACTTGCTTGATTTCCCGAACCAATATAATCATCCAGAAAGACAATAGTAGTCTCACTGCCAACTTTAATCGAATTGATTTCATTTATAGAAATGAATTTATCTATATTGAGATTGTTAACTTTTTTAAAAAAATAAGCTAT
>MFNH01000056.1:4124-5283 GCA_001781995.1 Candidatus Levybacteria bacterium RBG_16_35_11 | reverse complement strand
TAAGTCAAACCTATCCAGAGACTTATACCTTTCAAACTGCAAGGCGTCATTAGTTTCTAATATGGAAATGGTATTATATTATTGATTACATAACTTCAATGATAGAGTATACACTTTCACCAGGTATATTTGAAAAGTCAAAGAAAGAGGTTCTTACATTTGCATATAATGGTAGCGCATAGGGGACTTGAACCCCTGTTTTAGCCTTGAGAGGGCTATGTCCTAACCACTAGACGAATGCGCCGCAGTTTAAAATTTTATCTGTATCAGGATATTTTGTAAATACCTGCAAAGCCAATGTCCTGACAATCAAGCGCGAGAGAACGTTTTAATCTTTGAGCGTTTATTCTATTTTAAAGCCTTATATATTATAATAAAAATCCATGTATTACTTGGTATAATCGAAAATACTTAATAGAGATGGATAATAAAAATAATAAGATAGAGAATGCGAGAGATATCATAGAGGCGCTTTCCAGGATAAGCGAAGCTATGACATCGGATCTATATCTCGAAGATGTATTGAAACTGATAGTGACCGTGACTGCAGAGGTCATGGGATCCAAGATATGCTCACTAATGCTTCTAGATCCCAAAAGGAAGGAACTCTCCATAAAAGCTACCCAGAGCATCAATAAAGAATATATCAACAAAAATCCTCTTAAACTCGGAGAGGGAATTGCAGGAAAAGTGGCTCAGGAAGGTAAACCTATATCTGTATTTAATATTGCAGAGGATAAAAATTATAAGTATCAGGAAATAGCCCATCGTGAAGGTCTGGTATCCCTTCTCTGTGTACCCCTTCATGTCAAGGGAAAGATTATAGGAGTTCTTACAATATACACATCGGAACCCCATCACTTCAGTGATTATGAAGTAAATATCTTAAAGACTGTAGCGGACCAGGCAGCCATAGTAATCGAAAACTACCGGCTGGTAATGGAAACCAGAGTTATAAGGGAAGAGCTGGAAACCAGAAAAGCAGTAGAGCGGGCAAAGGGGATACTGATGAAAGAGCAAAACCTTAATGAAGAAGAAGCTTTCAGGAAAATACAGAAATTTTCCATGGACAACAGGAGAACCATGAGGGAAGTGGCGGAGGCAATAGTGCTTTCCCACGAGATGAAAAATCTATAAATACCATTCGCACAATATGTAA
>MFNH01000056.1:1937-4084 GCA_001781995.1 Candidatus Levybacteria bacterium RBG_16_35_11 | reverse complement strand
AAAAATTTTTAATACAAATTCTTTTTTTTAAGGAGGATCAATGCCATTAGTACCGATGAAACAGGTTCTGGATGAAGCCATAAAAGGTGATTATGGAGTAGGAGCATATAATGTTAATAATATGGAACAGATTCAGGGAATAATGAGGGCGGCAAGTGAGACCCGATCGCCCGTGATCCTTCAGGCAAGCCGGGGAGCATTAAAATACACTAACATGGCTTATATCAAATACCTGGCTGCTGCTGCCGTTGAAGATAATCCCGGTATACCTATCGTATTGCACCTTGATCATGGTAACAGTCTGGAAACCTGCAAAGAAGCAATTGCGTTGGGCTTTACATCTGTCATGATAGATGGGTCCTTAAAAGAAGATTCAAAGACTCCCACAAACTTCGAAGAGAATGTCAGGGTAACCAAAGAGGTCGTAGATTACGCTCACAGGCTGGGAGTGACAGTCGAAGGTGAGCTGGGAACACTTGGGGGGATAGAAGATGGTGTTGGTTCCGGAATGGTAAAGCTTACCGACCCGGATGAGGCGGCCAAGTTTGTAAAGCTTACCGGTGTGGATGCTCTTGCTCTTGCTATCGGGACCAGTCACGGAGCATACAAATTTAAGGCAAAGCCGACCCTGGCTATGGACATAATAAATGAAGTGGTAAAAAAGATTCCGGGATTTCCCCTGGTCATGCATGGTTCATCTTCGGTACCCATTGAACTTATCGAAATCATAAATAAGTACGGAGGGAAAATGGAGAAGACAATGGGTGTGCCGATGGAAAGCATCAAGGAAGGCATAAAGAGAGGAATCAGAAAAATAAATGTGGACACAGACGGCAGGCTCGCTATGACAGGTGCAATTAGAAAATATCTTTCCGAGCATCCCGATGCTTTTGACCCCAGATCCTATTTTGGGGCTGCCAGGGAAGCAGTATACCAGATAGTAAAAGGAAAGATGATCGATTTTGGGACTGCCGGCCATGCAGGAGATTACAGACCGATGACCCTTGAAGAAATGAAGGCAGTTTATAAGTAGCATAAGAACAAGAACCTTATTAAAAAATATTTGACAAATAGCAATATATTGGTATTATTTTCAATTGAATATTAAAAATTCTGTCTGCATATAGCAGTGCAGGTGGAAATAAGAGGTAAAGAAGCCTTCTTAAAACAGAGATGTTTTAGGGAGGTTTTTGTTTTTGGGGAATTAATTATATAAGGTAAAGACAAAAAATGAATGGATTGAATGATATGAATAAAATCAATAGAGATACGCAGGAATATTTTTCCCGGTTCAAGATTCCGTCAGGTTGCGCCATATTCGGAGTGATAAATGAAGCCGGAGAAAGATTTTCTGGCCAGATGGCAATTGATGGGATCTCGGTCATGCACGAGAGATCAAATGGTCTGGGTGGAGGATTTGCAGCTTATGGTATCTATCCCGGGTTTGAAGATGCTTGGGCATTTCATATCTTCTATGACGATGCGGAAGCAAAAAAACAGACTGAAAACGAGATAACCCGGAGTTTCAAAATCCTGTTTAGTGAGGAAATTCCCACCGTAAAGATATCCCGAATCGTAAATCCGCCTTTGATATACAGATATTTTTTGAAGCCAAAGAGGAATTCTTATCAGGATAGAAAAAATAGCAAGAGCAGGGAAGACAGCGATACACATACTTTTGAAACCGAAGAAGACCTTATTGTGGATTTTGTCATGCACATAAACAGAGATATCAGAGGTGCTTATATAATCTCCAGCGGAAAGAACATGGGAATATTTAAGGGAGTTGGATTTCCGGAAGATATCGGAAGATTTTTTAAACTTGATGAATACAAAGGTTATATATGGACATCTCATGGACGTTTTCCTACAAACAGCGTTGGATGGTGGGGTGGGGCACATCCTTTTGGACTGCTTGACTGGTCAGTAGTACATAATGGAGAGATTTCATCTTTCGGGACAAACAAAAGATTCGTAAGTGGTTTTGGATATGAATGCACACTTTCTACGGATACCGAAGTGATTACATATTTACTGGATCTTCTGGTCAGAAAGCAGAAGATAGATATGGAGTTGATTCACCTTGTTTTGGCTTCTCCGCTGTGGGAAGAGATAGATAGGATGCCTGAGGATAATAGGGAAATATT
>MFNH01000056.1:1542-1852 GCA_001781995.1 Candidatus Levybacteria bacterium RBG_16_35_11 | reverse complement strand
TTAAATGACAGAATAAAGTTAAGACCCCTTGTCGCAGCAAGAAAAGGTGAATACCTGTTTGTTTCCAGCGAAGAAGCTCCGATCAGAAATGTCTGCGCCTCTCCTGATAGACTGTGGCACCCAAATGGTGGTGAACCGGTTATTGGAATAGTAAAGAAAAAAGAAAAAACAAAAGAGCTAGAAAATATTAATAAGACATGTATTGATGAAAAACCCGCAAAACTGGTAAAGACAGGAGCAGTTTCATTAAATAAAAGTCAGGGTGATTTAAATGGCTTTGGAATTAAAGCAATCTGAATTCGAAATAGAA
>MFNH01000056.1:750-1533 GCA_001781995.1 Candidatus Levybacteria bacterium RBG_16_35_11 | reverse complement strand
AATAAATGTATATCCTGTGAAGTCTGTGTAAGGCAGTGTTCCAATGATGTCCATGACTATGACAGCGATCAGGATACAATATATAGTGACAACTCTAAATGCGTCGGGTGCCGCAGATGCGAGACCCTGTGTCCCACCGGTGCTTTAAAGATCAGGAACAGGGAGGATCAATTCAAAACCAATTACAACTGGGCTCCCTCTCATCTGAATAATATATACAGGCAGGCAGATTCCGGCGGAGTCCTGCTCACAGGAATGGGAAGCGACAAAGCCTATACCGTATACTGGGATCATATTCTATTTAATGCTGCGCAGGTCACTAATCCTTCCATAGATCCTTTGCGCGAACCGATGGAAATAAGGACATTTATCGGAAGGAAACCTGACAGGCTTGAATTTGAAATAAATAAAAATAAGGGTTCGAAAGATACAAATGTAAAGCTTAAGACGAAGATATCTCCCCAGCTGGATCTTTCCACACCCATTATGTTTTCAGCGATGTCTTATGGTTCTATCAGCTTTAATACATGCAAGTCTCTGGCCGCAGCGGCTTCGGAGTTTGGAACTTATTGTAATACCGGTGAGGGGGGAATGCATAAAGATTTATATAAGTATGCAAAAAATACCATTGTGCAGGTAGCTTCGGGAAGATATGGAGTGGATGCGGATTATCTGAATAAAGGTGCGGCTATAGAAATCAAAATAGGCCAGGGCGCAAAACCCGGTATAGGCGGCCATCTTCCTGGAGAAAAAGTGACCGAAGACATATCGAATACCAGGATG
>MFNH01000056.1:518-731 GCA_001781995.1 Candidatus Levybacteria bacterium RBG_16_35_11 | reverse complement strand
CAATATCTCCGGCTCCCCATCATGATATTTATTCGATAGAAGATCTGGCCCAGTTGATATATGCATTAAAGGAAGCCACCGATTGGTCAAAGCCTGTAGGAGTAAAAGTATCAGCGGTCCATAACATAGCACCTATTGCAAGTGGTATTGTAAGGGCAGGGGCTGATTTTGTTACCATAGACGGACTGAGGGGTGGAACAGGAGCTGCTCCCC
>MFNH01000056.1:306-501 GCA_001781995.1 Candidatus Levybacteria bacterium RBG_16_35_11 | reverse complement strand
GTGGGAATACCCATAGAACTTGCAATCGCCTCTGTCGATGAAAGATTGAGGGAAGAAGGAATAAGACATAAGTCTTCGATCATCGCTGCCGGAAGTATCCGGTCCAGTGCGGATGTGATAAAGGCAATAGCACTGGGTGCCGATGCAGTGTACATAGGTACCGCTGCGCTTATAGCAATGGGGTGCCATCTTTGC
>MFNH01000056.1:0-180 GCA_001781995.1 Candidatus Levybacteria bacterium RBG_16_35_11 | reverse complement strand
ATAAAAGAGATGCTGGGCGGTGCAGGAATCAATGCAATAGAAAGTCTTAAGAGCAACAGGGAACACTTGAGAGGTATAAGTCTAAATGACAGGGAACTTGCGATTCTCGGAATAAAACATGCAGGAGAGGCGTGGTGATTGAAAGATGAAAAAAATATATATCCAGGAAGAATATTGTAT
>MFNH01000055.1 GCA_001781995.1 Candidatus Levybacteria bacterium RBG_16_35_11 | reverse complement strand
AATGTGGCACAAAGGCACACAAACCCATAAACCCTAAAATACACATTACGCTTTTCAATACACTAAACGCCGGGTTCTCCTAGTCTGGTAGGGAGCAGATTACGGCGCCTATAAGCTCAAGCCTGGAGTCACCTAAGACTAGAACAACAGTCAGCCTGTGGCCCGAAAGGGCCGCGTGGGTTCAAATCCCACACCCGGCGCCAACGACACTCTGCTAAAATACTTGTCTTTTGAAGAGCTTTCCTGAAAATCTTGTGTTTTTGCTGAGATTTCAGTTTTTGTGACCTCTTGCAAGCTCATTCATTTACATCCTTGATTTAAACCTGCTCTTTACGAAAAATAATATCAAATCAGTCGTATTTCAATGTTGTCGGCATGAAATTAACATATAAGATTGTTGAAAAGCATGATGTAAGGTGAATGATATTGCACTAAAGTGAGATCCATAGAATAGAGAGGCTGAAGAGATGCATATGCATGCATTCAGAACTGCAACAATGGTGAAAACCATTCCAAACAGATAGATAAGGATACCACTGTATAGCCATGTTGCACCAAGTTGTAGAGGTAAGAAAACGGCATAAAAGAAAGAAATGAATATGGTCAACGGGATAGCATTCAAGATCCTTTTCTCCTTTCTAGTTAGCTGAAAATCTCCTGATTCCCTAGCAATTGTCACTTTTACATCAAAGAAGAAGATGATTAGCATAGGAATGACAAGAATCCAAGCGTTCCACAAGCCTAACTCAAGCTAGCTAGCTATCAATGCGACGTTAGACACGTTGATCTTGTAAACTTAGAAAGCTAAAGATTAAATTACTTAAAGCATTCAAGGCATATGCCACAATTAAATTGTTTGGTGCGAAGGTCATGGACAAGAAATGGATAGCTGTTTCTCTTTCAATATTGTTTTTTATTTTAGGATTTCTCGTACAGTTAGAACAGTACCTTAACATTGGTGTCTGGTTTCAAATGAACGATGTTCACCACGAAACTTTTGCTCTGTCATTATTCACTTTAGCGATTGGTATACTCATAGGTTCAAATTTATGCAAAAATGAGAACTAGCCATCCTTGTGCTTGTAACGCCTGCATCGGCTCGCCAATATCCTTTCTTTTGAAAATTTCTTATGTTAATAATTAAACAAAAAAATAGTTCATAACTTTGTAACTTTCTAAACAAAAGAAAAACTTGAAGTTCATAGAATCTTTATTGATTTATAAAGTAGAAACTTAGAAACCAATGTGAATCTAGATGAAAGTTCTGTTTGTTTGCTCTGGTAATGCTCATCGTAGTCCTTTAGCAGAAGCCTTGCTGAAGAAACTTAGACCTGACTTAGAAGTAGACTCTGCAGGGATACGTGTTGTCATTCCGATTTCGGAAGAAGCTAGGAAATTCTTAGCAAAGGATAATGCTGAACAGTATCTTAAGCAAGTGCCTGAAGACTTGGATAGCAAACAACTTTACAATTATGACCTTATCGTTGCGATGGAGCAAAGACACAAAGATGCAGTCTTAAACAGATGCCCAGAATGTGAAAGCAAGATAATTGTATGGAATATTCGAGATCCATACTTCTTACCACCTGAATATGCGAAAAGATCTACAACCAGATCAAAGAGAAAGTTACAGAACTAGCCAAATCCCTGTAAGGCCATGCATGCATGCATGGTTTGATGTAAGAGACGAAGCTTCATGGATAGCGGGAAACACATGGCAATTGGCGCCTTACTAGGATTTGGAGGTTATCTATTGTACAAATTCATAAAAGAAGAATCACCAAATCTAATCGAAGCCTTATTGTCATTGACTGGAGGAGCGATAGTGGGACTTTTACCGGATCTACTTGAGCCAGCAAGAAACCCTAACCATCGAAGCCTCTTCCACAGCAGTGTAATTCTCGCTTTGATCGCCTATGGGAACTATAGAGTTTGGCAAAATGGTAATCTAAGCGAAAATCAGAAACTCGCTTTGTCTTTACTTTCCTCGGCTTATGGTAGCCACCTTATAGCAGACAGCACAACCACGAAAGGGTTGCCTTTACTATTCTAAGCAACCCAATTAACAGGTTGATGGTGAAATGACATACACTGAGTTTGGAGTTAAAGCTGGAAATAGCCAGGTCAAGTTCTTTAAGATAATCGAGACTTCAAGCTCAATTTACTTCATATCACCTTTTCCTGAAGTAGGTCTACATCTATCCTTTCACAAACCTACCTCTCAATTTGCCGATTTTCACGCACATATAAGATCAGAACCTTTAGGCATTCATAATGATTTAGATCTTGATGATGAACTATTTTCAGTGGATTTTTGGGAATCAAGAATTAGTGAATTTGTTGATCTTTCAGTCGGTTGGTTAAATCCTACTTTAGGCGATGAGTCTGTGCTGATAATCCCATCTATGACAAAGGCGTTTTCTTTCCCTGAAAAGCAAAGAAGACATCTCATCGATCTGGGATGTATATTTAAGGGTCCGTTTATCACCACAGAGGCTAAGAAAATGCCTGATTTGTTCAAAAAACTCTCTTCTATTGATCCACTAGGCCCATATCAAGATATGCTCATAGGAGTCAGAGATCCACACAACATCATTGCTGTTAATAAAGATGGACCTTCCTTCGAAATCGATTTTGCAAAGATAAAGGAGCTGTTCCGATTCGAAGCATTTGAAGGATCATTTACAGCAGCTTTTGGAACCGTTATAAGAATCATTGAGGAAAAGAGACCGACTATTTTACATAGTTTGATACCTAAGAATTTCGTGAGAGAACTTCAAGATAGTTTTCGTGATTTACAGCCACTCATAATGAGATTTTGATGAGTCTCTTACCCTAATTGACAAGTCACAACAAATTATCTCATTATGAAAATGAACTTTCTAAGTTTATAACTTTCTAGCAAAGAGAACAAACTAGAAATTTATGATTTTTAAAATGGGTTATAAAGTATAACTGCAATGCCTCTATATATGAATAATTTTGAAGCATAAAATTTGCATATCTACAGATATGCTCTCTTTTCAGCCTCTCCCGTTCCCTTTAGTCTCTACACGGGCAGAATTATGATTGAAACATAATATTATTAATTGAGAGAATCTGAATTCCTTTATATTCTTTTATTGGAGGAGAGCCTCGCATAACAATAATTCCATTGATTTCATCATAATCTGAGGGACTAAGACCCCAAATAGACATGTTATCTCTTACAAAAGACACTTTTTCAAGCAGACTTGGAATCTTTTTCAATTCTTCTCCAGTAAATTTTTCACCATCGACAATTCCTTTAATGTCTCTGATAAGGTATCCTTGAATTTTTGCATATTCATAGAAAGGGCGGATAGTCCAGCCTTTGCATTCAACAACAAGTATCTTTCTTTTAAAAGTAGCTATGCCATCAATTTCAATGGATGGTTGTTTTTTATCCTTCAAATTTGGGAAGTAAGTCCAATTGATTGTCTCAAATTTCTTTTTAACTTCTTCGTTTTCAAACGCTTTGCTTCTCTTCTCAGTTTCTGCGTCAAACATGTCTTTGTAGACAATTGAATGTAAAAAAATATAGATTAAGAAAGAGGTTCGATGTGAGATATGCACCGTATCGTTAATAGAGATGAATATTGGAAAAATGCAAGTATTCTTTTCATTGAAAACTAGGATTTGTTCAACATCCTCTTTTTTCATGTTAAAATGTTTTTCTGCGTTGCAAACGAATTCCTCTAGAGAAGTCACCGTTTCTACTTCTGGATATAATTGATAAGAATTCACAAAATCCATGAGTTTTCCTGGAGTGATTGATAATTCCTTGTAACTTGAGAGTAATCCAAACACTTCATCAAATGTTTCATTTCTAAGTAAGGTGCAATAAAACTGAAGTATCATTGAATAGAAGTGCTCAACAAATTCTATCGGCGTGTATGAAACTGGCCTAGCAGGTTGGCTTTTAGTTAAGAAATCAAAAACTTTCTTATACTTTTCAACTGTTTCGCCTATTCTCATTTTACTCATTATCAAATTGTCTTCATACGAGCTAAGTATAGGAAAATATCGCTCATTTTGGATTATTCGTATCTTGTCATCGACTTTCAATGCTTCAGCAAGTTCATTCTTGTAGAGCAGAAAATGATTCTTCATCTGTATATATTCCGAAAACGCATCGATGATCTCTTCAACTTCTTCGTTACTTGGAATTCGATTTCCATCAAAAGTTATTCTCATTAGTTTGAAGATCAATAGATTCAAAGTCAGAAACCTTGTTGTATCGAATTCTTTATATGCTTCGAAAAAATCTCTTGCAAATCTCTCACGTTCCCAAATTAGTTTGACTAGAAGTCTGTTCTTGTCAATATTCTTTTTCATAAGATCGATTAATGCATTCTCAACTTCATGCAGATTCTTCTCCAAAATAGGAATTGTATTATCTCTATTAAGAAGAGGTATATTATTACAAACAGGGCAAAGAACCTTCGTATTTAATCTGATTAATATCGAGTTGCATACCTCGCAAGGCATTTCTCTTATTTCTCCGAAACTATTCGTATCTAGACTTTCTAAGTTTAAAACTTTCTAATTTCTAGCATCGAGAAGAAAAAATAGTTACTAAAATTTTTAACTAAATTATAAACTACAACTTATAAAGTAGTGAGGACTATGAATTTCTTCAAACTGAGTCTTGAACCAACATCCGCGAGCGAGTTCATTTCAAATTGGAGCAAACTCTATAATGAAGGAAAATTTTCTGATGAAGAATATGAAAAGATTCTAAATCGAAATGGAAGTTTAAAACCACATGATATCCAATTCTTGCTTGAATGGAAGAATGGGAATCCGCTTTCGAAACGAAAACAAGTAATTGCAGATAAAGTAAAGAAGGAAATTTCCATAATAAACGAATTTAGACAACTACCTAACGTGACAGATAGAGATTTCGAAAATTTCTGGTCCTTTGTTTCGTCTGTCATAAGCTATGGAATAGTATGGAAAGTCTTCTTGGTTCACATCTCAAAACCCGATGAATATCCGATCGTTGACCAACATGTGCTTAGGGCCTGGTCTTTTTTAACGAAGGGAAAAATTGAAGAACCTAAACAAACTCTTCAAAACTACCAACAATACAGAAACTTTTTCTTTGACTTAGCTAAACAATCCAGTAAGAGCTGCAGAGACATTGATCGCGCGCTGATGGTTTTTGGTCAATTCCTAAACTCACAGTTCTGTTCGCAAGCTATACACGATCATACATGCTTATGTTTAAGGTGATATTTTGATTGGCAATTTAGAAAAAATTTTCAGAATCGTATTGTGTTACAACGCTCAAGAAATATTCAAGAGTTTTCTTTGCCCCGTCTGCAAAAGTATGACAAATCCACGAGGTGAGATAAGTGTACTAGAAAGTTTCTTTAAGCTAGCTAGCTAGACTTCCACTGTTTGTTGGGCGGGCTATGATTCATGTGTTCGATGGCATGCTTAGTGTTGCAATCTCTTTTGTTTTCGCCGTCTTTCTGTTTGGAGTGAGCTTTGGAAACGCAGATGTATTAACACTCATTGTTGTGGTGTTTCTGACGGCTTTCACTATGTCTGGGTTTGGATTGTTAATAGGTGGATTATCATTCTACTATAGAAATCCCTTGGTGTTCGCTAACATCTTCACGTTCATTCTCTTAATATTCTGCGGCATAAACTTCCCAATTCAGGATTTGCCTAACCCGCTTCAAGTCGTTTCATACATTTTCCCATTAACTTACGGCGTGGACGCTGGGAGAAAAGCAATCGTAGGAGCCACACTGGCTGAATCGCTCCATTGTTGGGTCAGATGTTAATAGTCGGTTTCATCTCAATTTTATTGGGATAAGCGTTCTTTCGTTCATTTGAACGTTTAGCCAGAAAAACAGGACAATTAGAAGCAGAATAATCATGACCGCCTAATAAAGAAATAGTGAAATTTGGAACCGCGTTTTTAAGAAACAATAATAAAATGACTACTATTATAGTTACAAACAAAATAATGAGAGGATGGTTGATAGCTTGTACGACGTAATCATCATTGGTTCAGGTCCTGCTGGGTTGACAGCAGCAATATACACAAGCAGATCCAGATTGCAAACACTAGTGATCGGCGGCATAACATGGGGTGGGCAGCTAATGCTAACCTCAGAAGTGGAAAATTTTTCAGGCTTTCCAGACGGAATACTGGGATCCGACCTAATGGGTAAGATGCGCAAACAAGCCGAGAAATTTGACGCAAAGTTTCTTTTTGAAGACGTCACTTGTGTAGATTTTTCATCTCGCCCCTTCAAAATGAATGTACATGATAAGAGTTTTGAAGCTAAAGCGGTGATTATCGCCACGGGAGCGTTAAATAAATGGCTAGGGTTGGATGCAGAACGTAGACTGATTGGAAGAGGCGTTTCCTTCTGCGCTATTTGTGATTCTCCTTTTTTCCGAGACAAAAAAGTGGTGATTGTTGGTGGAGGCGATAC
>MFNH01000054.1 GCA_001781995.1 Candidatus Levybacteria bacterium RBG_16_35_11 | reverse complement strand
TTTAGCAAACGAAGGAATTTCAAGAGAAGGTGGCATTATGGATGTTGGAGTAGATATGGAAATTATTCAAAAATCCGGCGCATTTTTTAGATATGGAGAATTAATGCTTGGACAAGGAAAGCAAGCAGCAACAATGTTTTTAAAAGAAAAGCCAGATACTGCTAAAAAAATAGTTGAAGATATTATGAAGAAAAGTAAAACTTCCGGAACTCCTGTAGAGGTAGGCATAGAAGCCGAAAGTTAATATGACTGTTGATCAAAGACCAGAGAGAAGAACGCTAACGCCTAAAGATCTAATTCAATGTCAACTTAGTAGAACTACAAAAGTTGAAAGATCGGTGGGAAGCGAAATAGAGAGAATACTGAGTGAACACGCTGAGGAATTAGAACTAACAGAGACATTTTGGTGCAGTAGGCCAGATTTCTGCTTAAGTGATCCACTTATTACTTATAAATATGATCCTGTTAGGAAAAAAGGTTTTCACCTCGGTTGGCTAAAAGACGGTTCGGACCAAAGAGATTTTTCTTCCAAAGATTATATTAACGAGTGGGACACAATACTTAAAGAAATGGACAAGGAAAAAAAGAGACAAGATGCAGTTAAAGAAGATAGAAAAAGAAGGGAATTGTTGCAAAGATTAACTACTGTTATTAGTATTCCCGCTTATCCAAATCCTGTTCCAAATGAGTTTGGATTAATGGATTATAACCCTGATGCAGCAGAAATGGCGCTCAGAAGGCTAAGGCATTTTAGGGGGGACAAAGAATCATGGAAAGATACGTCTTTAATAAATGCATTGCCTATGACGGAAGATGAATGGTTGAGGTTATATCAAAAAGCTGAGAAGGAAGGCTCTTTACCACGGACTTTATCCAAGTAATGGAAGATTTTGAGAAAAATTATAACAGAGTTCTCCGATTTTTATCTTTTCGTCCCCGTTCTAAGAAAGAAATATTAGATTATCTAAATAAGAAAAAGGTTTCAGAAGAAGTCGCAAAAAAGATTATTAAAAAGCTATTGGAGTATAAATTTTTGGATGATTTTGAGTTTGCTAAGATGTGGATTGCGGAACGGACAAAATTGAAACCAAGAGCCTTAAGAATAATCAAAAACGAATTAAAACAAAAAGGCATATCACAAGAGAATTTGGAATCTATAATTCAAAATGAAGAACTTCAAATTCCATCTGATTTCCAAATGGCATTTACACTTGCCCAGAAAAGACTTAAGAAATATAAGAATCTTTCAAAAAGGGAATTTTTTGAAAAGATGGGAAGATATCTTGCCTCAAAAGGATTCAACTACGAAACAATTAAAAAGGTAGTTTCAAGATTTTAATCACTTGACATTGGATTTAAAGATGGTAACATATTTGCAATTATGGACATAGAAGCACGACTAAAAGCGGCTTTTCCTAACTGGAGACAATTAGTTGAAAATGATAAATTGATGGCAAAACAGGAGTTTTTTGCGCGTTTGGATTTGGAGAAATCTCCTATACTTCCCGAAGGAGCTATGCTGTTTCCCGATATTACAATCGGAGGTAAAACCGCAGAACAGTTGGAGGAGCTATTAGAATCCATGAGAGTTGATATAAGACCTCGGGCAAGAAGTATACTTAGAAGCAAAGATCTCTTTACCCTTACAGAGCCGAAAAAAATAAATTTGATAAAAGCTAGTCTTTCGGTCATGGGGCTAAGAAGAAGTATTGAACCAAGGCATCCACTTGTAGGGCCAAAGAATCCAACTACTGATGAAATCTTCGAGAGAGCGGAAGAATTAAAGTGGGATTGTGTTCCAGCGGAAACGGTTGCTTATGTTGCAAAAGTTATGAAAGAACAATTAGTTTCGTCAATATCAATAGGGATGATACCAATTGTTAACGAACATGGTCTCCCTCTCTTGTTCACTATTGGTATTTATAACGATGTTATTGGACTTGATGCCGATTTGGCTCGTCCTCATGATGAATGGCCTCCAGCAAGTCTATTTCTTTTTTCTGAGCGAAAATAATACAAGTTGAGCCTAGATCCTTTCTAGTCTATTGACTGTTTTATTAAAGATGGTATAATTTCTGCTAGAAGACAGTAGATTAGTCAAAGCACTATGATGAAAACTAATTTCACAATCTCCTTTGACATTAAGCAGTAAATTGCTCATCTTCTGCTGGCTTCAGATATTATGGCAAACCAAGATTTAGTAAAACTAGAGGAAAAACTTCTTGAGAAAGAGGAAAAACTTGAAAGAGAAGAAGAAAGATTAAAAAAAGAGAAAGCAGAACTAGAAGAACTTAAGGAAAAATACAGACAAAAGTTATCTGATGTTTCCCACTTAACCTTAGAAGAAGCAAAAAAAGAATTAACTAAGGAAGTTGAAGAAAAAGAGGCAGCCTCGATTGCAAAAATAATCCGCGAGAAAGAAGACATCGCAAAGCAAACGGCAGACAAAAAAGCAAAAGAAATTTTGGTTGATTCAATGAGGCATGGTTCTTTAAATTATGTTGCCGAGTTTACAGTCTCAACCGTAAAAATTCCCGACGAAGACTTAAAAGGAAGAATCATTGGAAAAGAAGGGAGAAATATCAGGGCTTTTGAGCAAGTAACCGGCGTAGATGTTGACCTTGACGAAGAAGGAGTAATTAGGCTTTCTAGCTTTGATCCAGTAAGACGAGAAATTGCTAGACGTGCTTTAGAAAAATTAATTAAAGATACAAGAATTCAGCCTTTCAGGATTGAAGAACTAGTTGCCCAGACTAAGAAAGAGGTTGAAAAAGTAATGTTTGAAGAGGGAGAATTTTTGGCACACGAAGTTGGGGTATTTAATCTCCCATCTGAAATTATTTCGGTGCTTGGCAGATTTAAATTTAGAACGTCTTACGGCCAGAATTTGGTAGCTCATACAATTGAAGAAACAAAAATTGGTATTCACATTGCTTCCGAAATAGGGGCGGATGCAAATATTGTTAGACTCGGTTGCCTTTTTCACGATATTGGAAAAGTTCTGGAGGGTGAAGGAAACCACGTAAAATTAGGGGCAGACTTTTTAAAAAAATTTAATATGCCCGAGTCAATAATTAATACCGTATTAGAACACCACGAAGACAAACCTTTTTCCTCTGTTGAATCGGTAATTGTTTATATAGCCGATGCAATTTCCGGAGCAAGACCCGGAGCCAGATTTGAAGATGTAGAAGAATATGCAAAAAGACTAAAAGACATGGAAGAAATTGCCAAAAAGTATGAAGGAGTTCAGGATGCATACGCTTTTGAAGCAGGAAGAGAATTAAGGGTAATTATAGATCCGGGAAAAATTGACGATGCGCAAACAACAATTTTATCGTCAAAAATAAGAGAGGAAATAACAAAATCCCTATCTGTCCCCGGAGAAGTTAAAGTTACTGCAATAAGGGAATTCCGCGCGGTCTCGTAATGTAATTTATCATTTCTCACCTATATTGTGATTTTTGATACATTTTACGTTAGTTGACAAATGCTACGATTTCATTGTATTTTAAAGCTAATCTAACTAGCATATAAATAAAGGGGGTGAAAGAGATTGACAAAGAAAGATTTAATCGCGCTTGTTGCAAAAAAAGCAAATTTAACTAACCGAGCAGCTCGTGACTCTGTGTCTGCCACTTTAACAGGTGTTAGAGATTCACTCAAAAGAGGAGAAAAAGTTGTAATCACTGGTTTTGGTACATTTTCAGTTAGAAAAAGAGCCGAAAGACTTGGAAGAAATCCAAAAACAGGGGAGCGAATCACAATTGTTGCAAGAAAGGCTCCTTGTTTTACGCCGGGGAAAACATTAAAAAAAGCAGTAAGATAAAAAAGATGGCGAATTTGCTATAATGCGAAGTATTACACAGAGTATAATCGGTCTATGACGATTCGCTTAAGGACCTTATTTTTTATTGCTCTAGCCGCTTTGATTATTTGGTTCTTATATCTAGAGCGGGCAATTTTAACCCCTTTTATTTTAGCTGCTATTTTTGCTTATATTTTTAATCCGGTTGTAAATTTTTTTACTCATAAAATTAAACTCCCAAGAACACTTTCCATTTCGATAATCTACATTGTTTTAATTGGAGCGATTGTATTTTTAGGAGTTTTTTTTACCCGAAGAATATTTGAAGAATCATCAGAGCTTAGCAGATTTGTGCCACAAGCTATAAAAGGAGCAAAAAGCCAAATTAACACCTTGCCTGATTTTCTTAGGCCAACTGCTCTCGATGGATTAGCTTCACTGCAAAAATCAAGAGTTTTTACACCTGCTTATTGGGTAACGCTGTTTCCCCAAGCAATTTCAAGACTTCTAAGCTTTTTTTTGTTCCTTGTTGCCGGTTTTTATTTTCTTAAACAGGGGAATAATATTTTTGATAAGATCTTAAACCTTATTCCTCGGGATTTAAGAATAGATACGGAAATTATGCTTAGGAGAATGAATATGGTTTTTGCCAGATATTTAAGAGGCCAGGTTTTTCTAATAATCTTTGTTTCTGTTGCGTTGTTCATTCCACTCTCTATTTTAGGAGTTAAGTTTGCCCTTATCTTGGCTATCTTCTCCGGTTTTGCCGAAATTGTTCCAATTTTTGGTCCTATTTTCGCAGGTACCGTTGCTGCTTTAGTAGCTCTTATTTCTGGCACTGCAAATTTCCCAGTGACACCTATTCAAGGAGCAATTATCGTTGCTGCTATTTATTTTGTTGTTAGAATGCTTGAAGATTATTTTGTTATTCCACATGTAATGGGCAAAGTTACTGATCTCCATCCTTTAATTATTCTTTTTGCCGTTATTGCGGGTGGCCATCTTTGGGGAATTCTGGGATTAGTTTTGGCAGTTCCAATTGCGGGTGCAATTAAAATTTTACTGAATTTTTCTTTGGATAGAATTAATCGAACACATTTAGCCAATAAAAAAGCTCCGGGAAAACAATAAGCCAGATTCTGTATTAGTTGCAATCTATCTCAGTTTGTGATGTTTGGTCACTACTGTCGCGTTTTTCGCGATGCCCTTTCTTTTGTGCTTCCGTAAAGCAGGTAATAGCGCACATTTCGCAGGTTGCAGCAGGTAGGATTGCCCGTTTCACCCCCACTCGTCTCTGTTGCTCTCAAATTCTGTCAATTCAGAATCTGTTCTAAGCACCACTTGTGGGTAAAATGCCTAGAAACCAGCTATCTCTAGTCGGAGCTTACGCTCCATCCCCGGCTTTACACCTGTCTGGACTTTCCTCTCTAAAGTTTCCCTTAGAGTAGCAACTATCTTCCCAGAGCCAAGAGGTATTATATCAAAAATCTTATTTCAGAACAATTAATAGTTGACTTTCTAAAAATTGTGGTTTATATTAGCGATTAATCAGAATGGGAACAAAAGAAGACCAGCCGAGAACAGTTAATCCAAGAGAAGCACTTTCAAATGTAGCATCAGTGGTATGTCGAAAGACAAGAGAAGTGGAAGATCAAACAATTGAAAAAGGAAAAGAAATTAGACAAGCAATTTTAGATGCCATAGAGCCATTCAAAGATGACCTACCCGATTCAATCTTAATTTTTGAGGTAAAAAATTTTATGGGAAGGGTTCGGCCTAAATGGGAAATGACCGAAAGAGCCCAGAACGGATACGAACCAGTAGGAGAATATATTGCATTGGAATTTTTCCCAAAGACAGGAGAATTATGTGATGTTTCTAGGGAATATGGGACAATAGAACCAATAAAACCAGAAGGGTATAAACATACTCTCGGATACGAAAAATGGGTCAGATACGCACAGACTATTCCTTCCGGAGAAGAAATTGTTATTCAAATAAAGAGGGTTATGGAGGCATTATCTCGAGGTCTTAGCGTGCCATCGGTTGAAGAAGCAATAAGAACAAACATCCATTCCTTAGACTCTGGTCGTCCTTCAAGTCCGGCAGTTTTGCGTGAAATTCTTCACATTCCTTACTAAGCACTAAGAGTGTGTGGAGCAGAGGATTTTGTATTCGCAAAATGCACAAAGGGCATTGCCGCTGCAGGCAAAATCGCTTTTACTGATTTCTTCGGCCTTCTTAAGAATTTCTTCTTTTGCTTCTTCCAATTGTTCCTTGGTTCTAACAGACGTGAACTTTTTCCCTTCTTCTAAATAATACAAACTTAATAAAACCTCATCCGGTTTTCTGCCAAGATATTTTTCTTTTACCTCTGTTGCTGCCAGCGCATAAACAGTTAATTGCAAATCTTTTGCAAGTTTTTTTTCATCGGGTAAATTATTGCCTGTTTTATAGTCGATAATCTCAATTCTGTTTTTTTCTAACAAATCAACTCTATCTAATCTTCCTCCCATTTTTAAATTTCTTATCATAAAGTTAAAGGGGTATTCCAAAGCAACAGGAAGGGTTTTCTTGTTAAAACAATTTTTTAGATAATTTTCTAAAATTTCCTTTGCCTTTTCATATGCTTTTTGCTCATGACTTTTACTAAAGTACCCTTCATTAATCCAGTTTTTTTCAAGGATTTCAAACGCTCCCTTTACATTAGGTATATTTCCTTTAGTGCAACTTAAGTAAAAGTCCCTCAAAGCGCTATGGATACTTGTACCAAAACTCTGAGCAGAGGTTTGGGGGGCTGGAACTTTTAAAATATATTTTAACTTGTAGTGCAGGGGACAAATGTCAAATGTCTGAATTTGTGAGTATGAGAGATAAGTTATTGGAACTGTTTTTACTTTAGTGCTTTCAACAGCTTCAATTTTTGGACTAAAACTTAAAAAAGATAGTTGCTCCTCTGTATCTGTTGCTTTTGTTTCTTCTTTAATAAGTTCTTCACCTAATGTTTCATAGACAAAAGGGGAAATTTTTCTTTCTCTTTTACCCTCCCCGTAAAAATTTGAGGCTGTGAGTATTAGTTTTTCTTTTGCTCTTGTCATTCCTACATAAAACAAACGCCTTTCTTCTTCTAAATGGAAATCTCCGGAAGGTAAAATTTCTTTAATAAAAGATAAGGGGATTGGGATTACTTCTTTCCTTTCTCTGGTTGGAAATCGTTGAGTTACAAGATTTACCAGAAAAACAATCGGAAACTCCAATCCCTTTGCCGAGTGAACGGTTAAAATATTCACTGCATTATTTTCGCTCCAGTCTATATCTGCAGCCAAAGGGCTTTCTCCAACCTGCATTGAAAGGTCAATCCAATCAACTACCTCAAAAACCGAAGACGTCTCATGGTCAACCTCATAGGTTTTTAATTTATCAAAAAATTTGGCAATATTTTTTGCCGCAGCTTCTTCTTTTACTGTTTTTGATTTTATTAGGGTTTTTAGCATTCCGGAGTCACTTAAAAAGTAATAAAGTATCTGTCCAGCTGTCTCTTTGGGAACAAGATTAAGGTGTCTTTTAATCATCTTAGTTAGATTTATTATTTTTTCTTTTGTTTCTTCTTTAAGATATGTTTCATTTACTTTTTCCATTGCTTCAAATAGGGTGTAATTTCTTTTTTTTGCAAGATTAAGAAGCGATGCGATTTCAATACTTTCAAATTTTAAAAAGGGAATAGTTAAAACCCTGTATAAAGAGGTTGAGTCTTCAAAATTATATAAGACTTTTAAATATGAAATTAAATCCCTTACCTCCTCTTTCTGAAAAAGTCTTCCCGGTCCTAAAAATTGATAGGGGATACGGTTTCTTTCAAAGGCTCTGATAAAGGGCTGTGAATGATCATTTGCGCGAACCAGAATTGCAATGTCTTTGTATTCAAATTTTTCCCCTTCACAAAGCTCTCTTATTTTCTTTGCAGTTAAATCCGCTTCGTCCTCAACTCTTTGGGTAAAGGTAAAAATTAGCGGATCTCCTCTTTTTTTATTTTGGGATATTAATTTTTTATTAATTTTTTCTTTTACCTCTAATCTGTCAGGATTGTTGTTTTGTATTAATTTATAGGAGCTTTCCAAGATTTCCTCGGTTGATCGGTAATTTCTAATTAAAGTAATAATTTTTGTTTTTGGAAAACGTTTTTTAAACTGGATTATATTTGAAATAGAACTGCCTCTAAAACGATATATGGACTGATCATCGTCTCCAACAACAGTAATGTTTTTCTCATCCCCGGAAAGAAGGATTGCTAATTCGTTTTGAGAGTAATTTGTGTCCTGATATTCATCAACTAAAATATATTTAAATTGTTTTTGGTACTCACTTAAAATATTTTTTCTGGTTCTAAAAAGCTTTAAGGCATTACTTATTAAATCGGCAAAATCCATTACCCCCTCTTTAGTTTTCAACTCTTCATAAATTTTATAAGCTTCTGAGAGTTCATAAGCTTTCTCTATTTCTTCCTTTTCCACACTTTTGGATTTTTTTAAGCCTTGGGCGTAATTTAAATATTCCTCGATACGGACGTCCTCATCTTTAAGACGGCTAAAATGATCAAGCAAACCAGCTAGGAATTTATTCGGATTTCCAAGAGGTCTAAAATATTTGAGGTTAAATTTAAAAAGATTCTTACGCAAAAAAAGAATAGTTTCTGCCTCAGTCATTAATTTATATGAAGGGTTTAATCCAATATGTATTGCCTCTTGCCTAAGAATCCGATCGCAAAA
Organism: Candidatus Levybacteria bacterium RBG_16_35_11; assembly: GCA_001781995.1. Lineage (GTDB taxonomy): Bacteria > Patescibacteriota > Microgenomatia > Levybacterales > UBA12049 > MFNH01. The sequence goes on along the minus strand of MFNH01000054.1, from coordinate 22,378 downwards.
AGAATGAAAGGTTGAAATCCACATTTGCGTATATCCATAAGGCATTTCTTTATCTACTCTTTCTTCCATTTCCGCAGCTGCCTTTTCGGTAAAGGTTAATGCCAGAATTTCCGAGGGCTTTACGTTCTTTTCCAGTATTAAATGCTTAATTCTTTCTGTTATAACTGTTGTTTTTCCGGTTCCTGCCCCTGCAATTATTAGAAGAGGACCATTACCATGCTTTACTGCTTGGAGTTGTTCGCTATTTAAATCTTTTTTTTCCACGAAGACATTATAAACCATTTCCTCTAAAAAATAACCTTGACTTTTTAAATTAAAAATGTCATTATTCTCCCGCTGCCTCTCTTTATGAAAGACAGAGATCATAGACCTCAAGGAGTAGATCAGCAAGTAGCAGAAAAATTAAACGAAGCAAGATTCGAGCTCGCAAAGGAAAAATTTCTAGCGGAATTAAATAGTTATCCTGAAAAAGAAGAATCACAAGACCAGCTATACCAAAGATTACATGGAATAACTACAACAGATATTGTTTATGCAGCTTTAAACTTTTTGTCATTATATGGCGTTAAAAAATCCTTCAAAAAGATTGAAGAAACCATGGAAAAAGTTATTAAAGAAAAAAGCAGAGAAGGAGATCAAAATTATGGTTTTGGCTGGGAAATTTTTTATGGAGGAACCGACGGAAACATGGAAACAATGAGTAGTTGGGATATGGCCTGGGGATTTATGGGTGTTTACGGAGGAAGCAAAGACATATCAATAACCGAGGAAGAAAAAAGAAGCCTAGTATTTACAAGCACTCGACTCTGGAACAAGAGATTAAAAAAAGAAATGAGTTATCATTTGCCCAAATTTAAAACCCCTCGCAGCGCAGAAAGATTAGAAGATGTTTTTGCTGTTTCTAGAGATTTAATTCAGGCTCTCTAATTCCTCTGTTTTGCCACTTTCAATATCCAAGCTTTTTGTTGCTTTTAGTTTTTTACCAAGAGATTCAAAACCAGTGGAGACATTTACAAACTGGGAAGAAGCGTTGTTTAAATGTTTTCCCAAAACCATCATGCTTTCATTAACTTTTTTATAATCAATCTGCAAGGTTCTTAAAACATTAAAAATTTGTCTTGAAGTTTGTTCAATTTTTCTTCCCTCAAAAGAAAGAAGAATTGTCTGAAGGTGAGCATAAAGAGTAGATGGGGAAACAGGATAAACCCTGCATTCCCTTGCATAATCCATTAAATCTATGATATTAACAACCTCATAATAAACCGCTTCACTTGGCAAATACATTAGGGCAAAATCCATTGTTCCTTCTGCCGGAACAATATATTTGTTGCAAATATCCAAAATATGTTTTCTGACGTCTCTTACAAAATCTTTGTGCGCCGTCTCTTTTTCTTTTTCTTCTTTTGCTTTTAGCATTTTTTGGAAATTTTCCATTGGAAATTTGGAATCAATGGGCAAAATTCCGGCATCCGTTTTTATTGCGGCGTCAACTTTCTCACCTGATTTAAAAGTATACTGAAGAAAAAAACTTTTTTTGGGAAACATTTGCGAGATAAGGTCTTTTAAAACCTGTTCTCCAATATTTCCCCTAAGTTTTGGGCTTTTTAAAAACTCCTGGAGCTCTTGCATGCTTCTGCCTATTTCACTCATTTTTCCAACCTCTTTTTCTACGTCTCTAACTGCAATTGCAGCTTTATCCAATCTTTCATTTAATTGGCGGGAATTTTCCTGCAGGGTCTTAACCATATTTGAAGTAGAAGAATCCAGCGATTTTTGCATTGTTTTAAGCCACTCGATTAAGCTTTGGTCTTTTGTGTCTTTTCCTAAAGAAGAAAGTTTTTTGTAGAGGATGTAAAATCCGATTAACAGTATTAGGACAAGGATTAGGGCAGTGATTTCAAACATGGCTTATTTTATATCATTAAATCGAAAATTAATCAAAATATTAAGAACGTTCTAATTGCTGATGTCTATTTATATTCCAATGCAAGGATTAATTTTACTGTTGCAACAATTTTGCCGTCTACGGTTGCTTTAGCGGTTCCAAATACAAATTTCCCTCTTGTTTCTATAACCTGTGCATCCAGAAATACTTCGTCGCTTGGCTTAATTTCTCCGCGTGGGCGTATGTGCATATCTGCCAGTACACCCGTTTGCTCAGTTGTCAGCGTAAGCCCAAGCAGTTCTGCAAGCACTTCTCCCGTTAGCGCACCGGGGAAAATTTCGCCTGCATGAGGGAAAGAATGGTCTCTTAAGTAATCAAAATCTTCTCTTTTTGCAAGTTTACCTATTGCACGCCCGGGCTCAATTATCTCAGCGCTTTCCAAAAACATAAATCTTTCTTTGTGGGGAAGAATTTTTAATATTTCTTTTCGATCTAGCTTTCTGGGATACTCAGTCATATTTAATTAAAATATAAATCGGGGATTGCATCCACTTTTTCAAAGGAGACCTCTTTGCCCATAAAATAAGCAGCTGCACCGATCATTGCCGCGTTGTCGGTGCATAAGCTTTTTATAGGAATAAAAAGTTTGGTATTTGGAATTTGGTATTTGGTATCTTGCATAAATTGCTCACGCAGTTTTTCATTGGCGGCAACTCCGCCGGAAAGAAGAATTGATTTTGCATCATATTTTTTTGCCGCATTTAGTGTCTTTTTAAGTAAAACGTCAATAATTGTTTTTTGGACGGATGCCGAAATATCAGAAACAATCTTTTTATCAAGTCTCTTTTTTAATGTTTCTCTTAATACTGCTGTCTTTAATCCTGAAAAACTAAAATCAAAATCATTTGATTCAATCATTGGCTTTGGAAAATTAAAAGCTTTTTGATTTCCCATCTTGGCTGCCTTTTCAATGGAGGGGCCTCCAGGATAGGGAAGTTTTAAAAGTCTACCGATTTTGTCAAATGCCTCTCCTGCGGCATCATCTCTTGTTCCGCCCAGCCATTTAAAATCTTTATAGTCTTTCATTAAAAGCAAATCAGTGTGTCCTCCAGATACTATCAAGACAATAGCCGGGAAAGAAACTCTTGATTTATGATTTGTAGCTACGAAATTTGCATAGATATGACCAAGAAGGTGATTTATGGGGATTATTGGCTTTTTTAAGACAAAAGAAAGGGTTTTTGCCGTTTCAACTCCTACAAGAAGTGATCCAATCAGTCCTGGGCCAATCGTAACAGCGATTTTGTCTAGTTCTTTTTTTGGATCTTTAATCTTTGCTTTCTCTAATGCATGATCAATAACTGGTATTACAAGTTTTAACTGTTCTCTGGCTGCTGTTTCGGGGATAATTCCTCCTGTTTTTGAATGAAGAGGTAAGGAAGAAGAGATAATATTAGAAAGAATTTTTAAATTTCCTTCTTTGTTTCCTAAAACAACGGCGGCAGAGGTTTCATCGCAGGAAGTTTCAACCGCTAAAATTTTCATAGGTGATCTTATCTCCTGTTTTAAGATTATATTTCTTTGACAGACCGGCATTTATTTCCAATACCGTATCTGCCGGGGAAGTAGGATTATAAATAGGGGGATTTCCTTGAGATACTATTGGAACCTTTGCGTTCTCATATATAGTTACAATTTTGTTATCGTTTATATAGATTATGTCTATCGGAAATTTCATATTTTTCATCCAAAAAGAATAATATCCGGGTTTGTCAAAAGGGAATAACATTCCTTGATTATTTGGTAAGTTTTTATGGCTAGATAGTCCTATTTCTTTATCCTTTTGCGATCTTACAACAAGCAGTTCTATTTTTTGATTTTTTATTATAGCGATCGGTTTTTTAGGAGGAATAATATTGTATCCTAATTTCGGTAGTAAAAAAAATCCGATTCCTGCCAAAAATAACAAGACTAAGATAGCGGTGACAGCTTTACTTAAGTTACTCATTTTAAATAATTCCTAAATATTTCAGTCAGCTTACTGCTTGATTTATCCTTTATTCTTATTGTTTCTATAATTTTAGCCCCAACGTTTTTTGCCTGCTTTTCTTTTAAAGACTCCGCAAAATCTCCTTTTGTTATTGCAATAAAATCGGGTTTTACCTTACTGACCAACTCATTATAGTCGTTATTATTTTTTATTCCTTTTAGGGGAATAACGTAGTCCACGTAAGAAATTGATAATAAAATTTCTACCCTTTCCTCTAATGGGATTATTGGCCTTTTTTTTCCTTTTAATTTTCTTATAGACTCATCACTTTCAAGTAAAATAAAAAGGATTCCTTGTTTTTTCGCTTCTTTTAAAAACCTAATGTGCCCAACGTGCAAAAGATCAAAACATCCACCCGCTAAAACAATACTTTTTCCTTTATTTTTTAATTCCCTTGATATTTTTGTCGCTTGACTAACATTAACAACTTTGTTCATTCCTTCGTTCCTCTTAAAAATATGTCCTGCCAGGGGCGATAATTAGATGTAAATTTCTCCGAAATTAGAACTTTTCCGTTATTAACAACTTGCCTGGTAAAGTAGACATTTGCTCCCCAAGCTGCAAAATCAACCTGCTTTATTTCTCCCTTTGGCAATGTTGGATCGTCCTGATAAGCTGGTGGAGGAGGTGCGGTTTGGCTAAGAATTACAGGGGTTGTAATAGTTGTCTCCCTACCATCTTTTGTGCCGTAAAGATAAAAAGTTAAGCGGAGAATGGATGGATCAACTGCAGTTTGAATGAGAATGTGGTTTTTGGTATCATTTTTGAATTTTAAGTCGGGACTTGGTCCATAAACTGTTGCGTCCAAGCCCGGAAGAGAATCTTGCTCGTAATAACCCACCCTATATGCGTGAGCTGTTCTTTCAACAACCGGCAAGCCTGAGTTTAAAATTGCCCTGAAAAGCGTAGTTGAAACCTGACATACCCCTCCGCCGTCACCTAGGACGGTTTTCCCGTCTTTTATAATATATGCCTGTTTATATCCAGTAAAAGCGGAAACATCCCCAAGCGCATCGTTAAAGGAAAAAACTTGCCCTGGGGCAACCAAAATACCGTTAAGCCTTGCTGCGGCAAGCGTTACATTAAAAATACGTCCGGGAATTGAATGCTGGAAAAGAGAAGTTCCCGAACCAATAAGCTCTTTAATCCCTAAGTTGTTTACCTTTTCTGTTGAGATTTTGGGTTCAAGTATTTTTACTGGAACTTTAAAAGTTACTGCTTGCGTCCTTCTCAAGGATAAAACAGAAGAACTTTTTAACTTAAGATCGTTTTTAAGTTCTTCAAAGTCAACTGCTCGCCCATTTTCGGATGGTTTAAAAGCAGTTACTCTTCCGTTTTCGAAATTAAAAAGAGCATCAATTGGTTTTTTGTCAATGTTTAAAATCAGAGGAGAAAGGATTTCTTGAAGCTTAGTATCTGAGAATGTGTATGAAGGAGATAGAAAGACACCATTTACATACGCTTGGGTAATTAAACTAATGTTGGAGATTAAATTATTTGACCTACCAATTAGAAAAGCCTGATCAGCCATTAAATTTGTGTCGTAGCCAAAATTAATTGCTTTTGCCGATACAGTGGCAGTTCCGACTTCACTCTCAAAAACAAAAACAGTATCTTTTATTTCCTCATTTTTATTGCTAAAGTATGCTTTTACCTCTTCTTTAGTTTTTCCGCCGAAATTTACATTGTTGATTATGATACCTGGATAAACAGTTTCTGAATAGACTCTCTGAAAAACAAGCAATGATAAATTTACAATTAAAAAGGTAGCAAGCAAAGCGCCGACTAAAAACCAAAAAGTACATCGGCAGACATGAAAAAAATGATGTTTTTTAACTCCCTTGACTTTGGAAAAATCCATTTGAAGACAAATATACATGGTATTATACTATACATATGGATGAAAAAACCATTTTCCAAGGACAAGCCCCAAATCCAATAGCGCCTAATGTTTCTAACCCTTTAAGCCAAAGTCCGGGGCCAGAAAATCCACAACCTGTTCAACCACAGCCAAATCAAGCTATTTCCCCTCCGCCACCTCCTTTCCAACCTGCGGCAATCCCAATGACAGAACCTTTGCCTCCTTCTTCTCAAGAAGCCTCTCCACCTCCTCCTTCCGAAATACCTCCTGTTTCTCCTCCGGGCGGAGAAATTGAAACCGAGAATCCAAAAAGAGGTGGTTTTAAACTTAAAAAAATTCTATTAATTCTAGGGTCAGTTATTATTCTTCTCCTCTTAATTTTCGGAGGTTACTTATTATTCCAAAGATTTCAATCTTCAAAAAGTGAGAAGGTAACTTTAGACTATTGGGGGTTATGGGAAGATAGTAAAGTTATGGACTTAGTTATTTCGGATTTTCAAAGAAATAATCCAAATATAACCATAAAATATAGCAAGCAAGACATTAATGAATACAGACAAAAATTAGTTCAAAGAATTGGCAATGGCTCGGGACCGGATATCTTTAGATTCCACAATTCTTGGCCTATTATGCTTTCCTCTTATTTATTACCTTTATCATCTGATATAATTTCAACAAAAGAATTTAAAGACATCTTTTATCCTGTTGCTCAAAACGATTTAATAAAAAATGGAGCAATTTTAGGCATACCCTTAGAAATTGATACGCTTGCGCTTTACATTAACGATGATCTTTTTAAAGCAGCAGGAATAGGTGTTCCACAAAGGTGGGAAGACTTCGCTAGTATCTCTGCAGCATTAACCGTAAAAGACGATGAAGGGAAAATAAAAAAAGCGGGAGTTGCACTTGGAACAGCAAACAATATAGAGCATGCATCCGACATTATTTCCCTCCTTTTTGCTCAAAACGGCGTAGATTTAGAAAATATTTCCTCAAACGAACAAAACTTAAGTCAGGCACTGCAATATTACACTTCTTTTGCAACCTCGGACTCAAAAGTATGGGATGAAAATCAAGACTCATCACTACTTGCGTTTTCTAAGGGAAATTTGGGTATGTATTTTGGTTATTCATATGATCTTTTTTCAATTCTAGCATTAAACCCAAACCTAAATTTTAAAATAGTATCGGTTCCTACTCTTGCGGGAAGAAGAATAACAATTGCAAGTTACTGGGTAGAGGGCGTTTCGGTTAAAAGTAAACATCAGAAAGAAGCACTGCTGTTTTTGAAGTTTTTGGCAAAAAAAGAAACAGAACAAAAATTATATACAGAAGAATCAAAAACAAGGTTATTCGGGGAGCCATATGCAAGAGTTGATTTAAGAGAAAGCTTAAAAGATAACGCAATTGTGTATCCGTTTGTGGAGCAAGCTTCAAATTCAAGATCCACATATTTTTCGGATTCAACGTTTGATCAAGGCATAAACGAAGAACTAAAAACCTATCTTTATAATGCTGTTAGCTCCATAGTTTCTGATAACACTTCTCCTGAAACCGCGGCGGGAACTCTTTCTAAAGGATTTGATCAAACCCTTGCAAAATATGGTAAGTAACAAACAGGCTGTTTTAAAAACACTACAATATAGTGATTTATTTAATTTTCCGCAAACAGGATCGGAGATTAGAAAATTTTTAATTAAAAAAATAGAAGCTAAAAGACTAAAAGTTATATTAACTTCCTCAAAAGAAATATCTTATAAATCCGGCTTTTACTTCCTCAAAGGTAAAGAAAAAATCGTAAGCCTTAGAAAAAAAAGAGAAATTGAAAGTTCTTTAAAAATTAAGAAAGCAAAAAAATTTATAAAATTACTATCTATTATTCCCTCAGTGCTTTTAATTGGAATAAGCGGTTCTGTGTCGGTAAAAAATGCAAAAAGAAATGATGATATTGATCTTTTTATAATTACACAAAGAAATACTCTTTGGGCAACTAGATTTTTAATGATTATATTCCTTAAGCTTTGTGGGGTTTACCGGAAAAGGGATGAGGAAAATGTTAAAGACAAATTCTGTTTAAATATGTTCTTAGCAGAAGACGCTTTAGGGCTTAGCCCTGAAAGACAAAATATGTATATTGCAAGAGAAATTTCCCAACTAATGCCTATTTTCCAAAGGGATAAGATCTATGAAAAGTTTATTTTAAAGAACAACTGGATTGGAAAATTCATGCCAAATAGCATCTCGTGCCTAAAAAAAGAACATGCTAGATTAGTTGATGAGAAAAAGAAAATTATAGGATCTAAAATAATAAGTATGCTTGAAAAACCTCTGCATTTACTTCAAATAAAAATTATAAAAAGACATCAGACAAAAGAAGTTGTTGCGTCTAATTTTGTCGCTTTTCATCCAAATGATTTGTCGCTTCTAATTAATAAAAGATATTTAATGAATTAAGCCTGGAGTATTTACTACTAGAGGTTATTGACAAGAATTTAGATTTCCGATATCATTTCCTCTGAACTTATTTTTATTAGTCCTCTAAATCAGTAAGAGGGCTTTTTTTGGAACAAAATTATGGAAACAAAAAAAATATATCTAACAAAAGAAGGTCTTGAAGATCTGAAGAAGGAATATAGTGAGTTGAGCAAGGTTAAAAGACCGGATATCTTAGAAAGAGTTTCTCAGGCTAGATCTTTAGGAGATCTTTCTGAAAATGCAGAGTATGTTGCGGCACGTGAAGAACTGTCTTTTATAGACGGTAGGATTGAGGAGCTTGAAGAGCTTTTAAAACAGGTTGAAATAATCCATAACGGAAAAGGCTCTAATCATATAGTTAAGCTCGGGTCTAAAGTAACTCTCCATTCAAGAGGAAAAAAAGAAGATTTTATGGTCGTTGGGGAATGGGAAGCAGATCCTACTGCCAAAAAAATATCTCATGAATCACCTTTGGGGAAAGCCTTAATTGGCAAAAAAGTTGGAGAAAAAGTAGAAGTCGAAGCTCCAGCTGGGAAAATTTTATACACAATAGTTTCAGTCCACTAGATCCTCTCTTCTAAATTTTTACTGCATTTTTAAAACAAAGAATGTATAATGAATTTGATGTTTTGGGCAGACGAATTATTAAAGAATCGAAAAGGAAAAGAGTTAATTAATGATGCTTGGACCCCCTCTGGAATGGTGCATATGGGAGGGGTAAAAGGACCAGTTATTCATGACGTTATTTATAAAGTTTTAAAACAGAAAAAAACAAATGTAAAATATACTTTTGGCTTCGATGATTTTGACCCAATCGATGGGCTCCCTCCTAATTTACAAAAATCTCATCAAAAATATCTGGGGGTTCCTATCTCTATCGCGCCGTCACCAGACGGTTCAGGATCTTTCGGTGATTATTTCGGCGATAAAATGCTTAAATTATTCAGCGAGTTAAATATAGAAGCAGAAATTTATAAAACAAGCCAGGAATATAAAAAGGGAATATATGATAAGGCAATTAAATTTGTTTTGGATAATGTGGATAAAATAAGAAAGGTTTATGAGGAAATTAATCAGAAAAAAATGTTTCCCACCTGGTTTCCATTTCAGGTAATTTGTCCAAAGTGTGGGAAGTTGGGGACGACAAGAGTTACAGCTTGGGACGGAAAAGAAGTAACATTTATTTGTGAACCACAAATGGTTACTTGGGCAAAAGGCTGCGGGACAAAGGGAAAAATGTCTCCTCTTGGTGGAAACGGGAAGATGCCCTTTAAGGTTGAATGGGCAGCTAAATGGTGGACATATGGAGTAACAATTGAAGGAGCAGGTAAAGATCATGCCTCAGCTGGCGGAACATACGATGTAGCCAGAAAAATTTGCAAAGACGTATTTAGAAAAGAGCCTCCCTTAAAGCTTCCCTACGAGCATTTTCTTTCAGGTGGTAAAAAAATGGCTTCATCAAAGGGAGTGGGATTATCTGCAGAGGAGCTACTTGAAGTTATTCCTTCACAGATGGTTAGATTTTTGATGATAAAAACAAAACCAAATCAAGCGGTTGAGTTTTCGCCAAAAGGAACAGATCTATTCCCGAAGCTTTATGATGAATATCAAAAGGCAGAAAGAGCTTATGTTGAAAAAAGCGATGATAATTTGGCAAGAGCTTTTGAATTATCACAAACGGATGGAATAAAAGTTCCCATCTCTATTAGATTTACCGTCCTTTCGCAATGGGTTCAAATGCCAAACATGGAAGAGGTTATAAAGAGAGAAGGCTTAGAAAATTGGGCAAAATATGCCAGAGTCTGGGTGCAAAAATATGCACCTGATGAAGAAAAATTTCAAATTCAAAAAGAATTACCGAAAAAAACTGATGAACTGTCGCAAAAACAAAAAGACTTTCTTGGACAACTTATTAAAGAATTAAAAACAGAAACTAACCCCGAGGAAATTCAAACTATTGTCTATAATCTAGCAAAAGAAATGAAACTTTCCTCTAAGGATGCTTTCGCGGCAATTTATGTTGCTTTTATAGGAAAAGATCATGGTCCAAAAGCAGGCTGGCTTTTGAGCAGCTTAGAAAAAGAATTTATTATTAAAAGACTTAATGAAGCTTCAAAATAGAAAACTTCTAATTGCAACAAGAAACGAGGGGAAGTTTTTTGAAATTTCAAAATTTTTATCTGATTTGCCTATAAAAATTTTATCATTAAAAGATTTGGGAATAAAAATTGATTTTGAAGAAGCAGAATTAACTTATGAAAAAAACTCACAGAAAAAAGCTTTGTTTTTCTCCAAACTAACTAAGTTGCCTACAATTGCCGATGATGGAGGAATAGAAATAGAAGCTTTAGGCGGAAAACCAGGAATCCACAGTAGGCGTTGGTTTGGAAAAAGTAAGTCTGACAAGCAGATAATAAATAAAATGAAAAAAATTGCAAAGAAACTACCTAAGGGTAAAAGAAAAGCTTACTTCAAAACAGTTGTTTCCCTGGCTTTCCCATCTGGAAAAGTTATAAGCGCTAAGGGAGAAGTAGAAGGAGAGATAAGAGAACCATATCTTACTTATTTAAAAGGTTATCCCTATCGGTCATTTTTCTATTTGCCTAAAATTAAAAAATTCTATCATGAGTCTGAATTGACCCAAAAAGAAGAAAGAATGTATAATCACAGATATAAGGCAATTCAGAAATTAAAACCTGTAATTTTAAAATATGCTTGATATAAAAACCATTAGAGAAAATCCAAAGAAAGTTGAAGAAGCGGCAAAAAACAAAGGCATTGAGATCGACATAAATCATCTTCTCCAGATCGATTCAAAACACAAAGAACTTCAACAAAAAGCTCAAGGTCTTCGGGAAGAAAGGAATGCTCTTAATGAACAAATTAAAAAAAATCCAAATCAATGGGATAAAGAAGCAGCTCAATCTATTAAGCAAAATTTAGAGAAAATAGAAAAATCTCTTAATTCAGTAGGAGATGAGTTAAAAGAGATTCTATTAAGGATTCCAAACCTGCCAAAACCGGACGTAAAAGTTGGCAAAGACGAATCAGAGAATGAAGTTTTAAGAAAAGTAGGTTCTCCTAAAAAATTCGGTTTTACCCCGAAAGATCATCTGACTATCGGGGAAGGATTAGATATTATTGATGTAAAAAGAGCTGCAAAAGTTTCGGGAACAAGGTTTTATTACCTAAAAAATGACGGAGTTTTCCTTGAATTTGCACTACGCCAACTTGCTTTTGAGCTGCTTGTAAAAGAAGGTTTTACTCCGATTCTACCCCCAGTTTTAATAAAAGAAGAAGTTATGAAATGCTTGGGATACATGGAGAACGGAGGAGATGAAGACATGTTTATTCTAGACAAAGAAAAATTGGTTTTGGTTGGAACATCGGAACAATCGATTGTTCCATTTTTTAAAGACGAAATTTTAGACGAGAAAGAATTACCAAAAAGATTTGTTGGTTTTTCAAGTTGTTTTAGGAGAGAAGCGGGAAGCTATGGTAAAGACACAAGAGGAATTTTTAGAGTGCATCAGTTTGATAAGGCGGAAGTGGTGTCTTTTGTAAAGATGGGTGAAGACGATAAAGAGCATGAATATCTTTTATCATTAGAGGAAAAATTATTAGGACAGTTGAATATACCATATCAAGTTGTGAAAATGTGTAGTGGAGATTTAGGTTTTCCTGCAGCAAGAAAATATGATTTGGAGGGCTGGTTTCCATCAGAAAAAAGATACAGAGAGTTAACATCTACTTCAACTACGACAGATTTTCAAGCAAGACGCTTAAATATCAAATATAGAGAAAAAGGAGAAACAAAATTTGTTAATATTTTAAACGGTACTGCCTTTTCAACAAGACCAATTGCAGCCATTTTGGAAAACTATCAATTAGAAGATGGATCCGTTTTAGTCCCAGAAGTTTTACGAAAATATATTGGAAAAGATAAAATAGTAAAGAAAAAATAGAAAAAAAGAGCAAAAATAGCCTCGCTGATTTTTCCTTATTTAATAGTCTAATCGATTAGTTTTGAAGCCATAAAAAATTCTTGACAAAGTTTGTAAAATATAGAACTATAGTTATAACACACTGCCCATCCCTCAAAGATGGCTTAAGGAGGTGAGCCTTAGTGGCAAAGAAAAAAAAGAGAAAGAAGAGATAAATTGGTAAGCAATTTGGAGCATTACCAATTGATCAGTTGGTAAGTCCCGCCGAGTTACTCGGCGGGATTTTCTTTTCTTTAGAATTAAATTGTGCCTAAGTATGGTAAAATAACTAATATGGCAAATATTTTTTCAAAGTTCTTCGATTCAAACGAGCGGGAAATAAAAAAACTTCAACCATTAGTTTTGGAAATAAATTCACTTGAGGAAAAGGTAAAAAAGTTAAAAGACGATGATTTTCCCAAAGAAACTCAAAAATTAAAAGAAAAGATATCAAAAGGAGAATTGTTAGAAGCAGTCTTACCCCATGCATTTGCGCTGACTAGGGAAGCCGCAAGAAGGACAATCGGACAACGTCATTTTGATGTTCAGTTAATGGCAGGAATAACTTTGGCCAATAGTAAGATTGCCGAACAAAAAACCGGAGAAGGAAAAACTTTATCTGCAGTTCCTGCATTATATCTACATGCATTAAAGGGGAAAGCAGTTCATTTAGTTACCGTAAATGACTATCTAGCAAGGCGTGATGCCGGATGGATGGGGCCGATTTTTAACTTTTTGGGATTAACCGTTTCCTCAATAATTTCCGAAGAATCTTTTGTCTTTGACCCAAAGCATACAAATAATAATGTTCATGATTTTAGGCTTTTACGTTTGCGACCGGTAGATCGCAAAGAAGCATATCTAAAAGATGTTGTTTACGGAATTAATTCAGAGTTTGGTTTTGATTATTTAAGAGATAACATGGCAACCGATCTCTCGCAAATTGTTCAAAGGGGTTATTATTTTGGGATAGTTGATGAGGTTGACTCGGTTTTAATAGATGAAGCAAGAACTCCCCATATTATTTCCGCCCCGGACGAAGCACCTACTCAAAAATACTATGAATATGCAAAACTTGTTAAACAACTAACAGCAGAGATTGATTTTAAGATTGACGAAAAACTGAGAACAGCCCATTTAACCGATCATGGAATAAGCAAGGTTGAGAAAATGTTTGGAATCTCGGATATTTATGAAAAAGACTTTGATACTGTTTATCATTTAGAGGCAGCTTTGAAGGCAAATACTCTCTTTCATAAAGAAAAAGACTATATTGTTAAAGATAACGAAGTAATTCTTGTTGATGAGTTTACGGGAAGATTGATGATTGGCAGACGTCTTTCTGAGGGCCTTCATCAGGCAATAGAAGCAAAAGAAGGAGTTACTATCCAAAGGGAGTCAAAAACGCTTGCAACAGTTTCATTGCAAAATTACTTTAGAATGTATGAAGTCCTTTCGGGAATGACCGGAACTGCAGCAACAGAATCAGAAGAATTCCATAAAATTTATAAATTAGACGTTGTTATTATTCCGACTCATAAAAATATGATAAGAAAGGATGAATCTGATGCAATATACAAAACAGAGAGGGCAAAATTTGGTGCCGTTGCCCAAACAATAGAAGATGCAAATAAGAAAGGACAACCAATATTAATTGGTACAACTTCAATTGAGAAAAACGAAATAATATCAGAAGCCCTAAGAAGACGCGGAATAAAACATGAGATTTTAAATGCTAAAAATCATGAAAGAGAAGCAGAAATTATTGCAAAAGCAGGGGAAAAAGGAGCAGTTACTGTTGCAACGAATATGGCAGGACGTGGTGTTGACATTATTTTAGGCGGGGACACACCAAAATCCGAAGACGGACGGGAAAAAAGGGATACCCGCGAATGGGACCAGTGGCAAGAAAAACATGACGAAGTTTTAAAAACAGGAGGACTTTTAGTTATAGGGACTGAAAGACATGAGTCAAGAAGAATTGATAACCAGTTAAGAGGAAGATCAGGAAGACAAGGCGATCCTGGGAAATCACAATTTTTCGTTTCCCTAGATGATGAAATAATGAGACTTTTTGGAGGGGACACAATTTCTTCTATTATGACAAGATTTAATATGCCCGAAAATATTCCCTTACAAAACTCTCTTGTTTCCCGCGCAATAGAGCAAGCGCAGACAAAAGTAGAAGGCTATAACTTTGACATTAGAAAACACCTTGTTGACTATGATGATGTTTTAAATAAACAAAGAGAAATAATCTACAAAAGAAGAAGGGATGTTTTGGAAGCGGATGAAAAAGACGCAAAACTGCTTAGGTCCGAAGTTAAAGAAATGCTTCAAAGATCCGTCTCGGAAATCGTTGCTGTTGGCGAAGGAGTTGTTTTAGACGGTAAAAGCAGTAACGAACAAATAATAGAAAATTTTTCAACTATTATTCCTTTTGATGAAAATTCAAAAAAACAGCTGGAAAAACAACTAATGCAATATGTGGAGATTAATCAAAAAATAGATTTCTTAACCAAAGTTGCTGAAGATATGTATGATCAAAGAAACAAAGAGCTTGGAGATGAATTAATGCATCAGGTTGAAAAATTTGTTGTCCTTTCTGTTATAGATAATTTGTGGATGGATCATTTAGATGCAATAGAAAACTTAAGGCAGGGAATTGGTCTTAGGGGTTATGGGCAAAGAGATCCTCTGGTTGAATACAAAAATGAGGCCTTTAAAATGTTTGAACAATTAATGAGTGGGATTGATGATCAAATTGTTCATCGTATTTTTAAAATCCAAGTGCAACAGCAACCGCCCCCCCAACCTCCAGAGCAGACAAAACATGCAATGACAAATGCGCCGCAAGGGGAAGTTTCTTCAACTGCAACAAGTTCAAGTCAAACAGGCAATGAATCAATTTCCACTAAGAAAAAACTTGGGAGAAATGACCCCTGCTGGTGTCAAAGCGGCAAAAAATACAAGCGCTGTCATTATCCAAATTAATTTAATCTTCTTTTTTCTTCTCGATAATTATATAATAGGCTCAATTTAGAATTTATCTAAATAGCTTTATGCAAGTTTTGCTAAACATATACCGCTTCATTTTTTGCAGGAAAATTTTCTACAAATTTAATTACCATCTTTATAAATTAGCACTTAGGGGAATAGGAATATTAAATTCGGAAGGTCCAAAAGTTACCGGAGAAACATTTTTACTTAAAAAGCTTAAAAAATCCTTTTCCTTTAAAACGATTATAGACGTAGGGGCAAATGACGGTGGTTTTGCAGCTGAGATAAGAGGATATTTCCCAAATGCCTCTATCTACGCAGTAGAACCGCATCCTGAGACCTTTAAAAGGCTTTCTAAAGTTGCCAAAGAAAAAAAGATATTTGCTTTTAATATTGGCTTGGGAAACCATACGGAAAAAGGCTATTTATGGGACTTTGCAGACAATGCAAACCTTAAATCCAGTCAACCAACATCAACACTGGCATCGGGAATAAAAGATGTAATAGAAGAACTGCATAAGCAAAAAGCCAAAGCTTACGAATTTAAAATGGATACCCTTGATAATTTTGCAAAGAAAGAAAAAATAAAAAAAATAGATTTTCTAAAAATCGACATAGAGGGGAATGAACTGTCAGTTTTAGAAGGTGCGAAAAACTTGATAAAGGGGAATAAAATTTCTCTTATAGAATTTGAGTTTAACGAAATGAATGCATACAGTAGAACTTTCTTTAAAGATTTTATTAATCTTTTACCTAATTTCAAATTTTATAGAATAATGCCAAAAGGGTTATATAAACTTGGTCCTTATAAGCCAATTACACATGAAATTTTTGCATTCCAAAATATTCTGGCTGTTAAAAAGGGATTAAGAAATATATAATTACCTTAGCTTGAAAAAGAAAGTAATTATTGCCTTTTGCATTATTTTAATTCTTGCTATAATTCCCCGTTTTTTTATACTTTTTTCCGATCGCCCTTTTACAGATGAGGCAGGTTATGGTGATCTACTAGTCGCTAAAAAAATTGTCGTTGATCACATTTTCCCTTTGGCCGGTTTTAATGAAAATTACAAGTGGCATATTATGAAAGGTCCGGGTTGGTATTATGTTTTAACAATTCCTTTCATTGTCGGTGGTGGAAATCCGATTGCCGCAAAAATTTTCACATTCATAGTTCAATTAGGAACAATTAGTATTGCTTTTTTTTCGTTAAGAAAGTTTTTTAATTTAAAAACTGCTTTTGTAACTTGTTTTTTGCTTTCAATTTCCCCTTGGTTTATTGACCAATCTGCTTCCATTTGGCCTCCATTTCTGGTTCCCTTCTTTACTGTTCTTTTTATAGTTTCACTGCTTCGTTTTTTAAAAGGAGATAAAAAGTTTTTTTTACTTATGGGATTAAGTTTGGGGATAATAGGACATTTTGAAATTGCTGTAACTTTTTTTCTTTTGGCTCAGGTAATTATTTTTCTTCCATTTTGGCTAAGGCAAAAATTAATAAATATTAAACTTATTATTTATTCATTTCTGATTTTTCTTTCAACTATGGCAACAGTAATTGTCTATGATTTTACCCACAATTTCTATTCTTCAAGAGGACTCCTAATTTTATTTGAAAGTTTGCTAAAAAGGGAAGAAGAGTTGAATTTTATGTCAAAGATAATTCAGAGAATTGATACCTTTACATGGGGATTTAGATCTACTTTTGCTCCAAACATTTATGTTTCCACTTTAATTTTCATTATCCTAGCTATTTCGGCCTATTTCTTTTTAAAGGGCAAGGAAAACGAAATCTGGAAAAAGAGATTCGTTATTTTTCTTCTATCAATACCTCTCCTAAAATTCATTTTTTCATTTTTTTATCCTGGAGTTGCTATGGCCTGGCATTATGTAGATTTAATTATTGTTTACTGTTTTCTGGCAGGAATTTTAATTTCTGGCTTGAAAATTTTAAAACTAAAATATTTTAGCTATTTTCTTCTTCTAATTTTATTTCTTCTTTTTTTAAATAGAAACATTAATGTTTATAGGAATGGTTTTTATTTCTCATTAAGTCCTGATCAAATAAAACAGTCAATTATTGTCAAATATATATTTGACAATTCAATGGGCAAACCTTTCAACTTCAAAGTTTTTTCCTCATCACCTCTCAATAGGGATTTTTCTTATTTGTTTTGGTACTATGGGAATCAATACAAGAATCAGAATTTCAATAAGGGGAAAATAATTTATTTGATTAAGGAAAATAAATCAATTAATCCCTCTAAAAAAATCGAGAAGGGAATAGTTCTTAAAAAATTCCCAGAGTACACTGTTGAAAAATTAATAAACTTAAAATAAAAATGACTTTTATTTTTTTAAAATTATTTTCTTCCAAAGAAAAATTACAGAGAGTTATTTTTTTTAGAATCGTTCCCACAATTTTCTTACTAGCTTTTTATTTCCTCCTTTACAAAATATATATACCTCGTGTAAATGCATTTGGCTGTTTTGATGACTGCAATAATTTTATTGCAGGATATTTCCTGCTTAAAGGAAAGTTATTGTTTTCTCAAATTTTCTTCAACCACAATCCTCTAATGGCTTATCTAAGTATGTTTGTTCAATTGTTTACCAACCCACAAAATATTTATGAACTAATCTTAAGACATAGGCAATTTCTGCTCCTCTTTGGCTTGTTTTTTAATTTATTATTAATAGGAAGGTTTGGGCTTGCCGCATTTGGATTTGCAATATTTTTTGAACTTAGCAAATTTTATTTATTCGGAGATAGGTTTTTAGCGGAAGGATTTATAGTTTATCCCTTAGTTTATCTTGTCGGTTTGGTATGGACAAAATCTTTAAGAGAAAAGCTATATATCTTTGACTACTTTTTATCGGCAATATTCACATGGTTTATTATCTTTATGCGGGAGCCATATATTCCAATAGCTCTCTTACTTTTAGGTTATATTCTTTTAAGCAAGAAGTCTAAAAAAGTTTCTATTTTATCTTTTGGCTTATTTTTCTCTTTGTCTCTTATCGCAATCTTTGGTCATAATGTATCCGAATTCTTCTTTAATGTTTACACAACAAATATTGGCATTAATTTTTTAGGCGAGATAAATAGTAACGAGATGGGGGGAATTGGCATTTGGAAAGTTTTTCTTTATCCGATTCTTGCTTTATTCAGCGCAACTAAAGATGGTGCTTTTCCCATCCTTCTTGCCTTACTATCTGCCCTTTTTCTTTTAAGCACAGCTTTATTAGTAAAGTTTAGAAAAATAAAGCTTGTTTTTTTAATTTGGCTTATTTTAGGTTTTGCAAACTTTCGCTACGTTTCGCCCGGCCAAACTTTTTATGCAGCTTTTCATCTTCTTATCTGGTACGGAATCTTTATCTTTAGTTCATTTATGATGATTTTATATATCTACAAGAAAAACAGAAACCTCTCATATATATTGATTTTTCTCTATGCGGTAGTTCTAATTTACATAATTTTGTTGCCCTCTTTTTTTATCTATGAAAAGGTAGATCCCCAGAGAGATCTAATTACAAATTACGGAAGACAGATGCAAGCAGGTGAAGTAGTCAAATCTATTTCAAAACCAAATGATACATTATTCCTAGACGGATTTGACGATATTATCTACTGGCAAGCCCAAAGGGTCTCTTCCTATAAATACTCATGGTACACGTCTCTGATGCCTTATTTTAAAAAATACAAAGATGCAAGATTAGAGATGTTTAAAAATTCACCACCGGATTTTTATTACGGCTCATGCCCTAAGGAAAAAGATGTTAACAAATTACTTCCTGAATTTGCAAAGAACAACTATACTAGGCTTTATTCAGACAGACAGCCAAGCTGTTTATGGGTAAGGAAAGAAAAAATAGAATCAATTACTAAAAAACAATGGGAAAAAGCAAAAGAAAACCTTTATTATCTGCCACCAGAATTATAACTTTTCAAATATCTGTATCTGTGCATTGTCAAATATTTTACTAAGTTTCAGTAGGTTAATTTCATATTGGGAAAGATCAGCCCCCAGGTATTTAGGAACAACAATTAATTTATTATCGTAATCGGATATTTTGAGTATATGATTACTCGGTCTTAAAACTTTCCTCCATTTTTTAGCCGTAATTACCCCTCCTATCTTATAATTATCGTAAAGAGCAGGTTTTACCGCTTTATAAATAGGCCTTATGGGACTAACCTGTTCTACATATAGGACATCTCTCCTTTGATTTTTAATTGCTGAAAGGGCATCTAGCTCAAAGTTTGTCAGGGCAAGTTTGGTTCTTGAAAAAACAGTTGCAAACGCAAAAGAGAAAAGAAGAAAAGGAATAGCAATTGCAAACATTACAAACGCTTTTTTTGATTTTCCTCTAATAAAGATAGCTGTGCTTAGTAAAACAATTGCTGACAGCGCAAAAGCTGTAATTACAAAGACGTAGGTTGTCTTATCAAGTGGGAAATACGGAAGATGCAGATAAAGGAAGGATATTAAAATAAGGAAGCTAATATAGGAAATTTTTTTAATTCTGCCGGGATATTTAATAAAAATATAATTAAGGACAATAAGAACAATAAACGGCAAAATTTTAAATAAAGTAAGTGTGTCCGTAAGAGATAAAAAGCTAAATGGAAAAAAGTTAAATAGGAAAATCTCTTTTCTATCCAAAAGAAAAATAGAACTTTCTTCAAAAAAGAACGATGCAAGAAAAAAGGGAATTAATAATGGCAGGAAGGTTTTTATCAGGCTGATCCTTTTATTTCTGAAAAAATAAATAAACAGGAAGTAAAAGACATATATGGCAATTAGAATGTTTAATGGAGTAGCTAATGGTCTTTCTTTATTAAAGGTAAAAACTCTATCGTTAATCTTAAAAAAAGTGGAAGTGAAGTGAGCAAATTTTTCTTTTCCCAAGTAAAGTTCCACTTCTTTGTTTTTCTCTTTTAATGTAATTGGGTCTTCGCTTGTTTTGATTAAGATTTTTTGCTTCGGGAATCGATTAGAGTCAATTAATTGTGGTTGGTTTATTCTTAAAATTGCTTGGCTATTTGGTAAAAACTTAAAATCCTCCTCAATTTTATTGGAGTAATCTCTAACATCAATTAAGTAAATTCCATCCTTATTTTTTTGGATTGTCGCTCTATAGTTTTGGGAAATATACCAAAAGGATTGATCACTTAAGTTATAACCATTTGATAAAAAATAATTATTCTGAATAACTTTCCCCTGTTTTAAAAATTGAGAAGAGTAATCTTTTGCCAATAATATCTTGGCTTTTTGATCTTTTTCTAACTCCTTGGCTTTTTGAAGCATCGGTTTATAAAATCCGCCAAATGTTTCAAGCGTTCCGCCATTTTCCAGTCCAATAACTAAATTTCCAAGAGGATTTTTTAGAAAAATTGATGCCAGATAATTTACATACTCGGTTTTGTATCCTTTCATTGGGTAATCCTGAAGACTGTATGTTGCATCGGCGTATCCCTTTAGTGGATCCCTTGCTGCCCATTGTAAGATTACTACCTTTGAACTTTCATCTAATGATTTTGCCGGTATTCCTTGATTATCTTTTGAAGAAAGATAGGGGATATTCCAAGGAGTTCCCCAAATTGAATAAAAATCCAAGTTAAATTGATCCGCTGCCCGAAGAGCGGCCGTAATTTTGTATTTTCCTTGCATATATAAAAGAGAATCTCCGCCAATCCACCAGGCACCGACAGTTTTTGGATAATAGCCAAAAGTTTCCTTAAATTTTGAGAAAGCACTATCTATTAATTTTTTTCTTTCATTGATATCGTAGGAGATGAGAAACAAACCATCTGAAAAATACCAGGGTCCCTGACCCCTGTAGGCAACACCTGACTTTTGGGCAAAATTTCTATCGATTTCAAATAAAAGACCAAACTCCTGGTTTGGCATTTGGTTTTTTGCAAAATCAGTAATACTTTTTTTCTCAAGCGCTCCGTATTGTAAAAGCCAGGTTGCATTTACTTTTTGTTCTCTTGTAACTTGCCATTGGGCTTTAAGACTTGCGGTTAAGTCGTCTTTTTCGTGTCCAAGACCGTTTCCGCGGATAAGATTAATAATGGTAATTGCGGGAGACAAATTACCTTTTTGCGCATTAGCTTGAGAATGGTTTAGGAAGAATAAGAATAAAACAATCAAAAAACCTAGGAATAGGAAAATTTTCTTCATCTTAAATTAATTTCTTAAAGTATATCACTACGTTGTCATTTTGGGGAGCGGAGGGACAAAAATTCTAATTTAAAAGATTGACTTAAAAATAAAAAAATGGCATTATACGAAAATAAACAATGAGACATTTAATTTCTTTAAAAGAGCAATCAAAAGAAGATATCTTAACAATTTTAAAATTAGCAAAAAAACTAAAGGAAAAAAGAACTAAAGGAGTATTAACAAATTATCTTCCAAATAAAAACTTAATAATGCTTTTCCAGAAAACCTCAACCAGGACACGTCTCTCATTCGAGGTGGCAATGACAGAATTAGGCGGACATGCAATTTATTTAGATATTAGAACTACGCAGGTATCACTAAGTGATTTTAAGGATGAAATTAAGGCAATAATGAGGTTTGGGGACGTTTTAATGTTTCGAGCGATTAAAGCTGAGGATGTTCTAAAAGCGGCTTCCTTTAACAAAATCCCCGTTATAGACGCATGTTCGGAAAAATATCATCCATGTCAGGCATTAGGTGACATTTTTACAATGATGGAAAAATCAGGAGTTAATAAAATAAAGAAAATCGCTTGGCTGGGAATAGGGAATAATGTTTCTAACACCCTAAAATTAGCAGCCGCAAAATTGGGAATAAATATTGCCTTAATTTGCCCCGAAGTAGATAGGGAAAGCATTGATAAACAATTAAACCAAATGGCGGATAGAACAGGAAAAGTTTTTTACACAAAAAACATAAAAGAAGGTTTGGCCGGTGCCGATTATGTTCACACGGACACTTGGGTGAACATGGAATTTTTTGAAAACGGAAAAATTAAGCCAAATTTCAAAGGGGAATATCAAAAAAGACTTAAGATTTTCAAACCTTATCAGCTTTCCTTGGAATTGATTAAAAAATATTGCCCCAAAGCCAAAATAATGCATTGCATGCCCT
>MFNH01000053.1:3622-16626 GCA_001781995.1 Candidatus Levybacteria bacterium RBG_16_35_11 | reverse complement strand
ATAATTTATTCTCTTCTGATAATAATAACGTGAGTACGATGGGCAAGTCGGGGAGTGGGGGTTAGTGTATTAAAAAAGTATTGCCTGCCCACAAATATTGATATTGTGAATTTCTGTATTTAAGATTAACTGTTAACTTTAATTTTTGTAAAATGCAATGAAGAAAGGTAACAAAGAATGCGTAAAGGGAACAGACATTACAAGATGAGGGGACTGCAAATGACTGGCAATATATAGGCAGGGGCATGATGCCTATCGATAATTTTTATTGCCTTCTGATTACTTGTTTAGGTATCAGAACAGAGTCTTTCTTCAGGGTTCAATAATGAATTCTTGATTCTCTTTTCCTCAATTATCTCTTGAAGTGTTTGAATAATTGGTGGTTTTTGATAACAAACTAACTTATACCAGCAATAAGCTAAAACAACCAATGAAATCATTGAAATCGTTAGGGTTAAGAAGTAAAATAAGCGTATCTCTTTCGCGAACGGTATTAATGCTGATGGATATCCAAAAATCTCAATGAATTCCAAAAGAGTGTGAAGACCCACAAAAGCACCTGCAATAAAAACTAAATTGAAATTTCTATTTTGAAATTTTTTATTTAAAAATGCCTTCGCTCTCATGACATCATCATCGATGCATCTCCATGAAAACCATGATATTATTGATAAATATAGACCAATAATAGTCAGAAATACTGCCGTTATAAGAATTACAACTTGCACGTCCATAATTTCCCTCCTATCCAATTGAAGAGATAGCATATTAATAAACTTTCTGCTTTCTTTCTTGTAAAATAATTTCACAGAACCACAGTGAGCCTAACATCTTTAAATATAAATTATTTCCAATTCCTTCAGCCTTTCAATCTTAGCCTGCACCTCATCAACTGCTATCTCACACAGGTATTGAAACAAGCACTTCTTAGATAATCCTGAACTATTCTGGGAGCTCGAACCATATTATGAAAAGCAACATTACAGGTTCAAAATGACAACAATAAACCTCTTAATTTTCAATAGTTTGTAAATTTTCAGTTGCTAAATTAAGGAAATAAGTCGGCAACAATGTGTGCATTCAATAATCTATCTAAAGTCGTAATTTTTCTGCCGAATCTCATAATATAACCATTATGGTGAATGGGTCTTGGTAAGACAAGAAGGTTTTCTATATAGTATGCGGTATGAATCCAAGGATGTTCTTCAAATTTACTATTAGGGTCTGTATTTTCATCCCGATTATACCAACCATGCGTATCTGCCTCTGGAACATTAAGTTGCCTATATCTAACTCTTGCATAATGTGTGACAGCACTTGTTGGATGAGTTATATAAAAAGCAAGATAATCTGTTTCAGGTGCATTACGATGCTCACCACCAGTGAGAAACCCTGCACCATAGAACCCGTATTCTTGAACAGTTCTGAAACATCCAGGATGAATTACCGCAACAATAACATTTGGCATACTCTACCTCTTTTCCAAGGCGCTTATTATAATGGAAGATGTAATAACTCTTTCTAAAAAGGTTTTTAAGCGTTTTCAGATGAGAAGATGCAGATATAACTTATATCAGTTAAAAAAGCTTTATTCCATTTTTTTAATTCCAGTAAGAATTTCTTTCTTTGTTTCCTAACATACCATCCAACAAATGCAATAACACCTATGCCTAAATATATATTAATTGGACTAATGCTTGGAGATTGGATAATTAATATGACAAATCCAATCAACCCTCCCACAATTACACTGCTCATAACAGCATTTAAATAATCAAGCTCATTTTGTACAACATCTTTAGGCGCCATCATTGTTACATATGTAGAATACGAGTTATACTTTGCTATAGAAAAAATACTAATAATGCTTTGGAAAATCTTTTTAGGATTATCTCTTACTCCCATTCGCAAATTTTGAGCTATACCTATTCACAAGTAACTTTATGCAATCGAGTGACAGCTTTTATGTAGTCCAACGGAGGGACTTCAGCGATTATTATGGTGCGAAAATCAAAAGTAATTACAGTTCTGAAAAATGAAGAAACAGACGATGAAATTATCGAGAAGCGGTTTAGAATGACACTCAAAAAGGGTGACCGTGTGATAACCACTGGACACGGCAGAACAAAGAACTGGGGTAACGTAGTGGGTATCGTCACAAAAAGACGGGGCGACAAAGTATTCGTTCAATGGGAGGGCACTTCATTTTCAATTGAAGATGAAATGGATATAAAAGAAGTTAGACCAGACGATGGAGTTAAGATTAATAAAAAATAGTGGCTTCACACTTGGCGAAGGACTGACTTTGCTGGATGGCAATACCCTCTTGTGCCGCTATTGTGGTAATAGGCTTTTCTGGAGTGGAGAACTAATCGATTTCCGTCCATTAGGGTTCAGCCAGATAAATCGTAAAATCGCATGTGTCAGATGTGGTAAAGAAACTTATTATGATGTAAAAGAGCTTGAAAAACACGAAGTTAATTTTTTAGAGTTATGGGCTGAATCTTGAAGGGTAATTTAGACTATAATCACACCCCATTCTGCTCCAAGTTTATCAATTCTGCGTAACTCTCCATAATAATAACTTATAAAGAACTTAATAGCGGCATCTAAAGCTTGAGATTATGAGATTGGTATGAAAGGGACATGGAATAGACATCAATGACCCCGTGAAACGATATACCCTTAAATCAATGCCAGGGGAATTTACAGGGCTGCAACTGATATGCTATATGTATGTCGGCTTTAAGATAATTGACCCAACTATGAATAGTGGAATCGACCTTTCCAGAGAATATAATACAGCAAAGCAATTGACCACCGCATTGGTCAGCATGTCAGGTCAAATAGACCTATATCCTCCAGGTCAAGCGTGCTTTTCGAGAACCTTTTCGCTGCCAGATAGAAATATTCGCAAGTTGGTCTGTATGTCTCCAGATAATCCTTTGCCATCTTTGGATTCAAAGGCTTATCCCATTCTTTGATTTCGATACCAACGATATAGAACCTCTCACACTGTTTATAGACCGCAATGATATCAGCCAGATTACAGGTGCTTTCCCTACATAAGAAGGGCTTTAGATGCATCTCAGATGTATGGAACACAAGGATACCATGTTGAGTGATGGCTTTGACTATCACATGGGAATTAATGGTAGTTCCGAAGCTGGAGAAATGCATCAGATATTGGAGGGAGGCTTATAGGATAAAGTTGAGGTAAGGGATGTGAAAGTATTTCTCACATCCAGGGAAAGGATAGTAGCGGCACTTAGCTTTCTTATTTCTTTCTTTCAAACTGCCTTTTTAAAGCGATGAAAAGCAAACCGAGTAGCAGAAAGCCAATCAACCTTTCTACTATATACGTATTGTCCATCTGGAAAAAAGAAGCAGCACTTGTTCTCAGATAGGTATATGGAAAATCATCAGATTGAGGTAGAGAAGCATCGAATAACCAGTGCATTAACATCGGATAAGAAATAACAACAATAAAAGACCACATCAGAGGACGAATATAACTTTCACCATAGAGGCTCAAATGTTTATAGAGACCCAGGAAAGAAAAGTTCCCCTTAAACCATAAAACAATCTTCTTAACCTTTTCATTCTTAAATTTCGTACTCACATTATGCCTACGCAATTCCATCTCACCGAAAAAAAACTCACCTGCCTCGGCAAATCTGTAATTAGTTTCATAATTCCGTCTGAGCCTGCGATATAATTGAGCAACTTCACCATAAGTTGTCACATTATCTTTTCCGATGCGTGTCTCGTCTGCGACTATAAGCCGTCCATTTTTTCTTGCCCACTCCACATTCAAGAACTCAACTTCAGATACATCTGTATATACAAAAGAAACATTTTTCAAATCAATGTTCAGAAATCTTATAACCTTTGGTTTATCGAATTTGGAAAATCTGAAATATGTTTTATTATTGAATTGAGCACTTCCGAAATTTGCTTCATTATTGAATTGAACTTCTAAGAAATATGCTTCGTTATTGAATTGAGTTTGTACAAAATACACTTCATTATCGAATTGGGCACTTGAAAACTGTACTACGTTGTTAAATTGAGCATGTGAAAAATACGCCTTGTTATTGAATTTTGCACCTATGAAATCTACATTATTGAATTGAGCACCTTCAAAAATTATAGATTTTTCAAATAAATGGTCTTGAAAACTTATCCGTTCTGGAAAAATATAACGTGAAAAATCTAACTCCTTAATAGCGTCATCATTTTCCCTCCTCTTCAATTCTTCCCAGAATCCTATCTCGAATATTTTCGCTTCTTCATCTGACTTATTTTCAAGGTGATAGATACATTTTTTCTTATCTTTATATATCTGCCTTCCGCATGGCTTTAAACCTCTCATCAATACATAGCATACTTCATCGTTCAAGGTAATCACTTCAGAATATTTCAGTTAAACTATATAATGTCATGACCAGTGTGCTCAAGATGGGGAGTATTTGAAGTGATTGACGAAGTGAGTTAATCTCTTTCTCCTGCTCCACAAGTATGGACAAGAATACAGCGTCCATAGGGTCAAGTGTCGGTGCAAGGATGAAGCGTTTAATATCCACAAATGCCCAAAAGTCATCCATGCCAACAGGGGACTTTCCCATGCCATACTCATTTGTGAACTCCTTAAGGTTCTCCCGTGCATATTTTTGCTTAGGATTGTATTTGAGGCAAGTCTTCCAGGCATCAAGAGCCTCTTCCCGCCTCCTGACCTCCCATAGCGAACAACCGAGGTTCTGATAAACATCTGCTATATCTTTTTTATCCTTCTCAGGAAAATGCTTCAAAGCCGTTTCATAACTATGAATTGCCTTTTCGTATTCCCCTTTGTCATGATAGACCACCCCAAGAAAATATAACCCCAATGGATAGTTTGGATTTAATGCTAAAACGTGGTTGAGCCTGTTCTCTGCTTCGAGAAGCTTTCCCTCAACAATGAAAACATTGGCGTGCAGAGCCATTATTTCGAAATCATCTGGACGCAAATTCAGGAGCTTTGTAAAGACATCTTTTGCCTGGTCATACTTGTTTTCTAAAACTAATTTGGAAGCCAGCCCTATCCCAGCATCTCTCATTTCTTCAAATTCAGAGTATCAAGTAAGTTTATATCTTATCGAAAGAGATATGTCTATAAGTTAAATATGAAAACAGATATTCAAATAAAAGAAGATAATTTGAAAAGAATAGGCGATGAGATAAAAGAGAAATCTGCAGAACTTATAACCTCAATTCATCATCAAGACGAAGAAAAAGAAAGACGAGATGAGGCAAATTCAAAAATATTACGAAAAGCGGAAATGCAAGAACGAGAAGCAGGAAGAAAAGGGTAAATCGCAAGAATAGGAATATTGGTCTTAATAAAAGTGATTTTTTATACTGCCCTGTATTTTTTCATTGATTACCTGGAGAAACGGGACAATTATCTGTGCTGCAACTAAAGCCCGTGAAGGGGTATATATGCTCCCTTAATGAAACAACTTTTTTTTTCAAAACGATTATATATTCAGAATGGATATGAAATATTTAGGATTAAATTGAGATTAGTTCATGGAATATTAACATTCGTTTTCACGCTGGAGAAAAATCATGGGTGTCAATGCTGAGGAATTAAACCAACTACAACAAAAAGAATTTCTACAAGCTCTTCATAATGAAAAAATCAAGACGCAATCTGAACGTGCAGATTATACTAAAAGCAAATTGGCTTTCGTAATTGGATTATTTGGACTTGGTTCACTTAAAATTGGGGCTGTAGAGTCTCACTGGATTTTGTATCTAATCCCTTTGGTAGCTATTGGTTATGATTTATATATTCGGGCTGCAGATGTTAGTATCAAGAAAATAGGGGCATTTTTGAGAACAAATCCTGGAACAACAAAAAACGAAAAAGAATGGGAGAATTTTTCTGCAAAATATCGTGATACAATCGCCCCCATTGCTAATACCCTTTTCACATTTGTTGTCACCATTGCGGCAGCTATGTATATTTATGCTCTTGAGCAAATTAAAAATTTGTTTTTTTGGAGTGTGTTTACTTCATGGTTGTTAGTATTCTTGCTTATTATTGTATGGATGTGGTTGACCCACCGAGAAATCGTTAGTAAGATTGATAATAATAATCCAAAAATTAGTGATTCCTGAAGAAAAACAGCATCGGTTCAAGAAGGGACTTCCTGAAAAGGGCTTGTGTAAAAGTCAAGGGTAGAATTCGTTCCTTTCCTGGAGGACTGATGTATTCTACTCCTTGAGCCTTACTCAGGCATCTATTTAGCTTTTGGCTGTGGTGCTTTACGGGCTCTTAATTGTTCATTGAACTTTTTTAGCCTCTCATTTTCTGCTTCATCAACTTTTGGCTTAGCAGCCATTTTTCGCACCTCCCAATAGATTTATTATTTTCTACACTTTAAGTCTTTCGGTGATTTTCAAATGTGGGCTCAACTAAAATTCTGTTTTCTTTGGAATAGCTTGAAAAGAACTAATTATATATTGAGGTGGGGTGAGCCTTAGATATTGCGAAATGAAGGACGCATTTTTAACATTCAACCTTTTCGAATAAGATAATTGTCGCTTTTCTCCTTTGGCAACTCTCCCCTTATGTTTGCTTGCTTCTCCTTCGGCTATGAAAAGACCATCTCCCGCTTTAAAATTCACCGAATTTCCATTGAAATCTATTGAGATACTGCCTTCTATAACATAGCCTATGTGACCCTTGACACACCAGTCTTTTTCAGCTAACTCCTCCGAAAATTCCACCAACCGTATTCTTTGATTCTCTCTAATAAACGCTTTATACCGAATACCAGGTGCTGGATTTTCCCAATTTATGTTTTGGAAATCAATCAAATAATCAGCCATATTTCGTTTCTCCTTTTATCCTCTACAATATCAATCCTGTTGTAATAAATATGGTTTTCCCAGACACCTAAATTTGCGATACATTGCGAAAAACTCTAATCGCTCTTCATCATTTCAGCTATTCGATTCCCACAGAAACCGCACTCAAGCAGCTTTGCATTTCCTACTGCGAAACCTTGCATTATGTGACCACATTTTTTACAAAATGATGCATCGCCTTTTGCTTTCAAGGTATCTATTTCCTGTCTTATAGAACGCAGTTTAATGTCATGCTCTTTGTCAAGATACATCAGGTCTTCATCACTAAATATTATTGGCATTTCTATTCACTCCCATTTTTTAATTTGTTTAAGACAGTAATCTGCTATATTGTGAAATATATCTATGCATGCCCGCTTTAATATTCTTTTCTGGTATTTTTATGTTTTTTTCAAGCTGATGCAAGCCCAGATGCAGTCGTTTTTACCAATCACAGAGATATTGAATCCAAGATTGAAAAAGGAGTCAAAACCATCTCAACAATGTTCAAATAGTCTTCCTTGATTGTATAGACATTATGTTCATATGTCAAATAGAAACGTAGAATCCCAAGTCTGCTATGCATCTGTCCAACCATAGCAGAGACCGCTCTGTAATTAACATCGAAACCCTGCTTTAGGAGGTAATCATAAATTTCAACGGTATTACAGCTTTTCACCTCTGAGAATAACCTTAGAAGGGTTTTCCTAATACCTACCTTATCTTTCAGGAGAAATTTTATCAGTCTATTTTTAACGCCATCATCGATTTTCTTCATTGAATCACCTTTTCGACCATCATAATTGAGCAAATAATAATTTTAAGTGATAGGATATTCCATCCTATCCTAAACCTATCCAAAAATATAATTCTTTTATGGTTTGTTTCCTCAATTAAATTCTCCCAATCCCCACATTGTTTTTAGGATAACCATATCGGGATTTTGACAAAGGATAGCCTTGATTTATTCCTTGCATGATTGTTGGTATAGTTAAGAATTATTGCCTAAATATTTGAGATAAGTCTGACAGACCCCAAATAAGAGCTAAAATCCAAAGAATAGCAATAAAAGAAGGAAGCAAAAATACATATATTTGATTAGGGTCAGGGATTTGACTAGATAATTTATTTATGAAGCTAGGAGGTCGGCTAAGTATAATTGGGCTTTTTAGTGAGAAGGTGTTCCCATTTAAGTATCTACTTCTTGCTGTAAATATATCTAAATCAGTGTCTCTAATATCTCCGTCCACCTTATCCAAATACCAAAAATCTGAATCTTTTTCTATTAAACCAATACTACTTCTCCAAAAATCAGCCGCATTCATTGTGCGTGAAATTATAATAGAGTGCAGTACGCTCATTAAAAATCCAAAAATAGGTATTGTTACTCTTAAAGCATAAATCCAACCTACCTGATTTGGCAAAAGCAGAAGAGTCGCAAAAAGAAAAGAATTGAAGACCAGAAAATGATTTGTTCGTTCTGAAATAAATCTCCCTTCATGCATAAGAAGCTGAACTAATATCTCATATGTTTTGTGTAAGTGTTCGTGCCTCTCTGACTGGCAACCTTCAAATTCATTCATAGGGTTTGACCTTTTATCTCTTTTATCTTTATTAGTATAAAAATCTTTAAAATATAGGTTCTGAGTATGAGTGAATAACGACAGGAAAAATGGTATGGATAGAACTTATGATACATAAATTGAGAGGGCTAAATTTTAAGTCATCAAACATTCATAATCTTTGAGGTTCTCCCTTGCATATCTTTGTCGGGGATTGAATTTCAAACAAGTTTTCCATGCTTCAATAGCGTCTTCTCGTCTCTTGACCTCCCAAAGAGAACATCCAAGGTTCTGATAAGTATCGGCAATTTCATCTTTGTCATTCTTAGAAAAAAGGTCAAGGGCTTTTTCATACATTTTAATTGACTTCTCGAATTCCCCTAACTCGTGATAAACAACACCCATATGATATGATACCCAGGGATAATTAGGGTTTGTTCGTAATGCTTTATCAAGCCACTCCTCCGCTGTTTTAAAGTCTTCTTCGAGGATAAAAACATTGGCAAGCAGACACAATACATGAGCATCGTTCGGACTTATTTCAAGAACCTTAGCAAAAAGCCTTTTAGCTTCTTCATAATCCTCATCCAGAACCTTTTTTGCAGCCAGTTCAATTCCCACCGCCCTCATTTCTTTAAGGTTAGGCATATTTTTTATCGCTTCAGGGACTTTGCGTTGCATAATGTCTGAGTATATTTTCCATATTATTCCAAATTATATGATGATGACACAAGTGTTTCCTGTTCATTATCTCTTACAAAAACAACCACTTTGTTATCTAAAAGAGCATTTTTATACTGTTTTTGTAATATAGTTTGTGATTTTTTGCTTAAGTCTGCCTTAAAATCTTCGTATGGATAAGCGTATATCCTTTTTTCCTGCATATCAAATAACATAATTGGTTTTTTATCCTCAAATTTCTTGTATAGCTTGAGAATATTGTTCCATTGCTCATCGATAACATCCAAATATTGTTCATTCATTTTCAACAGTCCTTAGCTCAAAGATAATAGAATTGTAGTAGGATAAACTTTATGATACAAATCAGCACTGAGAAGAGTTAATCGGATGGACTTCTTTCACTTTTTTGCGGTAAATTTATCATAAAGGAGCATAAGGGACGTAATAAGAGGATTGATATCTGTGCTACAAACACTCAAGAAAGGCGACTGTGTGATAACCACTGGACATGGCAAAACAAAGAACTGGGGTAACGCAGTGGGTATCGTCAGTAAAAGGCGTGGCGATAAAGTGTTCATTCAATGGGAGGGCACATCATTTCCCATAGAAGATGAGATGGACATAAAAGAGGTTAGACTATACAATGGAGTTGAAATTAATTAAAAATAACGGTTTCACACTTGGCGAGAGGCTAAAGTTGCTTGACGGCAATACTCTTCTGTGCCGACATTGCGGTAGTAGTCTTTTCTGGAGTGGAGAACTTATCGATTTCCATCCATTAGGTTTCAACCAGATAAATCGTAAAATCGCATGTGTTAGATGTGGTAAAGAAAGTTATTATGATGTAAGAGAGCTTGAAAAACATCGAGTTAATTTTGTGGAGATATGGGCTGAACCTTGAATTGTTTGAAATAAATGAAGCGATGATTGTATAAACATGGGAAAAAATGATGCTATTACATTTTGGTAATTTGCCTTATCCTGCCTTACTTTCTATATCAATTCTATGCAATTCAATATATAATCTATAAATAAAAAATATACCAAGTATAAAACAAAAAAAGAAGAACCACCCATTGACCAATTTAATTAAGGTCAGATTAGTATCACTAAATCCTATGTAGCTGGATACTCCAATAATAATTAGGTTTGCAGATGCTACCACAAATAGAGCAAAAAAATTTTGAATATCTTTTTGTATATGACCTTTTCTTCTGCGCAATTTACATATCGATTCAAGTAAGTAATTAGTATCGCTTTCAATTGGATTACTTTGATTGAGCTTATTGCATAAGTTTCTAATCATCACATTAATAGTTTCTATCCCTTTAGCAGATTCACCTCTACTATGGAATAATGCTTGAAATGTTAATGCCAAAAGTGCTACTCCTGCTATTGTTATAGCTCCTTCAAGCACAATGGTCAATGTTTCACCTTAAAACAAAAATTGTTCAATCCCTAATTTCACATTTAGTAATTTTAGATGCTTGCTCAGAGTCAATATACCAAGATACAATATTTTTCAAAAAGGTAATTCCGAAATATATACTAGAACCTATAATCAGACTATTAATTATCACATTTCCAGATTCTAAACCATTAATCAAAGAATAATATATATAGACTAAAGGCATAATTAATGTAAGTAACACTTCAGGAGAACTAATGTCTGTACAGAATTTGAAACCACCTAGTTTAAACATATGTCATTCCCACCTTTATTATTATTTAGTAACATCATTGCTAAGATGATGAAAATCTTTCATATAAATCTAACAATCATTTTTTCAATATATATTTTTAACGATGTTGAATATTTCAATATGAATGTAATATTATGTTCATGTTAAAATAATTGAATATTTAAGATATAAATAATTATATCTAAATATTTGGCAAAAAAAATAGGTAATCTAAGTACTGCAGTCAATGCCACTTATCTTATATTCTAACATTTCGAGAACGTTCTTCATAATAGCTGAATAATTCTTTTCCCCATATTATTGCAGATTCATCAAAGCTTAGAATATTTTGGTGGAAGTCGTAAGTGCCGTCTTCTAGAAATAACCTAATAGAGAGAAAAAAATCAGTTACAGTAAAATCAATTTCAATTTTTTCATCACAAACCATAATACTAGTATTTTTATAATTTAGATATTTTTTCAAATTTTCCTTTTGAGTCTCTTTTAAATTCTCAAGAATTTCTTTTTTAAATATGATAGAATTACACACATTCTTATCAGCTATGACTCCAATATTCTCAAGAAAATTTTCTTGTAGTACTGATGAGACTCCTTTAATCCATCTTGCTTTCAGGAGATTTTTCATGTATTCATTATTTGGTCTAAATAAATCCGTTGGAGTGCTTTTGATTATTTCATAATTTCCCAGCTCGTGAAGCTTCAAACGAAAGTCATGAGGAATCACGGAAATATTATGCTCATTCCAGAATTTTATGTCTTTTCCAAAAATTAGCTGGATTTTTTGAAAATTTTGAAGATATTCAGCAAGGACTTTCCCCATTTCTGTCAGAACATGTTTCCTCTCTTTCTGGTAGATTAGCTTATAATCTTCCATTTTGCGAATCTGAGGAATGATTCCTGAGGATGTTACTAATAGTGCTTCCCTAATTTCACTTAGCGTCTTTGGACTATCAAGCAGCAGAAGAAGCAAATTCCTCCGTTTTTCAGAAAGAACCATGAACTCAAACAAATCCCAAGTTTGCTTATTTATTTCAAGGAGAGAAATATTTGACATTATTGTTTATAGATATATTTTATTTGATATAAGATTTTGTACAGATAGCATAGAATTTTAGCCATAGCGTCAAGATAACCCTGGAAGGATATTATTAATGATGATAAGTACAGTGCTCAAGAACGCCTGCGGCAGCCTCTTAAACCTCTATGCTGTGGAAGTTGAGCACGCAGTTTCTTGTGTAGTGTATATACACTACTTACCAAATAGAAGAAACGGGGCTCTGCCTTGCGAAACCGTTAAAGCGGCACAAGACTATCCTGACGCTATGGAATTTTAGAGTACAAAGTGGTCGAGTGTATATCTTTTAATCATCTTCCTTGAAGAACAAGATAATAACTACCTCTGCGGGGGATGACGATTACCTGGTTAAATGCTCTGACTATTTGGGACACTGTCTGATACAGGCTCATTCCTTAGCACTGCAACTTCCACGCTTTTTGATATATAGTTGAATGCTTTTATAGCAGTCATCACATAATGCCCACGGGGTTTCGCTCTTATCAACGATTGATTTCCACGATTCAAATACTATTTCCATGAGGTCATCAGGGTTTTTTTCACCCATCCCTTTGAGCATATCCTTAGTGGCTTTGAGCATTTCCTCTGGTTTGAATCCATTCCTTACCGCAATTGTAATTGTTTCAGGGGACTCAATGTGTTTTACGTCCTTCATTTTTCCGAGCGGTTTGGAACATAGGTCGCATATCACTGGAGCGTTTTCGTCATTGCTCGACATCTGCATAGTTGTTTCAAGTATGTTCAACCCATCTTTTCCCATTTCAACCAAAAGGGTTTCTGAAGGAACATCGATTAGTGCCATTATTTTATCCTCTTAGCCCTAATTTTTGTCTTTCAAGTTCTTTCTCCTCTTTCCATGTCATTTTCAAAATAGGATAATAAACCCTCGCTATTTTTTTATCGAGGTCTATTTCACATCTGAAATTTGTATTATAATTGATACCGAGATGTATTTTCAATGAATACTCAACCGCATAAATTTTATCGGATTCCGTTGTGAAATAATTTCCTCTCACTGGCGGGTATTTCTTTCCATCGACTTTTACGATAAAACCATCATCTTTTGGCTCAATACTGACCTTATGT
>MFNH01000053.1:0-3584 GCA_001781995.1 Candidatus Levybacteria bacterium RBG_16_35_11 | reverse complement strand
CGAGTGAATCATCTTTCGCTTATGCCAAATATTCTTGAGGTGTTATATGGGAGTCTGAAAGACTTTTTCAATTTTTCCGTAATATACGCAGCTGATAACTTGGTCATAATACACTTTTAATTGTAGCTTCGTGTAATAATTCGCTTATGTGTATAAAATCACGCCACTATGAGAAGAAATCTCGATTCGCATTGGTCTCTTTAGGTTGATTTGAAGGTGTCTCTTTATCTTTTATTTCAGTAAAAATTAACTTAAGTCTCTTGTCTTCAGCCTTTTCGATTAAATAGGACTCTATTATTTTAGATTGAGTAGATGTTGAACCTATGAGACCATCCTTAACAAGTTTTAGAAATTGCTCGTTAGACAATCTAGGCGTGTCATCGAGAGTGATAAATGTTTTAGCTGCATAATAAATATAATTCCATATACATATTGAATAATAAAAACCATATGGTGCTGTGCGTTGT
The DNA here is from genome assembly GCA_001781995.1 of Candidatus Levybacteria bacterium RBG_16_35_11. GTDB lineage: Bacteria > Patescibacteriota > Microgenomatia > Levybacterales > UBA12049 > MFNH01. The sequence continues at coordinate 3,117 of MFNH01000053.1, read as the reverse complement.
TCTTTTATTTCTCTATGGCATAACTTAATAAATACGGGGCATTTGCATATACGTAAATCTTCTCTTGATTCAGCCTTAAAATTATAACATTCATTTACCTCTGGAATTGATTTCATTTTATCCATTTGTATATCTCGGAAATGTGAGTCTGATGATATATAAAATTTTTTATTTTCATCAGTACATTTGTATTGAATAAAAATCATCCTATGTTCGTCAATAAAATTATATATCAAATCAACTCCCAAGCATCTCTCTATTAACGTATTATGAACTTTATGTAAATATAATATCTTTCCGTTATTATAGAAAAAGTGTATTCCATTAGGAGTTCTGGATACCTTGTCAGGAAACATTGTATCAATATCGAAATCCAGTATCTGTTCTTCAGTCAATGGAGGTATGTCTTTTGGGTCGAAACCAAATAGGTTAAACGCCACGTTAAAAGAATCTATAAACTGTGGGAAAATATCCTTATATTCATCATAATTTAATCTTTCAAAATTGAAATATGACTTATTTATGGTTTCAATATTCGCTTCTAATATTGCATCCCTAATCTTCTCAAAATGCTCAAGTGAGATAGGTTCGGTAGATTTTAGTATCTCATCAACATGTTTCCCTTGAGTTGCCTTTAATACTACATCCAGATTAATTTTTATCCTAACAACATTTCGTACTGAAATGACCTTATCGTATGTGGTGGGTTTCCTTACATTATAGATTTTCCCTATATATACGTTATTATCTGAAAGATTGTTGATAATAATGAATGATAATTTTGTGATTTTAATATCATATGGAATCGATTTTGTAAAGTTTTCAGGGACATTATCTCCTGCATACCGTCTTGTTTTTAAGGGTTGGTTAAATAAATAGAACTTCATCATTTCTTTATTCTCTTTTTGAAAATTCTCAAATCATGCATCATAGCTTCACAGTTCCCTCAGAACAGACCTCGACCATTTTAAATCTTTAATTTTATTATGAATATTTTGGATTGTATTAGGAATGTATTTCTTAGAATCTCCTTCCTTACTCCCCCTTTCAATTAACCGTTCTGCGACCATCTTCGCAACCATTCCTTTACCCTCATCAGTTTTTTTGCCAAGTTCTCGTCGAGTTACTGATTCTAACGAGATATAATCCACAGCTTCTGACCGCAAAGTCGTCTCGTAATCTCTTTCAAAGATTGAAAGAGCATCTGCTGTTGTTGTAGGCGGATAATCTACAGTTGATGTTAAAAAAAGCATCTCAAGAATTTCCTTTGTTAACCTTTTTGAATCTCCCTCAGCGTCTTTTCCTGAATCTCCATCCATTATGATGTATGTCGGAATTCTAAACTCATTATATATTCTGTAAAGCCTATCGAGATTTCCTTTGCCTTCTGCATTTATTATAGAAATTCCGTGCCTATCCACATTATAACCTAAGGCATCGAAATATACTGGAAGTGAAAACTCTTCCGCCGCTCCCTCTACAAGAACAACCTTCTGAGCGAAAAATCCTTCATTTCTGCTATTACAGCAAATATTGCGATATGCTTCACGTATAGACTTCGATGTGGGTGTAACACCGATATGACGAGCCTTTAAATCAGATACCAATTTTCTATCTTCAAGCTGCGATACATCAGTGCCTATTTGCCCTTTTGAATCTTTTTCCTTTCTGACAACAAAAATCTCATCGAAAAATTCAACATCGACAAATTGATTAGAATGAGTGGTATAAAAAACCTGCGTACCGCTATCTCCCAAATCCCTTATTATTCTGTAGAAGCTTCTTTGGGCTTGCGGATGCAAAAATATCTCTGGTTCGTCAATTCCAATTATAGCGTCGTTCTTTTTGAGTTCTTTATATGCTCTTAATAAAGCCACAGTAAGGGAACTCTGCACACCCATACCCATTTCTGAAGCCTGAAATTCCAAATCACCATCTCTAACAAGTATTTGGAGTGCTTTATAATAATTCCAAGGGTCATACATCTGAAAATCCACTTTAAAATCCGAATCAGTTTTGTTCAACTGGTGTGCGGCTTCTTTTTGCAGAACCTGCACCAACTTTTTAAAAGATGGTGTTTCGAGATAATTTTCCTTTATTTTTTTCAATTCAGCCTTTAATTTTTCACATTTTGCTGAATCCTTTAGAAGCTCTTCGTTTACATCACGAAGGATTTTACCCCATAAAGACCATCGATTGGACGGCATATTATCAGATATAGTTCTATCTGTTGTTAATCTTAAGAATGGATAGTTTTCCCTCTTGCTACCTTTAGCTGCATAACCATCTATTTCAAAGTAATAACCCTCACCCCGATAATCATCTTTATAGCTAAAATCTATGAAATGCACATCGCCTTTTTCATCAACGATGCTCAGTTGTATTTTAATTCTATTTAATGGATTCCTGTTATAAAAATCATCCATTTCCAAAGAATTGCCCATAGGATACCTTGCACCAAGTATTTTTTCAATAGCATTTAATATGTTAGATTTGCCTGCATTGTTTTCTCCAATTAACGCTGTTATGGACTTAGGATAGAATTCTAATTCTTTTATGGATTTGAAGTTCTCTATATACACACGTGTAATCTGCATTGTCCCTCGACGGGTCAATTAATATATTTTCATTATAATTAAACTTTGTGCAGTGGTTGGATTTGTTCTTCCATGCTAATCGCTGTTATCTCTTATATGGTTATTAGTATAAAAATCATCTAATCTATTAAAAGGAGTATGAGTAGATTATATTGAATGTCCTGCCTGCCCTTATGCGAATATTTCTAAGAAATGAAACGTGGGAATTTTTTTTTTTGTAATAGATAGGAATATTATTATCCAAATTGGAGCGAGCCCTATCAAAATCCTTTGCCTCATATAGGATAGGTTTGCGTATTAATTTGAAATTGTTATGTTCAATATATAACGCTTCAATTTCCTTTCCAGATAAACCTTTTTTTAATAATTTTACTCTTTCTTCAGCAGTTTCAAACATGACCCCTCCAGTCGATTTGGTTATTTCACCATTTTTAGTGCGTTTATCTCTTTCTCTTGTTCCACCAATATCGATAAGAACACAGCATCCATCGGGTCAAGAGTTGGAACAACAGTGCAAGAG
>MFNH01000052.1:1602-7174 GCA_001781995.1 Candidatus Levybacteria bacterium RBG_16_35_11 | reverse complement strand
ATAGTAAAAAAGACTGCAAAACGGCCTATAGACAGGATATTAGAGGTAAGTCGTTTAATCAAGCCGAAGATTGGAATAGACTTGTTTATTTATACACCTGATGAATTTGGTGCCCTTGTTAAGGAAAAGTTTTCCTTTTTAAGTGGTGTAGTTGAAAAAGGGAAAGTGCTATATGAAAAGAGAAGCTGAGAAGTGGATCAAAATCGCTGAAGAAGAGTTGAAAGCCTCAGAGCATCTTTTTAAAGCATCTCTGTACAGAATGGTTTGCTATCATGCCCAGCAAGCTGTGGAAAAAATTCTTAAGGCAATCCCTCCTCTTTCTGTCGAAGACGCAGTATTCTTGAACAGTGTCTATAGAGCGAGGTATCCTGCTGCCTTGGGATTACTACCAACAGGAGAACCCACAAAAGAAGATGCAGAGAGGGCGTTGCATAGTGCGGCTTGATAGCTTGTCAGCTTGACAGCTTGCCGGCTATCCAGCTTGCCAGCTTGCAGGCTTGCCGGCTTGTTAGCTTGCATGCTTGATGATTTGAAAAAGAATATGAAGATTCAGATAAACGAAAGTCTTTTAAAATAACGTTCGAAGGATAAAAATGAAAGGCATAATTCTGGCTGGGGGTTTGGGTACAAGACTATATCCAACTACACAGGTTGTGAATAAACATCTCTTGCCTATATACAATAAACCCATGATTTACTATCCCCTTTCTACCCTCATGCTTATGGATATTAAGGAAATACTAATTATATGTAACAGAGAGGATTTGGAAATTTACAGAAATCTTTTCTGGGATGGTTCTAAACTGGGTATTACCATATCTTACATAATTCAGGAGAAGCCGAAAGGGCTTGCAGAAGGGCTGACACTTGCCAAAGATTTTGTAAAAGGCGATGAAGTATGTTTAATCTTAGGAGACAATATATTCTTTGGCCATGCATTACCAGATCTTTTAACGCAAACGAGACAAGAACTCGAAAAAGACGGAGGCGCTATTGTATTTGCCTACTGGGTTAATGATCCAGAAAAGTATGGAGTTATAGTACTTGATGAGAAAGAGAATGTCTTGTCTCTTAAAGAGAAACCTAAATACCCTAAATCTAACTGGGCGATAACAGGACTTTACTTTTATGACAGCAAAGCTGGTGGGATTGCACAGAACATTAGACCTTCTAATAGAGGGGAACTCGAAATCACAAGTGTAAACAAAGCATATTTAAAGAGAGGTAAGTTGAAGGTTAAACTTTTAGGTAGGGGTTTTGCCTGGTTTGATGCAGGTACTCACGATAACTTTTTAGAGGTGAGCGATTTTATAGCAACTATAGAAAGAAAAACTGGGCTGTTGATTGGATGCATAGAGGAGATTGCTTACAGGAAAAGATGGATGAACAAAGATCAGCTTATGAAGCTCGCCCATCCATTGAAGAAAACAAGCTATGGAACATATCTTCTTAAAATAGCAGAGGGCAAAGAGAGATAGGTAAATGCCTTTTAAATTTTCCTGTCTTGAAATTCCCGATGTGATTCTTGTGGAGCCAAAGATTTTTGGAGACAAGAGAGGACTATTCATGGAAATCTATAAATATTCTGACTTTCTCCAAGCAGGCATAAGGGAATATTTCGTTCAGGATAATTATTCAGAATCAGCAAGGAATGTATTAAGGGGACTCCATTACCAGAAGCATCCAAAAACACAGGGGAAATTAGTAAGATGTGTGAAAGGCAGGATTTTTGATGTTGCTGTTGATATAAGGGTGGGGTCTCCAACCTACAGTCGATGGGTTGGCCATGAGCTTTCGGAAGATAATAAGTTGATGCTTTACATCCCACCTGCCTTTGCCCATGGGTTTGTCGTCCTGAGTGATTCTTCTGAGGTTATGTATAAGTGCACTAAAGAATACTCTCCTGAGAATGACAGGGGTATTATCTGGAATGACCCGGATATCGGGATTAAGTGGCCTGTTGACAACCCAATTCTCTCAGATGATGACAGGAGACATCCTCTGTTAAAGTACGCCGATAATAATTTCAGATATGGATTTACCTTATGAAGTTTCTCATTACAGGTGCAAAAGGTCAACTCGCGAAAGAGTTTTTAAGGGTCTTACAAAATAAGAGCCTATTACCTATCACCCGTAACCTATCGCTTGAAATAAAAGCTCTGGACAAAGAAAGTCTTGATGTTTCCGACTCGAATGCCGTCTCAGAGGCAGTTTCTTCTTTTAGACCTGATGTTGTATTAAATTGTGCTGCTTATAACATTGTAGATAAGGCTGAAGAAGATTTTGATACCGCATTCAGGGTAAATGCTCTGGGACCTAAAAATCTGGCATATGCCTGCAAAATATTTAATGCCTTACTGATTCACTATAGTACGGATTATGTTTTTGATGGGGGAAAAGGAGATTTTTATACTGAACATGATAGGCCAGCCCCGATTAATGCATATGGCAAGAGCAAGGCATCTGGTGAAGAGCTTTTACAAAAGGAAACGGATAACTTCTTACTTTTCAGAGTTAGCTGGGTCTATGGTGAAGGCAAGCAGAATTTTCTTTACAAATTAAAAGAGTGGGCAGAGAAACAGGAAATTATACGGGTTGCTTGTAACCAAATCTCTATTCCCACATATACAGAAGATATTGTGAGATTTACCATACAGGCTATAGATGAGGGGCTGCGAGGAGTCTACCATCTTACAAACAGTGGATATGCCTCGCGATATGAAGTCGCACGATATTTTGGCGAGCGTTTTGGTTTGGATAGACTAATCCTGCCTGTCAGCTCAGATTATTTTAGTCCACCTGACAGACCTACTGCTAAGAGACCTTATTTCTCGGCCATGTCGAATAGTACTCTATCAAAAGACTTAAGGCTCAGTATTCCAGACTGGAGAGATGGCATTGAGAGATTTGTTAAGAGGTCAAAGGGAAAATAAATGAAAAAGCTTCTTGTTACAGGTGGGGCTGGATTCATCGGAAGTGAATTTGTCAGGCATGGGGTAAAGCATGGATATAATATTGTGGTAGTGGATAAGCTTACCTATGCAGGTGACAAAAGAAGGATAAAAGATGTAGAAAAGGAGATAGTATTTTATAAATCAGACATCGTGGATAAGAAATCGATAGAGCGTATTTTTGCTCAAGAAAAGCCTGATTACGTCATTCACTGGGCAGCAGAAAGTCACGTAGACAGAAGCATACAGGATGCCTCCCCCTCCCTGGAAACAAATGTAAAGGGAACACAGATTATGCTTGAGGTTTCAAGAGATCATGGAATAGAGAAATTTATAAACGTATCAACTGATGAGGTATATGGAGAACTTTCTGATGTTGGGCAGTTCTCTGAAGCAAGCCCTCTGAATCCCAGTTCTCCCTATTCAGCAAGCAAGGCCTCAGCAGACATGCTCGGAAGGGCCTATTTTAGAACCTATGGTGTTCCTGTTATAACTGTAAGACCATCTAATACATATGGCCCCTTTCAATATCCTGAAAAATTCATTCCTGTCGTTATTACAAGGGGAATAGATAACAAGTCAATACCAATATATGCAAAAGGCGAGAACATAAGAGAGTGGCTCTATGTAGAAGATTGCGTAAGAGGCACGTATGTCGTGCTGGAAGATGGAAGGATTGGTGAAACCTATAACATTGGTAGTAGCCAGGAGAAGAGGAATATAGATGTAGCACAAAGGATACTATCTTTCCTTGGGAAAACAGACAAATTGATAGAGTTTGTAAAAGACAGACCAGGGCATGACTTTAGATATTGTTTGAATTCAGACAAGATAAAACATGAACTTGGCTTTGAGGCTAAAATTAGATTTGATGAGGGATTAGAAAAGACCGTTAGATGGTACGTAGAAAATGATTGGTGGTGGAGAAAGAGGTAAATTAAATAAAGACAAAGGACATGTTATGACCAGTGCTGAATCCTCGCTTAAAAATGTTGTAAAGATTATAGACAGAATAACTGTCACTTACTCTTTTGAGCAGGTAAAAAATGCTCTGAAGCTCTAGTTGATTGACCAGAAAATCCAGGATTCCCTAAAGGCATTGATTAATGATTTGAAAAAGGATATGAAGATACAGATAAATGAAAGTCTGTTGAAATGAGCTTACCAGCTTACCAGCTCAGGACTTTATAATGATAAATATTTTTAAAATGAAAATTGAAAGTTTATTCAATGATGTTCATTTTGGAGAAATTTTAAGGGGTACGGCTTTTACTTTTTCTGCAAAGATTGCGATGTTACTTTTAGGCATAGGTTCAAATGTCATAATTGCAAGATACTATGGTGCGAAAATAATGGGAATACTAGCAATAATAAATTCAATTTGGGTAGTTGGTTCGATATTTCCGATAATGGGAACAAATGTTTCAATTCTAAGATTAATACCTGAGCATGTTGCCAAATATTCTTTTCGCTCGGCTCAATTTATTTATAAAAAAATAATTTATGCTGTAATAGGATTATCGTTTTTAATTGCTTTAATCATTTTAGTTTCTTCAGATTTTATTGCGTTACGGATTTTCTCCAAAGGGTACTTGTCTTATTTGATTGCACTATCTGCTGTTTTTTTAATTACACAAACAATATATCAGATCAATACTGAAGCTATCAGAGCGTTTAAAGAGATTCGATTATATGCTTTTGTTCAGTTTTTGCCAAGTGCTTTAAATCTTCTATTTCTAATGTTACTAACGTTTACATTTTATAACAAATATAATCCAATCTATATTCAATTCTTAATTTTTACAATCGGAGCTTTGATTACTTATTACTTTATTAGAAGAATATTTTTATTTAGGATTAATTCTAATCCAGAGCAAAGAATAAAAAAACTATCATATTCGAAAATTATATCCATATCTTTCCCTATGTTTTTAACAGGGGCAATGCATTTAGTAATAGGACAGACAGACATAATAATGCTGGGCATAATGAGAAGTGAGGCTGAAGTTGGGGTATATGCTGTTGCTCTTAAATTGGCTATGTTGACCAGTTTTGTATTGATTTCCATAAACTCAATCGCTGCACCAAAGTTTTCGGAGCTTTATCACAGTAATAAAATTGACGAATTATCGAATATAGCTCAAAAGTCTTCTAAGTTTATTTTCTGGACAACAACACCTATTTTGATTTTTCTTATTTTATTCGGTAAATTGGTGCTCGGAATATTTGGCAAAGAATTTGTTATAGGTTATGTTGCTTTAGTCCTTCTTGTTTTAGGCCAATTTATAAATTCTGCTGCGGGTTCCGTAGGCTACTTTCTTGATATGACAGGACATCAAAAGGCGTTTTTAAATATTATTATTTTTAGTGGCATTCTAAATGCTGGATTAAATTTAATATTAATCCCTATTTATGGAATATATGGTGCTGCATTTGCAAGCATGGTGAGTATTAGTTTCTGGAATATTGCAGCGGCAATATATATCAGAAATAAGTTCGGCTTTTTAATATCATATTTTCCATTAGTTTCAAATAGGAGATGATGACAAAGCTTCCTAATTTTTTAATCGTTGCCGCACTTAAAGAAGAAATATTTCTCTCTATATTTATTTAATGAAAAC
>MFNH01000052.1:0-1563 GCA_001781995.1 Candidatus Levybacteria bacterium RBG_16_35_11 | reverse complement strand
TGGAACCTTTGATTTAATCATCCCTTTAGTAGAGAGTGGTATTATGCCTAATTTAAAAGTGCTAATGGATAGAGGATCATGGGGTGTCTTAAAATCAACAATTCCTCCAGTTACTGCTCCTGCTTGGACATCTTTCATAACTGGACGAAACCCGGGAAAACATGGATGTTTTGATTTTTTTATGCCAAAGGATAACCTTGATGTCATGTTTCCAATGAATTCCAATTCAATTTGTTGTGAAACTCTTTATGAGTGTTTACACCGTAAGGGGTTAAGAAGCATACTAATCAATTTACCAGAAACATATCCACCTAAAACTTCAGATATCATGATCTCCAGCCTTATGACACAAGGTGATAATTGCGTATTTCCGGAAGAGTTAAAAGAGGAGATAAAACAACTGAATAACTACAAAATCGTACCTAAGGCATCAAAGGATAGAAACGAATGGCTTAAAAATATAAGAGATGTAGAGCGTATGCGTTTTGAATGCGCTACTAAGTTGTTACGTTCTAAAGAGTGGGATTTATTCTTCATTTTATTTAGTGGCATTGATTGGATTCAGCATAATGTTTACGGAGAACTGAGGAACAATCCAACCAAACATGCAGCCTGCGTATTATATTCGGATATAGACTCCTACATCGGAAAAATAGTAGAAGAAGTAAATGATTCATGCAATATTTTTATAGTCTCTGATCATGGCTTTAAGAGTTATAAAGGAGTTTTCTATATTAATGAATGGCTCATAAGAAAAGGATATCTTACAGTAGGATATGAACCCTTCTCAGCAAGACCCCAAGGACATCTTTTATATCAAGAACTTATAGGAATGATAAAAAATAAGAAAAAGATTAAGCCCTTTCTTAATTATGAACGAACAAAAAATATATGGAAAATTGAAGCTTTAGTCACTAGTACAATCAATAAACTACAACCCTTTTTTGATATTGATAAACCTACTCATCCAATAGTGAGAAAATCTGTAGCTTATTGTACAAGTTCAGAATCTAAAGGAATATATATTAACTCGAGATCGCGCTTCAAGGACGGCATAATTGATTCTGATGATTACCATAGATTAAAGAAAAGATTGATTGATGAATTGTGCCATATGAAAGATCCTAATAGTCACTTATTATTTTCTGCAGTCTATAAACGTGAGGAGATATTTAATGGACCAGAAACACAAAGGGCACCTGATATTTTGTTAGAACCGGCAGATTTTGAAATATGCGGAGGAGTTAGATCGCGGCGATTTATACAGAAAAATACCAATGGACATAGTATGGAAGGCATATTTATTGCTCATGGTTCAGATATTAAGAATATCCAAAATATACATGGACTTAATATTGTAGATGTATCCCCGACAATAACTTATTTATTAGGATTACCTATCGCTGATGATGTTGACGGAAGAATTATTAATGAAATAATCAAAAAAGATATTTTAGAAAAGAGACCTATTATTAAAGAAAAAGCTTGTTTTCCATTAAAAGGTACTGAATATATTCTCAATGATGATAATGAAATACGTAATAGGCTAAAAGATTTAGGTTA
>MFNH01000051.1 GCA_001781995.1 Candidatus Levybacteria bacterium RBG_16_35_11 | reverse complement strand
AATATAAAATGATTGTAAGAATAAGTAAGGGCCCTACTGGCATAACTACTTTTTGGAAAGGAAAGTATGCCCTATTATTATTTTTTCTTTTTAAATATTGATAAAAGATAGCGCTTGCAAAAAAGACAACGCTCCCTATAATTATCCCCCATAAAAGCTTATCTATTCCCCAAACCTTGTTTAAAGGATGACCCATTATCCCGGTATAAAATAAAGGTAAAACAATAATGGCATAATAAACTATAGTTATTAATATTTTTCGACCATGAAATTTAATTTTTTTGCGGTTTAAGTAATTTATAGTCCACATTGTCATTGAAACTGTTAATGCTCCAATCCAAAGGCCAGAAATAAGATCGTCAACCTTTAAATACCTGGCAAGACCAACTCCCGCCCCAACTGCAACCGTACAAACAGGGCAAACTGCAAAAGCTCTATCTGGGAATACAAATAATGTGGCAAATAAAAGCCAAAAAAGAGGAGTTATGATTTTAAATTTTGACATGTTTAATATTATAGCAGTTTTTGTTGGCTATTTTGCGAGCACTTGGCGAGCAAAAGAAGATCCCCAGAGTGTAAGCTCAGGGAGCTTCATTTTCTCCCGTTTAAATACAGATGGGTAAGGGCAACTGCCAAGGCATCGCAGGTATCATCAAATTTAGGTATTTCTTGCAAGTTAAGTATTGATTTAACTTTCTCTCCCATTTGTTTCTTTTCTGCCCTACCATACCCGGTAACAGTTTTTTTTATCTGCAAAGGGGTGTAACTGCAACTTTTCACCTTTCCTATTTGTGAAGCTAGAAATATTACTCCTCTTGCCTGTCCAACGGCAAAAGCCGTTTTGGCGTTAGCGCTAAAAAAAACTTCCTCTATGGCAACAATCTGAGGCGTATATTCTTTAATCAGTCGCTTTATTTCAGCAAAGATTTTTTCTAGCCTTTGGGCAACTTCTTCTTCTTTTTTGGTTTCAAAACAATTAAAAGCAACTGCTATTATTTCCCCCTTTTTTTTCTCTAAAACAGCCCAGCCTGTTCTTGCAGTTCCGGGATCTATTCCCAATACTCGCATTTCTAGATTATAACATGATCCCTTGGCGCTTGTATTGAAGCTCTATTTAATGTAGAATATCTTCTTATGAAGAGGCAAAAACTTGAGGTCTCAAAAAGAAAAATAACTGGCAAAAAAGTAAAAAACTTACGCAGAGAAGGAATACTCCCAGCAAATATTTATGGGAGAGATTTTAAATCGCTTGCAATTCAAGTTCCATATAAGGATTTTGAACCCGTCTACAAAGAAGCCGGAGAAACTGGTCTTATCGATATTTCTGTTGATAGCCAAATCGTTCCTGTCTTAATACATAGTGTTCAAGCAGATTATAAAAAGACTCCTCTTCATGTGGATTTTTATAAAGTAAACCTTAAAGAAAAAGTTAAAGCAATGGTTCCTCTGGAATTTATTGGAGAAGCAAAAGCAGTAGTTGATAAAGTCGGCTTATTAATGCAAATTCTATCCGAAATTGAAGTAGAAGCACTTCCTACCGAACTTCCTGAAAAAATTGAAGTAAACGTTGAATCTTTAGCTTTGGTTGATGATCAAATAACAGTTTCCGACTTAAAAGTTCCCGAGGGAGTAGAGGTATTAACAGATGCAACTCAGGTTGTTGTAAAAATTGGAGAATTAATTACAAAAGAAGCTCAAGCTCAGGCAGAGGAAGAAGCCGCAGCCGCAGCAGCAGCCGCTGCTGAAGCCGGAGAAGAAGTAGCCGAAGGCGAGGCTCCTGTGGAAGAAGCCGCAGTCGCCGAGGGCGCCGGCGAACCAAAGGAAAAACCAGAGCAAGAAACAAAAGAAGAAGCTCCCCCTGCCGAAGAAAAAAGTCAGTAATTCTTTAACTTTTTCTGAAGTTCTAAAGCCTCTTTATAAGTCGGGTCCAAGTATAAAGCTTTATCTAGGTAAGTTTTTGATTTTTCAAATTCCCCCAGTCGATACTCTAAAACAGCAAGCTGTAAATAGCCGTCTTTATAGCCTTTAAATTTCTCTGTAATAGATTGCCAGGTTTTTATCTGGCTTTGTATTTTTGCTCTTTCTGAATTTAAAGCTGAATATGTTTTTAAGTTTTTTGCTAAGTCAAATCCAAAAATAGTTATCATAAATATAATAAGAAGACCTGCTAAAGCTACGATTGGATTGAGAATTTTTGAATTCATTTTGTTTCGGTAATACCTCGGTTATTATTCGGGAATTAATTTTATTCTATTTTGGCCATTTACTGATGATTAGCTCTGTTTTTGTTATTCGAGGAATTTTATTCCATAACTCCTCTGTTATAAAAGGCATAAACGGATGAAGCAATTTTAAAGACATTATCCAAACATGCCTTAAAACAATAAGAGCATTCTCATCGCCATTTTTTAATCTTTCTTTTATCTGCTCTACGTAAATATCGGCCAATTTATGCCAAATAAACTCATACAATTGCGCTGCACTATCATGAAATCTATATGAATCTATCGAAGAGGTAGTTTTTTTTATTAGCTGGTTAGTCGCGTTAATTATAGCCTGATCTTCTTTCAAAAGATTTTTGTCCATTTCTTTGGAATAAAAAGATAGGTTTTTCTCTTTAAAATACTCAAGGCTAAATTGCATCTCAATGAATCTTCCTATATTCCATAGTTTATTTGTAAAGTTTCTCATTGCCTGAAGCTTTGGAAAAGAGAGCGATTGATCATTACCAAAAGCTGTGCCATAAACTAAGGCAAATCTAACTGCATCTGCACCATATTTATCAACGATCTCTAAAGGATCAACAACATTTCCTTTACTTTTACTCATTTTTTTGCCAAGAGGATCCTTAACCATTCCATGCAGCACAACCTCCCTGAAAGGGATATTTCCGGTCTTATAAATTCCCACCATTATCATTCTTGCTACCCAGAAGAGCAGAATATCATACATTGTTTCCATCACGGAATTTGGGTAAAAGGATTTTAAATCCTCCTTTTTATTTGTCATTAGGGTTGCAAACGGCCATTGAGAAGAAGAAAACCAAGTGTCAAAAGTATCTGTATCCTGTTTTAGTATTCCTGAGCCACACTTGCATTGTTTTGGCTTTTCTTCTTTTGTAACAATCCAGTTTTTGCAATCTTGACAACTCCATGCAGGAATTCTTATTCCCCAAGCAATTTGCCTTGAAATATTCCAGTCTTTTATGTTTTCTAAAAATTGCAAAATAGTTTTTTTATGTCTTTGGGGATAAAACTTTATTTTATTATCTTTAATCGCTTTAATTGCAGAGCTTGCTAAGGGCCTCATCTTTACAAACCACTGTTCTAAGGGAAGGGGCTCTATTGGATTTTTACATTTATAACAAAGGCCTATTCTGTGAACATAGTTCTCGTTTATCTTTTCAACAAGACCTTTTTTCTTCATCTCCTCGATTACTGCCTTCCTTGCTGCTTTCGCATACATTCCAACAAACATTCCAGCTTTTTTATTCATCTTGCCATCGAATCCAATTACTTGAACCATTTGTAAATTATGTCTTTTTGCTAATTCAAAGTCGTTAAAATCATGTGCAGGAGTAATTTTCACCGCACCTGTTCCAAATTCCATATCAACTGCACTATCCTCAACAACTGGGATCTGTCTCTCTGTAAAAGGTAGAGATAAAAATTTACCGATAAGCTCTTTGTATCTTTTATCTTTTGGGTTAACCGCAACAGCAGTATCTCCAAGCATTGTTTCCGGTCTTGTTGTTGCCACCGTTATAAAACCCTTACCCCTAGCAAGCGGATATTTAATAAAATAAAGGCTTGCGTCTTTCTCTTTATAAATCACTTCCAAATCTGAAAAGCTTGTTCCATCATGCGTGCAGTAATTCACTAATCTTTTATCTCTATACAAAAATCCATCATTATATAATTTTTTAAAAGTCTCATAAACGATTTTTTTAATGTCTTCATCTAAAGTAAATTTTTTCCTTGTCCAATCCAATGAAAAACCTAATCTTCTGAGCTGATCTTCCATGATGGGCCTATTTCCCTGCACAAAGTCCCAGATCATTTTATATAAGGTCTCTCTGTCATAATCAAACCTGCTCTTTCCTTCTTCTTGCAGTTTTTTCTCAAACACAAATTGGGTTTCAAATCCTGCGTGATCTGCTCCTGGAAGCCAAAGTGTTTTACAGCCTTTCATTCTGTGATAGCGAATCAAGATATCCTCAATAACATACATTGCATGACCAAAATGAAGTGGCGCATTTGCGTTGGGGGGAGGAAGAATAATTGAATATGGTTTCCCATTGGGATTTATTTCCGGAGAAAAATATCCCTTTTCTTCCCAGTCTTTATAAATTCTTTCTTCAACTTTTTTGTGATCGTATACTTTATCCATTTAATCGACTAATTCTAGCATAGAATACTTTTAATTTCTGGTAATTGTTGTTTTTTGGTTAATATCTCCTATTGCATCAAAGCTTGCGGTAATTTGATTATTTCTTTTATTAAATTCTTTAGGAACATCTATAAATTTAAAGTTGTTTGCTAGTCTTAGAGAAAGATTTACAGGAAAATTATTTGTTCCTGGTTGTTTATAAAAGTAAAAGCTGTAATAGTTTTCCGCCTTTGAGGAACTAATTTTTTCCAATATGCTGTAGTTTATCTTTATTGTTTTAATCTTCCCGGCAGGGATAATGGTTAAAAACCCATAAACCGTTTTTCCATCCTGAGAGTATTTTTCAATTTCAAGTCCTGTTGGAGGCTTAAAAGTCTTTGACTCATATTGCAAAAAGTTTGTTATGGCAGGGGTCAGATCTTGTTTTTTCCCATCTATTTCAATTGAGCTTATTTCAGCTCCGTTTGGGACTATTATTCTTAAGTAATTTTTATAATCTCCGCCCGGCCATTTTCCGTCGCTTGTGTTTTTGTAATCGATAGTCAGTGTTGAATTTACTTTTCCAGCTTCATCTATTGAAGCTGTTTTTGAAACACTCCTGTTTATAAAATAGTTAGATTTATTAGCTCCTAAGTTTGCTTCATTTATACCTAAAAAGTCAATTATATCTCCGTTTTTTGAAATTAAAGATGGGATTGAAGAAGACCAATTGTTAACTGAAAAAGTGCTTTGTATGCTTTGGTCATCAAAAGCAAAAAGTAAATGTTTCTCTGCGAGTGATTTTTCAAGCGAGGTTAAAAGTGAAAGATATGAAACCTTTTTATCTTTTGCTATTTTAAACTGGATAGCATTAAAAAGTGATCTTAAGAAGTCTTTTTTTTGAGTAGATCCTGGAAAAAAATCTTTTTCTGCGTGAGTTTCAGTTAGATAAAATATATTATCGGCATTTACAGTTTCATTATAGTCATTCACAGAAATTGGACCTATTGCCTCTATTAGGTTTCTTATAAATGTAACGTCAACCGCTATTACTCCGTTCACTTTTTCTCCAGTTTCCAAATTTAGAAAATAGGCAGAAGAAGCTGCGCCTTTTGGAAAGCTTATGTCAAAATTACTATCTCTTAAATACCAATGCACTTTGCTAAGATATCTCCTTATTGCAAATGGAGGCTCTATGTGTCCTTTTAATTGTCCGTCTGCGTCATAAACGTCATGTATCTTAAATTCTTCTACCTTTCCCCTGTCCAATGTTAGTATGCCATATGAACCAATAAAACCCCCACCTGGCCGAAGTTCCATATTGTTTTGAAACAAAACCAAATACTTTCTTTTTCCGTTTAAGCCGAGTAAATCATCCCAGACGTTTATGGTTGCAGAAGCAAAACTCAGTATGCCTTTATATTTTGTTTCATTGGTAAAATTATTTCCATGTAAAGCGGATTGTTTGTTATATTCCTCCAGTGAGTTTTTGGCATCATTTATTAGAGAGGAAAGCTTATTTGTGTTGTTTAAATCCTCTGATTTAATTAAGATTAACATTTGTAAAATGTCTGTTTCCATTTTGGCAATTGTCTTTCCAAACTCAATGTTTCCGGCTATAAATTGCGTTTGAGTTGAAAAACCCAGAGCGGCTAATTCAATTAATAAAGGTTTTGAAAAAAACTCTGCCTGTTTAAACTGTTTTTGGGCAAACGAAGAATAATTGACTGCTTGTTTTAGATTCCCCTCTTTTAAAGCTCCCCTTGATGCATCTAAAGCATAAGCCCCAACAAATATACTTGGAAAGGTTAGAATCATTGGTAATAAAGCTAATAATAAAAGAAATCCGATCGTCTTTAAAAATAAATGATTTTTCTTTTTTTTCTCATCAAATTTTACAATCGTTTCAATTTTTAGATTATCGGTTTTTTTAAAATCCAAAAGCTCGACCTGTTTTAAGTTTCCTTTAAAGGATAGTTATCTCCCAATACAAATTTTCCTCTTTCGTCTAATATTTGATTCCCAATTTCCTTATCTGGTTTAATAAAGTCTATTTTTATGTGAGGATTGGCCTTTTGTATTTCGTGTGCAAAGGAAAGGTGGGAAAATGGGTGTTTAGCAAAAATATAATTTAAAGTGTTTTTATCGTCTCCGAAAACCACACCTATAATTCCTTCGATTGCATCCTCAAACAAAACAGGATAAAAAACCCCTGTTCCATCTCCCCAAACATCAACTCTTTCTTCCTCTCTTGCTTGTTTTATAAATTTATTTGAAAGTGTTTGAAAGAGCAGATGTTTCTTGTTAAATATATCCCCTAAAATTAACACTTTCGCCCTGTGAAACCTGCTGATGTCTTCTATTAAGTTATCGTCCTTCTTGTTTAAATCGCTAATAAAGATAAATTCTGTTTTATCTTCATCAGCTTTTTTTGCAAAACTTAAAAGAGAAGATCTAACCCAAGAAGTTACATCATCAATAACGAAAATATGAGAATATGTATTATCGGGGATTGATGCAGGCTTGTCTTTAAAGGGAATAAAAATAATGTTTTCTTCCTCTTGAGGGTTTTTTTGACTGATGAAAATAACCAGGGCCTCTTGCTTAAGTTTTTCGAGTAAGGCTTCGCCTATAATTCCTTCTTTATCGATGATAAGAATAGGAGACAAGTTTTCTTGAGTAATTTGGGCAGGTTCCATGCAAGATAATTGTAAATGGATTAGAAAAGATTGTCTAGGGCAAGGTTTACCAGTTTATCTGCTTCGCGATTTTTTTCTCTGGGGATAAGATTATACCGCACTGGATGTTGTATCTTAGCCTCTTTTTGTCGAAGCTCAAAGATAAATTTTCTTATTTTTTCATTCTTCACTTTGAAAATGCCAACAACCTGAGAGTAAACAAGTTGAGAATCCAAAAAAAAGTTTATTTTTATTTCTTTCTCAAATTTTTTTTGGTTATCTATTAGCCAGTCTAATCCCATAAGCAGTCCCATGTATTCAGCCTGGTTATTGGTCGCCTTACCGATTTTTTTCGCACGCTTTGCAAGAACGTTTTTATGACCATCAGTTATGTAAATTCCAATTGCTGCAGGACCGGGGTTTCCTCTTGACCCGCCGTCTGCAAAAATGTTAAGTTGTTTCACTTTCAGTTTCCCTTTCTAATATAATTTTAAGATTAAATAGCTTAACTCCTAAAATAATCATTACCATCAATTCTGTTACTCCTGTAATAATAGCAGATGCAAGATACGAATAACTTGGGATAAAAATTAAATTAAGCAAAACATTTACGAAAGTTGAAATTAAATATGTCCACATTAAAAATTTCTGCCTGCCTAAGGTTATTAAACTCCATTGTAAAATACTGGTCACAAAAAATATTGGTAAGGAAAATAAAAGATAATTGAAGGGTAAAATAGAAAGCACATATTCTTTTCTTATCAACGTAAATAAGGGTGAGAGGAAAAGAAATGGAATTACTAAAAATAGCCCAATTAGCGCAAATACGAGAATGTAATTTTTGACCAGAAGAAAAAACTTTCTGGTATTTTTTTTGTTTTCTAACAAAAAGGGGTAAAGAGAGTTTGATAAAAATAACGGCAGAGCAACTAGAAAGTCAAAGAACTTATATGATAGTCCATATACCCCAACGTCCTGACTTGTTTTTAAAAGAGAGAGAAGAATTGCATCGACTCTAAAATAAACAAGATTAAAAACAAGCATTACTCCAAGAGGAAAAGAAGCTAAAATCATTTTTTTAGAAAAAGTGTAATTGAATGAAAATGGCAAAATTTTTCTTCTCGCAAGAATGATTCCCAAAAAAGCGGTTATGATTGAACCGACCAAGTAGGAAGCAATCACTGTAAGAATTGACCCTTTTAAAGAAACAATAGCAATGACTAAAAGTAGATTTACTAGTGAGCCAGCAATTATTGTATATGAATAAAGGTTGTACTTTAATTCTTTTTGAAAGATAGCTGAGGTTGAGTAAATAATTGACTGAAAAAACAAGGTAAATGAAAATATAAAGATACCAAGCTTAACCGGGGTAGAAAAACCTATCCCAAGCAGCAAGTTAAAAGGAAGAAGCAGCGCGATTAGGTTTGAAATAATAAAAACAAAAAGTGAGAGAAAAAGTCGAAGGTAAAATATGTCTTTAAAGTGTGAAAGATTTTTGTCTTCTCTTAAAAAAATTGCGTTTATGCCAAAATCGATAACTAAATAAAAGAGGGCAACAAAGGAGGTAATTTTTATGAAATCACCGTAGCCAGTCACTCCAAAATACCTTGCTATAAGAATTGTAATTAGAAATCCTGTCCCTGAAGAAAATATTTTTGCCAGAATTTGCGAGGAGGTATTTTTTGCTATTTTTTTGTGCATATTCTTGTTTTCGAGCTGAAAGCAAGAAAAGACGTCGTAGACGTCATTCTATATTATACCTTAGTTTTGAATAAGAAAGGCCAAGGACAAGCGCAAAAAGAAGCTGCCCTTGCTGTAATGTTAAAAAATAATGATCAAAAAAACCTAATATTAAAATTTCAATTAGAAGAATTCCTATTAGATAATTTTTAATTTTAAGTATCTTTCTAAAGGTCTTAAAAAGAAGAAAAACAAAAAAAGAAAATCCAATTATCCCTATTTGGGATAAAATTAAAAGGTAAATGTTATGAACGGGTTGGATAAAAAATGTTTTTTGTTGAATTATAAAATCAGGTAGACTCGGTAAAAAACTATTTATGCCAACTCCAAAAAGTGGATTTTTTAAAAACATTTCAAATGCCGCATTAAGAAGCTGCAATCTTAAAACTACCGAAAGGTCACTAAGAGGAAAGATTAAAAACCGAACACTGAATGAAGAAATGAAAATAAGACTAAATGAGAAAATTAAAATAAAAAAATAAAGTAGGGAATTTAGTAAGAAATTTTTTCTCTGTTTAAAAAGTAGGAAAATTTTCATAGCAATGGTTATTAGAAAAATTAGAATTGCGATGCGAGATAAGGTTAAAAAAAGAGCAATTGAGCCAATAACTAACAACATCATATAAAAAGGCTTTAGCTTTTTAAAAGAAAATATAATTAAAGTAATTATAAGTAAAAGAAAACCGGCAAGCACATTGGGATGGGAAAAAGTTCCATACGGGCGAAGAATAAGTTCTCCATTTATGGAGGCATTGGCAATTCCAGGGGTTTGACCGTTAAAAGTTCGCTCTCCTAATAGGTAAAAAACAGATCCAATAGATCCTTTGTTAAAAAATTGAAAGACAGAAAGCAGGCTCTCAAATAAAAAGGCAGCGCTAAGTATTTTAATCAGATTTTCTTTTCTAACAAAGCTTGCTAAATAAATTGAGAAAAAGGAAAATTCAAAAATCTTTAAAAGTCCATAGATACCTACTTGCCAACTTTTAACAAAAAAAATACTTGCAAAAAGATATGCAAAAAATAAAAACAAAACTTTATTTATCCTTATTTTCTTTTTCCCAAGAAAAGTTATAAAAAAAAGTAAGATTATTAAGATATCTGTTGCATAAATGGTCGGGGAAAGATAATCTACTCTTATTCCATAGACATAAGAAAATTCAGGCCAAAAATGGCGGCCGAATTGAGAAGGCAAAAGCAAAAGAATTGAATAAAAAATTACTTTTTCTAA
>MFNH01000050.1:3359-6048 GCA_001781995.1 Candidatus Levybacteria bacterium RBG_16_35_11 | reverse complement strand
AAATTCTGCAACTGCAGAACTTGATACAGGAACATATTATCTTCGCCGATCTGGTTTTAGTTTTGATTTGTCTGCAATTACAGACCCTATAGATACAGCAACATTTTATATAAATTCTGCGTCTGGTATGATCAACACAGATACAACAACACTTGATTTAGTTAATTTTACTTCTGCTTCTTTTTCAGATTTCATTACTGATGATTACGATCAATTTTCAACAACAGTATTAGGTACAAAAAACCTTTCTACTTGGACAGATACAAACGGCACTTATAACACAATTTCTTTAAATGCTACCGGCATTACAACTTTAGAAAATTGGACTTCATCCATAGGCGCACTTGGTATTAGAATAGGACGCGACACAATCAACACAGCACCAACTGGCTCAAATACAGTAGTAACATATTATTCAGAAGAAACAGGTACAGCAAATGATCCGTATCTTTCTGTAATAACGACTTCTCAGGCGCAGGAAGTTGTTTTGTATTCTTCTGCAACATCAACGGATATAATGGCATTAACGCAATTGTCATTTTTGGCATATTTTGTTTTTCTTACTGGTGTAATAGGATCAACATGGATTTTCTCGCGATATCTTTGATTTCTGATATGGTTCGTGGTATAGGTGTTTTGTTTGTTTCGGCATTTTTCTTTTTTGTGATTTTGCGTTTTTTGTGGATATTTTTTAATTCAATACAACGATGACAATATATGAGTTGGTTTATACGATTTTAATTTCTTCTGTTGTTACTGGGTTGCTTATTGGTAGTGTATTGGGGGTGTGTATAAAGGTATTTGGTCGATATCATAAAAAATGATATCATTGGAATATATTATTATTAATTTATTTGTATGAGTACATCAACAGCGACGACTCTTATTACAACGTCAATTACTGACTTTGGGTCTGCAATGTATGACATTTTGGTCATATTGATCCCTGTCACGATTGCAGTTGCATTGTTTTGGTTTGGATATCGTTGGGTACGAAAAACTTTTTTCTAGTTTTTCGGGAAGTATTATTATTAATTGTAAAGTATGACTACAGCTACAGTTACCACTTTATTGCAAAGCGCCATTACAAATTTCGGCGGTGCATTGTATAATATCCTTGTGATATTGATCCCTGTTACGATTGCCGTTGCATTGTTTTGGTTTGGGTATGGTTGGGTGCGGAGAACGTTTTTTTAAGTGTGAGGGCGACTATATGTCGCCCGAACACTTTTGTATTTTATGGGTAGAATATAAAAGTGTTTTTTATAAAAATGTATTTATGAAATGGAGGTTATTTTCGATATTTTTCTTTTCTGGTTTTTTGTTGTTTGGTATCTCTGTAACTGCGAAAGCAGTAGAGTTTTCTGATAATTTTGATAGCTATACTCTTGGATCGAATATTAATACACAAGGTGGTTGGATTGCTTCTGGGTCAAATGTAATTTCTGATACGCAAGCGGTTACTGTTCCTCACAGTGTTTTTTCTCCTGCGTTAGGTCAGAAAATGGAACATCCTGCGACAGGTGATTATTGGCATATTTCTGTATTTGCAACGAGCACGCAAAGTAGTTTTTATTGGCGCCTTGCTGATGTATCTGATAATCGTATTTGTGATATATTGAATTTATCTGGTGCATGGACGTTGGTTACTGGTGTGGGATCAAATAAGGTTATTTCTGGTACGGTAACCGCAGGGGAATGGAATGATTTTGAGATATATCAAGACAGTGTTTTAAAAGCATGTAAGGCTCGAATCAATAATGGTCCATGGACTGATTTAACGGCATATTCAGATATACTAACAATTCATGGTATTTATATTTATCCTGCAGGTGGTGATTTTTATGATGAGGTGAGTGTTTCAGATGTTGCGTATGATGATATGCCGTCTTTAACAATAGAAGAGCCTGTGATAACCGGTCCATGGACTGATCCGTTGCATGTTAAAGGGTTGGTGTATAATGCTGATCGTATTACTATTTATTATACCGCTGATCCTCCTGTGTTAGGTTTTCCTACGCAAGCGGTTATGTATGAAAGGTCATTTTCTGCGTATGATTTAAGTCCTTTTCCTTTTGATTTTTATTTTCCTTTGGTTGAGAGTACGGGTACGGTTACATTTATTGTGGAGAATGAGTTTGGTTCAAAAACATATGAGCGCGATGTTGTGTTAGGGGAGCCTGTTTGGTTCGCGCCTGTTGTTTCTACATCGACTGATGTTTCTCTTATTTCTTTTGATGAAATGCGCACGTTTTGTGCTGATACGTTTCCCGAGGGTTCTTGGACTGATGATGTGATACGAGGTATTTGTGAATTGGGCGCTTGGTTTGTTGTTCCGTCCGGTGATAGTATTGATCGTGTTTTGTCTTCATGGTCATATATTGGTTCAAAGTTTCCTTTTGGGTATGCATGGCAGATACATGATGATTTTAATATTTTAGCTTCTTCTTCTACTTCTACTTCCGCCACTATTTCGATTCCTATGTTTGACGGGTCTGGTACTTCTAGTATTGCTGTTTTGGATTCTTCTACTTTTTCTTCTTTTCCTTGGATTGAGTATATGCGTGATTGGCTTGGTTTTGCTTTTTATTTGGTTTTTATGACGTGGTTGTTTTATGGTGTTACTCGTATTATATGATTTTAACTATTCTTCTTAATTTATTGTATTATATTATTATTATGCCTTTTT
>MFNH01000050.1:3050-3337 GCA_001781995.1 Candidatus Levybacteria bacterium RBG_16_35_11 | reverse complement strand
GTTTTCGCTTCCTCAGGCTATGCATGATGCGTTTCAAACAGCAGGTAGTGTTTTGGGTACTTTGAATTTTATTCTTCCTGTTAGTGAATTGTTTGTTGTTATGCCTATTGCCGTTGCATTTGTGATTGCGCGTGAGACAATACAGTTTGCGGTGTGGATTATTGGTGTGTTGCGTGGATCGGGGGGTTCGTTTGCTCCTAAATGACAGGAGCTAGCAAGCTCCTAGCGTGTGGCGACACGCAAACAACCTTCCTTTTGCCGTTCAATGCTTTGTGGGTGGTATTGTG
>MFNH01000050.1:0-2592 GCA_001781995.1 Candidatus Levybacteria bacterium RBG_16_35_11 | reverse complement strand
CTCCTGCGCCTACACGCCCTCCGGTTAGGTTTGTGTGGGGTGTTGGTATTAGGCGTAATGTTGATCCTGATAGTTTTGAGGGTGAAAAGGTTGATTATGTATATAAAGGGTGGTCTATATATTTTCTTTCGCGAGATGTGTGTAATGTTTTTGATACTGGACAGTTGATTCAGGTTGGTAAATATCCTCCATTACGTCACATGGTTCGTGAGTGTGAGGATCATTTGTGTAAGTTTGTTCGGGTGGTTCATCAATAATATATATATATATATATGACTTGATATATTACTAACAAGACTCCAAAAACGGTAATTACTAGCAAAACGACAATAAAAAATGGCTTATGTCAAATATGTGCAAAGTGGGCAATATTTAGAAACTTATCAATACCAAAATGATCTCCCTGAACGGCATTTTACAAATAAAAAACAAAAAAGAAGTCGATTTATTCGCATATATGCACAAAGACGTGTTGATAATGTTAGGCGACAAAAAAAACAGTTTATCCGTCTTGTCCGGGCTAACTTATGCGGAAATTTCTACCCTGCGCTTTTTACTTTCTCTATGGTTGAAAGCGTACCAGTTGAATGTGCATGGAAAATCTGGTCAGATTTCATTAAACGGGCTAGAAAACGGTTCGGAAGCGATTTCCGATACATTACCGTTATAGAGTTCCAAAAACGCGGTGCGCCGCATTTTCATGCGTTGTGGTGGGGTTTAGATAGTAAACTTGTAAAGAATGAACGAAGCGATCGTACAATTCAAAATATATGGGGATACGGATATGTTGATTGTATATCCACGGACGGATCGCCGGCTCTTGCGGAATATCTTGCCAAGTATATGCAAAAGTCATTGTCGGATAACAGGTTGTGTGGAAAAAAAGCGTATCGTGCTTCATGTAATGTGTTGCGTCCGGTGTCTGGCACGCATAAAGCGTTCTTTGCTTGTATAGATCAGGTTGTGGATAAGCAGGATATTGTATTTGAGGTTAAATATGATGTACAATATTTAGGTAGGTGCATATATAAAATATATAAAAGTCGTAATGCTCCTGTTGATATAATTAATTAAATTAAGTTTATGATAAAAGTAAAAGTGGATGTGTTGGATTATCAGCGTAAGGATTTTACTGGAAAGGACGGGAAATTGGTAAATTATGCGTATGCGATTGTTCGGCTTGGTGGTTCGTTGGTAAAAATTACTTCTAGAGCTGATTTATCTTCTTTGGTTGGTAAGGATCAGCAAGATATTAATTTGGAGGTATATGCCGGGCGTGAAATGAAAGCGGGGGTTCGTATCGTATAATGATCACGGCGCAAGATTTTTTGGATTTATCATTTTTTCTCTTGCGTCGTAATGAATATATGAAATATTTTTTTTCTTCTCTTTTCTTTTTTTCTTTAGTGTTTGTTCCGTCTGTTTTAGCATTTGGTGAATATAGCGTTCCTCTTCCTGATCCTCTTTTGATTGATAAGAGTTTGAATGTTATTGGTGATGTTAATCTTGGTACCGGTAAAACTGTATATGCATATACGACTGAAACGGTACCGTTTGAAATTAATGAAATTAATAGAACGGAAAGTACTCGTGTTTTTGATTTGGGATCAGGAAAAAAAGAATATAAAATCTATTCTGGTGTGCCTCAGTTTTTTTATACAGGAAACGAATGGAAGCAAGTTGAATATGGAGAGACTGATACGAGTGTGTATCAAAAGTTAAATATTGTTGTATTTGATTGGTTTTCTTTTTTAATGCAAACGGCATTAGCACAAACGACATATTATTCATCAATGGACGGATATGTGGGTTATGATACTACTGCTATATCATGGAATACTTTAACAGCAGGATCAGGGAATTGGTCAAATTCTAATGGTACTGATTATGGCATTGTAATTGGTTCAGATAGTTCTGCTGGAAATTGGACTACATTGTCTCGTATTATTACTTTATTTGATACATCAGCGATTATAGATACAGATACTATTACAAATGCTACTGCATACTTTTGGGGTGGTAGTACAAAAGCAGACCCAGCAGGATGGACGCCAGACATAAACTTATACACATCAACTCCTGCAAGTGATACAACTTTAGTAAATGCGGACTATGCACAAATAGGAGCAATAGCAAAATCAACCGCAATATCATACGCAAATTGGTCTACATCTAGTTATAATAGTTTTGTATTAAATGATTTTTCTGTTATTTCAAAGAATGGTATAACAAAATTAGGATTACGAAACAGCAACTACGATGTTGCTGATATTTCACCAACATGGTCAGCAAGTCAAATAGCTCGATTATATATATATTTTTCAGAGCAAGCAGGCACAACGAATGATCCTTATTTGTCTATAATATCAACAGCTCAAGAAAGTGAGGTTATTTCTTATTCTGTTTCTACATCAACAGATATGATTGCATTAACGCAATTGTCATTTTTGGCATATTTTGTTTTTCTTACTGGTGTAATAGGATCAACATGGATTTTCTCGCGATATCTCTGATTTCTGATATGGTTCGTGGTATAGGTGTTTTGTTTGTTTCGGCATTTTTCTTTTTTGTGATTTTGCGTTTTTTGTGGAT
>MFNH01000049.1 GCA_001781995.1 Candidatus Levybacteria bacterium RBG_16_35_11 | reverse complement strand
TAAATAAACTTCTTGATCTAACAGGGAAAACCGCAATTGTAACCGGAGGGGCTTTGGGTATTGGACTTGGAATTGCCCAAAGACTGGCAGAAGCCGGGGCAAATATAGTTATTGCAAACAGAACTGCCGAAGAAGGAGAAAAAGCCGCAAACGACCTCTCTCAAAAAGGATATCGGCTAAAGGCAGTTAAAACGGACGTTTCGGTTGAGAGTGATGTAAAAAACTTAGTGAATGAAACCATAAAGCTCTTCGGGGGAATTGATATTTTGGTAAACAACGCCGGGATTTATCCTTGTATTCCGGTTACTAAAATGGAGATAGCGGATTTTGAAAAAGTTTTGGCAGTTAACTTAAAAGGTGTATTTTTAACAACTAAGTATGTTTCCGAGCAAATGATTAAACAAGGAAGGGGCGGAAAAATAGTAAATGTTACTTCAATTGACGCTGTTCATCCATCCATGGTTGGACTTGCCTGTTATGATGCATCCAAACATGGTGTATGGGGATTTACTAAAAATGTTGCCTTGGAGCTTGCTCCTTATAAAATCTGGGTTAATGCAATTGCCCCGGGAGGAATAAATACCCCAGGCGTTGCCAAGATGCAATCGGGAGGAAATCCAAACGCTGATGTTACTAAGGCGCTTGAAGCGTTTGCCTCAATGATTCCAATGAAGCGAATGGGAGAGCCGGACGATATTGGCAAAGTTGCGTTATTCTTAGCATCAGATATGTCTTCTTACATGACTGGTTCGCAAATAGTCGTTGATGGCGGCTACCTCCTTACCTAAATACCGTCTGAAAAAACTGGCTATAAACTTAAATTCGTTGTAAAATAGAGCCTCAATATGGCTAAAAAAATATACCTTGATTACGCATCAACTACCCCCGTTGATCCATTGGTTTTAAAAGCAATGCTCCCCTATTTTTCCAAAAAATTCGGAAACACCATGTCTTTTCATAAAATGGGAGCAGATGTATCTGATGCAGTTGAAAAGGCACGGGAGGAAATTGCAAGAGTAATAAATGCAAAGCCAAATGAAATAATTTTTACATCTTCTGCAACTGAGGCAAATAATTTAGCACTTAAAGGAATTGCCTGGGCTAGCCAAAGACGAGGAAAACATATTATTATATCTTCCATTGAGCATGACTCGGTTCTTAACACCGCAAATTGGCAAGAAACTCAAGGCTTTGAAGTTTCGAAATTACCTGCAGATAAAAATGGATTTATTGATATAAACACTTTGGAGAATGCAATCCGGAAAGATACAATTTTGGTTTCTCTTATTCACGCAAATAATGAAATAGGTACAATTCAAAACATAGAAAAACTGGGAGAATTCTTAAAAAACATAATGTTTATTTTCATACCGATGCTTCTCAAAGCTTTTCAAAAATCCCAATTGATGTTAAAAAAGACAATATTGATTTGCTAACCGCCTCTTCTCATAAAATTTACGGGCCAAAAGGAGCAGGGTTTTTATATTTAAAATCAGGAATTCTAATTGTCCCGCTTTTACATGGCGGAGGGCATGAGCATAATTTAAGATCCTCAACCTTAAATGTTCCCTCAATAATCGGTTTTGCCAAGGCTGCAAAACTTACCTGGCAAAATTCTAATTCGGAGAGCAAGGGATTGACTAAATTAAGAGACAAGCTAATAGATGGTATTTTAAAAAATATTCCAAAGACAAAATTAAACGGCGACCCTAAAAAAGGATTACCAAATATTGCAAATATTACTTTTTCTTTTATCGAAGGAGAATCGCTTCTTTTAGAACTTAATTTAGCTGGGATTTATGCTTCAACCGGATCTGCCTGCTCTTCCCCATCACTTTCGCCAAGCCATGTTTTAATGGCAATTGGCAAGAATGCACAAGATGCACACGGATCAATTAGGTTCAGTTTAGGAAGGTGGACATCTGAAGAAGATATAAATTATGTCTTAAAAGTATTACCTGTGATTGTCAAGAGATTAAGACAAGTTTCGCCTTTTAAAAATAAATTATGACAAATATAAAATCTTACTCAAAAAAAGTGTTGGAGCATTTTAGAAATCCGCACAATTTCGGAAAAATCAAAAATCCTTCGGGAGTGGGAGAAGTCGGTAATATAATCTGCGGAGATGTAATGTTTCTCTACATAAAAGTATTAAAGAATAAGAAAAAAGAGGAAATTATTAAGGATATAAAATTCGAAACCTATGGGTGCGCGGCGGCAATTGCAACAAGTAGCGCAATAACCGATTTGGTAAAAGGAAAGCCAGTTCAAGAAGCACTCAAAATAAATAAAGAAGACATATTAAAGACTTTGCGGGGCTTACCGCCCATTAAAATCCATTGCTCGCTTCTGGCAGTAGATGCGCTTAAAGAGGCAATTTATGACTTTTTTATAAAAAGGCGAGGAAAAATTCCAAAGAATCTAATTTCAATTCATGAAAAAAATAAAAAAGAAAGAGATATTGTTGAGGAGAAACGCAAAAAGTGGGCTAAAGCTTAAGATTTAATTTTTTTACTAATTCTTCAATTTCTACATCTTTTTTTCCGTGAGCTTTTGCTCCTTCCTCAATTGTTTCGTATTCCGATGCCATACAACCTACGCAATAAAGTCCAAATTCATTGAAAATTTCAGCCGTTTGGGGAAATTTTTTTAAAACTTTCCCTATTTTATCCTCTTTCTTTATTAATTTCATGGGGTAAATTATAACATTAATGATTAAGAAGAATTAACAACAGGAATTAAACCCTCGAAAGGGAGAAGGTCTAAGCTTTTTTATTCCTTCCTTATTTTCTGTTTTTTGCCCACGAAACAAGGAGAAGAATAATTCCGCCGACTATCCAAGACGTATATAGTGGCCAGGCCAAAACCAATAACAAATACTGAACAATTCCATATACTATCGCTAAAACTCCAAGCAAAAACAAAAGTCCGCCTTTATGATAGCCTTTTTCTTCAGCCATTATATTGCTCACCTCCCCTCTAATATTTAGCTTATACAGATTGCTGGAGTAAATGCAAGAGGAAAGTCTCTATTGCATTTTTGTTTTTTGTTTGGGAAAATACACTAGAGGATAGTACACATCTGCCAGGAGGAGGTGAAATAATGAAAAAAACATTAATTTCCATTTTTTCGGTTATAATAGTTGTCTTTGCTTTTTCGGCAGTAGTTGCCCGCGCCGATCATATTTCTACGGATTTCTCCGGTTTTACTCCTGGTTCAATAAACGGACAGCAAGGATGGTTAGTAAATTCGACTATTGATCAAGGAATAGTAGATCAATCCACTCAACCGGCAAGCACATCTGCAAACCGCTCTCTGAGAATTTCATACGGATCACAAACGGCAGACGGTGGCTATGTTATGTCACAGCCGTTAATAAATGAGGCTGGAGAAACAGGAGCGGATAACGGAACACTTACGCCCGGCTTAAGAAGGCAACCACATTTTGAAGCAGAATGGGATTTTGCCTCTGCTGATCCAAACTATGCATATCAAGGAGGTCTAACTCTTATTGCAAGTGCAGAAAGAGGCGGAGATACATATGACTATTATTCAACAATGGCTGAAATTTTTATGCAGGATTGCAATGGTGGAAGTTCTTGTTGGGTTGGTGGTATCGGTCCAATTTACGGTTTACCAGATGGCCTGGCAGTAGTTTATTTTGGAGATTCGGGTACTGTAGTTTTGGCATCCGGCCTGAGTAGGACAAGCATGCATCACATAAAATTAAGCATGGATTTTGTTGACGGATCGGCTATCGATACTGTTTCTGTTTGTGTTAATTCTTCTTGCACCACAGAAAGAAACCTAGAAGAATATAACAGAACTAATAATGGAAACACTCAGGTAGTACGTGCTATTAATTTCAGACAAGGTGGTGGCTTTGAACCTGAAACTCTTGGGAAAGGATTTTTTATAGATAACTTTTCTATTCTATCGTCGGGAAATGAACCAACACCAACGGTAGAACCAACACCAACGGTAGAACCAACACCAACGACAGTACCTCCTCCAGATAGCATTGAAGCCTGTAAGGGAGATGCATGGAGGAACTTTAATAGCCCAAGTTTTAAGAATCAAGGACAATGCATTAGTTATTTCTTAAGGTTTACACAGCAAGAGCTTAAGAGATTTGAGAAAAGATGGGAAAAATGGGAAAAATTTAGAGATAAGTACGACAAATTTGATCGCTGGTAAATCTTTAAGAATTAATTTCTAAACAACCCGCCATTAGGCGGGTTGTTTTTTGTGGCGTGAGTTGCTTTAGCTTCTTTTAGTCGCATATATTATAATAGCATTTAAATGAAAAATGTCTTTTTAGTTATTGCCGTTTCCGTTTACATTTTTTTACTCTTGGGCTTTGTAATGCATACATCTGCAAATCCAGTTATTTTTGGAAAATATTCCCTTTTGTATTTTTTTGTTCTTTTAATAATAGCTTTTTGTTTATATCCTTTTATAAAGCTTATTAATTTTCTTTTTTACACATCAAAGTTTAAGGTTGAAAAAAGAATATTTAAAATAAATCCCTTGCGAAAAATTTTATATCTTTTTCTTCTCTTTTTAATCTTGCTTTTCTTATCGGAAATTACGCTTTTGATAACCGGACAAAAATTAAAAGAAGAACCTTATACCCTAAATCTTGATAATTTCCATTTATTTCTACAGTCAACTTTAAACAAAGAAAATAATCGGGAGAATCCTTCCCTACATATTAATAGCTTTAATTTCAGAGGCGATGAAATAAAAAAAGAAAAAGACAAAAATACTTTCCGGATTTTTGTTTTGGGAGGATCAAGTGTGCTTAATGTGGGCGTGCCATATGAAAAAAGCTTTGGAAAAATCTTGCAGGAAAAGCTTAAAAAAGAGTATCCCAATAAGAAAATTGAGGTTTTAAATGCCGGAATGGACGGATACACATCGGAGCATACAATAATCCAATACCTTTTTAATATCAAAGACCTTAACCCTGATCTTTTAATAACTTGGCAGGGAATAAACGACATGTATTATTCCTGCAGCGGAAATTTCTTTACAAAAGGTATGTACAAGAACGATTATTCCCATCAGCTTGGCTCCGTTGCCTTTCCTATTAAACAATATTTTTCAGACAATAAATATCCTGTATCTTTCCGTTTTCACCTTGTAACCTTTGATTTTTTAAGACATACATTTGCTTTTAATTTTTACTCCGACATTAATCCTTTGTTTAATAAAGGCATTGCCAAAAAACTAACGGAATTAAAGCTTTCTCCCTATCACCCATCCGAAATGAAAAACTTCCCAAGTATTAATTCTTATAAAAGGAACCTTTTAACTTTAATTAATGTTGCCAAAAATGACAATGTCCCTCTAATTTTAGGTAATCAGCCTTTTCTCTATAGCATGTCTTTAGATGAGTCAAAAATTCCTTTTCAGTGGTATATGCAAAGAAACTGTTTGAACGGGAAAAATTATCCTGATACTAAATCGTTAATTTATGGAATAAGCTTATTCAACAAAATAACAGAAGACACATCTCTTTTGACTGAGACCACCTTTATTGATTTTGAAAAAGAACTTCCAAAAACAAACGAGTATTTTTTTGATGATGTTCATCCAACCGAAAGAGGAAATTTAAAAATCGCAGAAATTCTATTCGTAACAATAGCAAAAGAAAACTATATTAAAGCAAATTAATAGCTTCCCAATATTTCAAAAGCTTTATTTTTTGATTTACTACCAGACAATAAAATTACATTTCTCCTTTTTGTCTTAAAGTATTTTGTCAAAGACTCAATTACTGCCATATTTGCCCGTCCCTTCAAGGGCGGCTCGCTTACATATACATGAAGTATCCCCAATAAATCTTTGTCCATTCTTTTCTTTTTTGAATTTGGATGAACAACAACTTTTATTTTCATTTAGTTAACTGGGCTGTTGTTTTTATCATTGAAGATTCCCGATTCATTTTTGAACTAATTGACGCAAATTCAATAAAAATGAAGGTAAAAATTAAAACCATAATAATAGGGGCGATTGTTGATATCCAATTTCTTTTTCCAGGCTTATAAAGCCTAAGTAGCAATGAATTGCCGACAACCGAAATAGAGCTTAAAGCCATAGCAAGTCCTGCCAGTTCGGGTCTTAGTACAAGCCCTAAAAAGGCAAACACACGAGCTGCAATTGGAATACCGATTATATTGTAAAACAATGCAAAAAACATATTTTGCTTTATTTTTCCCATTGTGCTTTTAGAAAGATCAATTGCAGAAACAACATCTCTAAGATCATTTTTGATAATTACGATTCCGCCTGTTTCCATTGCAATATCCGTTCCAGAACCCATTGCTATACCAAGATCTGATTGGGCAAGTGCAGGAGCATCATTTATCCCATCTCCTACCATTGCTACTTTTTTACCACTCTCTTGCAATTTTTTAATCTCGTTTGCTTTGTCTTGAGGAAGAACTTCTGCTAAAACATTTGTTATTCCAGCAACAGCTGCAATTGCCGTTGCGGTCCTTTCGTTATCTCCGGTTATCATATAAATCTCTATTCCACGCTTCTTCAAAGTATCCACAGCTTCTTTGGAAGTTTCCTTTATCATGTCCGCAACAGCAACGCTTCCCAGTATTTGTTTTTTAGTTGCTAAAATCATAACTGTCTTACCTTGCTCCTCAAGCTTTTGGATTTTTCTTTCATATTTTTCAATTGAAACTCCTAATGTTTCTGTTATAAGCCGCCTGTTCCCAAAATAATAGACAGTCCCTTTTATTTCCCCGGAAACTCCATGACCGGGAATTGCCTTAAACCGAGTAACTTCCCTCAGTTGAATCTTTTTTTCTTTAGCAGAGTTAAAAATTGCTTCTGCCAGAGGATGCTCTGATTGTTTTTCTAAACTTGCAGCTAATAATAGAATTTCATCTTCTGATAGATTCGAGAGGCTATCCGTATCTGTGACCTCGGGCTTTCCCTTGGTTAAAGTTCCTGTTTTGTCAAATATAATTGCATTTATTTTACATGCTTCCTCTAAGGGCTCTCCTCCCTTTATTAAAATGCCGTTTTCAGCTCCATTTCCCGTCCCAACCATAATTGCTGTTGGTGTTGCAAGTCCTAAAGCACAGGGACAGGCAATTACAATAACCGCCGTAAATGCCAAAAGTGCAAATGTTAATGATGCGCCAAAAGCAAAATACCAAACAATGAAAGTAATAATTGCAATGCCAATAATTATGGGAACAAAAAATGCAGAAATCCTATC
This sequence comes from Candidatus Levybacteria bacterium RBG_16_35_11, assembly GCA_001781995.1. GTDB lineage: Bacteria > Patescibacteriota > Microgenomatia > Levybacterales > UBA12049 > MFNH01. The sequence continues at coordinate 6,605 of MFNH01000049.1, read as the reverse complement.
CGCAAAAGCTTGAATCGGAGCTTTTGAGCCTTGAGCATCTTCAACTAGACGGATAATTTGAGAGAGAGTGGTTTCTTGTCCAATTTTGAGCGCTTTAAATTCAAAGCTTCCAGTTTTATTAATTGTTCCACCGATAACATTATCTTCAATATTTTTTTCAACAGGCAGACTTTCTCCTGTTATCATTGACTCATCAACTGCGGAAGACCCGCTAACTATTACTCCATCAACCGGAATTTTCTCCCCCGGCCTAACAATAATAATTTCCCCGTGAGTAACTTCCTCAATTGGCACATCAAGTGTTTCTCCGTTTCTTACTACTCTTGCTGTTTTGGGAGAAAGTCCAATTAATTTTTTAATTGCGTCGGATGTTTTTCCTTTGGTTTTTGCTTCCAACCATTTTCCCAAGGTTACAAATGTAATTAAAAAGGCTGCAGTTTCAAAATATAACTCTGGAATTTTCTGGCCTTCCAATCCAATTATTAACCCATTAATTGCATAGTAATAAAGAAGGTTATATAAACTGTAGAAAAAGGCAACTGAAGTACCAATCGCAATAAGACTATCCATGTTAAATGTTTTCATTCTGAGGGCAGATACAGTTCCTTTATAAAATCCTGCTCCCACGCCGAATTGAATAGGGATGGTTAAAATAAGGGAAATTATTCCAACAAAAGGGTTAATTGCCATCCCCGGCAAGAATTTAAAGAAATCCAAAAGCATGAAATAAAGAAGAGGTAGGCTAAGAATAAGACTGACTAAAAATTTATTAAACTCAGCTTTTATTTCTTTTTGCCTTTTCCTGTTTTCAAATTCAAAATCTTTTTCCTGCGGAACTTCTGCCTTATACCCTGCTTTTCTTACAACCCCTATCAAGTCCTCAACTGTTACTTTGTTTTCATCAAAAATAACCGTTGCTTTTTCCGCAGCAAAATTAACATGCGCTTTTATCACTCCTTCTTTTTCTCTTAAGGCTTCTTCAATGAGCATTGCGCAGGAGGAACAATGCATTCCATAGAGAGCGAGTTTTGCTCTTTGTGAATTATTATTGGATTGTAAAGATAATTTTTTTGTTTTCTGAATTTTAGCCATTGAGTTAATTTTAGAGCTTAAATTTCTTAGTTTACCTGTATCGACCCTCTTGAAACCCCCATTGCGCAGGTAATGGGAAAGTTCCCGCTCTTTTGAGGAGTAAAATTAAAAGTAATGTTTTTGCCCCGTATTAAAGGTTCATAATTATCTACTAGGCCAGGGATCATAATTGTACTCATGCAACCGGCTCCGCTTTCCTTAACTTCTATTTCCATCCTTACGGGTAATCCCGCTTTAACTGCAAAATTATTGGGTTGAATATCATTATTTAGGGTGTAGGAGGTTTTTATGACTTGGATTTTCCCTTGTTGCTCTGCAGCAACAGCCGGTCCTTGAGGGGCTTGTGCTCTTGCCCCACCTCCGCATCCACAGCCTCCACTTCCCCCACAAGATCCTCCTCCCAAAGCCGCAGGAGCTGCTGCTTGTTGAGGTTGAGGCTGAATTGCTCCCTGTTGGTTTTCATCGACAACGTTAAATACTCCCGTGTACATTCCCATTGCGCAAGAGAACTTGATTTGCCCGACATCATTGGGAGTAAATTGGATAATATTCTCCCCAAAAGATAAGGTTTGTCTAATATTAAAAGAGGGAACAACAATAGTACTTGCACAGCTATTTGGATCTACGGAATTAATAATCCATTTTACAGGAACACCTTTCTTAATGATAAACGTGTTTGGATCGTATCCTGTTGCTACTTGATTCATTCGGACAACTTGGGTTCCGTTTTCCAAAGTAACATTAGGGTCGTTTGCCGAAGAATCCGAGACAGATGCAAAAGAAAGAGGTAAAACAAAACCGCTCAAGTTAAAACCATTTGAAATATTAAAAAGAGCAAGTAAAATTACCACAATTCCTGCAAACTTGAAAAATAAATTTGAAAAAGCACCTTTGATAGCTGACGTTAATCCTCCGATCCCCAAAAGCCCAGGTGTGGTGCCTAAAGCAAAAACTCCCATTGTTAAAGAACCTACCCAAAAATTACCGCTACCGATTGCAAAAAGTTGCATAGCCTGTGTAAAACCACAGGGAAGAAAAAAAGTAAGACCGCCTAAAAGCATTGAATTTCTGTTGCTATACTCTTTTTCGCTAGTTGATTTAATACCAAACATTCTAGAAACTTTCTTTGGTATGGTTACTTTTATAGAGCTTAACCTTGGAAACAGATCAATTATTTGAATTCCCAAAGCTAACATTACAAACCCAACTGCTAGGGTTAAAATTCCCAAAAGGGAGGTTGATAATTGAAAAACCGAGCCCACTATCCCTATTACTCCACCCAAGACAAAAAATGTAGCGATTCTTCCAATGTTAAAAAAGAGATGAGGAGTAAACTTTTCAACTCCAGATGCCCTTGGATGCATTTCTGCAAACCTTGCCGATGCTCCCAAAACAAGACCCCCAACAAGTGCCATGCAGGTAGAAATACCAGCGGTTAGGCCAATTAAAAATACTATCGGTAGGCTAGAATAATTACCGGAAATCTTAGGAACTGCACTAAATATATTTAAGCTTGAAAGAATATACCAAATAATAAAAACTGAGCAAGCAGCAATTCCAAAAATTTGATAATCTTCTCTTTTTTTTGAAAAAAATGGTTTCTTATCCTTACCAATAGAGTAGCCTGCTTTGTTAATTGCGTCATTAATTCTTCTATAGTCTAGCCTTTCTGTATGGGAAATTTCTGCTTTCCCATCTCTGTAGCTTACATTTGTAGATTTTACTCCGGGAACTTTTAAAAGCTCATCTTCTATTAAAACCTCGCAAGAAGGACAGTGCATCCCTTTTATTGATATGTTTGTTTTTTCCATAATTAAATTTCCAAAATCTTATATTCGGTCCCCTCAAGCGCTTTCTTTAAATCATTTTCCGATAGAATTCTTGAGCTTTTGATTTCAGTTGTTCCATTAGATTCAACTTTTACATCCATAACTTCGGCAAGCTGGCTGATTTTTTTCTGGATTATCTTTTGACAAGCACTGCAATTTAATCCCCCAAGCTTAATGGTCTGCTTCATATTCCCTCTAATGCCTTATCTATTGCGGATTTAAATGATGAATAAGGTTGCGCTCCTACTATTGCTGTCCCGTTAACAAAGACTGTCGGGGTTCCTTGTACACCTGCCTTTTGTCCGGCCGCTAAATCGTCTTTTACTTTTTGGTCATATTTCTTACTTTCCAAACAGGATCTGAAATTTGTAGAGCTTAGTCCAAGAGAAGTTGCAGCTTCTGTTAATTTATCTGTTGTGTATAAAGTAGTATCTGATTCCGAAGGTTGGTTTTTATAAAGATAGTCATGCATCTCCCAAAACTTGCTTTGCTCATTTGCGCACTCGCTGGCATTGGCTGCAACAATTGAAGCATCTCCTAAAAAGGCATAATGTCTGTAGGAGAGCTTAACTTTCCCCGTGTCTATGTATTCTTTTGTCAGCTGCTGCTCAACATCTGTAAAAAACTTTTCACAAAATGGACAACGAAAATCCGCAAATTCTACAATTGTCACTTTTGCCGCACTATTCCCTTTGAAAGGCAACTGTCCAGCATCAACATTTACTATTTTCCCCTCAATAGAAGAAGGCTGCTCCTGCTGTTGCTGTTCTGGTGCAGCAGGAACAACTTGAGCTTGGACAGCTGGACTGCCAGAACCATAAATTTTATCCAATAAGTGAGCCTTGGTTGTAAAAGACCCCAGAAAAAAGGAAGCAATAAGAAGAAGAACAACTAATATTTCACTAGTGCCCGGCAAAGAAATCGAAAAAGACGGAATAGTGAGCTTTTTAGACATAGTCTACTACATACTGTAGTAGATATTACAGGCCATGTCAAGTAGCAAAAAACTACTTAACCGGGGTAAAAGGGTAAGAAATATTTTGTCGATAAGAAGAATCTATCTTTTGATTTATAAGATGAGTGTTCTCGCGGCATCTTATGACACAATCTTTGTCATTTACACAAACCATCATTGTATTTTTGTTATCTATATTAAGTTCGGTCGCCTGGACAGGAATAACTAAAAAAAGTGTAAATAAAACAAGAGAAGTTAAGCTAATAAAAACGTTTATTTTTTTATACTTTAATTTTAAATCTTGTTTATATAAAATTGATTTTATTCTTGACTCAACCGTTTCTGAATCTGCTATGGCAGATGCTGTAAGCATTGGCACGTTGGGAAAAGTTAATAATTTAGTTAAAACAGAGACAAGAGTTCCTTTTCCCGCTATTGAAACCACCTCTTTATCCGCCTTTACTTCCCTCTCCAGCTTATAACGTTCAATAAGATCAGAAATTAGCGGAAAGAATGGAAAAACAAGTTTTGTCAAAGAAGCAATTAACATAATCATTCCATCTCTTTTTTGTAAGTGGTATTTTTCATGAAGTAAAATTGCTTTTAACTCGCTCTTTTTCATTATTTTTACTGTTTTTGTAGAAATATAAATAACAGGATTTCTTATTCCTAAGCAAAAAGCAAAAGGCTTATTGTCCACAGCAAGTTTAACTTTGTCTTTCAAGTCTAATTCCTCTAAAATTAAAGACAGTTTTTTTTCTATCGGAAGATGAATGTTTAAATTGCGTTTAAATCTATATCCCTGAGCAAGAACAAGAAAAATTTTAATTAAAATTGCTACAAATAAGAAAAAGGCGGTGGTAAAAATTAACGTGTGAAAGATTGGGGGAATATTAATTAAACTACCCGAAAGAAAAGATTGACAATAATAGATGGAGTTTTGAAAAAAAAGCGGCCAAAATTTAAAAATAAAAAGAACAACAACCGCACTCAAAGCGGAAAAAATTCCTAAAAACTTAAGTAAATTACTATTTATTCTTTTCATTTTTTGCAAGCAGATTAAGAAGATATCTTCTTTTGTCTTCGGAAAGATCATCAAGTCCTTCTGCGAAAGAGGCAATTGCCACGTCTCCGAAAGATCCAACAAATCTTTTAATAAAAGAGTCTGCAATTCTTTTTGTATAGGTTTCTTTTCCGAATTTTGCCTTGTAAAAATTTGTTTTACCCAACTGCCTTTTTAGAATAAATCCTTTATTTTCAAGTCTTTTAACAATAGTCGCAACCGTTGTATAAGCTATCTTTTTCTCTTTGTTTAATTCATCAACCACTTCACGAACACAGCACCCCTTTTTGAGCCAAATAAAATTCATTACTTTTTGTTCTAAATTACTTAATGTTTTTTGTGCCATTTTCTACAGATTGTAGTATTCTCTTGCCAATATGTCAAGAACCTAGCCTTTTTTCGCGATTTTATAAAAAGAATAAAGTATTAGGGCAACGAAGAGAAGGTTAAGAAGTAAATTGCCTCCCACATAACTATTAACAAAGGAGCTTGCGTTAGTAATCATTTTCGTAAAGCCTTCAACGTCTCCCATTCCAAGTCTTCCTGTTGTATTTAAGAAAATTATTAATATGCCTGTTGCTCCAAAAATTAAGCTTGCAATTAAATTGCTAACGGTAACTTTTCTTTCCCGGCTTAAAAAATTAAAACTTATAACAGGTTTTCTAAAAATAGCAAAGCTTGCTACTCTTCCCGACAAAAATGACGCTATAAAAAGAAGCGGCATAACCATTCCCAAAACATACATTCCTCCAATTGCCAAACCATTAAAAAAGTTGCCGGAAAGAAAACTTAGGGTTAAAATTCCAATCAGAACCGGTGCGCAACAGGCGCTTGTTATACCTGAAAAAATTCCCAACGTAAATACGGAAAGGACATCTGTTTTTTGGGGATTACCACCCGAAAAGTGAGGTATGGGAAGCTTAAGCCCCAAAAAAGTTATAGCAGAAGAAATTAGCATTACTACTCCTCCAACAAAATAGATACTATCGTGATAAACAAAAAGCGCTTTAGATAAAGCCGCAACTCCTAAAACAGCAGGCATCATTACTATGAAAATACCTGCTCCAAAAACCAAAGTCATTAAAATAACTTTTTCCTTTTCCTTAAAAACGCTTCCTAGATATGCAGGGAGTAAAAAAGAAATGCAGCATGGAGCAAAAAGAGCTACAACACCTCCGGCAAAGGCGGCAATTAATGATGTTTGAAAAAGCACTTGTTCCATTTATTACTTAATAACGGTTCCCGAGGTTGTAAAAACTATTTTAGAATTTGAGGGATCATTTGTTTCAATAGAAGTGTATCTTGCAACTGGACCCAACCCTTGCGCTCCATGGTAGCTCTGGTCAAAAACAATGACTAGTCTTGCTTCTTTTCCAGGTTTAATTTCTCCTGTCCACGAGGATGTTCCCGTCATTCCAAATTCCGGACCATCTACTCCACCTATTGTTAAATGGGCTTTTGTGCAATGACAGGAGGTCTTAATGTTAAATACTTTTAATGAAGCTGTTCCTGCACTTTTAATTGTAAAAACCTTGGTTGCTTTTGGTCCGTCATATTTAATTTTCCCCCAGTCAAAATCTCTCGCACTAACAATTGCTTTTGCGTCGGGAGAGGGTGAAACTTGAGCTGTAGAATCTGTTGAGCTTAGAAAAAAGACCCCTCCTCC
>MFNH01000048.1 GCA_001781995.1 Candidatus Levybacteria bacterium RBG_16_35_11 | reverse complement strand
AAATAACCCTTTTTTTATTCAATCACTCATGGAAGTTCTATCTTGTATTGCATAGTCTTAACTTAGTTGGTTAGAAATTCCGCTAATCTTGTTTACTGTTATGCCGTTTAGGGAATTAGATGGTGAAGTGGTGAGTATATGTGGGTTTTTATGTCAGATTAATGGGAAATACTTGAAGAGGGAAAGGATGGCGCTATCTGGTGTCCTAGGATGAAATTAGCTTGAAGAGTGTGTGTACTGTTCAGTGCTTGTTTTGGTACAAATATTGTTGATGACCGATCAGCCAATTCTTCTCCATCAAGTATCCAAAAGTGAAAGCCATTGCCTCCTTTAGGAGCAGCAGTCACATTAATGCCTAGTTGATTTAATGGGACATAAATTGTTCCGTTGGGCGTAACTGTCCCCGCTCCTGGTGGGGTGGTTGATATGTTAAGAATCCAATATCCCGATTCTAATTCTTGATTTGAGTTTTGATTCATGAAAAACGTGACGATAACTAACGCCGCTGTAATGACTAGTAAAGAGGTTATGGCAAAGACTATCTTAGTTCTTTTGTTCACCATATTCAGTCTATGTTGATGTAGAGCTTCTAATTATTAAAAAGCGCTGTTCTTCAAAAAACGCAAATAAATCCTCTATCTTTTTTTATTCTCATCAGTTCTTTTGGTTCTGCTATAATCTTATCACACTCTTACAAATTATTAGCTGCTTATACTTCAAAAAAACATTGAAGAAGATACTAGTCTCATTGAAAATGGCTTTGAATATGTTACTGAGATGGAAGGAATCAAGATATTCAGAAAACGAAAATAAACATCCTTTTGGTTTTCTATTCATGCATATAGATATAGAGCGGTGTTTCTACTCTGATCCCTATATTTAATGGCTTAAGGTCTGGAACTGCCCCTTGTATGTAAAGGTCAAGAAATCTCTCTTCAAGGTTCATCTCTGTAAAACCTTCTCCTGCTTTTCCACCAGTTTTAAGATACCCCAATTGCCACAAGAGCTTGATACTAGGGTAATGTGTTACATTTAGCAAGAAGGCTCCAGCTAATGCCTCAAGCACATTATTCAAACTTGCTTTTCTATAATGTAGTGAATATTCATGCTTTACTTCATTGTAAGCAGACCACCATGTTGGGCTAATGAATTGTGAAGAAGAAAAATCCTTGAAAGGATACAATTCTTTGTCGCCAAAATCAAGTTTGGCTATTAAATGTCCCCCATTGTTTGTAGAAAGACTATATAGAATTTCAAGAATGCAAAAAGCATCAACTACATTGGTAATTGTATCTTCTTTCTTTATTCTTTTGGTTACTATTTTCTTTTTCACTTTTTTCAGTTTATAGGTCTTAAATCTGAAATAGTTTGCCATTTCCTTGAAAGCTGAGTCGATGTATCCACCAGTCTGAAGGAGAAATCCAGTAAGCTTTGGAGAATACATCTTTAGGTTCGATTTGTAATAAGGGGCATATTCCAGAAATCTAAGAAAATCTGACTCTATTGATTTATAATTGTTCCAAAAGAAACCGTTTTCAAAAGTGTTCTTGCTTGAAGGTGTCATGATATGTTGTTTAGCTCGTTTAGAGATTTATCTTTTCCACACTTCTAACATTTTGAGGTTTCTAATGGCTCATACATAAGAATTTATTGTAGAGTAACTAACCCAGTTCAAGAAGCATGTTCATTGATAGAACAAGGATTTGACTATGTTACTGAAATGGAAGAAATCAAGGTATTCCGAAATAGAAAGTAGTGTAGACTTAGACAAATTTCATTTCTTTTTTAAGATATTGTTTTATGTTTGCCTTGTTACTTCGCAGTTTTTGGGGTAATTCAACTATTTGGATTTCTTCTGCCCCAATGGACAATTCTTTTTCCTCACTGAACCCTTTCATAATAAGATTTGTCAACTGTTTAGCATCATCACCCGTCAGATTTTCTCCCGTACATATGATGCTTATATATTGAATACTCTTAACAAGAGATGAAAACACAATATCCTCCACTGCTGCTTCCTCTGTTTCAGTATGCCAAACTTCATAAATATCGTACCGCTGTTTTCTACTGATTTGTGCCCAAATATCAGGCCAATAGTTCTTTGCAAAAGGCTTATGTTGGGTAATGTTGCCAGTCAATTTAATCGGTTTGTAGTCTTGACTAATGTGATGAGCAAATATTGAAGAATAGTAAGGTTTGCCTGTAGGTGTCTTACATTCTTTACAGAGCTCATAAACAATCTCAACTACTTCATCGTGAAAATCAGAATATTTTGACATTAACTATCTCCCTTCATACGTTTATCCAGCTATTCCTTTCAACTTGCATTAATAATTTAAGATAAAATAGAAATAAACTTTTATGCAACTAAGCTTCGCATAGATTTTCTGGAGAGAACTGAAGATAATTGAGCTTATCCTCAGCATAATTATTCCATTACTCATTGCATTTCTTACAGTATATCTAGACAGACTTCTCTCAACTAGAAAAGAACGCAAACAAATTCTGGGCAGTATTGTTTCTGAAGTAGAGGTGAATTTTAACATTATCCAAAAATTGAAAGAACAGTTGCAACTAGCCAAGGAAGCTCTAAAATCTGGAGGTATTCCAACCGCTCCACTTTTTGTGCTACATGAGGATTCTATGAAGTTTGCTCAAGCTCAAGGTCTAGTTCTCATGTTGGAAAAAGAAAATTATGGAGCTATCAGTGCTGCATATATCATGATTTCCAATGTTAACCAATGCATAAGCAATTACGAAGCTCTAAAGCTTGTTCCCCTCACTCATAGGGAAGACATGTGGAACAGTCTCATCAGTGTTATAGAACAACGATTCCATCAGTTAGAACTGCTATTAGTTGAAATCAATAAGACCCTGAGAACTATTTTGAAATTAAAATAAATCTATTGAATGTGAAAATGTGAAACAGTAATAATCAAAAGAAAGGATTCACTATTCTAATCAGTTCTTTTGGTTCAGTTTACCTTTTTCATTACTTTAAAGTTGTATAATAATTTAAGGATAAACCATGTTATTTAGTTACTAGCCAGTAGAGGCATGGTCAATGCTAAAAACAAAAGAGGAGATCAAGAAAGCAGTTTTGGATTATCTTGTCAATAGTCCAAGTAAGACAAAACAAGTTGAAAACTATACTTTATCAAGAATTTCTGAAGCAGTTCAAATGGATGTTTCTAAGGTCAAAGAAGCACTAGAGGAATTAAAAAACGATAATTTAGTAGATTCTAGGGAAGTCCAGCTTGATGTTTATGTGCCTAAGAACCAAGACGGGTCTAAAGTTCTAACCTTCTTTGCTGCAAAGGGTTTCATAACCTACTCTCCTTATTGGGCAGTACTTTTGGGCATTATGATGCTGTTCATAGGATTTTCTGTGTGGGGGCATTCTCTAAGTCTTCCTGCAGAAACTACGACTCTGATTGAGGCATACCTTATGGGAATTAGAAATGGTATAGTGGGGTCGTTCATAATCGGTTGGTTTGGTGGGTATATTATTCATGAGGCACTTGGTAAGTTTAGACGTTGGCAACTCGTCTCAGAAGAGGATTATGAAACTATAAGCAGCCTATTGAAATACTCATTTTACATATTTGTAGTGCTAGGAATATCGTACTATATAATATCTAATCAGCTCGGATACCGTGTAGAATTGACTAGCTTTTTGGTTTTGTTGGGCGTTTCTGTGGCAAGTGCATTCAGTTATGAAGGAATCAAGAGAAAAAAGAAGACTTGATGGATACATTCTGGACAGAAGACCATAAACCAATTAAAAGAGTAAAGTTTGAGAAAGGCGTTAGAATGATAGACATTGAAGACTTGCATCAGTGCTTACCTAATATGACCCAGATTTTGTCTAACCGAAAGATTATTTAGACGCCCACCATTAAGCCCCTTAGGATGGTTGAAATTGACATCTGAAAACGTTTTGGAGATGTTTGCTAGGAAAGAAGCTTCTATTGCTCCAAAACTATCTTTAGAGGCTATTTCTGTCTTTTCTTGTAATCTCCAGATTAAAGGAATAACTTCTATTTCTAATTTAGATAGATCCAGATTTCTGAGTATCTAATAGAAGTTCCAGTAATAGCTTGAATTATTAATTTGTGTATCTTTTAATTAATTACTAATTGAATAAACTAATAATTTCTAAACAGATTATAGAATTAGAAGAGAATTTGCTCTACTGTTATTTTTCGTTAGTTAACTATCCCTAGTAATAGAGAAAGAACGTGAGAAAAGTTAGTTCAATGATTTAAGAACAGAACAAGAACATCGAGTCTTGAAATAGAGTATTTGATTGTTTCAGTTCTCTATCGCCAATATTGCCAGTGAATTCTCTCTTTCTCACTTTTCTCTATCAAAAAAATATGAAGTGATTTAATTTGAGCAGTGAAAATAGTTTGAGAGAGGATAGTGCCTTTAACGAACACTATCATTTCCCTTGTAAAAGAAAGAAATATACAAAAACTGTTGGAGAGCTTCTAATAAATATTCTCAGGGAAGTATTCTCTGAAATAGGGTTTGAAGTATCAATAAATCCTCCAGAAGAGAATAGTGTAGACTTGAAAGTCTTTAGAGAGAATCAACTAGTCTTGGTTGCAGAAGTCTTGAACTGGAGCATAGGAAGTAGACTCACAAAGAATAGAGAGAGACAGATTACAGACAATTTGAATCAGTTTAACTGTGCTAGAGTGTTAATTCACACTGTTCCTTTGTCTCCACTAAATAAATTCTCAGAGAATGGAATATCTCTGATAGCCATAGGGTATCAAATCCTACCAAGACACTACTACACTTTCTTCAAGCATAAAGAACAAGTTGAAAGAAGGAACCCCTACTCCAAGCAAGTTGTAATGGACATAAAGAGATTGATTATTAACTCTCTAAGAAATACAGGGATAGCTTGTAACATACATTAGTACGCTCTAAATAATAGATATCCAGTTAATTGAACCTTGTTTTGAGTCTCTTCTAGTTTGATTTCTTAGTGAATAGGAGTTTCTAACTAAAAGGGGGTGATTTGTTAATGTATGATGATTACTCCTGCAAAAGATGTCTAGAATTTGAAGGTTGTGAGAAACTTTCAAGAATAACTGAGACTCGTGAAGCAATGGAGGAAGCAAAAGAAAGAATTTCATATTTCCTAAAACAGAAGAAGCAACCCTATCAAAAGAAACTATTCCAGTCTAAGGAAGACAAAGAGAATTATGAACTATTCAAGGAACTGGATAAACGATACCTTGAGGCTAAGGGTAAGCGCATACGATGCTTAAACAAAAGAATATGGTGGCATGAGAATCCTGAGAAATGGGTTAAAGACAGTAGTGTAGATGATCCTGAGTTTTTCTACTAAGAAACAAAGTGGCACTCCGATACCCAATAACTAGAATCGTTGTTTGAGACATGACTCGTTCCAGGGTTGAATTTTAATCCTCGGATATAGTGAGCCATTGTTGAGATTTAGAGATAAACAAGGTTACAAATTATAAGCAGCTAATACTTGAGATTTAAACAAGAACAGAAGTGATGTTGTGGATTCTAGCTGTGAATTTGCTTCAATAGTGACCTAAAGTCAATGCATAAGTTGCTTATTTTGACATAATCACATTATTCGTCATTACATATTGAATAGGTACCTTTAAGATAAAAAAAAGAAGGAGAATTGAGGGTTTTATTTTCTCTTCTTGAACAGCATTATACCATCAAACGTTGTAACGAACTCGAATCCAGCTTCTACTAGCTTCTGAGCTTCGTTAATGTCCTTAGCTATGGCTGAATGAAATTCCTCAGATCCGAAGTCTAAGTTTTGTAGATAAAACAATGCAGTTTCTAGTTTCTTCCATCCCATTTGTTCCTTAGTGTAGAGTACATCTTTAGTGCGATGATATGTCATACAAGCCTTGAAGTGTCTTAGATCGTAGAGTCTTATCTGAAGTAATGAACTATCTGCTAGTTTGGAAGCTTGTCTCTTTTTGTACTTTATCCAAGCCTTAGTCATCTGTTCTGCTGAAGGAAATACCACTTCCTTATTTCCGATCTTAGTCAGATATGTCTTGAGCATTGCAACAGTCGAAGGTTTCAGTTTGATTGTCCTGCTTGAATGACCTTTCCTACCCCTTATTGTGATTGTCTCTCTGTCAAAGTCTAAGTCCCTTAATGTGACTCTATTCAATTCAATAGGCATACATCCAGTTTCTTTCAACAATGTGAAGACAACAGAGTACTTGTATCCACAAGAAGCTATTATTTTACTCAAAGCCTCTTCTGTAGGAATCTTAGGCTTATTCTGTTCCCATCTATACTTCGGTCTATCCCAAACGATGTTATTGACTAAAGTATAGTAATTATAGGCTTTAACCAGATTTCCCTTGAATCCATTGTCTACCTGTTTATTAGCTATGAATGTTTTAACTTCATCTGGATTCTCTAGATCAACATTCCGAGCTATATGGTTCATATAGTACCCAACAATCTTTACTGTCTGCTCTTCTAAACCACTGTTCTTAAGCCTGAACAGAGTGTTAATTATTTTTCCTTTGGTCTCTGAATTTATATCAGGGTGGAGTAATCTAGTGCTAGGGGCCCGTAGTCTAGTCAGGATTAGGACGCTGGCCTGCGGAGCCGGGAACTGGGGTTCAAATCCCCGCGGGCCCGCCATGCATTCGAAAATCTTTAAGCAAGCTCTTCAATCTTTGATTCACAAAATGCTAATCTTTGAAAGAGGCTGAAAAATGTTAGTTGATTCTCATGCACATCTTCAATGGAGGAGCTTTGACCAAGACAGAGAAAAAGTGATAACCCTAGCCAAAGAAGCCGACGTGAAATACATCGTTAACATTGGATACGACCTCGAAGGCAGCAAAAAAGCAATTGCGCTAGCTGAAAAACATGAAGGACTCTACGCAACAGTTGGAATACATCCCCACAACGCAAGTGAGCTTAACGAAAAAGTTTTGGACAATTTAAGGCGGCTTTCTGAAAATCCAAAGGTTGTAGCCATCGGAGAAATCGGATTAGACTACTATCGAAATCTGTCTCCTAAAGCTGCTCAGCAAAAAGCCTTCGAAACCCAACTGCTTCTAGCCCAAGAGTCAAAGTTACCCGTTGTAATCCACGACCGAGACGCTCATGCCGACGTTCTTAAAACGCTTTCAAAATTCAAAGGAAAACTAAACGGCGTAATGCACTGTTTCTCAGGAAGCCGCGAAATGGCTGAACAATGCGTCAAAATGGATTACTACATATCATTTGCAGGCCCCGTTACTTTTCCCAACGCGCATAAACTGCATGAAACCGCCAAGCAGATAGACCTAAACAAGATTCTCATCGAAACCGACTGCCCTTGGCTAGCACCTCAAGAAATGCGAGGCAAACGAAACGAACCAGCATTCCTGCCCTTCACAGCAGAAAAAATCGCAAACCTCAGAGGAATCTCTTTAGCAGAATTAGCCGAAGCCACCACAAAAAACACTAAACAAATTTTTCACATATCCTAAAACACGGATGGCAAGCCTATGAAACTGTTGAAAACCACTCAAGGAACAGTCTTAGACGTGCACGTTAAGCCAAACTCAAAAGAATTCAAAATAAAAATTGAAGAAGAAGAGCTCATTGTGTTTTGTCGAGAAACTCCCATAAAAGGCATAGTCAACAAAGAATTGATAAAAACGCTTTCAAAATTCAAAGGAAAACTAAACGGCGTAATGCACTGTTTCTCAGGAAGCCGCGAAATGGCTGAACAATGCGTCAAAATGGATTACTACATATCATTTGCAGGCCCCGTTACTTTTCCCAACGCGCATAAACTGCATGAAACCGCCAAGCAGATAGACCTAAACAAGATTCTCATCGAAACCGACTGCCCTTGGCTAGCACCTCAAGAAATGCGAGGCAAACGAAACGAACCAGCATTCCTGCCCTTCACAGCAGAAAAAATCGCAAACCTCAGAGGAATCTCTTTAGCAGAATTAGCCGAAGCCACCACAAAAAACACTAAACAAATTTTTCACATATCCTAAAACACGGATGGCAAGCCTATGAAACTGTTGAAAACCACTCAAGGAACAGTCTTAGACGTGCACGTTAAGCCAAACTCAAAAGAATTCAAAATAAAAATTGAAGAAGAAGAGCTCATTGTGTTTTGTCGAGAAACTCCCATAAAAGGCATAGTCAACAAAGAATTGATAAAAGAACTTTCAAAATCATTCAAGAAAAGAATCGAGATTCTTTCAGGATTCACTTCAAAACAAAAAAGAATTTTGATCAGAGATGCCAGTGCAGAGGAAGTAAATGAGATCTTATCTAA
>MFNH01000047.1:4238-5001 GCA_001781995.1 Candidatus Levybacteria bacterium RBG_16_35_11 | reverse complement strand
TCCCTTCACCTTCTTGTTTTGCCTGAGTAATTGACTGCTGGTTTCCATTATCTTGTCCAGGAGCATAACCCACTTGCGAAGATGTTGTAGTTTGCTCAGGAGTTGAGCCATTGCTCTCAGGTTCTCCTTTACCCTTGCTATTTAGTGTCTCCTCTTTCAAATCTTTTGCAGAGGAAACCTGCTTTTTATCAGTCCCAGCGCTCAGTGCTGTTTCTTTTTCTCCTTCAATCTTTCCCTTTTCCCTGGCAACATGTCCGATTTCTTGAAGCTCTGTAGCTTTATTAACCTCAGTTGAAGAAGTTCTCTCCTGAGCCAGTGTTTTTTCAGCTATAGATGACTCCTTTGTAGCGGAAACATCAGCTTTAGGCTTTTCATCTAAAGGGATATCCTTTGCAGGTTCCTTAGTTTCCGGAACCTCTGGTGCCGGGACTACTGTTTCCTGAATGACCTCTTCCTTCCTGGGTTCTGCTTTTTTCCCAGTTTCAGATTCCTGCGTTATTTTTGCAACTTGTACTGGTTTCTCAAGGGTCTTTTCCTGAGGAGGTACAATGTTGATATCCTCTTTTTCAACGATTTCATTCTTGTCTGCCTTCGAGAGGTCTGGAGGATGCAGAGGAGCCGGTGGCGCTTCTTTTGTTGGCGCCTCCGCTACTTTCTGCAGTTCTTTGGGTTCCTTAACTTCGACTGCCTGAACTGGTTTCTCTTCAGGAACTTCTTTTTCTCTTAATTCTGTTTCATTTTCAGATACTATTTCCTTTTTTGT
>MFNH01000047.1:2295-4176 GCA_001781995.1 Candidatus Levybacteria bacterium RBG_16_35_11 | reverse complement strand
AAGAAAGAACATAAGTTAAAAGCAACGCATGGACCAGAAAAGAATTAAAAAAATAGGCCCTTATGCGCATATCCTTTTATAAAACAAAAAGTTATCATTTGTCTATAGATTTCAAATTGGTAATTTTTATATCTTGCGATCTCTGCCGCAGCATTTTTCATGTCTCGGTATGAGATATAATAATGATTACAAATTGTGTTTAAATGGCGAATGATTTGAAGCTTGTTTTTATTGCTGCAGGTAATATTTCATCATCATTGATGAGAGTTCTAAAGCATATTGCTGATTTTATCGAGTTATAGTGGGAAAGAATATTAGAAAACCCTTTGTTATTCATCCATATTTATTTGCAATAATCCCTGTTATTTTTCTCTATGCACATAATATAGATCGAACTACTTTAACTTCAGCTTTACTCCCAATGATAGTTTTATTATGCACTGCTGTCATTTTTACTCAACTGTTGTGGTTCATTCTCAGAGACATCATAAAAAGCGGTCTTATTGTATCCATTATTTTATTTATATTTTTTTCCCATGGACATCTTCATTTACTGTTACTGGATTGGCTATCTAAAAATTTTATATATAAAGCTTCATGGGACAAAATAAATCTCCTTAGTAAAATGGACATCGTGTTACACTTACCTCTTTTTATGGTTTGGTTTATGATATCAAGAAGGCTTATAAATATTATTTTAAAGAGGAAAGTTGATTTTTTTCTTGCAACTAAATTTCTGAATACTTTTTCTGTATTTATGATCTCATTCTCTATTATTAACATAGGATTATATAGCTATAAGAAAGATATTCATCAAAAAACTAATATTGAATACCATAAAAGCTCCTCAATTGTAGGTTTAGAGACGAAGCCAGATATCTATTACATTATATTAGATGGTTACGGTAGGGAAGATATCCTGAGAGATTTGTATAACTTTGATAATGGTGATTTTCTTAATTATCTGGCTAAAAAAGGTTTTTATGTAGCTTCAAAAAGCTGTAGTAATTATGCCTGGACTTTCTTATCTTTACCATCTTCCTTGAACTTTGAGTTTATTAATTATCTTACCAATGATGTTGGCATTGAATCTAATGATTTAAGGATCCCTTTTGAAATGATTAAGAATAATCAGGTTGCTCAGTTCCTAAGAGGAAAAGGATATTTATTTGTTCATTTCAAATCTACATGGGGTGCTACACTATCAAATAAATATGCAGATATTGAAATAGGTTATGAAGATGGACTTTTTCGAGATGAATTTTTAAGAATACTTGTTCAAACTACAGCCTTGAAATTTTTAACTTCGATGATTACAGAAGATCTTGCTCAAAGTCATCTCTATACTTTCAAAATGTTGGAATCAGTGCCTGATATTCAGGATCCAACTTTTACTTTTGTGCATTTGGTACTCCCTCATCATCCATTTATATTTGATAGTAATGGCAATGTTAAACATCATGTTACACTTCTTGATCAATTCCAGGCAAATATGTGGGAAAAGAAAGATGACTATATTGAACAATTAATCTTTGTTAATAAAAAAATGAAGGTAGTTATTGATACGATTTTAAAAAAGTCTATCACACCACCGATCATTATTTTACAGTCGGATCATGGTCCACAGGTCTTTGGAGTAAGTAATGATACTTTTATAAAAGCAAGAATGGCAATTTTAAATGCTTATTACTTACCTCGCAGCAATTATCTGCTATATGATTCAATAACGCCTGTTAATACTTTCAGGTTAGTTTTTAGTCATTATTTTGGTGAGAAGATTTCCTTACTCGACGATAAAAGTTATGTCTCAACCTTTGAAAAACCTTATAACTTTAAGGTCGTTTCATGTAGTGATAAATTTGAATATAAATAGTGATTAAA
>MFNH01000047.1:333-2256 GCA_001781995.1 Candidatus Levybacteria bacterium RBG_16_35_11 | reverse complement strand
CAAAACTCTCAATGAGTCTTTAATGTTAATTGAGGCTTTTATTGTGAAATAAGTTTTAAATTCATGCTCGAAATTTTGCTGTGTATAATCGTAAAAAATATCCTCTCTTGTCGCTAATAATTTTTGGACTTGCATATCAGCTTTAGGGACAAATTCAATTATGAGTGCATGACAAATATCGCTAAAAAACTTAGCAATTTTGTCAAAGGTTAGGTTGTTAGAAATTGCTAAGTGATGGACTAAAGCTAAGGCAAGAACAGCATCTACAAAACCTCGCTCCATGAAGGGCATCCTTTCTTCATTTTTCCAACCTAAGCCTGCACTGGGATTACTCAAATCAAGCAACAAAGGGAAAAGATGCGTTTCATGTTTAGAAATAGACTCTAAATAAATATTTTCAACAACAACAGGGTCGTTATCAAAAGCAATAGTTTTAATGCCTTTATTGCTAGCAATTCGGCTAAACATTCCTAAATTTGCACCTACATCCCAGACAGTTCTGGGATTAATCTGGTCAAGGAACTCAGAAACAATTCGCTTTTTGTGATCCATTGCTTCAGAAGAGTAAAGAGCTTCCTTGTAATAATCAACCCACTCAGAATGTTGAGGGGTCCACTTCATTTTATTGATTGTAGACTCTAAATAATCAATTAGACCTAATAATCCTGCGCGTTTGATCTTGCGTCGTATAGTCTTAGTATTTTTACCAGAAAAGTGTTTTTGACTTTTTGCATGAAGATGAATATGCAGTAAGAGAGATGGTTTAAACCATGTGTGTAAAGGAAGAAGGGAACTCGCCAAATCTAAAGGAATACCATCTATGTAAATCCGAAATAGTTGATTTAAACGGATATCCTTTTGACTCATCAATGCTAAGGGTGCAAGAAAATGTTGACAGAACTGCCTATAGGCAACCCAAGGCTGTCCCTCACGATACACTTCAAAAGAAAGTGTATCGATGAAAATCGGTTTACCGTTTCTAAACTGCACATTGTAAGCACTACAGTCTTTTAAAGACATCCCGAAGTCAAGCGCAATTTTCTCAATCCTGAGTGTTAATAAAGCGGCAGCTTTTAATTGACTAAAACACCATTCATATGGATATGAAATAAATTCTATTAATTCGGGTTTGATTACTTTGTACCCTTTATTAAAGTCATTATTCACTTCTTCATGAGTGATTATCAATTCCGCATTCAATAGGGCTTTAAAAAGTCCAGAGTTAATTAATGTGTCGTAGTTTTCTTTATATAGTGAGTTGATTTGTCGATAAACTATACCATCACGATAAAAAAGAAATCCGCTGGGATCTCGGAAAGAACTTGGAATTCTTCCGTCAGTCATTTGTTTGTGTTATTTTTATTTTTAAGAAATAGATTAATAAAGAAGGTTTTGATTTTAGTCCAAAAAGTTCTAAGGGTAACAATTGCTCCGAGTAATGTTGCTATAAGTATTTGAAGGATATAACTACCAGTTCCTAGATCAATGTATGCATATGCCATTTTAGGAAATAAGTAGAATAGAAAATAGAAAACAGAAAATAGAAAATATATTTTTACCAGTCGATTAGAATATTTCATTTACATTGGTAACCAATTAATTTTTAAATGGAGTCGACTATCCCATTTAAAATTTTACTCGTTTTCTTAATGTTTTTCAATATTGATTGGAGGATTTATTGGGAGATACAATATTTTTATATAGATAGAGCAGGAATATTATCAGGAATATTATAATGAGTGAAATAACTGAGATGATTTTTCCATAATGTCTAATACGTGTATCTTCAAAAATGAGTTCTACTTTATGACTTCCCTCAGGAACTTCTAACAACATGGATCCTGTATCTTTCTCAATAATGATATCACTCTGTTTGTAATCTATTTTGGCTATCCAGCCAGGGTAATAAAATGTAGAAAATTT
>MFNH01000047.1:0-147 GCA_001781995.1 Candidatus Levybacteria bacterium RBG_16_35_11 | reverse complement strand
GATATCTGAAGTATCATAACAAGAGATATGATAAGGAGAGGTATAAAGAGAATCACTGTGGATTTCTGCACCTTTCCTTTAAAATTACCTATCAGGTTCCCTGCAATAATGGAGACCGAGAATCCTGAGAATATCAACCATCTCCAG
>MFNH01000046.1:382-5267 GCA_001781995.1 Candidatus Levybacteria bacterium RBG_16_35_11 | reverse complement strand
ACATCGTTTTCTGAGAGAGTAACAACTGCAAGCGTTTCGCCAGAAGCCTTCACAAACTCAGCTTCAAGGCCATCAGACTCGTAAATCTCTACGACCGCCCCCAAATCTCCTGCAAGTAATTTATGTTCTGGTAAGTCACGTACAAGGACTACGCAATCCAGTAGTTTATATTTCATGTCTACCTCCTTCAGGATAAATTGTTATAAAGCGGGGAATATCCTCACCCTCTAAAATAATCCAAATAGACCTGAACATTACTATTTTACCATTTGGACCTTTAATCAAGCCTCTTATTGTATATTTCTGACCATATTTACTCTTCTCAACTGGTTCTGCATCTATCGGGAGATGATATAGTCTAATGTCATCTATCAACTGTTCCCAATTTTCTTGGGAATATCCCATTGTTTTAAATAGTGATGCTTTAAACCTTCCGATAGGGTGTGTGGGAGATAATATATAATCTCTTATTTTAGCCGGCTCAATAAATGCTTTTTCATTATTAGATAATATAGCCACTCTATATTCCTTCCTTAAACGCCTTGCCCTAATAGTTTATGTCATCAAAACCAGGTCTTTTGAAATTTCTTGCATTTGGAAACACCATTTCAGTAGCTTCTTTGTGTAACTTCCTATCGTTTTCTATATTCTTTTCAATATTTCTCAAAGCATTTATAACTACCTAAATAGTTCTACTTTAAAACACAAAAGCCCATTTTGGTTTTTACTAAACCCAAATGGGCTAATTTAACATCCTCAGTCTCCCCCTATGAAGGTGCTAAAGTGAGTTGAAGAATATTGTTATAAATCTCTGGTTAATTATAGTTACCCCTTCATGGGTAGTCAACAGAAAATTGCTTGGGAAGAAGACGGTCTCGTCGGCCCATCAAAAGTTGCAGGAAAACCGAGGGAGTTTTTAAGGAGAAGGAGATGAGTTATACAATTTGAAGCTTCTTCTCCATTAATTTGAGCACATCTTTAAACATGTGAGATGCTTTGAACAATTCTACCCCGATGAGGTTCCCTTTACTATCAAGTTCCATGTTTACACCAGGAGAAAGTTCTATGACCTCGGCTTCTTCACCCTCTTTCGCAAGGTATAGAATATCTTCTTTATCATCATAAAAGACCTTAAAATCACCCATTATAGCCTCCTCACTTCACCTTTTCTCTTTTAAAAAATCAGGAGTTAAAAAATTTAAGTATTATTCCCCAGCCATGATTATAGTTTTCCACTTATAGGTAGTCAACAGAAAATTGCCTCGCCTAAAAGCACTTCCTACAAGATCATTAGTGCCAACTTTACTATTCTCAGCATATACAAATCTATCATCCTTTATTATCATTTTCTAAAATAAATAGAACCGTCTCTTTATATTTTTCTCAAATGCGGCATTTAATTTCTTGGGCTATCGGTTATCTTTCGGCGAGATATTTCCGGCAATTCTAAAGGAGTAATTATTAGCTCTTTTTCGACTCTTGTAGCTTTAGAATTTATCGAATATGGCATTGCAAAATGCATCCGTGAACAATTGGAATATAGTTTATATATCGTATAAGCATTGTCATAGCTCAGAATCCAGTTATTACTCTTAAATGACATAAGTCTCCTGTATAAATCATCATGTTGATCATCACTGAAATACGTAGCATATAGTTTTTCGGCTTTATAATAGAAAGGGGGGTCAAGATAGTAGAGAGTATTCTTCTTTAAATTTGCTGAGCTAAAAGTTTTTTCTGCATAATTAAGGGTGTCCTGCCAATCAAATGGAAACACTGTCACTTTATCCTTAAAAGAAGCAATATATCGCAATTTTGAAATTATAGACTTTTTATTAAACCTACAATCAATCTTATAATCCGATCGCTGCTCTTTTCCGCCTATCGGTCCAACCGATTTAGTGAGTATTCCCGAAAAACTAGTTCTGTTTAGAAAAAGACATGCGCAAGCCAGTATGCGTTGCCCGTTACGATTGGGACTATTGGCTATTTTCTTCATTTCATAAAATGTTCTTAGATCCACATTTACTGTTTTTACAAACTGGACTATATAATTAGGCTCGCTGAATAAAGTTTTCCAAAAACTATAAACTAACTTGTCTTTATCAGCGATAATGGCTTTATGTGCGACTCTATTCGCCAAAAAATTCAGAAATACGTTTCCCCCTCCAACAAAGGGTTCAACAAAGATTTTGGGGATTATTTTATTTTTTTGAATTAGAAGATATAGGTATTTAACTAACTTTTTTTTTGAACCCGGATACCTTAAGGGACTGATTTCTTGAACAGTAAAGCTGTTTGTGCCCTCATTCATCAAAGTTCTTCCGGTGTCAATAAAGTGATGCCATTCATTTCAAAAAAAGATAAGGCCTCTGAGAGTTGAGCCAGTAATCTGATTTTAAGACTATGGGTTAAAGCCTCAGCTTTAAGCACAGCAATTATCTTGCCTTGTCGATCTTGTACGTCTTTGAAAATATCAGGGCGTGTATAAACCGCTTCGATATCTCGTCTATCATCTTGTATAATATCGACATAAGTTAGTAACAGCGATAGCGGAAAAGTCATAGCCTTAATTGCGGGTACTCCATTTTCTCTAAAGCATTTTCTTACTTTAAGATCGTGAAATATTAAGAAAATACTTGCGAGTAGTATATGTCTATATAAATATTCTCTCTCGTGAGTGCCGGATAGCTTGTTTAATATTCTCAGCGTTAATTTTGCCAATTTAAAGGTGCTTGCTGCACCATGTGCCCCTTCAATGTAAGATTTGCATAAACTTTGCGTGAAACTGTTCTCTACCAAAGGAGGCCGTGGGAAAGCATCAAATCTCCATTTTCCTTTTTGATTAACTGTGTGGTCATAAAGATTGTTTAGAACAATCACAAGTAACTGATAATCAGGCGATTCTAACGAGTCTTGCCTTAATTGTTCAACTCTTTGCTTTAGTAAGTCAGGTTCTCCGTCAAGATCAACTGACTGACTAATTATTTCTTCAAGTAAAGATGATGCATACCCAATATCGTGATATAAAGAAATTAAAATCCAAATGAATTCAATTTCTATATCATCACCATATTGACTGACAAGAGAACTAAACCCTTCATAATATTTATCAATAAACACAAAGCCCATGAGCATTGTATTAAAGGCATGGAAATAATGATCCCTGATTTTTCTTTTACTCGTCAGAGTTCGCTCTATGTCACCCATATAATTGATTGGCTCTACTGTCAAGTCAAATCTGGGATCAGAGTGCAATAGACTATGAATAAATTCTTGAATCATTTGAATCTCTTTCTCTCCATCAGGCCGTTCAACCAAGTATCTTGATGAAAAACTTTTAACAAGTTCACCTATAGTTCCCCTAAGATTCCTGCAATGGGTTAAATAATTCAATACTGAGGGCAATAATTTACAATCCCCGGGAAAATATTTTTGAATTTCAAAAATAATGCAAGGATTTTGATCTTCCATATCCATGAATAATCCAAAATCCTCAGATAGATTAGCTGCTATTAGCGTCTCCAGGGTTTCTCGATCTTTAACAATATAAAAAACTTTGACTTTTCTTCCTGTTGAGCGAAATCCCTCAATTAGGCGCTCTGCTTCGCTTTGCTCTTCTTTAAACTCATTTTCATCGAAATACTCTGCATTGAGTGTTTGGAACATGAAAATAGTATCGCTAGAATGAACCATGTAAGGTGGATACCATCTAAATTCGCTACCCGGAAGTTGACCATCGATATAAATGTTGGGATCCTCAACGACAGAATATCCTTCTGATGGAAATATCTCTTTTAAACATTTAAGAATCTTTTCTGTTGTGTTCACACACAATTCCGCCTTGACTTAAGTCGATTGCACAATATCTTCATCTATTTGTGAAAGTAGAGCAGTAATATCTATAATGAGGTGATGTAAACTTTCTTTTTTTTCTTCTTCCATTTCTTTTATTATCAGTGGATCATATTGTTGAAGTGTCGATAAGAATTTGCTTGATTGTTTCCGCAGATATTCAAGGGTTATTGTATCCAGACCTTCTTCAGGATATTTTGCAGCGAAATCATCGCCAGCTTCATGGAAAGTATACGTATAATCTTCAATAATATTTTGTAATAATTGTTTCGCATATTTATATTTTGGGGTATTTTCAGGCGTAGTTTTTACAATATTTCTGATTTTTCTTGCCTCAGTCGCCGCACGAACTTTACCCTTTAAATACTTTTCTAACAACATCTTTCTGGCATTATTCACAGGAACCTTTTCAAAATATTCGGGGAAATTTTTTAAAGCAGGCTTGATAATTCCTTGTTCGATCTCAACTATCGTCCAATAAAGATCAGGCTGATCATTATATGCTATACTTTTCTGGCGGTCGGGCCATCGAAGGAAATTTAGGCGGGCATTTACTGTTCTTAAATTGGTACCCGTCAATCGTACTAATTCCTTTGCGACTTTATTTTCATCCTCTTCGTGGAGTTGATTCAACTCTTTATAAAGTGGTTCCAGTGCCCTGCATTGTTCAATAGCATCCCATTGTAACCGCGTTGTGTGAATATGAAACATGACATTTTTGACTTCGTTTGGTGGCACTACATCTTGTATTACATGGGCAGGTGCTTTTTTTATTCCTAATTCTCGAAGGGCGTTGTATCTTCTCTCACCATCGATCAATCTATATTTATCATTCTTCAGTTTTTGAACAACCAGCGGTACAAGCAAGCCGAAGGTTTTAATGGATCGCTTTAAATAATCAAAATTTACATCTTTATCTCTCACATATTTTCCACGAGGATTTTCAGGGTTTCTTTCGATTTTTGAAATATCAATATCTTCCAACGAGAAATGAAATTTATCCATTGTTAGAACCTTTTCTTTTCGCTAT
>MFNH01000046.1:0-351 GCA_001781995.1 Candidatus Levybacteria bacterium RBG_16_35_11 | reverse complement strand
CTACTTTCGCTGCGATATTATGCCTAAAAAGATTCCTCTTTGTAAATACTAAAACCCACTAACAAAAACGGCAAGAAAAGAGGATCAATTAAAGAATAAATACTTTCTTATAGAGTGTTTAAGAGAGCCACTTCCCATATCTTTAATTCATTCTTGTTTCTTAATTTTGGGTTAATTCAGACAACTAATTTCAGTCAAGCTCTGTGGCCCTAATTCCTAATTCTCTATAAAATTATTAACGCCCCAACAGTGACATTTAGGACATCCAACTGGCTCGCCAATTTCAGCATCACCAAAACACATATCCCTTACCCATTGAGGTAGGTCAGATATATATTCGGCTTCACCTTC
>MFNH01000045.1 GCA_001781995.1 Candidatus Levybacteria bacterium RBG_16_35_11 | reverse complement strand
TCTTCAGGATCAATTTTATTGCCTACCCAGTTATATTTATTCATGATTTTCTCCTAAAAAAGAGAAGAGGATTATTTCCCCTTCTTGGTAATCTTCTCAACAGCCTTTTCCATGTCAGCTATGTTGTTTACCTTCACAGTTTTTTTGCCATTTTTACCATTAGTTTCAGCTTTTGCCGAACTACAGAGATGGTGGTAGTTAATATAAAGATGGAGAATTTTTGTCATTTCTGCAGGATTGATAGGCTACAGCTGATGGTTTTGTCAAAAAGAGGTTTTCATGCAAATAGTTAACCTTAACCTTGTTGTGATCGTGCTCTATAAACAGTTCTCAAGGCGCTTTGAACCCTATCAACGAGATGACAAAAATATTCCTCTTAAAAATACAAGGGAATATATATAACAAATAAAAGTCAATTAATATTAGATCGAAAAAATGTAAAAGGTGAAAAATTTTGCTATGGAAAGTATGGAATATAATATATTTACATTTGTTTTAGGTATATTAATAATTATAACGCTTTATTGGCTTTACATAGACCACTCTGAAAAAGCAGATATGATAGCACGAAAAATGAATCGTGCTTTTAGAAAGCCTGTTATAGGGGCAGAGGCGTCGCAAATATACGATTATCATAGTCGAACAATTGAGATGAAAAACTCTGGAGTTGCCGTGATATTATCGTTCTTTGTCCCGGGACTTGGACAGATATACAATGGTCAGATATTAAAAGGCGTAATATTTATTATACTTCATGGTATTTCGGTTCTGATCGCGATAATTCTAATAGTAGGTGGGAGTCTTGCTCTCATAGTTACTGGTAATGTATTTGCTACCAGTCCAATTATCCTGACAGGGGTTATATTATATCCGATATTCTGGATATATAATTTGTACGATGCCTATAATACTGCTGCCAGAACGCATCTGTGAAAACTATTCAACAGGGAAAGAACGCAATTTCGTGTACAGGGCGCACGTCTTGGCTCATGGCTCTTGTATTTTCTGTTTACTTGCTTATAAAAACAAATCTGGAACTTGTGGTAAGCCAGCAATTGAATGCATAATAGGATAACTAACCAACAGGGTTTGTTGGGAGTTTGAATAAGTACAAACATAACTACAATCTATCATAACCCCGTACCCAGAATCGGATAATCGAAATGCTTTTATTATTTGTGTCCAACAAAGAATAATATTGCCCCTATGATGAGCAAAGGAATTCCTATAATTGCTCCTAATACAGATAAACTTAATAGAATACCTATTATTATCAATATAAACCCAATCGCTTTTCTAATTCCCGTCACATTTTCTCACATATACCGTCAATAAAAGAGGGATTGTTATTCAACTATAAAACTCTATTGTTGAGGGAGGTGAGACCGTTTCAATTCGGTTAGTGAATAAATTTACAAAATGAGATCATAATTTGACTGTTCCAATTTGCCATCAAAATGCATATTACAAAAAATTATACGAAGTTTGATATATCGCCTTTTCTTATTCTCTTATATTGTTTTTATTTGCGCTCCTTTTTTTAATTCATTAACAATATCGTCTACTTTTTCGGATTGTAAAGCTTCCCTTATTGACAAGAGAAGCCATCCAAATGAGATTAAGCCTGCGATTATAAATATAGCATGCCATGTAGCAGAGTCTAATCCAACATCCTTAAATGTAGATGTAAGAAGCACTACAATAACAGTAACAAAAATTCCGAAAGGAGCTAACCATCCTTTCTTTTTTTCCATTCGTTTCAAGTGGTCAGATAAGCATATGCGTACTTTGTTTTCAGTTGTAATAATGATTCCCTGAGATAAATTTAGATTCACTTCTGAAACGGTAATTATCTTCCTAGTTAAAGACTCAGTAATCTCAGTAATCGAAGGAGTTATTGGTTGTTCTGTCATTTTTGGGTCTCCTCTTTGGGAAGTAACCCTAGAATACCGAGGGCATGCTGACTCAAAAATCCACATCTGTTGCAAGCAATAACTACAGATGGTATTGACTTGCCACCAATAAGCATTCCCTGCAATTCGTTTTGAATAGTTTGATTGAAGTATCCATCAATAAGTATGAATTGCTGATTTCCACATCTCGGACACGGAAGTCTCGCCCCTTGTTTTTCAAGAGCTTTGATTATCTCTTGTTTCCTTTCTTCAGCTAGTGGCATTAAAATCTCAATTCCACTTATAGAGCGCCCCGTCTTGGCTCATATACAATAATTGATGCAGCCTCTTTTGAGCTTAATTCAGCAATCTGACAATTCAGTTTTTATCCAAAAATAGAGAATGGGATACCCTTATCCCAAATCGCTGGTATCTCGTGATACTATTCTATACTTCTTTGGTTTTGTGCCATCTAAGTAAATTATTTTATTCTTCTCAATCAGGTTATCGATATCGTGATAAGCATTTTCTCTAATCTTTTTCTTGTCGTATCCTTCTTTCTCAAACAGGTCGCCTATGTCAGCAATGACGAACTCTTCTGGAAGGTCAGTTATCTCCTTAATCTGCCTTTCCAATGGATTCGGTATGCCTTTTTTCCCTGGTTTTGGCTTCACGAACTTTGTTATTTTCTCAGGTTTTAGTCTCACATACTTTGGTTTTTTGGGGGGTTTCTTTTCTTTTCTCAAATGCTCAACTTTTGGAGTTTCCACTTTCAAGACTTGGAAACTGTTAAAGAATTTCTCAACAAGTTCCTGAGTTGCTTCTTCCGTTTTCGGAATCAGTTCAAACACAATACCGCTTTCCTCATCTATTACTTTGTAACCTAAAGATTTGATTTTCATTTTATCACTCTAAGGTCTTTCACTTGTTTTAAATAATTTTCTATCCATTCGTTTCGATATATAGCGTTTGAAATGAATATATCCATACAAAATTGCGGAGTTAAGGATTTGAAGCGGTCTTACTTATGGTGAACTTGCCTTGTTATTTCTTGGTGCGTAGGAAACTATAACCTTATAGAAAATTAATTTCAACTATGACTGAGCATGATGAAAGCTGGGATTCCTTTTTAGCTCATATAAATCAACAAGATGAGATAAATGAAATAGAAAGACAAGAATTACTTAAGAATTGGGAATATCTTAGGAAAGTTTTTGGAGAAGATTGGTTTAAAAAAGAGGAATGTAAGCTTCATCCATTAAGAAGTTATTTTTATTTTATTGCTCCATGGAGCCTAAGATGGATAGGTGAATTAGGCTTAATGATAGAATCTTTAAAAAAGAAAGAAAATTTTGATGGCATTTTGAAAAGACTTCTTTTAAATGATGCTTTTGAAGAAGCGTACTATGAACTCAGAGTAGGATTTTATTTATTCAAATCTGGTGTTTTATTTGAGTTTTTAAAACCAAGTAAAAAAATGAAAGAGAAGACACCTGATATAGTTATGAATATAGGCGATAGAAAAATATTTTTGGAAATAACTAAGAAAAACAATCCAGATGATCCTTTAAATTCTTCGCAAAATTTCCAAAAAATTAGTTGGTTTTTATTATCAAAAGATAGTCAAATTTACACTGATTTTGGTTTTTATTTTGACATTCTTAAACCGTTATCAACCCCTAGAACTGAGCAAATACTAAAAATATGCGAAAATTTGTTAGAGAAAGCCAAAAAAAGTGGGTACGAAGAATATCACATACCTAATACTATTGATCTTTATATTTTTAAGAGAGAAAATGTCGGTAAAGTTCCTAAAGAAAAACGAGTAAATCGAGGTAGAACGCCTGATTTTGATGAGCTATTTAGGATTAAAGGCACGATAAAAGAAAAAGAAAGACAGCTAAGAGTCGAAAATCCTACCATTTTATTAATCTTTGATTCTTTATTGTGGGGTTTGGAGAATAAAGAATTATTTTATTCAAAACTTGTAGATACTTTAGAGGAAACTGTTAATCAATTTACTAATCTAAGTGCTGTTTTAATTTATATCGAAACATATTACTTTTCAGACGATGAATCTTTTATAATAGAAGGAAGAAATTATATTGCAATGCAAGGAAGTGATAAGGAGCTTTTAAGATCAAAAAATAAAGTAATATTATTAAACGAATTCGCAAGGTATCCTTTATTAGGACAGGAAATAGATATATTAAAGAGCATTTGAAAGAGGCATAGCAAAGTGTAGGGTCGGAGTATAGCGTAATTGTGATAAAGTGGGGGTATCATTAAGTCTTAGCTCATTGCAATAATTGACCGTCGAGATTGGGAGATGGATTTTTATGAAAGTAGTGTAAAAGGCTGCAATAGTTCTTATTGCCCTTTAAAGAACGTGTAATATGCCAGTAAGCCATTAAGGCCTGGATTCAACTGTATGATGAAGTCTGTAATCGCTTAAAAATAAGTACCAGCTAAAGACTAAAAGGGTGAAGGCGATCAAAAAGATAATCTGGATCAACTGAATTATATTGTAGCTAAAGGATGCATCATCAATATCTGTCGCACTTACCATCTTAATTAATAAATAGAGGGCAATTGATATGCCAGCAACTGATATATATACCCAACTTTGATGTATAATTTTCTGGTCTAGAAAAAGTCTGGTTTTTATTAAAACCATATCCATTTTGTGAATCTTGAAAAGAATATATCCGCAGCAGATGAGGATAACTGTAGCCGAATTTATCTTAAATAGCTCCAAGAATGCTTCAGTAAAACTCATCGCACACATTGATTAATATATTATGCAATCTAATATATATCTTTATTGTTGAATTCATCCTACAGAATCTCATATGAGCATGCAGAGTTCGATGAGTCTTACTTATTGTATGTCCACTTTGCGCTCTGGTATGAAAACACAGTAATAAACAACTAACTATTACGAACTGATACGAACTCATGCCGCCGGAGTTCGTTCGAGTTAGTATAAGTTCGTTGTAAACGTCCGTTATGTTGCCAGTTTTCATTGTTGTCTATGAATGCCTTTCATAGCCGACTTTGCGTGCTTTGCGGTGTTTGATTTTATTCACCGCAGAGAACGCAAAGGACGCAAAGATAAGTTAAAAACTTTTAGTTTTAACTATAATCAGTAGATAGTGTCAAATAATAATTGAAATAGTTAGTTAAAGCATGGAATGGTACATTATCGGGATTATTGCTGCCCTACTCACAACTTTTGGATTCGT
Organism: Candidatus Levybacteria bacterium RBG_16_35_11; assembly: GCA_001781995.1. Taxonomy (GTDB): domain Bacteria; phylum Patescibacteriota; class Microgenomatia; order Levybacterales; family UBA12049; genus MFNH01. Next base: position 674 of record MFNH01000045.1, on the reverse strand, counting down.
CCCGCAGATACTTAAAATGCGCAGGACAAAATCTGCAAAGGATGTAAGCATTACTACATTATTCCAATTCTGCCTGGGTGTTATTCTCTGGACTCTATATGGAATCCATCTTGGAGATTTCATTATTATTGCAGCCAATGCCATTTCTTTTTTAATCTTAATTGTCGCAATCGCTTTTTACTATTATTATAACGGTAGGCAAATATAACCGGACTGCTCTATGTTGGGCTCTGGGATAAGCTGATTATAAGCAACATATATAAGTTTCCAATCGCATAATAGAAACTGTAAACACCAGGCGGATATACTTTCGCTTTGTATCGATGTTGAACAATTATGAAAAAAGTAGTTAAAATAACTACAATTTCAAAAGTTAATAGTAATTACAATGAACGGAACAATCTCACAGGTTTCAATAAAAGGCGTATACCTCCTTGAAAAGAACAACGGACCAGTTCCTGTTGTGCTTCTTGAAGATGAAGCAAAACGTATCATGCCAATATATATTGGATTATCTGAAGCTATTTCAATAAATTCAGCTATAAATCACGAAATTCCGCCAAGACCAATGACCCATGACCTTTTCATATCTCTGCTTGAACAAACATGTTCCCAGGTAGATGATATATTGATAGATGAACTAAAAGATGGGATCTATTTTGCCAGGTTGTGTA
>MFNH01000044.1:18048-18269 GCA_001781995.1 Candidatus Levybacteria bacterium RBG_16_35_11 | reverse complement strand
ATTTAATAGAAAACCATGCTATATAGAAAGATTTAAGCTGTATGAATTTCCCCTTTCAGTCTATAAAGTCGGAAGGATGCAATTGCCTTTTGCAGGCGGGGCATACCTAAGACTTTTACCCTATAAATTAATTAAAAATTTCATAAAAATACTCGATAAGTCTGAACAAACGGTTATTATTTATATTCATCCATGGGAATTCAATAAAAATCAGCCTGAGA
>MFNH01000044.1:16002-17900 GCA_001781995.1 Candidatus Levybacteria bacterium RBG_16_35_11 | reverse complement strand
TAAGGGTATGCCTTTAGGCGGTGGTATAGAAAAATATACAGAAGAGGTTGGAGCAAGACTTGTTGCGAAAGGACATGAAGTTCTTGTTTATACAATGAGGCATTATGGCGCTAAAGGAGGGATATACAGGGGCATGTTAATAAAAACAGTGCCTACACTAAAATCCAAAGGTATTGAAAAAATATTAGCGGCTTTTATTGCAACCATTAAAAGCATTATAGAGAAAAAAATTGATATTGTCCATTTCCATGCTTTTGGTCCTGCTATGTTTTGTTTTATTCCCCGTTTATTTGGGAAAAAAGTAGTAGTTCAGGGACATGGGCTTGAATGGAAAAGATCAAGGTGGGGTTTGGGAGGGAGATTGTTTTTGAAGCTGACAGAGATTCCCTCAGTGAAATTCCCTCATATTATTACAGTGGTCTCTTGTGTTCAAAAAGAATATTTATTAAAACAGTATGGTATAGAAAGCATTCCTATCCCTACCGGCGTTAACCCTCCACAAATAGAAAAACCGGATATGATAAAACAGCAGTACGGTTTATGTGGTGGTGACTATATATTGTTTGCAGCAAGACTTGTAAAGGAAAAAGGTGCTCATTATCTCATAGAGGCATACAAACGGATCAAAACTGATTTAAAACTTGTAATTACAGGTGATGCAAAGCATGAGGAAAGTTATAAGTCAGACCTTTTAAATTTAGCAGGAGGTGATAAAAATATTATTTTTACCGGATTTGTTACAGGTAAAATACTCCATGAGCTATTCTCAAATTGCTATATTTTTGTGCTCCCTTCTGAAATAGAGGGATTACCGACTGTCCTTCTTGAGGCAATGAGCTATGGTAATTGTTGCCTTGTCAGCGATATACCAGAAAATCTTGAAGCCTTAAATAACCTTGGGTATACATTCAAAAATAAAGATGTGAAAGAACTGGCGGGAAAATTAGTGTATTTAATAAACAATCCAGATGCCGTAGAAACAGTAAAAGAACCTGCTAAAAAATATATTTTAGAAAATTATTTATGGGATAAAATTGCTGTACGTTTTGAAGAGTTATATAAGAACTTGCTAAACTAATTTAAAGAAAAACCAATATGCCCAATTTTGAAAGAACGATGGATGGCGTAAGAGGAGATAAAAGATGGGAACAATTAATTTTGCAAGCATAATAGTTACATATAGATGTAATGCGAGATGCCATATGTGTCACACATGGAAACATCCAACAAAGAGAGAAGAAGAGATAGGGATTTCAGTATATGAGAAATTACCATTTATGAATACCGTTAATGTTACAGGAGGAGAACCGTTTTTAAGAGAAGATATTGATGAAATTATACATGTATTAAAGAAAAAAACAAAAAGGTTAGTTATTAGCTCTAATGGTTTCTTTACAGAAAGGATATTGAAATTATTTGATAAGCATAAAGATATTGGAATAAGAATCAGCATAGAAGGACTTCCAAAAGCTAATGATGAATTGAGGGGTATCAAGGATGGTTTTGATCGTGGTATCAGAACCCTTGTAGAACTTTACCATAGAGGTATTAGGGATATTGGGTTTGGTATCACTGTCTCAGATAAGAACGCTAAGGATATGATAGAGCTCTATTACCTCTCTGAAATGATGGGACTTGAATTTGCCACCGCAGCAGTTCATAATGCTTTTTATTTCCATAAGTTTGACAACAGATTTGAGCACCCCGAGATAGCAATAGAAGAGTTTGAAAAATTGATAAGACAACTGTTGAAATCGAAAAAGATAAAAAATTGGTTCAGGGCGTATTTCAATTATGGGTTAATAAATTATATACGAGGGAATCCTCGACTTTTACCGTGTGAAATGGGGTATAATTCATTTTTTTTAGATCCCCACGGTGAAATATTCCCCTGTAAT
>MFNH01000044.1:15621-15968 GCA_001781995.1 Candidatus Levybacteria bacterium RBG_16_35_11 | reverse complement strand
AATCCTTTGCTGAGATATGGAATAGCAAAACAGCCGAAACTATTAGACGAGAGGTGAAAAGCTGCCCAATGAATTGCTGGATGATAGGCTCAGTAAGCCAGCAAATGAAGAAGTACATATGGAAACCTGTAATCTGGATAGTAAAAAATCGTTTTAACATAACGTTTTGATGTGGTAAAAAAAGTAAAAAAGATAGTGGAAAATCAAACAACATCCCGTGCTATTTTTACAAGCTTCCCTTTCCTTGCCTATTTGCCTCCACATACTTTCAGAAGATTTATGATTTTTTTTGATCTTTGTATAGTGTCCGCTGCATTTTTTGGGGCATATTTTTTTGATATCAAAAT
>MFNH01000044.1:15222-15610 GCA_001781995.1 Candidatus Levybacteria bacterium RBG_16_35_11 | reverse complement strand
GTTCGCTTCGTGCTTTTTTGGGCTTTTTACCTATAGTACTTGCCATTTGGGGTATGCTCATCTACAAATTTAAAGTATATGGCTCTGTCAGGGCAAGACAAAAACTCGAAGTCATCGTTCTTCTGCTTAAAGTTGCTTTTTTTGCATATATCTTGCAATCAGGTTATTTGTATCTTATTGGAGAACATAAATTTTTCAGTGAGCTGCTTTTAATTTTTACGATTATTATAGCGGCTTTTATTTATATAGAGAAGCTCTTTCTAATGCATTTATTTAGTTATCTGCATAAAAAGGGGATTAGCTTCAGGAATATTTTGGTTGTCGGGACAGGTCAGAGGGCACAACAATTTATAGACAGAGTTGAAAGGCTTTCAGAGTGGGGTATTAA
>MFNH01000044.1:14679-15206 GCA_001781995.1 Candidatus Levybacteria bacterium RBG_16_35_11 | reverse complement strand
TTAATAGACGAAGAAAAAATGGTTGGCTCTGTAATTAAAAATATTAAGGTAATAGGTTCTTTCAATGATCTTGAGAAAATTCTTGACAAAAATGTAGTAGATGAAGTTGTTTTTATACTTCCAAGGAAATGGCTAAGCAAGATTGAGGATTATATCCATATATGTGAAAATATTGGTGCGAGAGTATCAATAGCCGCAGACTTTTTTTCTCCATCTATAGCAACCTTGAAAACAGCAGAGATCGACGGGTTTCCTTTTCTGAGCATTCAGACAACTCCATATAAAACATGGCACCTTCTTATGAAAAGAATCATGGATCTCTTTGTATCTCTGGTTGCTATAATTCTTAGTAGTCCAGTTCTTATCATTTGTGCTGTAGCAATTAAGCTTAGTTCACCAGGGACTGTCATCTTCAAGCAGAAACGGGTTGGATTAAACGGAAGAATTTTTACTCTCTATAAATTCCGTTCCATGGTAACAGGTGCAGAGGAGATGCTTGACAAGATCAAAGACCTTAGTGAAAGCGA
>MFNH01000044.1:14439-14631 GCA_001781995.1 Candidatus Levybacteria bacterium RBG_16_35_11 | reverse complement strand
CCGCTTTTTGAGGATGACAAGCCTTGATGAACTGCCACAGTTACTTAATGTTTTTGTAGGTGATATGTCCCTTATTGGACCCAGACCGCCACTGATAGAAGAGGTGAAGGGATATGAAAGATGGCAGAGACGAAGATTAAGCCTGCGCCCCGGGATTATATGTACGTGGCAGGTAACAAAAAGATTTGAGTC
>MFNH01000044.1:0-14420 GCA_001781995.1 Candidatus Levybacteria bacterium RBG_16_35_11 | reverse complement strand
CAGATGGATCTGGATTATATTGATAATTGGTCTTTAAGTCTTGATATTAAGATACTTTTAAAAGTACCATCTGCGATTTTAAAAGGCATACGCTACTGGTGGGGCGGGAAATTATGAAGTGAAATTCCTGCTGGCTCAAATGACATTCTCAATTATCATCCCTACAAAAGACAGAACAGATGACCTGAAAAACTGTGTAAGGTCGATTATAAAACAAACTGTCCTACCGCAAGAACTCATTATTGTTGATGCGAGTTCTGATAGTATAGGTGCTGTAAACCAGGAAAATTGCAAAAAAATTATAGAAGATAAAGTCAAGCTGATTTATATCAAAAGTACCCCTGGTTCTAACAGACAGCGAAATACTGGAGCGGATCATGCATGTGGTGAAATAATTTTTTTCATAGATGATGATATAGTTTTAAAAGAAGATTATTTTGAAAAAATATTGGAAGTTTATGAGATTAAAAAAGCCCTGAACACAGGTGGTGTTCAGGGCACTACTATATTAAACTATTTTAATCAAACATGGATAAGCAGAACATTTAGAAAATTGTTTTTTATGACAAGGGCTTCAATAAGCGAAAAGAGCAGATTTTTACCCTCCTTAGGTTATGTATATATATCTATGCCAAAAGAAATTATTGAGGTTGAGGCTATGTCATCAGGATTGTGCAGTTATTATAAGAATATATTTAACGAGTTCAGGTTTGATGAAAAATTTGAGGCATGCCAAGATCTCGAAATTTCATATCGGGTATCAAGAAAATATAAACTCTTTCAAACACCTTATGCATTACTTACGCATAATCATTCAACTTCAACGCATTTAAGCTCTCTACAACACAATAAGAGACACATAATAAATACTTATAGACTGGCAAAGAAATATCTTCCAAAGAGAAACAAAAATTGGCTTGCCTATTATTGGAGTGTTTTGGGAGAAATAATCCTATCTGCTGCAAAAAGCTGTGTGAAGTTTAGCTTTGATCCACTGATCGGAACCCTGAGTGGTATCAAATACATTTTAATGAATGAGGGAAAAGGCTCTTGATATAATAAAAAAATGGTGTTTTTTATGAAATTATTGTAAAAGCATTTTTGCATGTAACGTATAGCAATTAATAAGGATGCCGTTTCAAATGTTTCAGATAAAGGAGAAAATGATGGATAGTTTCAGAATAATAAGCAATTTAAAATACTCTCATTACCATTTGTCTGATATGATATTAACCAGGTTAATTTAATGTATTACGTAGTTATTAAGTGAAAATTATGCAAGTAAAAGATGAAACAAGTTATCATTCAGATCTTTCGAGGGTAGCTAAAAATGCTGGTATAAGTGGAATAGGGGAAATTATTTTTAATATTTTAGCCTATACAACAAATATTGTTATGACAAGGACGGTGGGGCCTGCAATATACGGGATTTTCAATCTTGCCAATAATATAACAAATAGTGCTCAGATTATATCTGCTTCGGGGCCGGGTCATGGGCTTCTGAGGTTTGTTGCCTACTATAAAGGTAAAAAAGATTTTCCTCGATTAAAAGGGGCTATAATTTTTGGAACAAAGGTATCGTTTATACTGAGTTTGTTGCTTGCAATATGTATTTTTTATTTATCTGATTTCGTTGCTGTAAAAATATTTCATAATGCTGAGGTTGGAAAGGCTATCAAAATATTAATGATATCTCTTCCTTTTTTGACTCTTGGGACAATATGGCTTGAATCTATTCAATCATTTCAGGTAATTAAATATTTTGTTTTTACAAAGAAAATATTGCAACCAATATCTAGGCTTGTAGTTATTATCACGCTTTTCTTGGTTGGTCTTAAACTAGTCGGAATTTTGATAGCGAGTATCATTTCAGCTATGGTTGGCTTTTTTTTTGCGTTTTATTACTTAATAAAAGTATCTTCAGTTCATAAAAAACTGCCTGTTCCTATATATGAAAGAAAAGAAATAGTAAGTTTTTCCCTGCCCCTTTCATTTATAGCATATTTGAGTGTTATAACATTATATACAGATTCATTGATGCTGGGATATTTTATGTCAACTTTTGAAGTTGGAATTTATGCTGCGGTTGCTAGACTTGCACTTTTAATAGAATTACCATTGACATCATTTAATAATATATTTGGACCGATGATTTCTGAATTTTATAGTAGAAATGAGATGGGAAAATTAGAAGATTTGTTTAAGGTTGTAACGAAGTGGGTTTTTACCTTGAGCCTGCCTGTTTATCTTATTTTAGTCCTGTTTGCTCAACAAATAATCGGAATTTTTGGGCATGATTTTGAAGTGGGAGCAGTAGCACTAATTATTTATGGTGCCGGTGAACTGATTAATGCAGTTACAGGTGCGTCAGGAACGATAATTATGATGACCGGTAGACCAAAAATTAATCTTTTGAATTCAATAGCCTTCGGCCTATGTATTGTTATGCTAAATTATTTTTTAATTCCTAAATATGGCATAATTGGTGCGGCTGCTGCCACGGGATTTGCAATTGCCCTAATCAATATACTGAAAGTGCTGCAGGTTTATCTAATTTTGCGCATACATCCTTACAAGTTGAATTATTTAAAACCGATTATAGCCGGACTTTTATCTCTCCTGATAGTTGCCCTCATAAGAGGTAATCTTCAAAGCGTTTCTATATCTATGGCTATTTTATTTTTATTATTATTTTTAGCTTCTTATGGACTATTTCTGTATTTATTTAAATTTGAAGAGGAAGATCAATATATTCTTCAATTAATACGGCAAAAACTGAACAATGTATATAAAAATAAGTTTAAATGAAATAATGTTTAAAATTTAATATTCTCTCTCCTTTCCTATCCTATTTTTTCTATAAAAGTTTATTAATACACCGTAAACATAAATCATCTGTAAATTTGTTCATATTCTTTGTAAAAAGATTAACGCATGTTGCAGATAATTTTGCAAGAGGATATTAATCCTTGCCTCTAAAAGATCACAAATTTTATATTTCTGCCGCCGTATTTATTGTATCTCTTTTTTACTATTTAAGTTATGCAAATTACGGCTTAATTTTAAGCGATTGGGGGATGATAGTAGTAGCTGCTGAGCGATTTTTACGAGGAGAAATATTTTACAAGGATTTTAGTATATTATACACCCCTGGAATATACATTGTAACGGCCATGGCATTCAAGCTTCTGGGAATTTCTTTATGGTCTGCTACAATTGGATGGAGTGTCATTAGAGCATTTAATTGTGTTCTTATCTACTTAATAGGAACCGAATTATTGTCCTTGCGAGCCGCGCTTTTATTACCATTGCTCCTATGGTTTGTACCTGCAGATCTACACAAGGGATTTTTTGTCTTTTCCGTGCTTATTAGTATACTTTTTCTTGTAAAGATGTTATATCCGAGAAGGCGGTGGTTCTATTTTCTTGCAGGACTAATTGCCGGCTTTCTTTTATTATTTAGAATTGATGTCTTTGGAATTTTTGTAATAGCTTCTGTACTGGTTGAATTGACGAAAATAAAAATAAGGCCTGACGGAATGATGTCCCACATCTCAGAAATTACTACATCTTTAAAAAATATTTTAATATTTGGCTTTGGAGCAATAACTGGCATTGCTCCTTTTGCACTATATCTTTTTTTAAATGGGGCAATAAATGAAGCTTATCGACAAACAACCGAGTATACTTCTACGATGAAAAGCATGTGGTTTTTTATTCCTCCAATAAGTCAACTATTATCATTTGATATTTTGGCAATGTATAAGTACATAGGCTTGTTCCTCCCATTCGTATTTTATTGTCTTGTTTTTGTTTTAATTGTGTCAATAATTTTAAAGAGGGACATGTGTGAAAACGATAAAAAGCTTTTTGTTGTTTTCTTATTTGGGTGTATGACTTTGAATCAGGTTATATCACATCCGGGAATAAATCGCATTGGTCAAACGCTGGCCCCTGTTTTAATAGCAAATGTGTACTTGACAAGAGAATATTTTAAAAATCGCTTTAAAGAATACGGAAGAAAAATTATTCAGATTAACAAAATAACGCTTATTGCATTGAACGTGCTGCTTTTAACATATATTACGATAAGCTGCTCCATTTCAGATCCATATATAAATGGTTCCATATTTATACGGTTGTCTAACAAGACATTTTTACCCCATCCGAGATTAAAAGTTTACACAAAATACCAATACGCAGACGAGTTTAATAAAATAATAGATATTATCAGAAATACAACTGAGAAAGATGAATATATTTTTACTTTCCCCAATAACAATTTGATGTACCATTTTGTGACCCGTCGAAAAAACCTGGAAAAATATGGTTATGGACCGGAATATATTAAATCTGAAGAAAGGCAAAATAAAGTAATAAAGATATTGGATGAAAAGAATATTAGAATAATCATTGCTGATCTTAATAGCAGGCAATGGCGGGAAGAATTTGCCCCCATCTTGGATAAGTACATAATGGAACATTACAAGCCTGCACAAACGGCAGGAGATTATACTTTCCTCGTAAGATAAAATTCATAAAGAGGTATATCAGATGCACAACAATAAAAATAGAGTGATTGTATTTGGTTTAGATGGAGGAACATTTGCTTTATTACAACCCTTAATGGACGAGGGCAGGATGCCGCATATGAAACAGATTATAGAAAGAGGTGTCTCCGGCATTTTAAATTCTACTATTCCTCCCGTTACTGCGCCTGCATGGACCTCTTTTGCTACAGGCAAAAATCCCGGCAAACATGGACTTTATGATTTTGTCGTAAAAGACAATAATAATGACATGGTAATGGCTAATAGCAGGAGGATTATAGGGAAAAAAATATGGAACATTCTGAGTGATCACAAAAAAAAGGTGGGTATAATTAATTTTCCCATTAGTTATCCTCTTGAAGAAGTAAATGGTTTCATGATTTCAGGATTTATCTCTCCTTTAAATGCGAAAACCTATTCTTATCCTCCGGAACTGTTTTCACAGATTGGAGATTATATAATCAATGTAAAAGCACTCAAAATTAAAAAAGGATGCAATCCCACCACAAAAGAAATACAAAAATTTGTAGACGAGAATATCAGGGCCATCGAGTTGAGAAACAAGACTTTTAGATACTTGATAAAAGAAAAAGAATGGGATTTTATATATATATTATTTATGGAATTTGATAAAATCCAACATGCGGTATGGAAGTATTTAGACAGGAATGAGGCCCAATACCCCAAAGGAGAAATTTATGAATATATCTTAAAATGTTATCAGCGGATTGATGTTATTTTAGGTGAGATATTTGAGGAGATGGACGATAAAACATCGTTAATTATTGTCTCTGACCACGGTTTTTGTTCTAAAAAGAAATATTTTTTTATTAATTTATGGCTGAATAAAAATGGTTATTTAAATAGAAACCTTACACAATTAATTACAGATAAAATAAAAGAAATAACAGAATTTAAAAACAATGCAATACTGCCTTCGAAAATAACAAATGTTTTTAGGAATTATGGCTTACAAAAAATAAAAGCCCCTTCCTCCGATCTTTTCATACCCCCATCGCATGAAATATTATTGAGATATATAAACTTACTCAAGACTAAAGCCTATTGTCCTTCTACATCGTCTAATGGGATATTTATTAATTTGAAGAATCGCGATAGATACGGAATTGTAGAGGAAGGTAAGGAATATGATCGAATAAGAAAGGAAATTAGAGATAAACTTTTGACCTTAAAAGATGAAGAAACTGGTAAGAATATTTTTGAAAATATTTATTTTTCCGAACAAATATATCATGGTTCAGCCTTAAAGTTTGCTCCGGACCTGATCCTTTCTCCTGCTGAAGGTTACGTATTACTTAGTTCATTGATGTCTTTGTATAGTAAAAATTTAGTAAAGGTTACTACTTCGGAAGGTACACATCATCCAGAGGGTATATTTATAGCTGTAGATAAAAAAATTATTAAAAATGGTTTACGAATAGACAACACTAATATTATTGACATTGTACCAACTATTTTGTATTTAATGGGATTATCTATACCCTCTGATATGGATGGTAAGGTTGTTACTTCGATTTTTAAGGAAACATTTCTGGAGTCAAATCCTCCTGTATTTTCAGATGTCAAGGATAATGACTTTGAAGCCGTGCAGGATAAGGTTTATTCAGCGGATGATGAAAAACAGATAATAGATGAATTGAAAAGCCTGGGATATTTAGGTTAAGCAAGAGCGCTGGCTGTATGTTATAGAAGAATTTGTCGGAAATTGTGTAAACATGAACATTCTTCTTGTTGATAAATATCATTACTATAGATCTGGTGCAGAAATAGTTTATCTTAAAACATCTGAACTGTTGAAAACATACGGGCATAAGTTACAGGGCATTAATTTTAACTGAAACCCTTGCCAAGAAAGTTAAGGAATTTATGAAGAGTTATACTTCAATACCATTGTATATATGCAGGGAATTAATTGATTTTTTAAAAACAATAAAAAGGTCACTTATTCATTGATAGTTTTTAGGTTCCCTTTTCTCATAACAAACTTCAAGGTGAGCGCTCTCTGGTTATTTTAAAGATGTATGAATTATTTATTTGAATTATTCCTTGATTTTAATGAGTAGTATATCCAATGAAATGGGCCGTTAATAATGTCCGCAAATAATTCTTTAGTTATATATCTGGTTATACCGTAACGTCCAATGACATTGCCAATACTCATGGGATCGATTTCAATAATATCTGATGAAAAAATCTTTTCGAACCCGGCATTTAATATTACATCAATGACAGAGTTATTATAAAAGCCCCCTGGAATACAAAAATATTTACAAGGTAACCCAGTTATATGCTCAACAGTTGACTTGGAACTTATCAATTCATTTTTTAATGTAGGCAAACTGACACGCGACAACAAATAATGGTGAACAGAATGAGTAGCAAACTCGGCGATCTTAGATTCAGACATGATTCTTATTTCCTGAGCCGAGAGCGGAGCATAATCTGGATCCTCAAATATCTTCTCATTATTAATAGTAACATTAAGCTCAATCAAAATATTGCTAATAAATTGGTCTCTTTCTTCTTGTATGATTTCAATACATTTAGAGTGTAACCACTTAAAAAATTTAATCTTCTCAGTTGTAGTTTCTAATCTAAAAGGGATGTACGTATCTTTCCACTTTATACGCGCTGTTTTTTGATGGGTGTTTGCGACTGCATATTCAAGAATATCAAACCACATTGGGATCCTGTTCGCAACAAAACCTGTTGTAATAGAGAATAGTGCGGGAAAATTGTATTTTAATAAAATTGGAAATGCATTTGTGTAATTATTTTTATATCCATCATCAAGCGTAACAACAACATTTTTTTTATCCTTAGAAATGTTTTTACCTGCAATTGCTTCTGAAGCTGATATTACGTTGCAATGACGGGACAGATATGCCATCTGATCTTCAAACTGACTTTCAGATATGCTGTATTCATTCAGATGTTTTAAGGGATTCTCTGAATATGACTTGAGAATACGATGGTACATTAAAAAAAGGATTTTATTTCTTCTAAAAAAGCCTAAATACTTAGGTAAATGGAGGGCATAAGAAACATTGCAGATAAATGATTTAAGGAGGAGTTTCATTGGATTTATTTATATAGAAGCATTATCAAACAATATAGGTTTTTTATATTTTAAAATATTGCATAACATATAATCTACTTTATAGTGGAAGCAGGGAAAGTAAAGATGAAAATTCTTCTTGTTAATAAATATCATTATTATAGGGCAGGGCCGGAGACGGTATATCTTAGAACAGCTGAACTTTTAAAGTCTCACGGACACGAGATTGTTTTTTTTTCAATGCATCATCCTGAGAATTTATCATGTGAGACAGATGAATTTTTTGTGCCTTATGTAGAATTGACTGCTCAGCATAGTATATTAAATCAGATTAAAATTGCAGGGAGAATCCTTTACTCTTTTAAGGCAAAGAGAAATTTATCTAATCTGTTAGATAGATATCCGGTAGAAATAGCTCATCTCCACGATATCGGTTATCATATTTCACCTTCGATTCTGCATGAGTTAAAAAAAAGAAGTATCCCGGTGGTGATGACGCTTCATAATCTAAAAATGGTTTGCGCTTCTTATCATATGTTTGCAGATGGAAAGATTTGCGAGGAATGTCGTAATGGAAGATATTATATGGCAATTAGAAATAGGTGCGTTAAAAATTCACTTGTTAAAAGTATTCTGGCTGTATCAGAAATGTATCTTCATCACAGGATGCTTGATATATACGATAATGTAGATATCTTTATCGCCCCCAGCCTTTTTCTTAGAAAAAAATTGGAAGAAAAAGAATTTAAAAAAAGAATAATCCATCTTCCTAATTTTTTTGACCTTCATAAGAGTGAAAGGATTGATAAAGAAGAACGTGTAAATGGTGGGAAGAAAAACACCATTGTTTATATTGGAAGACTATCTCACGAAAAAGGGCTCATTACTTTACTCAATGCAGCTAAACACATTGGGAATAAAGGTAAAAAAATTCAAATTAATATTATAGGGGCTGGACCATTGATGAATGAACTTCAGAAAAAAATTGAGATAGAAAAAATAAATAATGTCCAATTTTTGGGGTATATGAAACACGAAAATTTGTATAAAGAGATAAGAAAAAGCCTTGCTGTTGTTCTTCCATCGGAATGCTACGAAAATAATCCCCTTGCTGTTGTAGAGGCATTTGCATTAGGAAAACCTGTAATAGGTTCAAGACGGGGTGGTATCCCGGAACTTGTGAAGGATTATGAGCGAGGATTGACTTTTGAACCTGGGAACCCTGAGGATTTGATTTCGAAGATTGAGTATTTAGTTGATAATCCCGATAAAGCAGAGATAATGGGAGAAAAGGCAAGGATATTTGTAGAAAAAGAGCTAAACTCAGAAAAATATTATCAGGAATTAATGATTATATATAAACAGGCACTTAAAACTAAAAAATGAAAAAAGGCCATGAAGACTATTATAGACGGGAAAAGGTATTTATAGGCTTCACTTATTGGCATTAAGAAGTAAAGTTAAAAATTTTCCAAACTGACGACGATTTTCTTTTTCTACTAAAATCAGGAGTCCGATCATTTCGTGAAGGTTATAAAGCCAAAAGCAGTCAATAATAAATTTTACTATCTTATAGGTTCAGAGGTATTTGAAAATATATTTTATCTTTTAAGGAAAGATACAGGACTTACTTAATATTATGAAGATAGCAGTGATAGGGACTCGTGGATTTCCCGGTGTGCAGGGTGGTGTGGAGACTCATTGTGAGAAATTATATACACATCTTGCTGAAAATGGTTGTGATATTACGGTATTTACCAGAAAGGCTTACGTCCCTCCCGACCTGCATACCTATAAAGGCATATCTTTAGTACCAATCAGTTGTCCCCAAAACAAATTTTTAGAGGCATTTATTCACACCTTTAAGGGTGTACTTAAAGCAAGAAAACTCAAGCCTGATATATTACATATACACGCTATAGGGCCATCATTTTTCACTCCTTTAGCCCGGTTTATAGGTATGAAGGTAGTAATTACTACCCAGGGTCCCGACTATAAAAGAAAGAAATGGAATTTTTTAGCTAAGATATTCCTTATGTTTTGTGAGTGGATGGGAATGACATTTGCAAATGAGGTTATAGCCGTAGCTAATAATATTTCAGAAGACATTAAAAGAAAATTTGCCAGAAATGCTTATGTTATTCCTAATGGAGTGGAGATTCCTGATCCATCAGACACAGATGATATTTTGAGAAAATTCGACTTGCAGAAGAAAAGATATATTCTTACGGTAGGGAGGTTTGTTCCAGAAAAAGGGTTTGATTATTTAATAGATGCCTTTAACAATGGAGATTTTGAGGGCTGGAAACTTGTTATAGTTGGAAGTGCTGACCATGATGATAAATATAGCATCGGTTTAAGAGAGAAGGCTAAGAAAAATAGCAACATTGTTTTAACAGGGTTTTTAACTGGCAAACCTCTACAGGAGATATACACTCATGCAGGACTTTTTGTCCTTCCGTCATATCACGAGGGGCTGCCAATAGTTTTACTTGAGGCAATGAGTTATGGATTGTCCTGTATTGCAAGTGATATATCAGCAAATAGAAATGTAGAGTTGAGTGAGGATAGATTTTTTAAGGCAGGCGATATTAAAGCGCTTACTAACAAGATGAGGGAATTTATTAACAAACCACGGGGGAATGAAGAAATAAAAAAACAGATTAGTGCAATTGCTGAAAAATATAACTGGGAGAAAATAGCAGAGAGGACACTGGAAGTGTATCGGGCTATCACTTGAGAGCCTTTAGAATCCTAAATTACAAAACTAGCAAAAAGGATTATTTTTATTTAAATTTTGTAATTATTTTTAATGGAACAAAAAAAATTCAGCGTCATTAAGTACAACCAAAAATCTTTTATATGATAAAAGAGCAAAGCAGGACATTAAAGAAATTTTTATTATCTACTGACTTGTGTATAGTAGCAGTGTCATTTTTTATAGGATATTTTATTAGGGCGAGATTTGAGAGCCTTTTACCGATTTTATCGATTAACGTTTATATTGGACTTTTACCGGTTCTACTTTTTATATGGGGAACCCTTTTGTATTACTTTGGGATGTATACAAATTTTGTTGTAAAGCGAACATCTGAGATCATTAGGATAATAATAAAAACAACAATCTTAGGTTTCGTTCTATTTGGCAGCTATGTATTCATCCTCCATTTGCAGACACAAGTTACAAGATTGATGATGGGTATTATATTCATCGTAGCTGCTGTTTTAATGAGTTTAGAAAAAATTACGCTCATATATGTTTTTAGACATGTACAGCAAATGGGCGTAAGCTTTAAAAGCATATTGTTTACCTGGAGAAGTGTTTTAGTTGTTGGAACCGGCAAACGGGCAGAAAGGTTTATTAATTTAATTAATAATAATCCGCAGTGGGCTATTAAGATTATAGGTCTTGTAGATATAGACAAGACAAAGGCGGGAAAAATAATCGGAGGATACAAAATATTGGGGTCCTTTGATGATATCCCTAATCTAATTCATAACAATATAGTGGATGAGATTGTATTTGTTGTTCCACGTTCATGGATTAACAAAGTAGAAGATATAATGAAATTTTGTGAAAACGAGGGGTTAACAATACATTTAGCAGTTGATCTTTTTGAATTTAAGGTGTTAAAGGCAAAACAAACTGATCTTGGTGGATTTCCCTTGCTTACATTCGAGGGTATTTCTCATAATTTGGGATATTTATTTATTAAAAGGATATTTGATTTTATTGTTTCTGCAATTGCACTCGTAGTATTAGCGCCATTTTTTTTAATTTTGGCTGTTATTATTAAATTAACATCAGAAGGGCCTGTTTTATTTAAACAGGTAAGGTGCAGTTTATATGGCAGGAAATTTATTTTTTATAAATTCAGAACCATGGTTAGTGAGGCTGAATCCAGACTTAAAGACATTTTAGAATATAATGAAATGAACGGCCCTGTCTTTAAAATGACAAATGACCCGAGAGTAACTAAAGTAGGAAAGTGGTTAAGAAAATATAGCTTAGATGAGTTACCGCAATTATGGAATGTATTTAAGGGGGATATGAGTTTGGTTGGCCCAAGACCACCACTGCCATCAGAAGTTGAGAAGTATGATAACTGGCAGAGGAGAAAATTGAGCATGAGGCCCGGCATAAGCTGTTTATGGCAAGTGAGCGGAAGGAGTGAAATAGCTGATTTTAATGAATGGATGGGGCTTGATTTAGAATATATTGACAATTGGTCTCTCTGGCTTGATTTTAAAATTTTGTTAAAGACTATTCCTGTTGTATTGTCTGGGAAAGGAGCGAAATAATTATATTTAAATACCCCAAAATCTTTATTTTATAAAATTTATCTTAAAAATATTAAAATATAAATAGTATACGCATGAACATACTCGGGATTTCAGCTTTTTACCACGATAGTGCAGCTTGTCTTGTTCAAGATGGCCAGATAGTGTCTGCTGCCCAAGAAGAACGTTTCACAAGGAAAAAACACGACTCTTCCTTTCCGATAAATGCTATTCGATTCTGTCTTCAAAATAGCAAATTGTCAGCTAACGACCTTGATTATGTTGCCTTTTATGATAAACCGTTTTTGAAATTTGAGCGTATATTAGAAACGTATCTTTCATATGCACCGAGAGGGATCAAGTCATTTATAAAGGCAATACCTCTCTGGATAAAACAAAAAATCTGGATGAAAGAATTGATAAAGAAAGAACTTGGATATGAGGGGAAAATTATATTTACCGAACATCACGAATCTCATGCCGCAGCAGCATTTTTCCCTTCCCCGTTTCAGGAAGCAGCTTTTCTCACTATGGATGGAGTTGGAGAATGGGCAACAACAAGCTATGGCATTGGTAAAGATAATAATATACAGATTAAGGCGGAGATTCACTTTCCTCACTCTTTAGGTCTTCTTTACTCGGCATTTACATATTATACCGGGTTTAAAGTCAATTCAGGGGAATACAAGGTAATGGGCCTGGCGCCTTATGGTGAACCAAAATACAAGGATATTATATTTTCTGAATTGATGGATTTAAAAGAAGACGGCTCCTTCAGAATGAATATGAAATATTTTAATTACTGCGCCGGTTTAACCATGACCAATGGAAAGTTTGATAAGCTATTTGACGGTCCTCCTCGAAAACCGGAATCTCCTTTGACTCAGAGGGAGATGGACATAGCCCGTTCTGTCCAGGAAGTCACCGAAGAAGTAATGCTGCGCATGGCTCGATATGTAAAAAAAGAGACCGGACAAAAAAATCTTTGCCTGGCGGGTGGTGTGGCTCTCAATTGTGTTGGCAACGGGAAAATTCTAAGGGAAGGCATTTTCGACAATATATGGATACAGCCTTCTGCTGGGGACGCGGGGAACGCTTTGGGAGTCGCTTTATTTGCCTGGTATCAGTATTTGGAGAACAACAGAATCGCTGATAACAAAAAAGACTTCCAGCAGGGTTCATACCTTGGGCCAGAGTTTAAGAATGACTATATTTCTGATTATCTGAAGAAAAATAATATCCCCTACATTGAATTAACCGATTATGAGATACCTGAAAGGATTGCTGATTTGATTGCTCAAGAAAATGTTGTCGGATGGTTTGAGGGCAGAATGGAATTTGGCCCAAGAGCTCTCGGCAGCCGCTCAATAATTGGGGACGCCCGTTCTCCTAAAATGCAGGAAGTAATGAATTTGAAGATAAAATTCCGCGAGAGCTTCCGCCCTTTTGCGCCCTCTGTAATTATAGAAAAGGTTTCTGACTATTTTGAATTGGATAGGGAAAGCCCCTACATGTTATTGGTAGCGCCTGTAAGAAAAGAGATTCGCCGGGAGATGACAGAAGAAGAGCAACAGCTCTTTGGACTTGATAAATTACATATCCGACGCTCCACAGTTCCTGCGATTACACACATAGATTATTCTGCACGTATTCAGACTGTTGATAAGGAAACGAATCCCTTGTATCACAAAATGATATCCAAATTTTATGAGAAATATGGTTGTGCTGTGATTATCAACACATCTTTTAATGTCAGAGGCGAACCAATAGTCTGTACCCCCGAGGATGCTTTCCGCTGTTTTATGCGAACTAATATGGATTATTTAATTATGGGGAATTTCTTGTTAGATAAAAAAGATCAAAAACCTCTGGAAAACGATATTGATTGGCAGAAGGAGTTTGAACTGGATTAAGATGGCAAATATTAAGCCACAGATTCACACAGATAAAAACAATGAGTTTAAATACAAAGAGGTTACAGATATAATTCTTAGAAGTTTTTATGAAATTTATAATGAACTCGGTGATGGATTCCTTGAATCTGTCTATGAAAATGCTTTATACATCGTATTAACAGAATACGGTTTATCAGTAGAAAGGCAGAAGGATATTTCTGTATTTTTTAGAGGGAATGTCATAGGAGATTTTAAGGCAGACCTGATTGTAGAGGGGAAAGTAATTGTGGAACTAAAAGCAGTTCGTGCACGTGATCCCGCTCATGAAGCTCAGTTAATCAATTACTTGAAAGCAACAAATATTGAAGTTGGATTATTATTAAATTTTGGCAGAAAACCGGAATTCAAGAGATTTGTTTTTAATAACAAAAGATTTAATAACAAAAGAAAAAATATCAGTGCTAATCAGCGTAAATCTGTGGCAGAAATTGTATTAGAAAGGAACAATGATGCTTAAGAAAGATATAAAAAATATTAAGAGTGGGAAAATTGAACTCAGGAAATTTGGTGTAACAGTTGGAATTGTATTAGGATTATTAGGAGGCTTATTTCTGT
>MFNH01000043.1:13818-14054 GCA_001781995.1 Candidatus Levybacteria bacterium RBG_16_35_11 | reverse complement strand
TTGTGTTCGAACTGATGCCGAAAACCGAAGAAGCAACTCAGGAGCTTGTTGAGAAATTCTTTGGCAGTTTTCAAGTCTTGAAAGTGGAAACTCCAAAAGTTGAGCTTTTAAAGAAGGAAAAGAAAACACCTAAAAAACCAAAGGTCGTGAAGCCAAAACCTGAGAAAATAACAAAGTTCGTGAAACCAAAACCTGGGAAAAAAGGCATACCCAATCCATTGGAAAGGCAGACTAAG
>MFNH01000043.1:0-13765 GCA_001781995.1 Candidatus Levybacteria bacterium RBG_16_35_11 | reverse complement strand
GGAAAAAGATTATAGAAAATGCCTATCACGATATCGATAACCTGATTGAAAAGAACAAAATAATTTACTTAGATGGCACAAGACCAAAGAAGTATAGAATAGTATCACGAGATACCAGCGATTTGGGATAAGAATATCTCCGTCTCTATTTTTGGATAAAAACCTGAATTGTCACTTGGAATAATAGGATAGAACATGCACTGACCTGTCAAGCTACTACAAATATAAATAAAAAGCACTATTGTTTAATCCGACCGCCCCGCTTTTGGCAAGGTGCTGTAATGCAAAGGGCAACTACCACCAGTTTCAATGCCACTTCTTTACTTGTCCGTGCAATATAATTTGCTTTTTTCCTATTCATGTAGAGAAATAATAAATTGCAAAAGATGTTATAACAATACTTAACAACATCGCAATTAGAGATTCTTCTTTAGATAGAACAAAACCGCTACCTCCCAAATACTTAGAAATACCAAACAATACAATAATCCAACCAATCACCCAAGACCACACAAATGATGACTTGATATTTATCATTCCTAATTTTATCTTGAGATAAGTTGGAAATTCTGCATTGGTTATATTAATGTGATATTTTCCAGTTGTTTTTGGTTTTGTTGTAAAGGTAGTTCTTTGTTCACCTTTCGGCGTAATACGAAACATCATCATCGAGGAAGATGAATTACCATTTGGTTCTATGATAGTAATCTTCAGTTGTTCTGTCAAATATATGGATTCTGTGGCACTGAATATAAAGGTCATATCTTTAATATCGTTGACTAAAAATTCACCTTCAAAAGTTTTTCCTGGAAGAACCTCACCATCCAAAAGTAAATTTCCAGTATATCCTGCTAAGATGGAAACACCTACAATAAAAATTACATTAAAAATTGCTAACCCCATTAATATATACGATAGCCGCATGGATGTATTTTTTAAGAGATTTATTGTGTCTTTGAAAGACTGAATTATACCCATAATTTTCTCCTTAATCTTCTTTAGTTCAGCAATTATATAAATATTTATTGTTAATTTTACCTCAAAGTTGCTTGTTCTGACAAAATCTCAACAACGGGATTCATAGAATCATTGCAGGAGAACACTTATCGTACCTGCACTCCGTTTCGCTCCGTGCAGGGCATCTAAAAGCATAAGGAGAGGTCGATATACTCACCAACCCTCTACAAAAGCAGGGTGATAATTTCTATAACTTTCATGCACTTGCTCAAAGTATTCTCCGACCTTTTCGTAATGCCTTTCTTTGACCCGCATACTGTGACCTGATACAACAGAACTGAGTTTTCTACTGCCACCTGCGTTGTCATGCTGTCTTTCGCCAGCTTCCCTCAGCGCCATTAAAGTAACCAAATGCAAGGGTCTCCCATCAACATAGTGTTTTTTTACTTTCTGTCTTGCCTTTTTTTCTATTGGATACCAAGGTTCGTATCATTTCATTCGTGGAATCCGTTATTATCGCTGTTCTTGGAACACTTTGCAGATACCGTTTGTGTTTATTATCCCATTTCTGCTTAACCCTCACAGCCGTTACCATTTGCTGGGTTCTGTCCCAATTTTCAATTTCCAAGTTCATGACCTCAAAAGGTCTCAACTGCGTCTCATAAATTAGTCGGAAAAAGGCTTTCTCACGCAAAAGAATGATAGAGCTGGTGCAGATTATCTTACACTCCTCCTTATTCATCCCACGATGCAAGATTGGCTCGGTTGTGAGCAACTTACTCTTTGTAGAACCTGCACCTTTTTGGTCTATAATTGGCTCTAAAATGGGGGTGACTTCCTCTTTGATATGAAAGAGTAAGTTATACTATCTCAGCCAATGCTCTTTTCATCCAGTATTGTGAAAAGACCTGGATACCTTGGACACTACTACTGCAAACCAGGCGCTTAAAAATTTTCGGTTTTGCTTTTTGCTTCGATTTTTATTCTACTTTGATTTTTGTTGTTTTAGAAAATAATGGAAGTAATGGATTCTTGTTGGTTCTCATATCACGGTAAGCATATATAGCATCCCTGAACATTTCTTCAATTTCATTATTTGAAAATTCGCTATTCATTTCCGTTTCAAAAATTATCTTTACATGCTTGTATTTTTCCATCTTTAGTCCTCACTCTAATTATTATATTTTAAATTATATGAATCTTTCGATGAAATCAATTTAATCCTTGAGCAAAAATAATCTTGGCTTCTGGATATTTGCATTTGCTGCATCTACATCCATCCTGCTGTTTCTATCTTAATTTGTTCCCTTTCTGCTGGCGACCAGTCGTTATTATAGTAATGTTAAAGGACGTAGCACTGGTGTGACCCTGAGAAGCCAGAGTAAACAAAAGAGGTTTTAACTATCAGGAGGATAACACCGCCGTTTAATTTCTTCGTTTTTCCAAAAAACACTATAGGTTTCTGTAACATCCTCCCAATCCATTTTATCTCTTTCTTCGAAATGACACGACTTAGACTCAGAATGCGCATGAACTACTTTTACTTTCTTCCTTTCGATTTTAACTATTTCATCTTCTTTTTTCTCTCTAACTTTCTCACAAATCCCTGCTTTTAAGTCAACCTCAGTTTTAAACTCTTTCTCTGCCGTCTTAAGTGTAAGTCTATACCTCCATTTTCCTTTTGTCATAGATGGAGGCTTTTGTTTCTTGATATTTTCTTCACATTTCATCATTGAATTATTCTCCTTATAACTTGAATTATTCTCCATAACCAGATAGTTATTTCACTTATATAAAATATCTATTTATTTTATCAAAATCAAACCGACACCGCATACTGTTCTTTACTGTCATTGGGATGATATTGACAAACCGCTGGTGATGCATGTATTTCCCTTTTTGAATTTTTAGTCTCAATGAGCAATTCAGATTCAATTAACATTACCATCCCTCGGTAAAAGCAGGATGGAAGCTCCTATAACTTTCATGAACCTGTTCATAATCTTCCCCGACTTTTTCGCCTTTCTTTCACTCTCATCGAATGAGCAGCAGCAACAGCCGATAATTTTCTGCTGCCCCCAGCGTTGTCGTGCTGTCTTTCCCCAGCTTCACGGAGACAGGGTAACTAAGTGAAGGGGTTTGCAAATGGTAATAAAGCATTGTCATCCCAAAGTGATACAAATGCTTCGAGGGGATGCTGATAGAACTATGCTTGACCGATATACAAAATTCACGCCTGAACAGGTCAGGGAAGAGACTTGTATCGAAAAGAAGGAGTAAAAAAGATAATATGTAAAAATGACAGAAGAAAGCAATTGCTTAACTGGGGATTGTGAAAGGATTTATAAATTGAGATATCCATTTCAAATATACATTAAAAAGGGTGCCTGAGTATGAAAATATTTGTAAGTAGTACCATCAAAGATTTAGGGGATTTGAGAAACGAACTTTATCGCCGCCTTAAAGAATTAGGACATACTCCTTGGTTAAGTGAAATGAGTGACTTTCCTTCAAATCTCCATCCAGATTCGATGACTAATTGCCTTAGGGTGGCAGAAGAGTGCGACCTTTTCGTGGTTCTCTTGGATAAGCGCGCTGGTTTATCTTATCTCAAAGAAGGTACTGCTTATTCAGATTTATCTGGTTTAAAGATTTCCGAGGCAGAATATAGGTGTGCAAGAAGAAAAGGTAAACAAATTTGTATTTTTATACGTAAGAGAGCGGAGTATGAATCAGCAATTTACAGACAGGTCAAAGATGACGAAAAGCAGAAAGAATCAATCAAATGGTATAGTGAAAACGCAGTTTATGAATTCTATGAACGTTTGATGCATGAAGAGCCCCATATTCCGTGGCGATATACTTTTGATTCCATCAATGACATAATTGAACCTTTGAAATCAATAATTGGAGAATTTTTTCAGATAGAAGTCTTTAAGGATTCAAAAATAGAAAGACAAATAGAATATATTCAAGAAAATCCCAATTTTTTAATTGAAATTCCAGCAGAAAATAGGGATAAATTATTAATTTCGATTATTAACCATTGTAGCATAAAAATCAGGCAATTTGCTACCAAGATAATTTCTCAAAATTTCGATATAGTTGGAAATGATGTGAGGCAAGAATTTTTAAAACTATTAAAAGATAATAATTTTGTTAAAAGAACCACACAAAGTCTTTTAGATGCCTCAATTATTTATTATCGTGCTAAAATTAATTGGTATTTTGCTTATTATTTCCTGCACGATTTTGATAAATACCCACAAACTTTTCAGGAAATAATAACTCCGCAAATACCAAATATTTTAAATGATTGGGGGAAATTTCTTGACGATGAGAGAGTAGAAACCTGGGGTGAATTCGAATATAATAACAGATTTGGTGTATTGCAAGATTATTTTTCTGCGGCACTCTCAAATTTCAATTTAAGGATTGGGAAACAATAAATGCACTTTCTTATTTAGCAGAAATGTTTTGGATTCCCGAAAATTTTTGATTCTTAATCTCTTCGATACGCCTAATTTTTAGGGAAAGAAGTCAGGCATAGGTAAGATGCTCATGGATTGGCATTTCAATATGTTTTGAACTCTGTGTTTTAATTCAGGCGCATATAAACAATTTAATGAGGGAGCATCGAAAAGCATAAGGTTTTTCAATAAGCATACTTACCGTCCTCTTCGCCAACCTGAGGATTAGCCATTCTTACATCCATCCTGCTGTTTCTATCTTAATCATTCCCCTTTCTTGTGGCGACCAGTCGTTATTGTAGTAATGTTTGAAAGACGTTGCACTGGTATGCCCTTGACTTGCCATAACTCTTATCTCAGCATACCCTGACTCCAATAGCCAGCTCTCCCAGGTCTTCCGAAGAGTGCCCCCTGAGATATTTATACTATCTTCAATTCCCGCCTGTGAAGCCCATCTTATTAAATTAGCCTGCCAAGTCTGATAAACAGGATACTCTAATTGATTTCCCCCTTCCAAATAGTAGTATAAGATTTCTGAGAACTGTGGCGTCAGATTTACTTTCCTTTCTTCCGAGGTCTTTGTGTATTTTCCAGGCAGGATTATCAATTTGCGTTCATGCTTGAACCATTGGGGATGTTCTGAGAAGAATTGCAGCTCTCTGTATCTCATTCCCAAGCAGGAGAAGGGACAAAACAAGACGATATTTTTATAATGTAAGAGCGAATTGGATAATCAGATATGGTTCTCGAAATAAAAAACGATGAAACGAAGAAATATTCAAATGCTCAAGCTCCTTGGCGACTTGTTCTTTTATCAATTCTTACCTTCACAGTTTATCACATTTACTGGTTTTATCGGAACTGGAAGCACTTAAAAAAACATAAAAACTTAGATATATCCCCTGGTTGGAGAACAGTTGGGTTATTTATCCCAATTTATAATATCGTCCTTATATACAGACAATTTAGAGATATTAAACACTTTGCCACGGCGTCTGGTTGCAAAAGTTATTCGTCACCAGGATGGCTTACTTTAAGTTATATATTTTTTACAATATTAACCTTTGAAATTTGGGGATTTGGATGGAAGATGACGCCTACAGAAACGTCAGAAACTTTTTTTGGTTTATTGGCTGTATGGATGCTTGTAATTGTCCAACAGACTCTTAACAGTTTTTGGAAAAAAGAACAATCCGAACTTGAAATCAGAACAAAATTTACGAACGGAGAAATCGCCTTGTTAGTAATAGGTGGAATTCTTTGGATTCTAAGTTTATAGATTACATCCATCCTGCTGTTTCTTTTTTTATCTGTTCCCTTTCTGTTGGCGACCAATCGTTGTTATAGTAATGTTTAAAGGACGTTGCACTGGTATGACCCTGACTTGCCATAACCCTAATTTCAGCATATCCTGACTCCAATAGCCAGCTTTCCCAAGTCTTCCGCAGAGTGCCCCCTGAGATATTTATGCTATCTTTTATTCCCGCCTGTGAAGCCCATCTGATTAAATTAGCCTGCCAAGTCTGATAAACAGGATACTCTAATTGATTTCCCCCTTCCAAATAGTAGTATAGGATTTCTGAGAACTGTGGCGTCAGATTTACTTTCCTCTCTTCCGATGTCTTTGTGTATTTTCCAGGCAAGATTATCAATTTGCGTTCATGCTTGAACCATTCTGGATGTTCTGAAAAATGCTGTAGCTCTTTATATCTCATTCCAGTAAATAACTCGGTCTTGAAGCACATTTTGTGTTTCATTTTCGGTATCTTTTCAATGATACACTTAGCTTCCTGGGGTTTGAGAACCCTATAAAATTCTGTCTTCATATACTTAAATTTCCAAACTTTTTTCAGTATTTATTGCTTTTACCCTGACTTTATTGATGATTTTGAGGTGTTTTCATCTCAAAATACTGGAAAAATACTACAAAATTACAGTGTGCTCCCCCTGGCTTTCAGCTAAAGCTTTTTTCACTGCTTCAAGCGAGTATTTATCAACGAGATACTTGATGATATTGACAAGTGAATCAAATGTAATAATTCCTGAAGATTTTTCGCCTTGATTCTGCTGATGGGAAGAATCCTTATTGTCAGTAGTATTCTGTATCTTTAATTCCTGTCCTTCCGATGGTTGGCTTATGGCATCCTTTGCATTTCCTTTGTTTGTCTTTTTTGGCTTAGGCAAATTCTCTCGTTCTCGAATCTTATTAGCCATGTTTCTGATAGAATAATCTGTTAGGCATGCTGCATCATCCTTGAATTCATCTGGCATTCTTGAAGATACATACTCACGTATTTTCTGCTTTGTCTCTGCCGTTATATCTTCTCCATCTCTCCATCCTGGCTGAAATTCGTCAAGTTTTCGCTCTACGAAGGCTTCTTTCATCGTGCATTGTTTTGTCATTTTACCCTCAATCCCTATTAAAAAAGTAAGAGTTTGCCTCTCTTACAATTCTCCTGAATCAACATCTAGCAAATCTAATTTTCCAGGATTCTCAGACCAATTTTTAAGGTCGATAGGGTTATCTTTTCGCCCTACTCGGCTCGCTGTTATTGACTTGTCAATAGCGATAGCCCGATTACTTCTCTTGCTCTGAATTTCCTCTATCTTCTTGTCTGCTGTTTCCTTAAAGGGAATTTCCAGAAAATCTTTCATGAAGGGTCTAAACTCATCGATTTCCGACTTCTTCACCGACACGAGAAAACTTTCGCTGTCAGAATCGTAGTCAAGCGGTATCGTAGTTCCAGTCATTTTTTCATAGGCAAAAATCTTTTCAAGAAGATTTTCCTTTTCTGAATCCTTATATCGCAGAATGACGGACTCCCCATCTTTATTAGGGATTTCGACATCATCAACTTTCTTTTCCAAGTCTGCAATAACTGCCTCTTGGGCACCTTTATGTTCCCCACTTGGAACAACAGCGCCCTCATTAGAAATTGCATCAGCATCTTTCTTTAATGCTGCAGCAGAATGCCTCTTCCCTTTTCCTAAAAGCGGGTCCTTTAATTCCCTATAACCGCCCTTATTTTCTTTATCTTTTGATTTCTTATCTTTACATTCTTGGGTTTTGTCTTTATTTTTTATCATTGTTTTCCACTCCATTATTTTTTGTGACTGTAGTTCCCTCTTTTTGAGGTTCATCAGAATTTTTTACAAATCTAATTTTATACTGCTCATTGTCGAATTTCTTTATATTTTCTTTAGTTTTCTTTCTTAACATATTTTTCACTCCATAGTGATTGTGATTAAGCGGAGAAGGAGGTGAATGCTACTCCGCTTGGCATTATTTTCAAACCACCACTTTTCTCCAGTGAAGATTGAAAAAGCGGAGAAGATAGGTGGATTGTAGCTCCGCTTTGTGGCATTATCTTTATCCATTCATACCGCCTCAACTTTCAGAATTTTTTCTCCTTTAGCCTAAGAGGTGGGTAGTCTAACCCCTCCCAGGTTGACATCCGTTTCACAAGCCGACAAAATCGACCTTCTTGCCCTTTCCCTGACAATTTCTTTGTCTTGCTCTGGTAATCCCTCAAATCTTTTCTTCCCAGCCCATTCTTGGGGGGTAAGTCCTTGATATTTCAGGATATCTGGATATTTTGAACCGATTTTAAACCTGACTTCCTTTTCCAACTTGCATTTCACCTGGAAATCATCAGGGTCGATGTATAGCTCAGGGAAAGAAGGATGCAATGGGCAATTATTTACGGAACATTTTAGGAAGCGACTACATTCATGGTAAGGATATTTTATCAAATTTTTTCACCCCAACTCTATAAAAATATAAATACCTTTAAGACTTATAAATCTTTGCATCAGAATAATTATTTATAGAACTTTGTTTTTGTATTAAAGTAATAATAATTATTAAAATCATTGATGTTATCATATTTTTGTTTATTATGGCAAATTATAGCATTATGGATTTCTATTTAATGATTTAAAAACACTGTGTTCTCTTATTTTGATGCATATATTTAAATTATAAACAATCATAAAATTTTAATATGGAATCAAAATCTAATCTATGCCCTTCCTGCGGGTTCATAAAAGAACATCCTGAAAAAACGCTATGCTTCTTTTGTTATTTTCGTGGCAATTTCGGAACAATGAAGATGCTCACACTCGATATTCTTGACAAATCAGCAAAAAGACTTACCAGAGACGAAATATTGGACGAACTCAATAGAATGCCATTCATTGGAAAAGTGGTCAAAGCAGAGAGCTTAAAGGAAAATCTAAGACGATATAAGCAATTGGGACTAATCACGGGGAGAAAAAGAAGAGTGGTAAAGCATTATCGAGGTCGCCAAAAATTAGAATTAAAATTGACTTTGAAAGGAAAAAAAGCTCTCAAAAGATACTGGAAAAACTGGAGCATGGGCTTGCTTGTTCCAATCAAGTTCAAGGGCAAAACCAAGAAAATGACGCAAGATTTTAAAGCAAGAGCTTCTGGAATTCGTGGAAAAATAGGTAAAGTGTATGATACATTTGATTTCATCCTCCCTGAAAGAAGAAAACTCTGATGTTTGATTATGGCAAAAGGCAAGGTGTCTCCATGTACGAAGAGCCTACAACGACATCTGCGATGTCATATGGAGCAAAGCGAAGGTGGACGAAGTATTTTAATGGAAAAATAATCACTGTATCATTTTTACAGTCGTGCTATAACCAGGAATACCCATTGGAAAGAAAGATTGTTCTCAAATTAATCTGTCTTGTAACTTTCTTTAATAAAGGATTCAATCATACATAAATTTAGGATTAAATATAAAGCATTAAATAAATCAATAAATGACAATATTGAATTTGATGAAATCTCTGATTTCTCACAAATAATGAGAGAATTTAATGAAGCGCCCTGCACTCCATATTATGGTGTCATTTGGTTCATCAGGATTTCATGAATTATGAGGTAAAGCATCCTACAGAATTTGAAAACAATGCCACTTTCGCCACTTTCAGAAAAATATTTATCCTCATAATGATAATCATAGTCATAACAATCTTTATAGAAGGGATTGGAACTTGGTGTTTCAAATAGGTGATAATTATGGAATCAGAAGAAGAAATGATACAGCGATTAATAAAAGAAGGTCTTACCAAGACCGAAACTGAGGAGGAAAAAATACAGAGATTGGTGAAGGTAGAGATAACAAGAGACGAAATAAATAAAAAATGGGAGACTAAGAAACGTCAGGCTTTAGCTACTACAACTTGGCAGAACACGATTTTACCAGCGTTGGTTTTAGCCATTATGCTTGCATATGCATTTGAACGGATGCAAATTGTTGGATGGACAATACCAATTGCATTTTGGGCAATACCAATTGCATTTTTCATAATAGTCGTGGCTCTATATTATTATTTTAGAAATAATATTCTAAAGGTATGGGAAAGTCCAGAAAGTTATGAAAGATGTATGCACAAAAAATTCGAGTGATGATTATGGAAAATGAAACGAAAGATGAAAGAATCCAGCGATTAGTAAAAGAAGGCATAGAAAAAGCCAAACAAGAAGAGAGGATACAAAGATTGGTGAAGGACGGAATTGAAAGAGAAAAACAAAAAGATGCTAAAATAATTGAAAACGTCATCGTAGAAGCGAAAGTTAAGGATGAATTTGAGACGAAAAAACGCACAGCTTTGGCGAAACTATCATGGATATACATAATAATTACGTCTTTCTTTATATCCGTTTTAACAGCTTTTGCGGGACTTTTTATTTTTAGTACAATTGATGCTCTTGCTATAAGTGGAGTTGTTTTTGTGATAATGATATTTTTGTCTGCTAATAATAGAAAATCTGTCATGAAAACATATGAAAACCCCGAAACCCTAAGAACAGCCGAAGTAAAGCGAAAGAAACAGTGGGTTTGGACAGCAATATTAATTGTGATAGCGGTATTATTTTTTGTAATTTTACCTGTTATTATGAATGATAATAATATACCAGTATATCAACAAACATCCGATTATTATCTCGATTATACAACTCCGAAACCAACGCAGAGTGTTCAACAAACTGCCAATCAGATAGCGTATACAACATTATATCCAACGTATAATACAGGCGATATAGTTAAGGATTCCGATGATGGTAATCTTTATGAAATTGAATTGATAAATGATAATAATTATACAAGCTTTATTTTGCATTCATCAGTATTTTCAGAAACTAATGGAGAAAATAATTACCTAACAGATATCACATGGTTTTACGCTTGCACAACAACAATTTGTAATAATTGGAAGGCTATGACGGATTATCAGCTTATTGCTATATTCCAGAATCTGAAAAATAATAAGATTACTTTTGGGGAGAGACGTAACGGTTATTTGGAACTAACAAGAGATTACACAAAAAATGGCACAAAATATAAAGAGTATATGTCATTGATAGCGGGTCAGCATAAACCATTCATTGAAGAATCTTATGATGATACTGAAACTGATGAACAGCCACGAGAAATCGATATAGGGAAAGTGGCAATTATAATATTTGTTCTGGGGATAATAGGGTATGGATATGTAATTTTGAAACGGAGGAAACAAAATGTCAAAAATTAATTTAGTAATATTAGTTTTTTTAACTATAATATCCTTTGGATATACAACAACAGAAGCTCATGCTGACAACATAATAACTAATGATGCTCTTGACCAAGTAAAAAGCGACCCTTGGAACGGTGGTGGCATTGGTGAATATAACTCGCTCGAAGAGCCAATACCAATTTGTGATGAGGAGGCATCAGCAATCGCTGCAGCCCAAGACCCAAATGCATTAACTTGTGATGAGTTGAATAAACTAAAAAATCCATCCGTCCCAATCAATGATTATAACATGCCACCCGCCCCAATCAATAATTATAACGTGCCACCCCTTCCAAACAATGATTATAACACCCAAGAATCCGACCTCCCAACATTTTCATGGTTTAATCAAATTATTACCTTTTTTGAACCAATGAATATCAAAAACAGATTTTTGCGATGGTTTAGACCAACAGAAGTAATTTTTAAACCATTTACGAATTCAATTACAAGACCAGTACCACCGAATAAAGAATATCCCCATATACTTTTTGGAAAAAATGCAAACCAAAACCAAAAATATATTTCTTCATACTCTAAGGAAGTTATAGAAGATATTTTAAAAGATGCAAGAATAACCAATGAAATAACAATAATAAGCACATATAGGGATTCAGCAAACCAGGCAGGGATGATGTTTGATAATTTAGAATTAAGAAGGGTGGGTTATATATTTGATAATGGAATGACGGAAGCCGATGCTATATATTTTGCAGTGATGGATGAGGAAAAGATATATTGTAGTAGATACAGTAGCATAGAAACAGTTGGGTGTAAAGCGATTTATATTTATGCTGAAGCATTGTCATCAAACTATAAAAATAATATGAATGGTGTTGATAAATTCATTGGTAACGATGAAATTAGAGCATCAATGACAGATTTAATAGAGGAAAACCGCAAAAAAGGGTTATATGCTTCACCACATATGCGAAACGAAGGCAATTTAAATGTAATTGATATATCACCAAGTTCTTTCAAATCAAAAGAAGAACATCAAGCCTTTATAAAAGCAGTTGAGAAAGCTATAGGAGAAGGCAAGCTTACTAAAAATTTCATAACACCAAATGATAAAATCAAACACTATCATTTAGAAATAATTCAGAAAAAGTGAAATAGTATATCAGGTCAAAAACTGAGATGATTAATGTGGAAAATGAAACAAATGAAAGAATCCAGCGGCACGAAATACCTGCTCACAAGCAAGTGCAGATTTAAGTTCAACTGGCTGGCATAGTGCTGAAATTGATGTGGATGCTAGCAATATGCAATGGGCAATTTAATTAAACATTTGGATGAATTAATCCCCTACTATCCCAATTGACCATTTTTGCTTCGTATAATCTATTCTTTATGCGAAACGGATTCTCTTTATATACCCATTTTAGCCCATTTTTCAGGCAAAAAGTTTTAGTTCTGAAAGTCAGGATTTCGGGAAATCTTATAACTTTAAGCGAAGGCTTATAGCAAAATCAGAGATGGAAGCTTTCGTTTGCATTTATTGTTCAAAATAACCTATGGTAACAAAGATTGTCGGTTCTGTCGGTAATTTGTCGGGAGAATGTCCGATATTGGATGAGAAATTTGTGAATCGAAATCAAATTTACTGTCTCGCTATTGATTAACAATAATGATATAATATACCCACATTATAATCAAATAATGGTGCAATATACATTGGAGTTATGGACTGAGAAAAATGCTACTCAGAGACAAATTGAGTACATAAAAATATTATCAAATTATCCTGATACAAAGGACAAGGATGCTGAGGACATCCGATGCTTTCTTTCACAGCAGAAAAAGGGAAAAATTGAGGAACTCACTAAAACAGAAGCAAGCGAACTGATAGAAACCCTATTGGTAAGACCCGTAAAATATGTATTTTTATGTGGAAAAGAGAAATTCATCGATAAAAAAGACTACAACCGCTATTACATGCTTGGAAAACTGGAAGCCTGTCTTCACGAATGCGAGACCGATGTCAATGCTTGTCCTAAATGGTTTGAAGAAGAAACGAGAGTGGAATAAATCTGAACTTATAGAAACTCCGCAGAAACGCCCATATATAAAGACAATTTCCAGAAAAAAGTTAAAGTATAAGATTTCTCTTATACCACATTATATTTTTCCCAGCCTATTCCTCCATAGCCAATCTTCTTCAATATCTCTTTTGCCAAATATTCGTCAATCCCTATATCAACAAATATCTCTTTTCCATCGATATCCATAGAAATCAGGATTTCATTTTCTCCTGTAATCTCAACTTTAGGGAGAACATCTATGCTATCTACATCTCCTAATGTCTTTTCTTCGTTCATTTTTATCTTAATAACTCCTTTTCTATTTTAAAGCAATTTTACGATTCTATTATCAAATCGCAGCTCAATGAGTACACTAACACATTACTATATAAATTCATCGAAGCAACAGCATAGTGATTTCATATAATTAAACAGAGGCAAGCGAACTGATAGAAATCCTATTAGAAAGACCTGTAAAATATGTATTTTTGTGTGGAAAAGAGAAATTCATCGATAAAAAAGACTACAACCGCTATGATAATGTTAATGCTTGCCCTAAGTGGTTTGAAGAATGAGGTGCAAATTTTGCAGTTCGAGAAGAAATTAAGAAGAAATTTACACAGCTTATCCTGAAATGTCAGGATTCGCAACCTAACGATAACAATACTGGTGGAAGGTTGAGGAATGAGTATTTTGAAAATAGTCACGCCTTCCACTTAATAT
>MFNH01000042.1:5052-6204 GCA_001781995.1 Candidatus Levybacteria bacterium RBG_16_35_11 | reverse complement strand
GCAGCATTGATTATCATGCTATTTATGGGAAAGGTAGAGTATGGCTTTGATAAGAAGACGCTTCCTGTTGATGCTGTTCAATTTATGAAGAAAGAGAAGATAACAGGCAATATGTTCAATAATGATGAATTTGGGGACTATATTATCTATGCGGCATGGCCGGAGTATAAGGTATTTTTTGATGGAAGGTCTGACATGTACGGCGTGGAAAGAATGAAGGAATATTTCAGGGTCGTTAAAATAGAAACAGGATGGGATAAGGTCTTAGCAAAATATGATATTAACTGGATCATTTATGGAGCTAACTCTCCCCTTTCACATTTTCTCCTTGAAAGAGACGACTGGAAGCTCATCTATGCGGATAAAGTGGCTAATATTTTTATGAAAATTATACCAGAGAATCAGATTCTTATAGGCAAATATTCTGATGTAAAACCTCTATTAATTGAGGATAAAGACGAAGGAAAATGAAAACTTATCAATATTCCATATTCCATTAATGTTGACTTCAAAATCGTATGAAGTTGCAGATGAAATGCATCAAAAGCTTTTCATTGTTTATGATTAAAAATCTTGGATATTTTTTGAGTAGACCTGGATATTATTTATCTACTCTATATTTTGATGTTCCATTCAGAATTTTTTCCGTCATACTTATTGTTAAATTAATTCTGTTTACATATATCACTGGACACAAAATTGAGACCTTTTTCTCATCATTTGGGATGATCTTAGCGATATTATCAATTTCGCTGCTAATAAAGAATAATGTCTTTAAGTTTTCTTATTTGTTTGCTGTAAACCTTTTATGTTCACTTATTTTTTTCACTCACTCTCTTTATTTCAGTTATTTTGGCGATTTTGCCTCAGTATCCTATTTGAAACAGGTACAACAGGCAAGAGCTGTCAGTGATGTTATTATTTCAATGATAGACATAGAACTTTTCTTCGTCGTGGATTTGATAATTTTGCCTTTTTTGCTTTTCAGATTTAAAAGATTGAGCAATTACAACATTCTTGATAAATTTAGGATTTGTTTTTTTTTAGTGTTACTATCTATCCTCTTTAATATCTACCCCATAATTTATAATATACAATCCGCAGACAACTTCTTTGAATCCATTTATTATAGAAATAACTTTGTTAAGTATA
>MFNH01000042.1:0-4716 GCA_001781995.1 Candidatus Levybacteria bacterium RBG_16_35_11 | reverse complement strand
TCACGAAAAGGAGCTGTTTCTTTTTTATATTCATTAAACTATTTTGACTCTCTTCCAAAGATACTTAGAGAACAGGGTTATACCACTGCAGCTATGCATGCATATAAAAAACATTTTTGGAATAGTGCAATATTTGAAAAAAGTTTAGGATTCGAACAACAATTTTACGAAGATGATTATATTATGACAGAAAAGATAGGAGGCTCTTTAAAGGGGTTAAGTGACAAGGCTTTTTTTTCACAGAGTTTACAGAAAATAAGGAGCTTACCATATCCGTTTTATGTTTTTTTAAGAACTTTATCAACGCATATTCCATTTGCTCATATTACAATTGATATTGACAATTTTCCTTTAACTGACCTGGAAGGAGAAATGATAGGATATTATATAAGGTCTATGCACTATGTTGATTCGGCAATAGGAGAGTTCCTGAATAAACTATATGAAAACAATTTGGCATCAAATACTCTTATAGTAATCTATGGAGACCATCGTGCAAGAGTACCACAGAGTGAATTGAAGCGAATAGGTATTATTGATTTAAATGA
Organism: Candidatus Levybacteria bacterium RBG_16_35_11; assembly: GCA_001781995.1. Taxonomy (GTDB): domain Bacteria; phylum Patescibacteriota; class Microgenomatia; order Levybacterales; family UBA12049; genus MFNH01. The sequence continues at coordinate 4,168 of MFNH01000042.1, read as the reverse complement.
AAATTATAAACTTCCACTAATTATCCATCTTTTGAATAAAAATCTCCGATATGAGAGCAACACAATTGGAGGACTTATAGATGTTGCTCCAACAGTGTTAAATATTTTGGGAGTAGATATTTCAGATAAATTCTTTCTCGGCAGAGACTTGGTAAACAGTCATAACAGCTTTATCATTTTCCGGGACGGTTCATATATCTGTAGAGACAACTCCGTAGACAAAACATATGCACAAAATCAACTCAGGATATCTGATTTAATACTTGAGAAAGACATGGTTGCCTTAATAAAGAATAGAGGAATACATTATTAACATTGCCTTTGCAAGAAAAATAAAGTCAGGTCATCTTTTTAGAAAATGAGGGCCTATAACTTAAGAAACGGCAAGGAATTATCAAATAGTGTAGCAGTGGCAGATAGCTTATTGAAGCGGACGAAAGGACTTCTTGGTAAAAGTACAATGCTAACTGGAGAAGCCTTATGGATTAAGCCCTGCATTTCTATCCACACATTATTAATGAAGTTTCCTATTGATGTTATTTTTTTGAACAAAAAAAACCGGGTGATAGCTACCATAAAAACCATGCAACCAAATCGCATTACAAGGTTTTATCTTAAAGCTACAAGTGTCCTTGAACTGCCAGATGGGGTACTCAAAGCAACAGATACAAGAATTGGAGATGAAATTGAGTTTGTTTGAAATTAAAGTTCAAATGATAAAGCTCAAAAACCAAATTAAAAGGATACCTATGCTCGTAGCTGCATATAACAAGCAGTTTGAGGTTAACCCATAACTTATTCTGTTATAATTTAATGATACGAGTTATGCATTTATGCTATACATTCGCCACAATTTAAGGGAAACAGACAGGGATGGGAAACTTGCCAGAAGATAAAAGGTGCTGATAGGCCAAACTTAAAATGGGTGCAAGTGTCAGATTTATCACTTTAAAACTTTTTATTTTTTTCGTTTGCGTATATTTATTGTCAACCTCTCCTATTAACATATTCGATACAGATGCCAGTATGGCAAGATATTATTTAACAAGATCTATTGTGGAACGGTTTGATTTGTCAATACCTGCTGATTTCGGAATTAAAGGGATTGATGGCCGTGACTACTCATGGTATGGTTTAGGGCAGTCAGTCCTGGCGATACCATTCTATCTCCTCGGTAAATATCTCAGTGATCCAGCAAATGCAGTTTCAATCATGCCACAGATCTTCGGCGCTGCTGCAGCAGTCCTCGTATTTCTCTTTTGTATTGTTCTCGGTTATTCCAGACGTACCTCTTTGTATGTTGCCCTACTTTACGGACTCGGCACCTTTGCCTGGCCCCTTGCAAAACAGCCCTTTGACCATACCATAGAAACATTCTTTATACTCCTCTCTATTTATTTTATTTACCTTTATGTTACCGATAAAAAGTTCTTGCACCTTCTTTTTTCTGCCTTCTCTTTTGGCTTTGCTTTCATTACGAGACAAACATCGATGCTTGTTATCATGCCTTTATTTGTTCTGGTGATTGTTCATTACTTAAAGAGGCATGATTTTAAGACAACTGCATGCTTGATAACAAGAGACCTTGCTTTATTCTCTCTGGCATTTCTTCCCTTTATTGGTCTAAGCCTCTGGTATAACTATTACCGCTTCGGTTCCATCTTTGAAACTGGGTATCAGTTGATAGCAGTACGTACAGGAATTGACTTTTTTTCAGGCACACCATTTCTGACAGGACTTAGTGGTTTTCTGATTAGCCCCGGAAAGGGGTTCTTCTATTACTCCCCTGTAGCTATACTCTTCTTCTTTGGTATAAAGTCATTCTTCAAAAGACACCTTGAGCTTGCTATTTGTTTTATTCTCATAGCGCTCTCTTACCTGTTCTTTCTATCCAAAAATTTATATTGGCATGGTGATTGGGCATGGGGGCCACGCTATTTACTTGCGATAACACCATTTTTCATCATACCGGTCGCTGAAATTTTTGAGTCTGATATCTGGAAGAAAAATGTTTCTCTAAGAGCTTTTGCATATTTTGTTATAGCGGTAAGTTTCGTAATCCAGATTGCAGCAGTTAGTGTTTGTTTTCAAAAATACTTCTTTTATTTAATACACGAGAAAGATGTAAAATTTACAGTAGTCTATGGAGCAGGGGTACAGGCGATAGTTGAACCTCCGAGCGAAACCCACTTTGATTGGCACAAGTCGCCCATACTTACACATTTCAAATTTATCTATGAGCTGGCCTCCAAGATGAAAGACTACAAATATTCAAAGCTTCCAGAGAATGCCACAGATGCTGAAAATTATAAGGCAAATCCCCGAATGAATCTTATAGATTTCTGGTGGATCCATAACTACTACGTAAATGGAAGCTATTCAGAGTTTTTCGCGGCTTTTTTACTACTCATAGTAAGCATTTATTATGCCTCAACAGTATGGAAAACTGTAACATAAAGTGAATTTTAAAAAAAAGGGAATAACTCTTAAGTGAATGAATGCACTCAATTTAAATACCGGTAAGAAACTATCAAATAATATTGAAGTAGCAAATAATCTGTTGAAACGCATGAAAGGCCTTCTTGGAAAAAAGGAGATGCTGGATGGGGAAGCTTTATGGATAAAGCCCTGTATTTCTGTCCATACCTTCTTTATGAAGTTTCCAATAGATATTGTTTTTTTGAACAAGAGAAACCAGGTTATAGCTGCCATAAGAAATCTGCAGCCAAATCATATTACAAGGCTCTATTCTAAAGCAGCGAGTGTTCTTGAGCTGCCAGCAGGTATACTCGAAGCAACAAACACAAGGGTTGGAGATGAGATTGAGATTGCATAAGGAGAGGAAAGCTTAATAGCAAGTAAATCTCCATGAAAAAAAATGCCTCTTTAGGTTTTGCCGTTTTCTTAATTCTATTATATTCAGCTATCCAAGTCGTACTTCTTATACATCATGAACCTTGGGAGGATGAGGCACAGGCGTGGCTTATAGCGAGAGATTTAGATATAGTCTCTATCTTCAAGCAAATGGCTTATGAGGGTTCCCCTGCCCTGTGGCATATGCTCCTACTACCTTTTGCAAAAACAGGCCTATCATATATATCTGAATTTATTCTTCACCTTATCATCGCAGTTGCAGCGGTGACCGTCTTTGTTTTGTATGCACCATTCTCAAGAGTAACTAAAGTGTTATTTATTTTTTCCTACTATATGGCCTATGAGTATTCAATCATAGCAAGAAGTTATGGCCTCAGTATCTTGTTCTTATTTTTAATTGCCGCACTTTATATTAAACGGTTTGAACATCCTCTATGGTTTTCCTTTCTGGTCTTCTTGCTTTTCAACACAAATGTTCACAGCTTTTTCATCGCGTGTTCTCTAACTATTCTTTTTGCATGGGAACTTCATCGAAAGAAAGTGCAAAGAGGCAGGGGAAAGGTAGCAGTGTTAATTATGTTTACGGGAGGATTGTTATGTTTTCTGCAGCTTTTATCACCGCCTGACAATATTAACTATGGAATTTTTCAAGAGTTTACTCCTTATGTTCCATTCGTTGCAATAGCACATGCTTTTTTCCCATACCATAGTGCTACTTTTATGCCAAGTGAATTACGTATTGTTTTCATAGTTATATCATTTCTCATGTTTTCCACAATTATATTATCACTGAGTAGAAAGCCCGCTGCATTGTTCATTCTTTTGTTATCCTTTGCAGGATTGTCTTATGTCTTTGCATTTAAGCATCCCGGAGCGGTAAGGCATCATGGGCTTCTATTGATCATAGTCTTTTTTACCATATGGATTAGTAAGTACTATGATGATTCACAAAAAAAGCTTTTTGATATAGCCTCAAATTTAAATTTGCCGAAACTTTCAATAGTGATTATAAATGTCTGTTTGGCACTATCTCTATTCTATTCTTTAAAGATTCAATACCTCGAGTATGAGTATCCTTTTTCGGGTGCAAAAGAAATAGCAGATTTTATTAAGAAAAATCATCTCGATAACTATACTATCGTAGCTCATCAGTCGTTTGGAGCTAAAGCTAATGCCTTATTGCCATATTTACCTGGAAAACAATTCTGGTATGTAGGGATAGAAGACTACGGCACATTTATCATCCACGATAAAAAGTATCTCGTCGGCAGAGCTAAAACAAACGAACAGGCAA
>MFNH01000041.1 GCA_001781995.1 Candidatus Levybacteria bacterium RBG_16_35_11 | reverse complement strand
TGTTTTTTTTGGATGACATAAAAAATCTGTGCGGTATGGAGCCGATGGAGGGACTTGAACCCTCGACCTACTGATTACGAATAACAGGCAGGGAAGGCAAACACTTTTCCCTGCCTTTCTTTTTCTTTCTGTTTATTGCCAGTTAAGAGTATTTAAGAACACAGGGCTTTTCTTATTCTACCCTACTTTTCTGTCTGTCTACTATACAAAAACTATACAATTTCAGGCAAGGGCATTTTGAAATAGGCTTTCTTTGTCAGCACAGCAAGATTACTCAAAAGTTTTTAAAGCTTCGGATGGCTATAAGGGATAAGGTTATTTCATGGTTGACATAAACGATTAATTATATTATCATTTCATTAATCATGGATGTTTTATATAAATCGGCATTCAGGAAATTTGTAAAAAAGCAGGCAAGGAGCTTCCAGCTTGCCATTGAGGATGAAACAGAAAGGATAAAAAAAGAGCCACGAATCGGAGAGGAAAAGAAAGGAGACCTTTCAGGATTCCGTGTTCACAAGTTTAAATTCAAAGGACAGGAATATTTGATAGCATACAGGACAGAAAACAATGGTCTGATTATGTACATGATAGACACCCATGAGAATTTTTACCGTAACCTTAAACGATATGTAAGGGAGGAGAGATAGTCATGATAACAGCGGAGAAGATTTATAAAGAAATAATAGAATTGCCTTTAAAGGAGAGGGAGAAGCTTTTTCTGGTAATAGCGAGACGTGGTTTTGAGAAAGACCTTTACACGCATGAAGATGTCTTTAGTGATATAAGACAGTCTCCTTTTACCATCAGGGAAGCTTCAGAGTATCTTGAGGTTGCAGAGATAACAGTTAGAAGATGGGTAAAAGATGGCAGTTTGAAATCAAAGAGATTGGGCAGGAATATTGTGTTTGATGTAGATGTTCTTAAGGAATTTAAGAAGAAGCGGGCATAAGCCCTAAACCATTACTAGTTCAGGGTAAGATAACAACAAAAAAAGTTAGCATTTGTCTCTTGATGTGAGGCTGGAAGTGAAATTGTAAGAGAAAAAGGCGTAAGACAATAACAGCCTTCAGGGGATAGATATACTGGATAGCAAAATCAACGGTGAAAAGCCAACTATACAAAAACTATACAATCCAGAGGTAAACATATATACTTATGCTCACTAATCTATTGCAACCCATTGAAAATAATCAAAGCCGATGGAGGGACTTGAACCCTCGACCTACTGATTACGAATCAGTTGCTCTGCCGCTGAGCTACATCGGCGTAAGTTCCGATATTATAGCACTTTTTCACACTCTCATTATCAAGTTGAGTCCTGAAATTGTGCAGTAATTGTGCAGTTGGTCTTTTGGTAAGGATACCGTCCAATACATCTACCGCTTTTACTTTATGCGTTGGCGCTAAATGTGCATACCGGAGAGTCATCTTGATGTCCTTATGTCCGAGTAGTTCCTTCACTGTCGTTAGGTCAATACCTGCCATGATTAAAAAACTTGCAAAACAATGTCTAAGGTCGTGAAATGTGAAATTGGTTATTTTAGCTTTTCTGCAAGCGGTAGCAAAAGACTTTTTAATGCTCTGGTATCTTTGCCCTGTCTTAGGGTCAAAGAATAAATAGGGAACGTCTAAACGCCTTGTAATGCCTCTTAGAACGCTCTTAAGTGTATCATTGATAGGTATTTCCCTTCTATCTCCATTTTTGCTCATGTCCAGTAAGATAAAGCCATTTTTCAAGTCAATTTGTTCCCATTGTAACCCCAATATTTCCTGTTTTCTCATGCCAGTATTCAAGGCAGTAATCACAATAGGTTTAACGTGAGGGTCACATGAATTAATGAGTTCTTGACATTCTTCATTTGAGAGATACCTTAAGCGTCTGTTATTTTCTTCAAGAAGTTTAACCTTCCTTACACGCTTCAAGACTTCTTCTTCAACCATTTCCCATTCGGACGCCTTAGTAAATATATGCTTGATGGTAGCTACAAACCTGTTTATCGTAGCGGGCTTATTACCTTTCTCTTTTCTTCCCTTCTGCATCCTTTCACTCTGAAATTGCTCAATCAGGCGTGTGTTAAATTCTCTCAATTTCAAGTTACCAAATTCATCAACAAGTTGAAGGACAAAACCCTTTTTACTCTTGTAAGACCTCTGTCTTTCAGCCCATTTCAAATACTCTTGAGCAAGCTCCATGAAGGAATGGTTTTCTATTCTTTTGGTTTCAGGCTGCACGCCTTTCTTGATAGCTGTTTTTCTATCAAGAAGCATTTCTTCTGCATCGTTAAATTTTGGAGAGTCCGTAGATTCCCTTATGATTCTACCATCAGTCCCCGCATAGCATATCCAGTAAATGTTACCACGCTTATAAATTCCCTTTGCCATATTCTTTATTCACCCCCTTTCTTTTTTAGTTTTTCTTCTATGCAATCAATGAGAAGTTTAAAAGACTTGCTCGGTTTTCTTATCCCTCTTTCTAAATAATAAATATAATGTTCTGTTACACCCAAGAGAACACTTAATGCCTTTTGAGTAAGTTTATATTTTTTTCTTAGGGTCTTAATGTCTTTTGATGTCCATTGTTTCATAGAAGTAATTATACCTAACTCTGTTATAGTAGTCAAGTATTTTTATTACAGGGTCTTTAGAAGGGGAATCGGATTAACTGTTTTACGTGCCTTCCACTTCTCAATAGCTCTCTTGCTAAACCTTATATATTTACCACAAGAGAAGTAGGGAATTTCTTTCGAACATACTTTTTTGTCAATCCATGATACCGGGACTTTGAGATATTGAGCAAGTTCTTTTTTATCAAGAGTGATATCGGCATCATGCTTGTCACCCTTGCAGGATAAAAGCGGTGTGATGCGTTCTATTATCTTTTGAACTATTGCCTCTATGTCTTCTTGTTCGAGTGTGCTTTTCATTAAGTGCCTTCAGGATGCGATTAATTCTCTACTCATGCTTATCCTTCCATGCTTAGCATAATGTATTATTTTAATATTTCAAAAATCCTATTGAATTTGTTCTGTAGGATCTCTTCAACTTTTATAGGATCTGACTCGGCAGCAATCAAATCGCTTAAACGGAGAGGTAAATTATTAAACTCGTCACGGACTTTTTTTATCCATAGATCATGTTCTTGTTTGATATTAATAATTGCAATGAGATTACTTCTCTTTTTTTCAAGCTCAATTAATTTATACTTGTTATAGAGCTTCTGTAAGAGTACAGGCTTATTATGGAATTTTTGTAAAAGCTCAAAAAAAATTAAAATTTCATTCAGATTTTTCATTGTCTTTTTGGCCATTTTTAGCAAACATTTTAACTACTGTCATTTGCTTAACCCCTTCAGCGCCTGATATATCTCCTGTGATAGCATTTCTTTGATTCTATGCCCATCGGTTTCCGCGGCAATGATATCCGATATCCTTGCCGGTATATTCTCTATCGCATCACGCACTTTTCTATGGCGCTCAAATGCCGCCTTTTTAACGTCCGCAGCTGAAACAAGGTTACCCATAAGTAGATCTAATTCAATCTGTTTCTTCCTATTATTTAATTCCTGGCCATTTTTACGTAAATTTTCGAGTGTAGAATCGCTCCCCTTACGCTCTATCAACCGGCGCTGATGTCTATAGACTTTCCTGATAATATCAGTGACATTTAAAATGCCGTTAATTGGTTTATCTATAATTTGTGCATCAATCCAATTACGGACAGCCTGTTGACTGATATCAAATAAATTTGCAATCTCAACGACAGATCGCCAATTCCCTGTTTTATACTCGAATGATGGAAGTCCTTGTTGCTCTGTACCTGAAAATATCTCATCTTTTTTTTCCAAAAAAAATCAACCCCTTCTTAAAATTTCTGTCGCTAACTCAATCATGAGCCTCGCCGTGACCCTCACTGTACCCCTATGGGAAGGACCCATAAATTTATTTTTCTTGTAAAGTATCATCTTTTAATACATGTACATCGAGAAGTTGAAACTTTGCACAGTCAAGCATACCTATTACCTCTATTAAATTATCAAACCCTTCCAGTTCAGTTAATATATCTTCCTTAATCCATTTGATAGTAATTGTCTTCATTTCGCTGTCTTCAATGCTTCTTCAAATGCCTGTGCAAAGTTAATTTTGAATCGCGCATTCGCAATGATTTTACCTGTACGATAAAAATCAAGCACAGGTTTAATCGTTGCCCTTGGTTCCATAACATACATTGTAGTTAATTTCTTCTTACTTATTCGTTTTACAAGTATTTTCTGTCCACTTTTTATTGTGATTATAAAAGCCTTCTTTAATGCCCTTGGCTTTTGAGATTCTCTGATTAAATCTCTTTTTGTTCTCTTTACTGCAATCGTAGGAATTGCAAGGAATTTTCTAAAAGGTTTTTTTATTCCACCTTCTTCATGAAGAGTCATCCAAGGAGCAATTGTAAATATTTCCGATTGTAAATTACTCTTTGTAGCCGCCTTAATTTTAAATCCGTATTTATTTGAAGGCTTCCACCAACCAGTCCGGAGAGTAAATTTTTCAGGCAACGTTCCCACAATAGCGCCTTGTACGTCCTGGGCGGTCATTGTTAATGCCTTTGCTATTGCAAATGGCAATTGTTTTTTCGCAATATCATCAATCTGTTTTATTATCTTTTCAATGTTACTTTTAACAGTTATCTGCAAGTCTTAATTCTCCCTCATTTCAACGTGTCCTGTTTTTTCATTCACATAATCCAAAAGATAAAATTCAGCTAATCTTAAAAGACCAAGGGCTTCGAGGCCATTATCAAACCCTTCAGCCTGGACATCTAAATCATTATCTAAGGTAATAATTATTCGTTTTTGCATAGGCTATTGATTTTTTTGGTTTATATTGCGATATAGAATTAATATTCATAAAATGCCTCTCTTTTCTATTCTGGACCAATGTTCAGAGAATCTTAACGGATAAATGCCAGTTAACCCAAATGGCCTATTTTTTCTTATCTCACAATCAAGGAAGCGTTCCTTATCTTCGCCTTTAACCCTTTTTAGCCATAAAACTATATCCGGGGCTGCTGAAAGTTCCCCTGCGCCTTTTAGTCCAATAAGTTCACTATGACTTCGCATGGCTTCATTGCTGACCTGCGAGACAAAGACTACAACGACCTGAAGTTCTTTCGCCATTTTTTGAAGTTTAACCACGGCTTCACTCAGTTTTTCATAAAGCGTTCCGTCTCCTATGATGTTTTGAATATAATCGACAAAGATGATATCAAGCCCACTCTGTAATTTGCCTTTCTTAACTTTTAGACGGATTTCATCAATTGTGTAAACATCATCATAGATGTACAATTTCCATTTATTGATTTTATTGACCGCCCCTGCTATCACATCCTCAAACCCATTTGTGTGCCCTAACATTAAGTGTTTCTGGCTCATATTTGCACTATTGGCAATGAGTTTGATTAATTTTTCTTCGCGTGAATCTTCAAGAGAGAAAACCATGCACCGCGCTCCTTCTTCGCATGTATCAACAATCTGCTGTGCGATAAAGGTTGATTTCCCTACGCTCGTATATCCTCCGACTGCCCACACATGCCCAGGCACGTATCGCGGTATTGCAACGCTGAGTTTGGAATTTACAGGGATATATGTCCTGAGGCCCTGCTTTTCTTCGTTCCAGCGCCTTTTTAAATTTGAGACAATATCACTTACATGAGGATCTCTGTCGTTTATGGATTGATACTGAGATAATTCAACAATGTCCCGTTCCATCTTGCTGAAAAACGACGTCAAATCTTCAGCTTCTTCTGCCTCGCTTTTGATGAGATTTGCCCAATTGGAGATACGCCTTTGGGTAGATTTATTTCTGACAATCTTCGCATGAGTGGAAATATTTGCTGATGTAGGGATGTTGTCGCTGAGTTGAGAAATATAACTTGCTCCCCCTATCCGTTCTAACTCTCCTTTTGCCTTCAAACGTTCAATAAGTGTGATTAAATCAATAGGCTCTCCGAGTTGATAAAGGTCAAGACATGCAGAATAAATCAACTTATGCCCTTCACGGTAAAAATCCCCTGGCTCAATAATATCTGAAGCTGTAAGTAAAGCATCAGGTTCAATTAAAACGGCTCCGAGCACTGATTTTTCAGCCTCAATGTTATATAGTGAAAGCGTATTGCTCATAAGTATTTTAATGCTCTCCCGGCTGCATCCAGTGAAGATTTATCACCTTCGGACTTATTTTTTTCTTTTAATTCATTGCGCTTCATCTGGGCAACCAGGGTATCCCATTTTTTACGCAGCGTGTCGCCTGACTGTATGTTAGGCCCCCAGAAGACGTCATTACAACTGAAGATAATAACTTCCCTGACAAGCGAGGGACACTGTTTATCCTTATGGATAAGTAAGTCAATATCTTTTGCCCAACGTTGAATAGTTAATTTTTTATCATTCTGTTTAAAGGCATGTAATCTACTATGGGAATTTGCAGTTAAGATGCAGTTAAAAAGCAGTTCTGAAAGACCATAAGACTCAGAATCAAGAGAGAACCCCCCTTTTTTTTCTTTTAAAAGCACATTGGACTTGTCTTTTGTAATATTGTCTTTTATGTCTTTTGTGGTACTCTTTTTTGATAACGATTTATTATCTTTTTTGATAACGTTCATTATCTTTTTTGATAACGTTATCTTTTTTGATAATGGTTTCCATGTATCAAAGTCCTTGTTTATTTTATAAATAGGAATATTGCCATTATCTTTTTTGATAACAAGATTCATTTCTATTAACTTATTTATTGCTCTTTGGCAATTGGGTTTTTTTATGCCGGTAGCAAGACAGAATTGAGATAAAGTTATCGCATCCTCTTTTTTGTTAAATCCGTAAGTCTTACGAAATATTAAATCCATCACCTGCCGAGCTTCTCCCGGGATTCTTATTCTTGCTAAAGCTTCCATAAGTGTGTTTGCAATTTTTACAAAACCATTTTCACATTGCGGATTTGCCATTTTAGAAATTTACGGCACGTAACTCCCCCTTATTTTTTTATTGGTTTCTATTGATGGTTTAGCGTTTATTGCCATTAATAAACCCCATCACTTAAAGCTTTACGTGTAGCATTTACAAGTTCTCTGGCATAAGCATCATTCCTAATGCGCTCCATCCTCGACTGCTTTCCGAAGAGAAGGGATTATTTCTCTCGAAAAACTATCATGGTCGACTACATGCCCGTAGTGATGGTAATTAATAATAATTGAGCGCGGTGTCTCTTTTTCCTCTGCTTGCCACGAAGGCTCTGTCGGAGATGTATAAGCATAGCCCCCTCCGCCGGAAGGTGCAGATATAGTTCTGCCACCAGGTCTTGCTGATTCAATGTTAGCTATCTGAACTGCGCACATGGCAGCCATTAATGCTGCCTGCGCAATTTTTACATATATGTTACCTTCACCTGCAAATACCTTCATTATGGCGAGAGCTGTAGAAATTACTGCCTCTCCCATAGCAAAATCCTGATATGCCTTAAATGCTGCCTCACCTTCTTTTTTAGACATTGAGGAAAGTGTTTTCATTAACCCGGCCATGGCGCCAAAAGTGTTTCGAGCAATCCCGAGTTTTTGCTGCATAAGTTCTGCGTCATAAGCAGCCATCTGGTCGTTGGTGAATTTATCAAGCTCAAGCTGAGACATAGCGCCTTGTTCATATAAAGCGTTTGCATCCCATATAGACGTTTGTATCTGGTCCAGTCTTTCACTGTAAGGGTCTTGCCCTGTCTCTATATCCATAATACCCTTCATGCCCGCAAACATCTTTCCTAAGCCCATCCCTGCCTCACCGCCAACCTGATTTGCCATATCCATTATCTGCCGCCAGGAATCTTCATACATCTGCACCTTGTATTCCGCCTCCTGACGATGAAGTTCATTAAGTTTTTGATGTAATTCTTCTTGTCGGGTAAGTTCTTTTTCAGCCTCTTTTTGCATAAATTCATCATAAGCAAGACGTTCCTTGATATTTGCTTCCCATGCCGCATCATTTAGTTTCGTAATTTCTGCATTGACCCACTGTTGAATCTTGATTTTATCTGCCCCTGCTTTACGCCATGCCTCTGCCTGCTGCATAATAAGAGCGCTTGGTGAAAGAGTAAGCTTGTCAATTTGGGCTTGAATCTGTTCATTGAGTTTTTCAAGCTCCTTATTCATACTTCCTATACCGGTTGTAACATGATTTAATAATGGTGGAATTTTAGGAAGATGTTTCTCTGATGTATCAAATAAAGATAAAAGATTCCCTCTTGCCTTTTGTGCAAGGTCAATAGAGGCATTCCATGCTGCTTCAGCTGCTATCTTCCATTGTTGATGGGCATTGGTTGTCATATGTAATTTATCTGTCAACCAAGTTATGCCTTCTATCATCTTGAACATCCCTGCTGATAAAACCAATGCCGCAGCGGCAGTGCCTTGGAAAGCTCCATACATAGCATTAAAAAATTTAATTATCCATTCGCCTCCTCTCAATTTTAGGTCGTCTATTGAAGCAATAAACCTCTCCATCTTGTCTGATGTAGAGTCAGTTGTAGGACCAAGTCTTTTCTGTATTTCATCCACTCTTTCCATTACAATTGCATATCTGGCCGCCTGTTTTTCTGTATCAGACATTTTACTTGTAAGGTCTCCATAGCGAGCTTGTAAATCTATGATACCAATAGAACTTTCAAGCGCTCTTTCACGTCCTAAAGCAATTGCCTCTGACATGGCAATAAAATTTTCTTTTGTAGATCCTGAAATATTTGATAGGGTTTCAGCAGCTTCGGCAAGTTTAAATACCTGGTCAGGCAATAAATTTTTCTGTAAGGCTGCTCCGGCAACCTCTGCAGCAGTTGACATAGAAATCATGCCCTGAGAAACCTCTTGTATCCTGGTTATTATTGTATCGGCAGTCATTCCATATTGTGATGCAAGGGCATTAAGGGATGCTTTTTGTTCTTCAAATTTTGCATACATTTCAGCCATATTCCATGCTTGGCTTATTGTTTTATATGCTCCATAGGCAGCAGCTGAGAAAGCCAACCAGTGTTTTTGAATCTTCCCGATAATTTCGCCTGTTTCAGATTCCATTTTTTTCAGGGAGCCCGTAACCTGCTTTACACCCTCTATTGCCATAGTGCCGTCTGCTGTTATTTTGATGCTTATATTGTTGACGTTCGCCATAAAATTTACCTCCTTTATAGCCTCCCCCTGTGGAAGGACCCGCAATTTTCTAACGCCTTCTCCATATTGGGTTATTAAAATCTTCCTTCAAATTGTTTTTGAATTGTGGATGGAAAGCTAATTTATCAACGGGTCTAACCTTTTGATTTACCAGTAAGGGGATCGCTTCCTCTCGTGTTAGTCTTACAATTTCACCTTCTTTTAAAAAAACCACCGCGTCCACTGTCCTGAATGTGTCAGGACGGATGACCTCATATTCGTCAATCTCCTTCATTCTACAAGGTATAATATGACCCGTTAATAACAAATCGGGAACAACATCATTAGGCAACTCTAAGACCTCTCCAACCTTTGCAACTCCCATGTAACCATTTGGTCGTTTTAAGTGAAACTCTTTTTTTACTTCAAATTTGTGTATTAATTTTTCAACCATAATTCCCAGCCTCCTTAAATAAAAATTTTTTAGTCTTCTGCCCATGGGTTAAAATCTGTTTCGTTTACTGGTTTCACAATCCTATTCAGCATTAAATCCAGCGCTTCCTTTCCTTTAAGGATTACTATTTCACCCTGTGCTATGCTTTCATGAATGCCTTCACTATTGACAAATTTAAAGATTTTCAATGCCTCGAATTCACTTTTTTTAGGCAAGTTCGCAGGATAAACCATCTGCTGAAATAGAAGCTGTAACGCTGTATCCTTGAACAGTTTAACTTTAGCCCCCGGTTCAACGCTTACTAAGGGACCGTCAACAACCTTTAGAAAAAAGCCCTTTAAGGCTATAAAGTCCCCCAATTTGCCTTGATTTTGATTGTCCCTAAATTCAATAAGTTCCTTTTGATTGTCTTTAATTTCATTCATAATAAACCCCCTTTTATTAAGTTTTTCTTTTTAAATTCCCTGCATTTGAAATACTTTGAATCTCATTTACAATCCAAAATTCCATATGAAAAATATCATTCGGACTTAATTTTAAAGAAATCATTCAGTTTTCTCTCCTTCATTTTTTGGATTTTCATCCTCAAAAAATAAAATTAACAATTATTTTCCGACATTAAAATCAAAGTAAGTGTCTGTTAACTCAATTTTTTTAAATGTCATTACAAGTTCTTCAGCCTCCGTTAAGAGTATGGTGCTTTGTCTATTTTTTTCATTTCCAATCATGGACCCACCCCTTCTTATTTTGATTGCTGTTGCGCAGGTTAATCATCTGCCCACGTAACATTTTTATTGTAGTGACAAAATCGCAGATAGGAATATTGATGTTAGCGTTGTAATTTCTGATTAATTTGTAAAGGTCGTCTGTGGCCGGGAATGAAAAAGCGACTCTGCTATTTTGGATTTTAAAAGTTGGATGGTTTCCACAAAAAGAGAGATAACTTGCAATGTAGAGGTCTAAAGTTTCAAAAATTTGAGAGGTCTTTATCTCTGCCATTTATCTTTCTCGTTTTTAACTTAAATGAAAGTAAATTACACGTTACTAGGTTTAATTCAGTTTTTTACATATAGACTAAATAAATTATGATTGAACGATAAGAATTAATCAGGAAGATTTTTAAGTTTTTTTGTGTGAAAATCTTCTCGATGGATTTTTCGGTGAGGTTAATAGTTTATTAATGGAATGGTCAGACATGCCAGCTTCCAATTTTAAAGCGCTTTTGGCAATAATGCGTAAGGAATTTTTAGATAAGTTGAATTCATTTATAAAATTGATTTTTTTTATTGTTTCTAATTTACTCAGGAAATATTTGGTGAAAGCATGCGTAACTTTATTAGAGTTTAAAGCGGCAGCATCTTCCTGGAACATAGGGACTGCACCCTTTTCCTTAAATTCTTGGATCAATGCTCTAAGAAATTCTTGAAGTGTTGGAAGATATCTATCGTCTTCAAAATTATGTATTTGATTGATAAGAGGTAAAACATACGTATCAAAAAGTAATGCTTTTTTCTTATCGGCTTTTTTAATTAAATAAATTACATCTGTATCCGCATCAGAAATAATCCTCGTCTTTTGCGGTCCGGCGAGCTCTGAATTTTTCTGGGGATTCCATGCTGTAGTTTGCTTTTTCTCATGGCTGTTAAGTTGCTTAATAAGTTTTTCTACGGTTTTTATTATATCTTTTTGTAATTCATTTATGTCCTTAATGTAATTTTTCGCTGCTGTTGCTGCTTCTTCATTATATAAAATAGCACCGGAAACAATACTGAGTAAAATATCACTATATAGCCGGAATTCCGCGGTATCAATATTAATTTTCTTGATTTCCTCTGTTTTCCACCGTTTGATGTCCGTTTCTGCAATCTTTACATAGCCCTTCTTCTCGGCAAGTTCATCAAGCTGTTTCAGCCGTACTCTCTTAGAAAGCGGTAATTTTTCTACTTGCTCAGTAATCTCTTTATATACGTTCTCCATATCGCCTTTTTGTTCTTTGAGGCGTTCAGCAATTTCAATTTCTTTAGGATATTTAAGGGTGGCAAAAAAATCAGAAACCCATTTGAAATTATCTTTGGAAGGCTTTTTTTTGATATCCTTTTTCTTTCCCATTCCCATTCTCCTAAATGGTCTCTCCTAAAAAATGGAAGGGGAAAGTGGTAGGAGTGCCACCTTATCGGCTCCGGCAGCCTATCCCCTGACTTTTAACTATTATACCGAATCCTTATAGACAGGTGAAAATTTATTTTTTTCTAAAAAGATTTCAATGGAATTAAAACCTGTTTTATCCATGCGTCTGCATTTTCCCTGAAATACCATGCTATTTTTTAATTTAAAGAGGTAATTATGAATTAGGTGAAAAAATTGTTTTGCGCTATCCTTAGTTAATGTGTTAAATAGCCTTAAAACGATTTTTTCTGCTTCTGTAACTGGATATTCGTTTGCTTTTAACCACTCTGTAGCCGGGCATTTGTTTTCTCTTAAATCTTTATTGACCAATTGCCTGAAAACCCGGTGTGTACAGAGTTCTAAAAATTTCTTTTCCAGGGAATCAAAGACCTCTGGTTTATAATCGCCTACTTTATTCCTTAAAATCTCAAACCTTTTTTTGATGTCTTGTGTGAATTCCATTCTCTCTTTATTTTTTTTCATTTCCGCTACCTCCTTTAAAAAATGTCAAAATGGTGTTTTTTATCATATTGACGCCTTTTTGGCTTCTTAAAATTTGTTGTAAGCGATTATCTTGCATTCGTCAATGGTTTACTATCTGTCTTTTCCCCTCTTTCTTTATGTTCTTCTTCATGCGGAGCTCATCTACAATGAGCTTAAAAGTGTAGTTGCTTTATCTTTGAGCTTCAGCGCTCTGTCTTTAAAAATATCACTATTTGATATAACTTGATCAAGACCAATAATATTTTCATTTAATACCTCTCTCGCCTTTTCTGCTGTACTCCATGCTCCCTGTGATGTCATTGTTATTTCTAATTCAGCATGACTCAAAAATCGCTTCTGGTGTTCATTTATTACATTATCTACCTTTTCAAGATGCGTTTCAATAATCATGGATAATCCATAGCCGATATCTTCGTCGTCATCACTTCTCTGTTCAAAGTTTGCCATTCTAAGAAGACTGGCTATGCTCTTTAACATCAAATTGGTATTCTGAACAGCAAAGCCGAGATCGGCAACGGCCTCTACATCATATTCTTTCAATTTTGTTGTACTTTCTGTTTTGTTATTCTCGCTCTGTGATGGTTTATTCTCGAGACTTTGTTCCATGATTGAGATATAACTGTTATCTCCGATAATTATATGGTCTATAACGGGTATTCCTATCAAGTCCCCGACTTTTTTTAAACTCTGTGTGATCTCTATATCAGTCTCGCTTGGATTTAAATCACCGCTTGGATGATTATGGCAACATAATATTGCATAGCTATTGTTTAAAATTGACGCCTTAAAAACTTCCCTGGGGTGTATTGAGGAACTTGTAAGGGACCCAACAGAAATAAGCTCCTTAGCGATGATGCGGAGTTTTGCATCAAGATGCAGGACATAGAAATATTCTCTGTCTTTTTTCTCAAGAAAACGCATTGATTCATAAACATATTCTGGGTTATTTACTGACCTACCCATTTTTGCCTTGCCCGTTTTAATTACCTTAAGTGTCATAACGTTACCTCCCTTTTATCTTTGAAATAAAATAATAATTATCACAATATCACAATTAAAGATATTTGTCAATTATTTTATTGCATTATTATTAAAAGTAAAGTAATATTATAATAATCTTTTTGGGACCAGAAAGATAAAAGAGATAAAAGAAAGGAGAAAAAATTATCATGGTTAAATCCAGGGACGATATTGAGAGGGAAAGTTATTCTGTGAGGTTGAATCCCGAACTTATCCGGCAACTAAAACATGTAGCAGTAGACGAGAAAAAATCCATGAGTCAATTAATAGAAGAAGCCATAGCTTTACTTTTACAGAAGCACAAAAAAGCAGGGAAGTAATCAAAGCCATATGGCAAAATTCATTCATATTCATACGTTCATCGTGCATCTTGACCAGGACGGCGCTATATTTAAACTTCTGAGAGAGATTGAAGAGGTAACAAAATTCCCTCTCAGACCATACCTAAATGGTAAACATATGGTTATACATTATCTGAAAGATTACAGGGCGCGCCGGCCCATCGGCAAGGACTGCATAGATGCAGTTCCATTTTCTGCTTCTCTCCTGCTTAAACAAAAGATCAAAAAACTTCATAATACAGATATCTACTGGCTGTGTCATGAGATCGCTCGGATAAAACGGACCGGTGTTGAACAAATAGCAGGTAAAACTTTGTATGTTTTCCTGGACCAATTCCTGAAAGATGAAAAGAGAAAAAAGAAGTCGATTAAGTCTCCGCTGCCAGCATATCTGATACCTTAAGGAATATTTTATTTGAACAGACCGATTAAGAGGATTTACAAATGGGAGAAGTTATTTATTTACCTACCAGGATTGAAAGGTTTTGGTCAGAATACGAAAAGGAAACCAAAGATTATTTGAAATTAATAAATGCAAGTGCGGAAATGACAAACCATATCTGCGCCAAACTCAAAAAAGTATTTTTCAGTTACGAGAAGGATTTCAGTTTTAATATTAATATCCCTCTACCAGAAGGACTATCTAAAACTGAAATTCAAGGGATTATTTCAGTAATTCAAGATGCTTTAGCCGGACATATGCAAAAACTAAGTAACTTTTGGTGGAAAGCTTTTAAAGATAGACTGCTTTTAGAAATAGAGTTGTATAAATGCCAACATGGTCAATAAGAAGACAGTAGCCGTTTAAATGCTATCAGGACCCTTCACAATTGCGTCAGGAGCGATTTAATTTTAGTGGACTAATACTTTCCTTCTCAATCTTCAAAAGACCTCTTATTTCAAGAGTTGTCTCGGGAGTCCCGGGGCCAGCCCGACTTTTTTTCGCATGACCAAGTTATGCCAGTTTCCCCGGAAATTCAGCCCTGTAAAATTCGCTCTGCTGCTTTATCTCATCTCCGGACATATCACAGCATGGCTTCAATCAGGATGTTCTTATAGTCACCACATATCGTCACATCATGCGTTTTTTATGTGCAACTCCGGGAGATCACACCAGTAGGGCTCCTCGATATTCCCAAGGTGGTTTGATTAATATGCCATGCTCAGAGCTGCAGGTCCTGCAAATCGCCGGATTGGACAGTGCTATTATTCAGACTTCCGATAGAGACAAGTTCCATTGCAATGAGTCGAAGTTTGGCGGACAAATGTAAAACATAAAAAAATTCCCGGTCTGCCTTTGAAATGAATTTCATAACTTCATAAACATCCCTGGACTTATAAATACCTTGACCTTTTGACATATCACGGTTATTTGTTATTTTGATAACCGGCAAAGGCATATTTACATCTTTTACTTTTTCAATGCTGTTCATAGTTTCTTCTCCTTTTTAAGTATTAATTATTACTTTATTACATTAATTATACTTTAAGAATTAATTATGTCAAGTATTTTTTATTGCTTTCTCTCTCATTATAGTTTATAATTTTTTAAAAATTAAAAGAGCCGTTAATGGGTGAGAGAGAAAGTTATTCCGTCCGGTTGCTGCCTAAATTGTTTAAAAAATTAAAACTTTTGGCTGTCAACAGAGAGAAAACGTTAAGCCATTGTCTTGAAGAAGCTATCCAATATCTTCTAAAAAAGTATTCCAAAGAGGGAAAATAAGGGTAATGCCCGCCGTTTACGGTAGCTCATAGTTAACTGTGCAGTAAATGTGCAGTTGATAGGATAAAAGAAGGGATAACACCGTTTGTGATGCTATCCCTTGAATGTGAGTTTTTTCCTTATACCGTCAAGCATTAGCAACCAAGAGAGAGATTAACACACTCAATAAGTTATAATTACGAATCAGTTGCTCTGCCGCTGAGCTACATCGGCTGTTCAAGATACATGATACAAGATTTACGAGACATTTTACAGAATAAATTTATTATGATAGAATAGTTTGCTAACAAATAAAAATATTCCCAAAAATTTTTTGGTTCTTTCGTAAAAAAGTTGAAAAAGTGTATAAAACCTTAGTATGTAGGAGAGGCAGGTATGTTTATGTCATTCCGACTTGTTCGGAATCATTCTTTAAAGAGGGTTGCTGGACAAGCCAGCATGACAGAAAGAAGCAGGAAGTCTCCCGCAACGGGGACTAATGTAGAAAGGTTTAAACAACTTTAACTGTAGAAAAGAACTTTTTTCAATTTAAATACGAAAGAGGGAAATTTTTTTTAAAATTCATTAAAAATATAAGAAGGAGAATAATAGATGGCAACTAAACATAAAATACCCGCATCATCATGGAGGGCATATATGGAAGGAGCTTTCTATGCTAATTCCGTAAGAAAAACTACAATGGCGGAGCTTTACTCTCTTGCCATTAAGCAGCCTGAAGTTGTTGTCACATCTCATCCTATGTATAAACCGGAGCAATTTAATCTTCCAAAAGATGCGAAGGTGCT
>MFNH01000040.1:187091-212847 GCA_001781995.1 Candidatus Levybacteria bacterium RBG_16_35_11 | reverse complement strand
ATTCTTTAACCGTTACCCCGTCTATGATAATACCCGTAAATCTAGGATTTATTTTCGGGTCTGTTTTTAGAAAAAGGGGTAATACTTTAGAGGGTTTTACCTTGGAAACATCAATTTTGGGTTTTGAGTAGTTAACTTTCTTTCCCTCTATTGCGGCAATTTCCCTTGCAATACCAACAATAGATAAAAGGTCGGGTCTATTTGGGGTTATTTCTAGGTGGAAAAGCGTATCATCTTCAACTTTTTTAACCTCTTCTGTTCCCAATCCTACTTCGGTTAACTTTTCCCCTAATTTGTCAGGGTTTAAAGTTATTTCAACGTAATCTTTTAACCAGGATAATGGTGCAATCATATTAAAACTGCTTTATAATTCTAAGATCTGGATTTGTTAAAAGTCTTAAATCTTCCATTCCAAAGCGAAGGGTTGCAAGACGGGATAGTCCTATTGCAAATGCAAAACCTGATACTTCCGAACTTTCGTAACCTGCGGTTTCCAAGACATTTGGATGGATCATCCCAGAGGGCATAATCTCACTCCATCCGCTGTATTTGCAAAAAGGACACCCTTTACTTTTACAAACAGTGCATTCAATGTATGTATCTATCCCCGGTTCTACAAAGGGAAAATTGGTTGTCGCAAATTTTATTTTTATTTCATCCCCCATTAGCTTTTTTAAAACATAATCTATTGTTCCGAGTAAATCAGTAACCTTTACATTTTCATCGACCATAAATCCCTCTAATTGCCAGAATTCAAAGCTGTGTGATGCATCTACTTGTTCATATCTAAAATTTTTTCCAGGCGCAATTACTCTAAGTGGTGGTTTTGTTTTTTCCATTACTCTGCCCTGCATCGCAGATGTCTGTGTTCGTAAAATAATTTCTCCAGGATTTGCAATGCTTTTTCTTGTATCAAGATATAAGGTTTGCTGGGTATCACGGGATGGATGGTTTTTGGGAATGTTAAGTGCTTCAAAGTTATAATAGTCTGTTTCTATTTCTGGACCATCTACCGTTTGAAAACCTATTTCTTTAAAAACATCAATCGTCTCATAGAGAATTTGAGTTAGAGGATGTAAATGTCCAATTTCCGGAAGAATTGCTGGATTGGTTATGTCTATTTTTTCCTTCTTACTCTGGAATTTTGTTTTTGATAATTCTTCCCTTTTTTGCTCAATTGCCTCTTCGATGCTTTTTTTTACTTCATTTGCCAGAGTTCCCACTTCTACCCTTCTCTCAAGGGGAATTTTTGGTAGCCCCTTTAAAAGTTCCGTTAATTTTCCGGATCTTCCCAAAAACTGTATCCTTATCTCTTCAAGTTCTTCAGTAGTTTGGGAATCCAGGATTAAAGAAACAACAGAATTTTTTATACCAATTAATTCTTCTTCCATAGCCTAATTATAGCAGTATTTAATTTTTCAAAGAAGATATTTAATTGAAGACCTAGAGCTTACTTTTGCTTTCTTCTAAATGTTTTCTATGTTTCTTTTCTTTTCTGCTCAGTCCGAACAAATAATACGGCCATACAAATGGACCAATAGGGTCTACTAAAACTGTTTTAATTCCTAGTCTTCTTGCCCCATAAATATCATGTACTATTTTATCTCCAATCATTGCTACCTCCTCTGGCTTGCATCTAATTGTTTCTATGATTTGATTAAAGAATGATTTATATGGTTTTTTATTTCTGATAATTCCAGGTTTAATTATGGTGGCTCCCAGGACTCTTGCTAAACAGGAAAGATCACGCCTGGAATTTGATACTAAATAAATTTGCTCTACTTGTTGACTTTTCAAAACATTAGATAAGAAAGTCAAAACATCTTGTGGTATTTCGTTTTCGTGAACTTTCGTCAAAGTATTGTCTACATCAAATAGTGCAAATCTTACTCCTTGTTGCTTTAATTTTTCAAAGTCGATATCGGTTATTTGAGAAGCATAATAATCAGGTAGGTAAAAATCACCCTGGTTAATAGAGGTTAAATCAATCATTCTTCTTTTCGACTGTGTTTCATCCTCCAGGGGTAAAAGCGGAGATTTTCCTATTTTTTCCATAAAATTTGGGGACAGCTTATTTTAAGGTTTTAACAATGTTGGAAAAGGTTTCTCTATCGGTTGCGATAATTTCGCTTAAAATTTTTCTATCAAGTAAAATATTTGCCTTCTTTAATTTATCAATTAAAACGCTGTAGGAAGTTCCTTCCTGTTTTGCAGCCTCCCCTATCCTTAAAATCCAAAGCCTTCTTAAATCTCTCTTGCGATTCTTGCGTCCTTGATATGCGTATGCACCAGCATGTAAATGGGCTTCTTTCGCAACCCTTATAAGTTTGCTTTTTGTGCCTCTATAGCCCTTATTAGCCGCTAGTAATTTCTTATGTTTTCTTCTTGAAACTGTTCCTCTTTTAACGCGTGCCATAACTCTCCTTTGATTTTACAAATT
Source organism: Candidatus Levybacteria bacterium RBG_16_35_11 (assembly GCA_001781995.1). Classification (GTDB taxonomy): domain Bacteria; phylum Patescibacteriota; class Microgenomatia; order Levybacterales; family UBA12049; genus MFNH01. The sequence goes on along the minus strand of MFNH01000040.1, from coordinate 210,407 downwards.
TATTTTTAAACATTTTAACCAACCCTTTTCTAAAATTTGAATAAGATCTTTCCCCTACTCTTTCGGACTTGGATTGCCTAAAGTTCAAATTCCTTGCCTTCATTTTTAAGCTTCTCCCAACATCTGTTTTATTTTCTTTGCAAATTTACCCTTTAAAACTGCCGGTTCTTTTTGCCTTCTTAACCTTCTTTTTGATTTATTTAATTTTAAATGGCTTTTATATTGATGCGAAAATAAAACCTTACCCCTCTTTGTAACCTTAAATCTCCTAGCTACTGATCTCTTTATTTTCTTCTTTTTCATGTTTTTTTCTTTCTGGCGACAATATTACTATTAACTGTCTGCCTTCAAAATGTTTTTCTCTTTCTATCTTTGAAACATCCCAAACCGAATCTATTGCTTTTCCCAAAACCTGCTCTCCAAATTCCGGATGGGTAATTTGCCTTCCGGCAAATCTTACTACCAATCGGACTTTATTTCCGGACTCAAGAAATTCCCTTGCCCTTTTTACCATGGTTTGCAAATCATGGTCGTCCATAAAAGGACCAAGTCTAACCTCTTTTGTTTCGGAAACTCTAGCCTTTTTTTTCTCTTCCCTTCGTTTTTTCTCTTCCTGATAAAGAAATTTCTTAAAGTCAACTATTTTTGCAACCGGAGGAACTGCCTTGGGTGCAATTTCTACCAAATCCAGTTCAAGTTCTCTTGCTCTTACTAACGCCTCTTCCCTTTTTATTACCCCGATCTGTTTTCCTTCGGCGTCTAAAACCCGAAGTGACGGAGCAAAGATTCGCTCATTAACCCTGTAAAATTTCCGTTGAATATGTTTTCTTTTATGTTTTTTGATCAATTTCTTGTTTTACCCTTTTTACAAAATGAGAAAGGTTTAGTTTTCCTAAATCTTTCCCATCTCTAGTTCGTACCGAAACGGTTTGATCATTAATTTCTTTGTCCCCTATTATACCCATATAGGGCACTTTTTGTAAAGTAGCTTGCCTAATTTTATTTTGCATTGTTTCAGCCCTTGAATCTACCTCAACTCTAATATTTTCCGATTTTAACTCCTCTGCCATTTTCTCAACTTCTTTCAAGTGCCTATCGGCAATCGGAATTAAAGTTATTTGAACAGGCGAAAGCCAGAGTGGCAATATTCCCTGGACATGTTCTAGCCAGACCCCCAAGAATCTTTCCACCGCTCCCAAAGTTGCCCTATGTATAATATATGGCATATGGCCTTTGCCATCTTCTCCCACGTAGCTTAGCTTAAACCTCTCTGGTAAGTTAAAATCCAGTTGTATAGTAGATAATTGCCATTCCCTACCATGGGAATCAACTGCCATCAAATCCATTTTTGGTCCATAAAAAGCAGCTTCTCCTACGACTTCCTTAAATGGAGTTTTTGTTTCTTTAAGTAGCTCTCTCATTTGTCTTTGCATTTCCTCCCATGTTTTTTCATCACCTAAATATTTAGTTTTATTTTTGGGATCCCATAGGGATAGCCTTATCCAGTATTCTTTAAACCCAAAGTCTTTCAACATTTTTTTATCAATATCCAAAGCTTTTTTAAACTCATCTTTTATTTGATCTTTTCTAATAAAGATGTGAGCATCATCCATGGTTATTGACATAACTCTTGTTAACCCTCCAAGTTCCCCTGACTGCTCCGACCTGTATACGGTTGCAATCTCTGCGTAGCGTTGAGGCATCTCTTTATAGCTGATAGGTTTTCGCTGATATATTTGGATATGATGAGGGCAGTTCATTGCTTTTAGCACATATTCCCTGCCCTTTGTCTTCATTGCTGGGAACATGTCTTCGCTGAATTTTTCCAAATGACCAGATACTTCAAACAGGTCTTTTCTGGCAATATGCGGACTCCAGACGTGTTCATATCCTTCCTCTTTTAAGAGGTCATACATATAATTTTCAACAATCTTTCGAAGAAGTGTGCCTTTCGGAGTAAAAAGAGGAAGCCCGGAGCCGACTAATTCTGAATGAACAAATAAATCTTGTTCTTGCCCGATTTGCCTATGGTCTTTTAGAGATTTGTCATTCATTGCGTTATTTTATCAAATGAGGGTTGTTTTCGGAAATAAACTCAACAACACTGGCAACAAAATTTCCGACCACCGGGATTAAATTTATTTGTCTAAATATTAAAGTAATTATCGCCAAAACTATTGAAACACCAATTGTTGCCCCCAGTCCCCAAGCTATTCCGCCCACAAGGTTATTTTTTACGATTTTCCCAATATTTTGATTAACCTGCTCGCACCTTTCCGCCATATTAGTATTATACAAAAAAGCCAAGCTGCAAGGAAATATTTTGCATTGCCGAAAGCGCGATTTCAATAAACTCTTTAAGCGGAATTCCTAATTTTTCCTCACACATTCTTATTTGTTTTCTATCTGCCCCTTTTGCGAAGTTTCTCTCGTCGAATTTTTCCATAACAAAATCAACAGACAAGTAAGCTAATCCTCTTGGATAAACCATTGCGCAAGCAATTATTAAGCCCGTTAGCTCGTCGCAACAATATAGACTCCAATCCATCTGGCTTTTTGGCTCTATTTTGGTATTGTGAACATTGTGAGCTTTAATTGCGTGTAAAACATCCGGATCTAACATTTTCCCATATTTTTCAGCGAAAAAAATGGTATGTTTTTCCGGAGCAAATCTGGTTATATCGTAATCGGCGTCATGCAAAAGACCGGCTATCGCCCATTTATTTTCATCAATACCAGTTACATTTCTTTTTTCTTTAAAATAATTAGCAAGTGCTTTCATTACTTCTTCGCATGCCAAATGATGTTTTATAAGGCTAGGGTTTCTAATTAAGCTAGTTAGTAAATTAAAAGCTTCTTCCCGGGTCATAAGATTATTATAGAAGTAAAAAACATAGCAAGCAATGGCGTTTCACTTGGGGTAAAAATTTATGTGGATCCAAGAGGATTCGAACCTCTGACCTTTCGCACGTCAAGCGAACGCTCTAACCAACTGAGCTATGGATCCAAAGCAAAACAAATTATATCAGGAATTAGGATTTCTTACAATTTTAGAGGGTTATCCGACTTGCTGTGCAACTACACGTTCTCCGGAGAGACTGAATTTAGTTCCGTGTTTTTTAGCCAACCCCCAATAATCTTTCTTTGATTTTTTGCCGGCAATTGCCGAAAGCCAGTTACCGGATTCTTCAACTTTAATTCTTGCCGCTCTTACAACGGATAGCATCCATTCAAAGAAGTTAATGTGGTATTTTCCTGCTGCAACTGGTCTTTGTTCGACAACAACTTCCCTAAATTGAACTTCCAATGTTTTAGATGATTTCGCAAGCTTATGAAGTTCTTCAATAAGCTGGTCAATCCTTTGATTGAGTTCAAGCTGTTCGTGTCTGGTAATTCTTTTTTCTCCGTGAAGCACTTCGGAAATGTAGTCGATTCCTGCTTCGACTCTTTTTTGAGGTTTTGCCTCGGGTCTTCTCTCTTTCCTTACAGACAAATCAATTTCCTGTCCCTCAAACATTTCGCCTGCGGCCTTATAAACACCTAGACCGAACATCTGTTCCCAAGCTGATTTTATACCTAACTTTGCCTCTTCGGTCAATGCTTGAGGAATATTTTTTACTTCCCGTATATCTTGAAAAGGGTTATCTCTTCGTACTTCTACAGGATTTTTATCAAATTGTTTAGTTTTTTTTCCTGCCATAACAAACCTCCTTTAAATTGAGGTTGTACAACGAACTTTATATCACAGGTTTCTTAGGAAATCAAGTGTTTTTTGCTGCCTTAAAATACTTGCCAAAAGATATCTATTGGATTCTAAATTCTTTCTTTCAGCATCATTAGGAGCTTTGTTAATTGCTTCTTCAATTTCTTTTTCCTCCACTGTAATTTTCTCCGTTTGAGCAATTTTTTCTAAAGTAAATTCCAGTTTTACATCATTTTCGGCTTTTTGCTCATATTCTTTTCTTAAATCTTCAATAGTTTTTCCGGTTGAAGCTAAATATTGATCCAGTGTTAATCCAAGTCTTTTTATTTCATCTAAGGTCTGAGAAAGTAGCCTATCTACTTCCTGCTCAATTATTATCCTTGGGATCTTTACAGAAACGCTTTTCAAAAGCTCAGCAACTATTTCATTAAAAGGAACACTTTTTTGTTCTTTCCCAGGGATGATTATTTTTGCTTTGGCAGTTAACTTTTTTATACTGTCTTTGTAATCTTTTAACTCGATTTCAGGTGCTTCACAGGTTAGAGCCGAAAATTTCCAGTCTTTTCCTTCTGTCAATTCCTCAACTCTAATTTTAGGGCTTATAACAGGGTTAACTTTATGCTCTTTTATAGCTGATAGGTAAAATTCCGGAAGTAATTTCTTTAAAATCTCTTCGTTAAGTTTTCCCTTATCAACGTTTTCTTCAACTAACTTTCTAGGGGCCTTTCCCTTTCTAAAGCCTGGTAAAGTGGCATTTTTTACGTATTCTTGGATTATTTCTTCTTTTGCCCTGATTATATCTGTGGCTGGGATTGTTATCTCAAGCCTAATTGTTCCGTCTTCCAGTCTTTGAATTGCAGATATCATATTTAATTTAAATTTTAATTTTTGTGCCAGGGAGAGGACTCGAACCTCCAAGGGTTTCCCCACATGGTCCTAAACCATGCGCGTCTGCCAGTTTCGCCACCCTGGCATTAAGTCACGTTAGCCTGACAGGCACAAGTAATTATACCCCATTTAAAGGGAAAGCGAAAGAGTACTATCGGGGTTTCTAAGGGCAAAATCGGCAATAATTGCCATGTTAGAATCAACACGCAAGGCCCACGTAGGAGAGGCAGCATAGATTCTTCCGATTTCATAAACGTTTGTTGCTCCCCAACTATCCATATATTGTTCTCTTAACCCTTTAGAAACAGTTTCAATTCCATCTTCCCACGAGTTAAAATAGTGTGTATTTGTGCCGTAAATTCCCCAGCCCCATCCGTTATATGAGCCGGGTGGAATAGCATGACCGTAGGTAGATTCAAGGCCTGAAATAGCGGCAACAAGTCTCCAGTCAAGGTTATACTTATCCGCGTAACTTACGAAATCTTCTGCGTTATCAGAAAGCGGAGAATTCCATTCCTCTAAAAATTTTCTTAAAATCCTTGCACGGTTGTCTGTAATCTTATCAGTTCCCGCATTTGCAAGCATAACTTTTGCAGAAGGCAAAGAAGATTTCTCTTCCGCAAAAGAAGTTTTGCAACTTAAAATAAATAAAGAAACAACTATAAGTGTTATAAAATATTTTTTCATAAGTATTAAAAAAGGCTTGGAACCCAAGCCATAAAAAAATCCTAACGTAAGCATTTGGAGACGCTTACCTTAGGATCTAAAAAGAATTCTAACACAAGACTATAGGTTTGTCAAGTGGTTAACTATGGGCCTATGTTAAATTGAAGCTAAATTTTCTCTATCAAGGCTAATCAGTCTCAAATATGCAATTATTGAAGCTGGTTTATGAAGTAATTCACTGAATTCTGCCAGCTTCCGTTGCTTGAGGGGGTATAAAGCTTTACTATTTGTTCTGGGGTAATTAACCCCATCCCTCCATAGTCCTGCGCAAGCGTTTTAGTTACAGTTTCTATTGCTTGAGGAAAATTTTCAAACCTTGTTACTTTTTTTCCGTAAATCCCAAAACCCCAGCAGTTAAATGAGTCTTTGGGTGCTTTTTTACAAAGATTTGATTCCTGCATTGCAATCGAAGGAAGAAGCCGGTAATCTAGTCCATATTTATCCGAAGTTTCAACAATGTCTTCTGCGTATGGCTCAAGCTCAGATTTGTATTTTGCAAAAAAGTTACTTAATATCTCTACTCTTGCATCCTTATCAACTGTTGCACTTTCCATAATAAAATCATCGGGAATTGCCGCAAAAGCTACTCCCTGGTTTTGTAAGGATAAATAATCTGACTTGTTGTTTTCGAAACTTTGATATGAGAAGTAAATAATACAGAAGAATAAAAAGGCTGGGGTTAAAATGAACGAAGCCAAGAGCAGAATTAACTTCTTCTTCATTAAAACAATGGTGTCATTTTTAGTCTAAAATGTCAAGTTTTCTAAGCCTAATTTGACAGCTAAATTTAGAAGATTTATGCTGTGCTTGTGGAAAGCAAAGGCAGAATCGAGGAGTTTAAAAAGGCATTGAAATACCCGGATTGGTACATTCGGTTGGAAAATCAATTGAAAGAAGACTTTTTTCCGGTTGTTCATGATGATCCTATTCTTAAGGCAAGAAGACATGAGCTATATGGGACTATCGAGGAAATGCTTATTTTAGACCAAATCCCCCTTGCAAAAGAAGGGCCTAATTTTGACAAAGACAGAAAACCAATAGACACCATAGTAATTCATCATACTGAAGAAGATCCCGATATAACTCTGGAGAGGCTGTCTGCAATAGGCTTAGTAAGGCAATATGCGCTTTGGTACCTAAAAAACGACGTTTTTGGGCACAAATTAAGAGGAAAACCAATCTGGTCAGGGCATTTCAAAGATGGAAAAATGGTGTTTTTTGCCTACACTTGGCTTGTAAGGGCTAACGGAAGGGTTGAGAAGCTTTTACTAGACAAGTATGTTGGAAGGCAATCAGCAAATCAAGAAATAAATACCAGGAGTGTCGGAATTGCCCTTTCTGGAAACTATGAGCACTCTACTCCTCCCCATGTTCAAATTGAGGCTACAGCTAATTTAATTAAGACTAAATACCCAAAAATAGTGCCATCAAGAATTCTTGGACACCTTGAGGTAAAGAAAGATCGAACCTGTCCAGGAGATAAATTCCTTGGGGGTTGGAAAAATGACTTATTAAGTATAATCTGAGCGGGCGATGGGGATCGAACCCACTACCTTCTCGTTGGCAACGAGACGTTCTACCGGTGAACTACGCCCGCAATAACTTGCAGTATATCAAAAAATCAATTGAGCCTCAACTACATTTGAAGACCTCGGGAGCGGGCTGCATTTAAAGTTCCATTAATGTTCCCACCATAGGAAACTAATCCGTTATAAACCGAACCGTGTTTAGCCATAAAATTTGCAGCTGTGTAAATTGCATCTTTGGCATTATCGATATTAGGCACACCATCTCCATCACCGTCAACAGCATAAGTATTAAAGGTTCCAGGCATAAATTGCATCGGTCCCCTTGCCCCTGTTCCTTGCCCATTATATATGGTACCTTCTCTAAGACCTGTTTCGGTTAAATGTAAGCCATAAAGGACCTGCCATGGGACTCCAAACTTTGTGCCTGCTTCCTTATAAACGTCGTCATAATTGGAAGACGGAGTTGGGGCTGTTTTGGCCTTAGTTGGTTGAGGGTTAACAAAAGGAGTTTGGGTAGCAGTTATTAATTTTGGCGCCTGAGAAATTACCTTTTCCTTTTTTAGTTCATCATCATTAAGAATTAAAGGTAAAGGTCGTAGTTTTAATTTCCAGCCGGAAATTAAATTATCCGGATTTTTAATCCAAGGATTATCAGAGAGTAAAACAGGCCAATAATTCAAATTTCCATAATAATTATGTGCGATACCCGAAAGGGTCTCGTTATCCTCAACTCTCCAAACAATTTCTTGTTTGGGGGTGAAGGAGGAGACTTTTGGTGTATTTAATGTGGCTGTGGGAGTTATTTGGGGTTGAGTAATATTTACAAGTAGCAAACCCAAGATTGGCAGTGTGTTTGCTACGATTACTTGCCCTATCATAGCTTCCGAAACATTAGTCCGGAAGTATGAATTCTAACAAAAAGAGAAAAAATTTGTCAAGTTTACCCTTAAAAATTTTTTCACGAAGTAATTTAAAAATATTTTTATATTTGACCTTAGTTATCTCTTAGCAGCTTCAATTACCTTCTCAGCCTTAAACAAATAATGAGGACGTTTTTCAGGTCGAATCGGCTCCAATCTTTCTTCAAATGGACCTGGTTTGCTCCACTTAACCCAACGAAGACCTTCTCTCGTTAGAACAACCAGCGCTCTCTTGTTTAATTCGCAATCAGGATCACATGTTCTTTCAACAATTAAAGAAAAATGATTTGGAAAGTTAGATATAAGGTCAACTATTAATCTTTCTTCTCTCTTATCGTCGAGAAGATCAAATTGATTTTTCCATTCCCATGCCCAATTACCCACAGCTCTTTGGTCAATTTTAAAACGTCCTATTCCCTTAGGCTTGGCGTCTATCTTTAGCTTGGGAGACAGGTCTTCCATGGCAGAAACGATAAGCTTAGCTCTTTGACTATCTTCAGCTTCTTCCAATAACTCTTGAAGTCTCTGGTAAAGCTGATTATCTGCTATTTTGTTAATTTCATGGAACTCTTCTTTTGAAGGAGAAAAAGGGGAAGAAATGGATCTTCTTTTGAATAATTTCCTTTGTGTGCTTTCAGGTAATATCTCTATAAATGTCTGACTTAGTGCGTAACGAGCGATTTCAACCTCAGATTTCTCTAGGAAGAAGAGTGTGTCAATATTAAGCTCTTCAATTATTGCGCTTCCTAAATTCAGAAGCTTCTCACATCTTGTTTGAACGTATTGCTCTTGTCCTGGTCTTTTCCTTTCCATAACCCGTGATTATACATCCCAAGGGACAATTAGACAATTAAAAGAGGTTTTAAAATATTCGTTATACTAAGTGCCGAGGCTCAGAGTCGAACTGAGATCTGATGTTCTTCAGACACCCGCCGTGACCACCTTGGCTACCTCGGCATTAGAAACTATATTATACAATATTGTGGGCTCTAGGGGACTCGAACCTCTGACCTCCTCGGTGTAAACGAGGCGCTCTAACCAACTGAGCTAAGAGCCCGTCCATAAATTATACCAGCGAGGGTAAAATATGGCAATCCAACATCAATGATTAACAATGATATAATCATATTGTTATGTTGTTATGACAGAAAGAATTGTCGCAAAGCACGAATCGGAAGTTCCACCGATGAGATCTGTTGGGTTTATAGGCGGAATGAGCTTAATCGCAACTATTGATATTCTTAAAAGAATTAAAGATGCATCTGTTGCTTATCTGGTTCCTCAATATGGAAACCGCGGTTATCCGCCTATAATACTTTATTCAATAAATAAAGCCCCGATGGTTCTTAATCCCGACGGAAGTTATCCTGAAAAACTAGAGCCTTCCTCCACTCTCTTGGAAGCTGCTCGATTTGTTGGAGAAAAGTCCGAATTTATAATTCTTGGCTCCCATACTGCGCATTTATTCAAAAAACAAATTGAAAAAGCGGCCGGAAAACCATTGCTAAGCCTAGTTGACCTAACAATTGAAGAAGTTAAGAAAAGAAAATGCAAAAAAGTAGGGTTAATAGCTATTGGGGTAACAATAAGAGATAGACTTTACCAAGGTCCACTAAAGGAAATAGGAGTTGAATCAATAATCTTGCCGGAAGAATTGGCTAGGAAATTAGATAATGAAGGAGTTTACCTTATTCAAGAAGGAGGAGATCCTAAGAATGGTTCGCAGATTGCCTATGATGCATTGGATTATTTTAACAAACAAGGGGTCGATGGAGTTATCCTAGGTTGCACGGAAATACCTATATTGCTTGGAGAGAGAGCAAGTGAAGCCAATATTATAAATCCCTCTCAACTCTTGGCAGAAGCAGTGATAAAGAAAGCAATGGATAATAATTATGATAATTCGAGATAAGATTTTTAAAATTCATTTGCCTAAGCCAAAATATAAGGTTATTAAGGAAATTGCGACTCGCTGGAGCCCGAGGTTTTATTCGGAAGAGAAAATTCCACAAAAAGATATAAATAGCATATTTGAAGCTGCTCGATGGGCTCCTTCTGGCAGAAATAAGCAACCTTGGTACTTTTACCATGCACAAAAACCAACAGAAGGATATAAAAAACTTTTTGAAACTTTAGATCCCTACAATCAAAACTGGGCTAAAACAGCACCTCTATTAATTCTTGCCTGCGTTGATTTAAAAAATCAACCCAAATATGGTGAGTATGATTTAGGCCAGGCAACTTTTTCTTTAGTTATTCAAGCAAGGCATTTAGGTTACTATTCAAGACAAATGGCCTTGTTTGATAAGAAAAAAGTAAAGCAAATTTTCAAACTAGGGAAAAACATTGAACCATACATTATTATTGCAATTGGAGAAATTGGTGATTATAAGAAAGCTTCAAAACAAATTATCGATTATGAGCTTGATCCTAGACCTCGAAAAAGCAAGATTTGCGAAGAACTAATATAGAGTGCGGATGAGAGGACTCGAACCTCCACGCTTTTTAAAGCACATGCACCTCAAGCATGCCTGTATACCGGTTTCAGCACATCCGCGCTTTCATATTTTACCACAAAGTGTGCCCAGGGGGAGACTCGAACTCCCAAGATCTTACGATCACAGCGTCCTGAACGCTGCGCGTTTACCAATTTCGCCACCTGGGCTTCTTGCCTTCAATTTTAACAGAGGTAAGCTTTGCTTGACAAGCTTAGGAAGACAAAATAAAATTAATAAGCAAAACGGGCCTAAAATAAATATAACCGGAAAGGAGGCGAATATGGAAATTAAAAGTCCTATCTTTGAAAATAACAAAGAAATTCCAAGTAAATATACTTGCGATGGAGAAGGCATTAATCCCCCTTTAACTTTTTCAAATATTCCAAAAGAGGCAAAAAGTTTAGTTCTAATAATGGATGATCCTGATGCTCCAATGGGGACATTCACCCACTGGGTTATATTTAACATTGACCCAAAAATTACAGAAATAAAAGAGAATTCAATCCCTTCTGGTTCAACTTTAGGATTAAATAATGGGGGTGGGGTTAAATATGTTGGTCCGTGTCCCCCTTCCGGCACTCACCGCTATTTTTTCAAACTTTACGCTTTAGATATTACTTTGTCACTAACAGGAGAGAAGATAAGTAACAGGGAAGTTGAAGCGGCAATCCAGAATCATATTGTCAAAAAAGCGGAACTACTCGGTTTATACACAAGGAAATAGTTATTTTTCCCTAACTACTGTTACAGTGCATTCCGTAACTAAGGCTGCGATTGCACCGACTGCTGCAAACATTGGTGCAACTGCAACTCCAATTACACCTAAGGTTAAAGGAATTTGAATTATCTCTTTTCCGTTTTTATCTTTAATTATAATGCTTCTAACATTTCCTTCTCTAATTATCTCTTTTATCTTTCCCAGAAGCTTTACACCTTCAACCTTAAAGGTCTCTTGTTTGGATTTTTCTTCTGTTTTCTCCCCCTTCTTTGCTTTTGGCATATCCCCTCCTTTCTTTCCAAATATTATACTACGATTTGTAAAATATTTATAAGATTTTTATTAGAATTCTTAACAAGAAAACAGAAATAAACTTGTTTATTTTTGTTCGTAATGGTATAATTGGCGAACCGTGAAGACTAATTCCCCGAAATGCTACCAATGCGGATCAGAACTAATACTTGTAAAAAGGGTAACGGAAAAAACAGAAGGTTCACATTTTCCTCAAACATTAACAATTTACCGCTGTTCAAACATCTCTTGCCAAGAGGAAAAAGACAGGCAGGAGGAAAAACGGATAAAGCTAAAGGAGGAAAAGGAAGCTGAAAAGGAAAGAAGAGTTAAAGCCAGAAAAAACGGGCATTTAAAGTAAGAAAACTTATTTTAAAACATATTCTCTTTCCGCTCTTTTTTTAACAAATGAATAGTTTCCTACCACAGCCCCGTTTTTAGTTAATTGATTAGCCAGATAAAGCCAGCAAATTGCATTTGGAACAGTTAAATAATCTCTATTTGCATACTTTTTTGCTAATTTACTCATTTTCCTGTAAAGATTTTCATTAGTTAATAAATCATGCATATGCTTTGCAACTTTTGAAGTGTTTCCTACCTCTACTAAAAATCCATTTATTTTGTTTTTTATCTGCAGAGGAATTCCTCCGGTTTTATAAGCAATCACTGGTTTTCCTTTCATTAAAGCTTCCGTAACTTTTACTTCAAAACCCTCTTTAGTTGAGAGTTGAAGCGCAAAAGTTGATTTTCTAAGCAAAGCGTTCAAAACGTCATCCATATGAGGAAGTCTGATTACTTTTATATCTTCTGCTATTTTTTTATATTCTGTGTTTTTTAGCAATTTAATTATTTCGTTAAATACGGGTTTTCCATCGGGATCGTCTATAGAAGAGTTTCCGCAGATTACCAATTGAGGAGGAGATTCCAAACCGGGCATTAGCCTTAACTTTCGATAAGATTCAAGCACATCTAAAATCCCTTTAGAAGGATCGAAGCGGGCAATTTGCACAATAAACGGCCTTTTTAGATCAAGTTTTTTTTGACCCTCCTGCCTAATCAGTATCTCGTTAAATATTCTTAAAAAATAAAGAATTTCTTTTTTTGTTAGTTCCCTATTTAACCCATCTAACGGGTCTGTGGTTGCCGGCATAAACACTGTTTTTTCCTTTGGGACATTTTCCGGGACAAAATCGATTATCGGATGAGCAACAAAACAGTCTGCGTCTTTAATGTTATTCCAGATGAAATTCCAGGAAATATTTTGGGGAGTTTTTTTATTTCTTACCAGTTTACTTACGATTTGAATATGAGATCTATAAATTACTTTCGCATTAGGATTATATTTTTTAATAAAGGAAATTAAACCCGAAGGTTGAGAGTCATCTATAACAATTACATCAGAGTTCTTAAAAACGTTTTTAAAAAACTCTGCATTTTTCCCAATCCAATTATTATAAAATCTCATTTCGTCTTTTGTAAGTCTTATATTATCCTGTGCAACATTTTGTAGTATGTTGTGAAATTTTCTTTTTGTAATGTTAAAAGCATGCTCGTTAGGTTTTAAGACATACCAGTGAGCATCTACCTTAAGCAATTTATAAAGCCTTATTAAGGCATGTCTCATAATGGCTACTCCTCCACCCTGGGGTGTAGCATTTATAAAACTGATTCTTTTACCCTTAAATTCTTTTACCAATTTTTGAAGAAGCCTCATTTCCTTCCTAAAAGTAATTTTTTTGTAGTCTTCTAAAGTAACAAAATAGTTGGGGTTTACCTCGTTAGTTTTTGAAAGCTTGACGATTCCTTGACTGTGCATCCTCTACTTATAACTTACAAAAATATACACTTTAAAGCAAGTGCTAGGAAGCTGAGTTTATTTAGAGTTTTGCGGGATTGATTTTTATAATTCTATCATCGTCTACTGCTGGATTTCCCCGTCCATCGCGATTGCTGGTTGAAATATAAAGCATCTTATCAGGGCCGACTGTAACGTTACGTATTCTTCCAAAACTACCTTTCAAATGTTCCCTAAGCACTGCTTGATCACCTTGGATAAAAGCTTCATAGAGTGTTTTTCCTCTAAGTCCGGCAAAAAAGACAGAGGAGCTAAAAAACGCTGTGCCCGAAGGGGCCCAAGTGTTCCCGCCTGATTGAAGAATAGGGGCGATGGTTTCTGGTAACACTTTATCACCAACACTCTCAGGCCATCCGTAATTTCCTCCTTTTATAATTTTGTTTAATTCATCCTGGCAGCAATTTGGCCATAATCCCGACGGACCATGCTCTGTTTCCCAAAGATTACCATTCTTGTCCCAAGCAAGACCTTGTGGATTACGGTGTCCATAGGAATAAACCAGATTTGTGAAAGGATTATCTTTAACCTTTTCTCCACTATCGGTTACGCGCAGTATTTTTCCACCCAGTGTATTGGTGTTTTGTGCCTGAGAAGGATTTTGGGCATCGCCTGTTGTAATATATAAATAATTGTCCGGTCCAAATTTTATTCTTCCTCCGTTGTGATTTGAATTTCCCGGAATATTATCAACAATAATTTTTTCGTTACTTAAAACATTATTTTTGTAAGTCATTCTCACTACTCTATTTAAGGTGCTTCCTAAATTCCCACCATATGTGTAATAAAAATAGATATAATTATTAGACTCAAACTTTGGATGAAGAGTCATCCCCAACAGTCCCCCTTCTCCAATTTCCCTTACTTTTTCAAATGTTGCAACAGGCTTAGGATTTAGTATTCCACTATTCATAATTCTTACCCTGCCCGGTCTCTCTGTAATAAGTATATCTTTGTTTGGTAAAAAAACTATTTCCCAAGGGGTATCTAATTCTTTTGCAATAACCAAGGTTTCTGAAATATCGACATTTTTTTGATTTTCCACTCCTGTTGTTTGTATCTTTTGAGGTGTTTTGCTCGGAGAAGATATATTTTTTTGGAAAAAAAGATACAGAAAAACTAATAATAAAATTAAAATAAAGAGCAAAATAAATCTTCTCATGGTATGTTATCCCAACTCTTCTTTTATCCAATTTTTTGCTTCTTTAGTCATCTTTCCTATGGGAACTGAGTATAATGTATAAGTTTCATAACTATGCAGCTTTCTTACCTCTTTGTTTATTCGTTCAAAGTATTCATTATAGGATTCCATTAACAGGAGAACTTCAGAGCCATTGTTTATCTGTTTTTTCCACAAATACGAAGAGTTCACTTCTATTTTTTTTGAACAAATTATCAATTTTTCACCAAATAATTTTTTTTCAATTCTCTCAGCTTCTTTTTTATCTTTGCATGATAAAAGAAATATTGAAAATTTCATTTTAAAGGATAGCAAAAAAAGATAATGAATAAATTCTAAAATTAATTAACATGTTTTAGAAAAAATATTGCTTGACAGTGACAAATTTTTTCACATCTTGGACATTCGTATCCTTTGAGAGTACTGTCTTTTGTCCAATAATCTTTAATTGTCGAAACATTCTCATAGCCTAATTTTTCAAACATTCTTTTTGAAGAATCGGGTCTTTCGGAATCCCAGGAAATTGCAAATAATAAATTTGAACCAAGCTGAATAAGTTTTTGCTCGGATTTCATCGTAATACTTGTTCCTATTCCACGGTGCCTAAAATCGGGTAAAACAGCTATAGATTTAATAATTCCAACTTTGTAGTCATTTAAATCTAAAATTTTTTCAAATTGATTTAGTTCTTTGTTGTAGTTTGATCTTTCTATGTCGGAAGCGACAAAAGAAACACCTACTCCGAATAATCTGTTTTGGTCAGCTGCCCCCAATGTAACGTATTTTTCTTGAGAATTAACATACTCAATTAAATTGTTCTCTGGAATGTATTTTTGTCCTAAGCTAATATCATAAATAGAAACTGCCTGCTTTATTAAGGAGAGATCAACGCCTTTTATTTGCTTTATAAAATAGTAAAATCCGTAGATTTCTGGGTTTAAAAAAACTTCGTTCATACTGAAATTTATTTTAATCTTTATTTATGTCCCTTTTCTTCTCCTCGTATTCTTTTTTGTTTATTTCACCCTTTGCGTATCTTTCTTTTAAAATATCCATTGCTGAACTCTCTGTTTTAGCATTTGATCTTTCTCCATAATTACGGAAAAGAAGAATTACTATGATAGCGATAATAATCCAGAAAATAATCATAAAAAACGGTCCTAAGAAAAATCCAGGCCATCCCCATCCCATCATGTTGCCGAATCCGTTCCAATACATCATGACCTCTCCCCTCGCTTTCCCTGCTGTTCAGGCACTCTGTGAGCCGTTCCGCCTAGGCGGATGAAAAGGCAAAAGTAAGCCTAAGCAGGCTTTTACATCTGTATTATAGCAAAATTATTAAAATTTAGCTTTAAATAGGTTAAATTAGACAACATTAAATAACTTGTAGAAGATATAATATTGTGCTACTTTTTAAATGTGAAATTACAAAAGCTTTTATTTATTGTCTTAATCTTAGTTGTCTTAATTGGTCTTGTCCCTCTTTTTAGTTCAAGTTTTTATCTAAGTCACGATGGTCAGGCACATGTTGCTAGATTTGCCGCTTATTACAAATCTTTTTTAGATGGACAATTTCCGCTTCGTTGGGCCGGTGATTTAAATTATAGATATGGTTCTCCTGTTTTTATCTTTTTTTACCCACTTCCCGGAATTATTGCAATTTTTCTTCATCTTTTAGGAGCAAGCTTTGAGAATACGTATAAATTTATTGTAGGTTTCTCTTTTATTTTAAGTTTTATTTCTTTTTATATTTGGACAAAAGAACATTTTAGAAAAGAAGTAGCAATTGCCGGTTCAATAATCTACGGCCTTGTTCCCTACCATATCTTAAACATGTATGTCAGGGGAGGAATTGGGGAAATTTTAGCAGTTGCAATTTTGCCGCTATGTTTTTACTTCATTGATAAAATAATTAAAGAAAAAGCTTTTAAACACTCTGTATTTGGAGGAATTGTTTTTGCATTTTTAATACTCTCACACAATTCGGTTAGCTTTTTATTTGCTTTTATTCTTTTAGCTTATGGGATCCTGAATCTAAAAGAGAAAAAAGATCTTCTTAACATTTTTTATTTTTTCACCTTAGGTATTTCTCTTGCCGCCTTTTTCTGGATACCTGCTCTTTTATATGGAAAATATATAAATGCCTCCCTTCTTACAGGAGATATTTATAAGATTCACTTCGCAAGTATTTGGAAATTAATATATTCTCCATGGGGATTTGGTCCAAATGTTAATGAACAAGGCGGATTGTCGCCGCAGGTTAGCATCCCCCTTTTTGTCCTAAGCCTAGCATCTTTTTTTCTAATCATTAAGCTTTCTTATAATCGAAAAAATATAATTTTTTGGCTTTTTGTCTTTGCTTTGGGAATCTTTCTCTCAAATAGTATCTCAAGTTTTATTTGGCAAAAAAGCTCTTTTTTGAAACTATTTCAATTTCCTTGGAGAATGATGGTTTTGTCCAGTTTTGCGTCATCGGTTCTAGCAACTTATGTTATAAACTCTCTTCTTAAGAAAAAGATATTTTTTTTATTAATCATCGTTTTCATAATTGTTCCAAGCTTTTTTTTAATACAAACAAGGCAAATTCCCCAAAAAAGCGATTCATTTTATCTTAATTAC
Organism: Candidatus Levybacteria bacterium RBG_16_35_11; assembly: GCA_001781995.1. Lineage (GTDB taxonomy): Bacteria > Patescibacteriota > Microgenomatia > Levybacterales > UBA12049 > MFNH01. The sequence continues at coordinate 193,483 of MFNH01000040.1, read as the reverse complement.
AGATACACCACTTATTATTTTGGAGAGGCAACTTCAATTTGGACAGCCGGAGATTTCGGAGAGTTCCCCAAAGCACCTTTGGAAATTTTTTCAGGAGGAAAATTTAAACAGATTACTAGGAAATCAAATCTTCATATATTTGAAACAAAAACAAAAAAAGACTCAGGGGTAGTTGATAATACAGTTTACTTTCCGGGCTGGCATGTAAAAATAGATGGAAAAGAAGTGCCAATCCAATTTCAGGATCCAAATTACAGGGGTTTAATTACATTTAATGTTCCAAAAGGAAATCATATTGTAGAGGTAAAATTTAGGGAAACAAAACTAAATTTAGTTTCAGACTTTATTTCCCTGGGGTCTTTAATTTTTGTGATTATTTATCTTTTATTTATGAAAAAGAACTCCGTAAACAATCGAAAAATCCATAAGAAACAGAAAAAAGTTAATTAGAATAATTGGCTTTTCCTTATGATGCAATCCGTAAAGGATCCAGAAGAAAGAGACAAAGCCATAGGCGCCCCAGGTATAAACAGAAACACCTTGTTTACCATTGTTAATCCAGACATCCAATATCTGAGGTATTGTCATAATCGGAGAAATAAATCCAATAGGGTATATAAGCTCGTCCAAAAGTTTCCTCTCCTTTTTCTTTTTAGGGCGATAAAAAGCATGGGCCATAATTTTACTTTAACATGTTTTAAAACTTTAGCAAAGAGGAATCCAGATTTAACGTTACTACCTATAAATTTCTCTTCTGTGCCCAATTTTTATTATAAGTACAGTTTTATTTAACTTATTAACAGTATAGATAATTCTGTAGTTGCCAACTCTAACTCTATAACCATTACCACCTTCTAATTTTTGACTATTCAGACTATAAGGATTATTTTTTAATAAACCGATTTGCCTAATTATTCTTTTGCCCAGGGTTCTGTTAAGGCGAAGAAGTTCTCTCTCTGCAGACCTAACAAATAGGATTTTCATTTAGAATCTAGTTTCTTAGATACTTCTTCAAAAGAAACAGTGGGTTCATCCTTGCGTTCTTCAATAGCTTTTAGATCACTTGAGGTTTCCAGGGTATCTTCCAATAGTGCATAATAATCAGGGTCTACTAATACAGCTGCTGCTTGTGATCTTTGCAGAATTACAACGCTTTTCCCTTCTTCGCGCAGCCTTTTTATTATCCCTGCCATATTTTGTTTTAAATCAGTAATAGATGTAGTATTAATCATATTAACTTATGATAAGTATACATTACCTTAGAACATATTGTCAAGAGTATATTCAAAGGTATTATTCACTGAAGATTAAAATTAAGGCTTTTGGTTTATGGCGAGGATATTCCCATCGGGGTCTTTAAACCATGCTGCTTTGAAATCTCCCATTGTTGCAATTCCCAATTTATTCGTTTTAATTCCTGGAAGATCATATTGCTCAAAGACGACCCCTTTTTGGGAGAGCTCCTCTGTTTCTTTCTCTATATCATCAACGTCAAATCCTGCCTGAGTATGCTCAGCTTTTGAAGGCGGGCCTTCGTAAATATATAATTTAGTCCCCCTCCTGCCTTAAACAATAAATCACCCAGTGGATTTTCCGTTTCCAGCTTTAGTCCCAAATTATTTTGATAAAAATCTTTTGCCTTTTTCAAATCGGTAACCCGAATTGTTGCAGTAATAGGCGAATTAGTTAACATGTAATTAATGATAAATGGGCATTGTTAAGTAAAAGTAAGACCCATGAAATAAAAAACTAAGAATATATATTTGGTTGAATGGAGTTTGTTTTTAAGGTAAAATATAAGCTGCGCCGCGGTGGTGGAATGGTAGACACGAAGGCCTTAAGAGCCTTTGTCCGTAAGGACGTGAGAGTTCGAGTCTCTCTCGCGGTACAATTCTTAGGCTTCGGGGTGAGGAGGAGGTTTTATACCAAGCTGAATTAGCCCGTAATCTAAAAGTTGCCTCATATCCCCTCTTCTATCTGTGCTATTAAGAATAATACCAATAATACGATGTCCTTCGTAATCTAGATATGTAATAAGACAAAGCCCAGCTTCCTCTGTATAGCCTGTTTTAACTCCTTTTACCCCAGGATAAGTAGTTAAAAGATTAGTTTCGCTTTCAAGTTGGTACTCCTGATGAGTTTCGGTTTTGGCAATATTATACGAAGATGTCTTGGCAATTTCTGCAAACTTAGGAAAGCTTAAAGCATAATTGGTAATAACCATCAGGTCATAGGAGGTTGAATAACCATCACCGTCATATCCTAATCCGCTTGGATCGGAAAACAGAGTGTCTTTAAGTCCTATGGATTTTGCCTTATCATTCATTGCTTTTATAAAACCTGCTCTCCCCTCTTTATAATTATTGGCAATTGTTTCGGCTGCATCATTTCCTGAATGAAGAATTAAACCATACAAAAGTTCGCTTAAGCTTAAAATCTCGTTTTCTTTTAAACCCATTGAGTCTTCTCCGACAATATCTTCCTTAGAAACTAAATATTTATCGTCATCTTTTTTATTCTCCAAGGCAATTATTGCGGTCATAATCTTAGTGAGAGAGGCAACCGGCAATTTTTCGCTTGCGCCTTTCTCATACAACGTTTTATTTGTTGAAAGGTCATAGACCAAAGCAGACTTTGCCGTTATTTCGGGTGCGCCTTGATTAACGATTGTAAATATCTGCGGTAACCACAGATTAAGAGTTGAAGCTTGACTGTTGTTTGTCCTGGTTAAAAAACTAGGGAGAGGAGAAGTAATAGTTATTTTTTTGCCCCTTGTTTCAAGAAAAAATACAAAAGAACTAATTGTTACTAAAAGAAATAAAAATATAGTAATCAGGGGTTTTTTCATCTAGCTTCATTTTACCACGTTTGTAAAGCTAAAAAAACCTAAGATTTATGATTCCTCAACCTTTTTCCCTAATTTTGTAGTATAATGAATATAATGCATAAAGATTTTTATGCAAGTGGATTTCTATATCACCCTCGGTCCCAGCAAATTCTCTTGCAGCAAATAAATTCTGCCAACAATGATAACGTATGGTCTTTGCTTGGCGGAAGCAATAAAAAGAAGGAAAATTTTGAGGAAGCGTTTCTTAGAATAATAAATTCACATTTGAAACTAAAACTTAAGCCTAGTTTTATTCACCCTGTTTATGATTACTTCAATATTGGAAAAAACAAAAAAATATACATATACTATGCTAACGTCTCCAAACGGGGAAAATTTAAAGGTAAAAAAAAGATATTTTCCTGGTTTACTTTTAGACAGATTCAAAAATTACCCATACCTGAGCAGATAAGACATGATATAGTTGTCGGTCAACGCGTAATCGAGTCCTCTATTAGAAAAAGATTAGGATTTAGGACAATAGGTTAATATCTTTCTTCTCGAGGCTTAGCTTCTTTTACTGCAATTTGACGCCCGTTTAGTTGTGATCCGTTTAGCTTATCCATTGCTGTTTTTGCCTCTTCAGCTGTTGACATTTCAACAAAACCAAAACCTTTTCCCTGTCCCGTATTTCTGTCTATGATAACCTTTGCCGATAAGACTTGGCCTGCTTGTGCAAAATGCTCTTCGAGCTGTGAATCAGTGACAGCGTAATCGAGACTTCCTACAAATAATTTATTTGTCATTTATTTTCCTCCTTTCTTTTTATGATTAATTTATATACAAATACCTCTGCTTAAAAAATGAAGTCGTTTAATCAGTGAAGATACGAATCCTGTGGAAATAGTGAGATATCTTTATCTTTAAGAAACTAAATCAAATGTAAGCAGATGTACTTACATACAATCTGCAACTTACTCATTATAACACAAATAAAAGAAATTAGCTAAGAACATCTGGTCAATAGGGGCTAGCTCTTGCTAGTTTTCTGAAGTTTGTAGTAGCTTTTCTTAGTGCTCCCGTACTTTTTTAGAAGACCTTTTTTTACCAATGAAGATAAAAGCGCATGTGCCTGCTGGCGGGAAACAGATAATACGTCTTGGATATCTGAGGTTTTAACAGCTTTCTTATCAATTACAATATTTAAAACTTCCTCTTCTCTTGTGGTAACCAAAACCCGTTTTTCCCCGGTAATTTCCTCAAAATTACTCTTTTTGTATTCATTAATCCTTGACATTGCAGCCTGAAGCGAATAGACGATCCCTTCCAAAAAATACTCAAGCCAAACAGTTTCATCTTTTTTATCTGCGCTGTGTAGCTTATCCGAATAAAGCTGTCTGTCAATATCATAATAATCATCAAGGATAAAAAACTTAACGACTTCGTATTGCCTTATAAGAAGATAATAAGCGGTTAAGATTCTGGCTAATCTTCCGTTACCGTCAAAAAAAGGATGAACGTATGCAAACTGATGATGGAAAATTCCTGCCTTAAGTAAAGGATGCAAATCGTCATTTTGATAAAGCCAGGAAATTAGCAAGGATAAGGCTTTAGTTATTTCTTTTTCCGTATGGTATGGGGGATTATGTTTTACGACAATTTCTAATTTTGTTTTATGGCCTACAAAAACAGGGCTGTTTCTGAATTTTCCTAAATCTTTCTCTTCAATCCCCTCCATAAGTTGATGGTGAAGCGATTTTATTAAATCATTTGAAATTGGTGTATTCTTTTTAGAAAGGATAAAAATCCTGTTTAAAACCGCAAAATAGTTTTTAACTTCTTTTTCCGATTTTGTAACCGGGATCTTATCGTTAAGAACGATATTGGTTACCTCTTTTGGAGATAACGGATTTCCTTCAATGCTGGTTGAATAATGAGTTGCCAAGATTTGGTTTTCCTGAGAAAGCTTTAAGGTAAGAGACGGAATAAGCTCCTCGGTCATTAGCTGACCGTAAAGCCTTTCAATTTGGGAAAGTTCATTGACAATTTTTGGGGTATATGTAAACTTAGGATCGAGCATTAGGAATATTATAGCAAAAAAAGCTTTATTTGTCAAGGTATTTGTAAGTATATTTGTAAATATAGCCTTGACATATCAAATTGTAAGTATAATTGTAAGGGTTATTGTAAATAATACTCTACTTCAAATAAAGATTTATTCCTGATATAATGTGCATATTGGGAGATCGTCTAATGGTAGGACAACAGACTTTGGATCTGTTTATTCAGGTTCGAATCCTGGTCTCCCAGCTTCGGATTGGCTTCAATTTGACTTCACTTCCTAGATTTGAAAAACTAAATGTATGGAGCTTAATATTCCAACACAACCTATTCAACCAGAAGTTCCTGTTTCTCAACCTGTTCAAGAAGCACCTCCAAAATCTAATAAAACAAGAACTATTTTAATTATCCTCGTAGCGTTAGTTGTTCTGGGTATAGTAGGAACAAGTGCTTATTATTTAGGGGTAAGAGACAATATTGGTAATGAAAAACTAGCAGAAACAGAAATAAGCCCAACTATTACGCCTGAAATCTCAAAAGGAATGTTTATTGACTGCACGGCCGATGTAAAACAATGCCCTGATGGTTCCTATGTCTCAAGAGACCCAGCTAATAATTGTGAATTTAGTCCTTGTTCTACAGTTGATGAAACTGCAAATTGGAAAACATATATAAATAAATCTTATGGATATTCAATAAAATATCCTACCGAATGGACAGTTTCGCAGGGCAGGAGACTTGACGCGGGAGCATCAGAGCAAATAAAAGATTTAACAATAGATGTATTTAATGGTACTCAAAAAATTATGTCTATTTTAATTACTTCTAATGTAAAGGCTGGGAATGAAGATTTAGCTGCTTTTGCTAGGGATACAGTTACTCCAGCAGATATGGCAGCTATATCCAATATAAATGCATATAAAATTGGTAATTATGATGGAATAAAAGAATTTGTTAGTTTTAAAGATCCAGATCTTGCAGCTGGGATATGGTATGTAACGAAAGATACGAAATATTTTTATACATTTGTTACTCCTGAAATAACGCAATCGTTGCAAGTGAAATCTTTACTAGCTACATTTAAAGGTGTTTAAGAATGGTTTCTGAATTCGTAAGAAACTCCTGCGTTTTTCTATAAACTGTCTCAGCATTCTCCCACTCATAAGTTCGGAAATCATCAAGAACAGCCAGCTTCGGATTAGCCTCAAAATGATATAATCAGCTGCATGCTTATAGAGAGAAGTGATAGGCAAATAAAGATTGGATTAAGCCGGGATGAAGTTTTTGCTCTCCAAAGAGGAGAGTCTTTAGTTGATAGACCTTCTATAACAATGTCTGATGCAAAAGTAGAAGTTTGTCCTCTATCTGCGTTTGAACAGGACAACTATGAACAGTACGAATGGGCAGATGACAGATTAGAGAGAGCTCAACAAGCTTCTTTAAGAGGAAATCTTTTTCCAAATGGAGATTTGCAGATTATTATTCCTGGAATTAAATTAATTGA